>JAZOTE010000001.1:0-1476 GCA_045657485.1 Eubacteriales bacterium
GCATCGTTCTCCTGCCGCAGATAGCCGGTCAAATGGGTCTGACGCAGGATGTTTTTTTCTTTATCCACTTCGAGGATAAATGCCAGCTGTTTTTCAAAACGAACCAAAATCATTCACTCCATCAGATCTCAGGCACAATAAACTCTCTCTGTGCAAGCGCTTGTTCGATCCGATCCAGCACAGCTTCGCTTTCCGCCCGCACGGTATGGTAGTGATAGCCGCCTGTTATATGCATAAGCTCCACGGATTTTCCCGACCGAACACTTTCAATAAATTGATCTATTTGAAAACGAGATGAAATGTTTAACTTTGCTTCCATTTTACCGTATGCCTTATGCCACACGTACACGTCAACTATGGTGCCGCCGAGGTCAACGATCGTCTGCAATTCATCCTCTGTTTGATCGGTTGTGTGAAGAACCTTGAAAACCTTTTCCTTAAAAGGAGAAGACCGAATCACGTATCCCGCATTTGTTGCAAAAATATCATTACCTTGCTCCTTCAAGATCGAAATATCCCGTACGATGATCTGTCGGGAAACTCCGTATTTTTCGGAAAGCTTGTTTCCGGATATCGGCTTTTTTTCAGATAAAAGCAAATTAACCATGCTTTTTCTTCTCTCATCTGCCTTCATTGGTTCACCCCTTTACATGATTTTATATCGCGTGAAGATTTTTAAGCGAGAGGTCAAGAATAGGCGAAGAATGCGTGAGAGCACCGCTTGAGATATAGTCCACGCCAATATCAACGAGTCTTGCTACGTTCTCTCTTGTTACGTTACCACTACACTCGGTCTCTGCCTTGCCACGGCAAAGCTCAACTGCCTTCTTCATATCCTCAACGCTCATATTATCGAGCATGATAATGTCAGCACCCGCTTCAAGCGCTTCCTTCAGCATATCAAGGTTCTCAACCTCAATTTCGATCTTACGGACAAAGGGCGCATATTCCTTTGCCATTCTGACAGCTTCCTTAACACCGCCTGCTGCACCGATATGGTTGTCCTTGAGAAGAATACCGTCGCTGAGGTTATAGCGGTGATTATATCCGCCACCGACCTTAACGGAGTATTTTTCAAAGATACGCATATTGGGAGTGGTTTTTCTCGTATCCAGAAGCTTGGTCTTGGTGCCCTTAAGAAGATCTGCAATTTCTCTCGTGTAGGTTGCGATACCGCTCATTCTCTGCAAATAGTTGAGTGCGGTTCTCTCACCCGAAAGAAGCACACGGATATCTCCGCGAACAAGACCGATCTTCTCGCCCTTCTTAACGGTGTCGCCGTCCTTGCAATAGAAGATAACCTCAGTATTTGCATCAAGAAGCTCAAATACTCTCTTAAACACTTCAAGACCCGCAATTACGCCGTCCTGCTTGCAGATGAGGTCAACCTCGCCTGCCTGATAATGAGGCATGACCGAGTTGGTGGTAATGCCTTCGCTGGTGATATCTTCTCTGAGAGCCTGCAGGATAAGCTCG
>JAZOTE010000002.1:0-35882 GCA_045657485.1 Eubacteriales bacterium
TCAACGCTCTTGTAATACCAATCAAGGTGACCTGTTGTCAGCACAAGTCCGAACATCACTATCGCCACAGCGATGAGCACGTATTTGACCCATTTCTTGTAGGTAAATCCGCAAAGACCGGAAATGATCATAAACATACAAAGCGGAACGAACACCTGCCCGAAGTATGCGATCTTGTTTGCGGTGAGTGCAAACTCGACCGTCTTTGAAAGCGACAGAAGCAGATATCCAAGATTTACAACACAAACAGAGAGGTAGAGAACAAAGAGCCAAGGCTCGTTTTGCGATTTGCGCACGAACAGATAATACCCGATTGGCAACAAAAGCGACAAAACAAAAATGACACCATATGCAATTGTCATAAGTCCACCTCCTTGTTGAAATGTAAATTTGATTATTCTATTATATCACAAAATTATGAACAAATCAAGCCATTTTTCGGCTTTGGAAACACATTTGCGATACCAACAGGTTGGGCGGTGCATAATTAACCATACGCACCGCCCGTTTAGGAAAATATTAATTATTAAGAGTAGTTATTAATTGTGATTATAGTTTATTCACATATAACTTCCATGGAAAGAACTGTTATCTTTGTTATTGTCTCTGGTCATCAAGCATAACCGTAAGCATTAGTTTGGCTCCAAGTTTGAACGCATACGCAAAGATTTCGCGTTCGTTGATATCGGTTAACTCATTGTAGCAATCATCGAATTTTTCAAACAACTCTTTTTGCTGATCGTTCAGCGTAGAGAGTAAGTTATCGTGATGATCGGCTATGTAACCCATCAACTGCTTCGTTTCTTTATCGTGACTTCTGCAATCGGTGTTGGGGCAGATGTTACCGTAGAACAGTTCTTCAAGAATAGATCTCATTTGCACATGACCTCCTTGAGAACGATTTCTTCCGCGCTTGCCTTGATGTTATTCATCTCAGCAGCCCAACGAAGCATATCACGAGCTTTCAAGTTCTCGTCAATACCTCTTTCGGTGGCGAGTCGGGATATGATGCTTTCAAGCATTGTTTTTGCTTCAAGGTCGATTTCGTGTAACTGAACGTTTAACGTGCCCTCGGTCAAGAGCGTGGTGTACCTTCCACGACGATGATTCTTAATATAATCAAGATAAAACTGCCCGTACTTGCCAATTTGATAATTGGTTTGTTCGGGCAGCTTCATTTCCGGTATAAGACGCCCGTTTTCCTCACGATAGGTTCCACCAAGTTTTTCGTACAATGTTTTCATTACAGTATCTCCATTCAAATTATTATTTGCGATATACTGTATCGATTGTCTTTACCACTTGTTTTTGAAACCTTCGTTATCGGAGATTATCTTACAGTAGGTCGCCCAACGCGCTCTCAGCGCTCTTTTACTGTCAATCGCAGCCTACCTTGCCGGCGTATTTTCTACTTGATTTTTATGCGCGCGCGTGGTATACTTATTAACAAATACGGCACAAAGGAGAATAGGTATGAAAATAGCATTAAAGAAAACGTGTAAAATAGTGATTTGGTCGCTTTGTACTTTGCTTGCGATCGTTATGATCGCGTGGGCGGGACTGAGCGTAGCCAAGTTCTTTATATATTCCGATTACTATAGCAGTAAAACGGACGTAACGGCAATTCCGGGCCTTGGCGATAAATTCGTGTGTCAAGGCATATGCGTGGACGAGGAGAGTGGCAAGATCTTAGTTTGCGGTTATATGACCGACGGCACCAATTCCCGAATCTACGTGACCGACAAAGAGGGAAATTCATATTACGTAAATCTGGTGAAAAACGGCAATCTTTATAAGGGTCACGCCGGTGGAATAGCGCTATCTGGGGATACGCTTTTGATCTCCAACAGCGGAAAGCTTTTTACTTTCCCGCTTTCATCTGTGCTGTCAGCGTCCGACGGTGACACCGTGGATATAGGCGGCGGCATTACGGTAAACAACTCCGCTTCATTTGTGTATGCGGATGAAAGCTACGTGTACGTCGGCGAGTTTCACGATGGCGGTGCGTACGTAAAGGATCATCCCTATAATACTCCGGAGGGCTTGAATCACGCCATACTCACCTGCTACTCTAAAGACGATCTCACCTCTCCCCTCAGAGTGTATTCGATACCGGATAAGGTGCAGGGAGTATGCCTGACGGATGATGGTAAAATAGTATTTTCTACCTCATACGGATTATCCGATACTGTGTATATCGTGTATGCGCTGGAGGATGCGTATGACTCCGGAGAGAGTCTTGACAGCGCACCCGTGTATTATTTATCCGCTTCCGAGGGAGAAATGCGCGGTCCCGCTATGGGCGAGGATATGGACTTTTCCGAGGGAAAGATCATCACCCTCTCCGAAAACGCAACACGTAAATATATCTTCGGTAAATTCTTCTTTGGAGGACAGATAGTTTCTCTGGATATTAAATAGTACGTTTTGTCAATAATTCGTTTGTTATTTTAAACAACCCCTGCGATAAATTTGAAAGGAAATAATATGCGCAAAACCAAAATCGTATGTACCATAGGTCCGTCCTGTAATAATGAGAATACTCTAAAGGAAATGTGTCTTGCGGGAATGAACGTTGCCAGACTTAATTTTTCCCACGGAACTCACGAGGACCATCAGAAGAATATTGATATGCTGAGGAGCGTGCGTGAGGAGCTGAACCGTCCCCTCGCGATCCTTCTCGATACTAAGGGGCCTGAGTACCGCGTAGGTATCTTTGAGAGAGGCAAGGAGAAGCTGGAGGACGGTGATACCTTTACCTTTACTTCTCAGGACGTAGTCGGAGATGCCACCCGTGTATCAGTTAGCTATAAAAATTTGGCAAAAGAGCTCTCACGCGGAGATACTGTGCTCGTAAATAACGGTCTTCTTTCTTTCAGGGTAGAGGAAACTACCGATACCGACGTTGTCTGCACGGTCATCTCAGGCGGAGAGATCTCCAACCGTAAGAGTATGAGCTTTCCCGGTAGGGTTATGAAGCAGGTATATCTATCCGAGCAGGATAAGCTGGACATCGCTTTTGGTGTGAAAAATGACGTTGACTATATTGCTTGCTCCTTCGTGTCCTCTGCGCAGGATGTAATAGACGTAAAGGAATACCTGTCTTCTCTTGGCTCGACCAATATCTCTCTGATAGCGAAAATAGAGAATCAGTCCGGCGTTGATAATATCGAGGATATCTGCCGAGAGTGTGACGGTATAATGATCGGCAGAGGAGATATGGGCGTGGAGATACCCTTTGAGGAGGTCCCCGCAATACAGAAAAAGCTGATAACCAAATGCCGTATGCTTGGCAAACGCGTTATCACCGCCACTGAAATGCTCGAATCAATGATAAATAATTTACGCCCCACCCGTGCAGAGATTTCCGACGTAGCGAACGCAGTTTTTGACGGAACCAGCGCCGTAATGCTATCCGGAGAAACCGCCGCGGGCAAGCATCCCGTACTCTGTGTCAGAACTATGTCGCGCATAGCTGAACAGGCAGAGAAAAGCGTTGATTACGAGGGGATTTATCACAGCACCGAGTTCCATATCAAAAATTCTATGGACGCAATATCTCACTCCGTGTGCGGTATGTCTATAGATATAGGCGCTAAGGCGATCGTCGTATGCTCAATGTCGGGAATCACGGCGAGAATGGTCTCCCGTTTTCGCTCTCCGGTAGATATAATAGGTCTGTCCGTAAACGAGAAAACAAAAAATCAGCTGGCTCTCTCTTGGGGCGTAGATCCGGTGATGACCGATGTTTATCCCTCTATCGAGGTGCTTTTCTATACCGCGAAGCAAATAGCCAAGGAGCGCTTCGGTCTGAAATCCGGCGACAAGATAATTATCACGGGCAGCGACCGCACCGGCGAGAGTGGAAATACTAATACTATCAGAATAGCGACTATCTGATTTTCCTTTCGTGCGGCAACTTTTATATGCTAACCGAGTAGCGCGGTTTTTAATTAAGCGCGTATGTAACGAATACAAAAACTGTCGGAAATGCTGTTTTGCATTTCCGACAGTTTTTAAGTTATGAATAATGATAGGGAAGAGAAGCGCAGTAAACTGATCGATCCTTATCCGCAGGATTATTAAATTTCTCAACAATTCCGATTTTGCACGGGTCGCAGGTTCACAGATTCGGCCGGAAAAGATCGTACTGCAATTTCGTGAAATCAAAATCCATCTCGTCCCCGACGTAATGTCTGTTTCGGATATCCTCCACGGCTCGAACCGCGTCATACTCCTGCCAAATTATCAGTTTTGCTTCAGAACATCGGCCTGCATTTTGTGAATAAAAATTTACGTTTTATCTCAGAATTTCACGCACGGGTTTGCCTATAGCATCGTGAAGCTCAATTCCCAGCGCCGCCGCGAGAGTAGGCGCGTGGTTTAGTATTGACCCCGTTGGAATAACAATATCGGACTTAAAGGCGTTGCCCTTTGCGATAAACGTAGGGGATGGACCCTTGCTCGGCTCGTGACCGTGAGTGCCTCTGCCAAATCTGTAGTCGGACAGATCAAATCCGCGAACGGCCCCTCTTGCAGTCCACTCGCCGAAGCTTGTGTATCCGTCTGTTTCTAGCACGAATGAGAAATCACCCGACAGGCCGTATTTTTCCTTAACCTCATCTACCGTATATACACGCTCAAAGCCGTATATGCCTTCCTTTGCCATATCCGAAAGCAGATCGTATATTTCCTTATAAACGCTCTGGTCGGATTTGTCATTCAGATAAACGTGAGCCGATGCTCCCGCACTCTTAACGTACGCTTTCCAAGAGCTTATATGCCCGTCGTCGCCGACGGTTATGTATCCCTTATCCCTCAGATAAACGTTAGGTGAGATGGAGCGGGTGATATTGATCTGACCGTGGTCGGACAGAAGCACGATATCTGTGCTATCCTCTATCTCAGCATCTGAAATGGCGTCAAGTATCATACCAAGCCATCTGTCGGTTTCTCTCAGAGCAAAATGTACTTCTTCGCCGAAAACTCCGGACACGTGTCTGCGATTGTCTACGTACGAGGGATGTGTCAGCACCAGATTGGGCTTGAATTTCCTAATTATCTCGGAGCAGCAGTAAGCCTGAAATTCCTCTATCTGTGGGTGTACGTCCCTGTATCCGAAGCGGCGAACTGCCTCTTCAATAATAGGGATCACTAGCTCCGGCGCGCCCAGCTTTCTGTATGCGTCTAATGGATGGTCCTCGTAACCTTCAAGATCGGCGTTCATAGCGCAGGGTACGAGATAGTCTATAGCGTCTGCTCCGCCGGACGTCATAGGCCAGCAGGAAGAAGCTGTAGTCAGTCCCGCTCTTTTTGCCGCGTGAAAAATATCTTCGCACTTCAGCTGCGACATAAAATTGTACCATATCTCCGTTTCCTTATCCGGCTCGTCAGGATCAAAAACTATATTGTTCACTATGCCGGTCACTCCCGCGGGATTGCCCGTCAGCAGTGTCGCGTGCACCGGATGAGTCAGCGACGGATATATCGTTTCCACCCGTTCTATGATCGACGCTCCGTTCAGCACTTTGCTGAAATTTGGCAGAGTTCTGCAATATTCCAGATCCTCGTACACCATCGCGTCTATACTGATAACAACTAAATGCTTATCCATATTTACCTCTCTTTTTCGGAGCTATCGCAAACGTTTGTTGCGCAATTTTCGCATTTGGGTTTTGCTTCATTATAGCATAGACTCGCTCGGAAATCAATAGCTTCAGAAACATATTACCCTTTTGGAAAAGCATAAAGTCCGCGAAATGCGCAGATTTTACGCTTGTGACTTCTATTTCTCGGATTTCGGTTTGTGCGTCGTGGACGAGCAACGTTCATTTCGCTTTAGGGACCGATAGTTAAAACGTTTTGCTTATCGCTATTTAAACGTTCCGTTTAACTTTTCTCTTACGTGAGCTATTTGTTCTTGGGTGAGATCAAATATTTGATATATTGCCTTTTGTATCGCGGATACGTATTCTTCATCCCCTGCCAAGACCTTATCTACGTAAGCGGTAATTTCCAGATTTTGCGCCGCTGATATGTGGGGAAATGGCAATTGCGCCAAATTTCCTTTCAATATTTTTATTTCCGAGAATAAGACGTAATACAAATATTGGTACAACTCGGAATTTAAGAATGCTAACACCGTCTTGACCGACATATTTTGAATTTTGGGAATGAGAACGTTAGCGCTGTTTAAAAACAAAGCTCCCGAATTATCGTACGCAAAAACCAATTTGCTGGAAATGAATTTATACACCAGCTTTTCTTCAGCTCTGTAAATTTCATCCTTCGCTACCTGCTGAAAGCTTTTCCTGTCGTAAACGATATGCTTTATGGGAGCTTTCAACACATACGGAGATATTTCTTTTCCGGTATATATAACTTCCGTATGCGGTGTATTCTCAGACAATAATTTGTTTTTGTTATTTCCCGTAACTATTCCTAAGGCCCAAACGCTATCTCTCAACGTATAGCGCCCTAAATTACGCACTTTTCGTATTATTTCAGTATCGATTGTTCGCAGAAAACCGAAAACTTTGTTTTCAGTGTTGTAAAAGCTTTCACGCTCAACACTGTACGCTCCCTGCGATGTATAGACGTTTACCGTTGTACCCGGCGCTTTTTTGCAAAATTCAATATCCACGTATTTCGTGGTAACACCGGAAAACATTCCGTCATACAGAGTTATGGATGTAATATCTACGTGTGATAACATAAAGCTTCTGATATCTCTATGAGCCTTAACGTTTAAAATCGATTCGGGAAACAGAAAGCGAATTGTTCCGTTGCGTTTTAAAAAGCCGAATGCTTTTACAAAAAAATACGAGAAGGATTCCTTGGAGGTGATTTCAGGAATTGACATTTCATTGCACACAGCGCCCCACGGCGGATTCGTGATAATATAATCGAATTTTTGATTAAGCAGAGAATCGTCTTTCAAAAAATCGGTACAGTATATTTGCGGAACGAAGCTTCTGTCCGGATATTTCAATAACAAATTGATCTTACATATAAATACGGCTATATAATCGTTGTCTACGCCAAACAGTTGAGTAGGAAGAGCGTTTGCGGATAACAGAAAGGAGCCGCTTCCGCAGCAAGGATCCAACAGAGATCGGTTTCCGTCGAGAATTATATTTGCGAGCATATTTTTCACTACACTTTGAGGAGTGTAATACGATCCTTTTTCGTTCTTTTCTCCCTCTGATGATATGCCCTGATAAATCAGTCCCAATAGATCCCGTTCGTTCGACGGGTATTCTATGTTCAGGAGATAATCGTTTGTATCAGCCTTATATGCGGACAGGGTTCTTTGAACGTGCGGCAAATTGAAAATGTTACTTCTCTTCAGCAGTTTTACAGCAACGGAATAAACGGCAGAAAAAGCTTCAACGTGATTTTTTAAAATGAACTCAACGATTTCTTCTATAGCTTGAACGTTATTCGCATCCGAAAAATATTCTAGGGGTAGAAAGTTCTTTTTGGACATACGTTTGTTGGCGCGAGAAGTAAGTCTGTCAGATGAATCGACTCCCAGTCTTTCCCAATTTCTGACTGTCGAAACGGAAACGTTCTCTTTCATATTCTCCCCCTTTCAAAAGTATTGTCGAGTAATAGTATAACATATTTTTTCTTTTTTTCAAGCGAGTAATGAAAATTTAAAATGATCTCGAAAACGAAATAAGCAAAGGGGACAAATTGCCGTTACAAAGGTAATTTGCCCCCTCTACATGAGTCTATAAAACAGTAAACTCATTCCGCAATATTGGCTTTATGATTAAACTAAAATGCTTTTTTCGCACACGGGTAGGCACTAAAAGCTGTTTTTGCGGATTGTCCCTTGCAATTTGATGAGCGAGATGTATCACTCATTAACAGATCCGTTCTCTATATCGGATAACCCTTTCTTTTTGAAATGCTCCTTTGTAACGGAGACTACCACGCCGGCTAGAGCTATCAGAGCAACAAGGTTCGGCAGAGCCATCAGCGCGTTAAAGCAATCTGCAACCGTCCATACGATATTGATCTCCGCTACAGCGCCGATGAATACGAATGCGACGTAGATCAGTCTGTATATCTTTACGGAAAGAGAATAGTTTTTTTTGAAAATGAATCCGATGCTTACCTCACCGTAATATGCCCAACCGAGAATAGTGGACAGCGCGAAGAATATAGTCGCTATCGTAATTACGATCTCTCCGACGTAGGGCAGGGCGCTTCCGAATGCCGCCGCCGAAAGTGAGGCGCCGTTGTATTCGGGGCTGACGCCCGCGTTATACGCTCCAACGTATACATCGGAGCAGAGAATTATCAGCGCCGACATAGTGCATATGACGATAGTTGTGATAAATGTTTCGAATATGCCCCACATACCCTGCTTTACGGGGTCCTTCGCGCTGGACGCGGAGTGAGCTATAGGCGCGCTTCCGAGACCTGCCTCATTGGTAAATATGCCTCTTCCAATGCCGTATCTCATGGCGGAGAGTATACTGTATCCTGTCACACCGCCTGCGGCAGATTTGAAAGTAAACGCTTCCTTGAATATTATCGAGAATGCGTAGGGAATTTTCTCGGCGTTGATGAACAGCGCCACGATAGCAGAAAGAATGAAGAATATAGCCATCACGGGTACGAGCTTTTCGTTTATGGTAGCTATTCTCTTTACGCCGCCGATAATAACGCAGCTGACTATTACCGTGAGGATAATTCCGGTGATCCACACGGGTATCTTTAGATTACTCTCCAGTATTCCGGATATGGAGTTGGATTGAGTAGCATTTCCTGTGCCTATGCAGGCAATGGTGGCAAAAACTGCAAAAATAATTGCCAGCCACTTTTGTCCAAGTCCGCGAGTGATATAATACATAGGTCCGCCAACGAGCGAGCCGTTTTCGTTTTTCTCTCTGTATTTCAGCGACAGCACGATCTCCGAATATTTGGTAACCATACCCACGAGCGCGCTGACCCACATCCAGAATACAGCACCCGGACCGCCCATAACGAGCGCGGTTGCTATACCGGCTATAGATCCGGTTCCGATCGTACCTGCCAATGCGGTGGCGACCGCTTGGAATGGGCTGACGCTTGATGCATCCTTTGCGTGAGCGCTTTTATTAAACAGTCCGCCGACGGTGCTTTTCATAACGTATCCAAAGCGTCTGAATTGGAAAAATCCCGTCCTCACCGTCAGATACATTCCTGTCACTATCAGCAGAACCATCATTGATATGCTGAGTATATTGTTGTATACAAATGAAAGAGCGATGTTAATTGCTTCCATTACGTCCTCACACGGTTTCGTATTTTTATCCGCGGATAATTATAACACAGCGCGTTCGAAAAATCAATAGTAAATTCAAAAGCATTTCAGACATTTAAAAAAGAAAGATGGATAACGCATAGCTTACACAAACAAAAACGCAAAATCCGATAGGCGTGATGCAATTAGCGGAGAATTTGAAAAACTCCTTTGAATGCGAGCATCGCATTTGACAGGTCAAATGCAAAGATGGTCAAGATCTGCGAGCAGCTCTTCTTAAACCCCTATAAAAGCAGAAAGAGCAAGAGTAAACCGCTTATTCTTGCTCTGTTTGTTTTATTGACGAATTGATGCCGGCTCATCATGAATTCTCGCTTCTCTCCATAATATATTTGTACTTTTCAAAACCTTATAAAGAAACGAAAAAGCTTTTGCAAATGAAAATTAAGAACGAAAACAAAGCAAAAAAATAAAGACCGAGCGTAAGCTCAGTCTTTACTCTGAGAGTAACCTATGAAAAGGATACAAAATCCTAATGGGTGCAAAATGAGGTGAATGGGTGCAAAAACGGATGAGTGGGTTCAATTTTAAAGATAGGTTCATTTTTTGTAGTCTGCAGACTATAAAACGGCAGACTACGATTTGTAGCCTGCCGCTGATCTGTTCAAGTCCGTGCGTACTAAGTACGTCGCAGGCTTTTTGTATTACTTAAATTCAAGGTTGATAACGTCCATCGCAACTTCAAGGTTAGTCATTACAACTACACAGCCGTCACGTGCTATTTTCCAATTATTAGAGTTCTCGCCCTTTGCAAAATATTCAATGTTCAATTCTGCAAAATTGGTTGCCTGTTCCTCGGTAGCGAATGTGATAAATGTGCAAGACTTGGAATAGTCACCGTTTTCAATCAAGCCGTATTGCTTAACGATTTCAACGGTAAAGTCGCCGCCCATAAACGCAATTTCGCTGTTTGTGAGCGAGGTTGCACGTTCACATTCTTCCTCTGTGATGTAGCACATACCTTCGGTTAAGCCCTTACCTTTTAGCTTTTCGATACTCTTATCCATATCGAATTTTCCGGCACAGCCAACGAGAAGCATAGCGAAAACCGCTAATACGGCTACAAGTGATACGATTTTTTTCATAGTGTTTTTTCTCCTTTGATTGTGTTTTGTTTTTTATTTAATAAGCTCGTTGAAGGGCTTTATTAACTTGGAATTATAATAACTGTATTCAATTTTTCCGTAAGTTCCTGTTTTGAGCCATCGACTTTCTCCGCTTACAGTAGCATACAACCATATTAAAAGATTGTATTTGTCCGTTTCTTTTGCTTCTTCCGCTTGTTCTTCCGTAAAGCAAGTTATGAAGTAGATATAATCGCTGTCGGAATCTTCGGTCAAGCTTGCTTTGATGTAGCAAAGCTGCGAGCTATCCGATTCGTCCTTATGCTCTCCGTGGACTATATAGTATCCTGCATCCTCGTATGCCGCAATAATTTCCTCGCAGGATATTTCTTTCGGCTCGGATTTACCACAAGCAGTAAATGAGAAGCATAACGAGAGCAACAAAAGTGTTGATATTATTTTTTTCATAGTCAATCGGTAGTAGTTGTAGAGTATTTAGCAATCAATTCATCAAAATTTCCAATGAGCTGATAGTACACACTTCTGTTATCACCAATATAGAAATATTCTCCCTTAATGAAATATACTCTTTCGCCATGTAATTCAAAGTAATGCGTGGGAAGCTCAGCATCAAGGCAAATATCATCTGTAAGCTCTGTAAATTCAAACTCGGAAAATGGAATTTCACAAACGGGAGTTCCATCGATAAGATGAATTTGATAAGGATTATACTGTCTCTCGAAGCCATAACGAGTTACAAAATCCGTTCCGTCGCGGAAAACGGGAAGTCGCACTATCTCAAAATAGTCGTCGTTGTCATCTTGATAAAAATCACCGTTTATAAAATACAACTGTTTTGTTTCTCCGTTATTCAAGATGAACTGAACAACAGTATAGCCACCGTCAGCAATCTGAGTTCTACTTTCGTCCACAGGCTTTGAATCGAGCCAATAATATTCCTCGAAAATGCTTGAAATTACCGCTTTATCTTGTGAAGTCGAAATATGCGTTTTCGAAACGGGTGGCAACGGTCCACCGCCGCCCCAAATCATTTTAATTTCAAAAATCTCATCGGCGGTTATATCGTTAAGCCATTCACAGCCTGCCTGATTGCGAAGGAAATGGTTGGTAGGAGCAGGGCTATCATCAACAATCTCTGCCGTTATCACAATGTCCTCGCAAGGCATAACAAATTCGTAGATCCATTTATCGTCATCCGTTTCGCGAGGATAGATTCTCGTTCCGTTTACAACAAATTTCAAATCTGCATCCATTATCTTGTGCGTTCTTATTCGATAGATTACACCAGAAACTCCCTCTGTTGGACGGTCTATAATGCAATGGTCCGCGTCGGTATCTTCAATAGCGATCTTGTAAATCTTCATATCACCTATAAAATCTGAGAGCTTTGTACCGCCGCAATGCACACAGGTGTATTCCGTGATCGTTCTATCGCTACCTGCTATTTTATACTCAATTCCTTCGTCGTAGATGTGTTCAGCTCCGCAAAGATTCCACATGGCTGACGCAAGAAAATTGTCACAGAGAATTATTTTCGTGTTATACGCATAATTATCGTATTTTAATTTTCCCGATTCTCGAAGAATTCCTATTTCCACAGGAGTATTTAGCATATTCATATCTTCAAGTCCATCGACGGTGGAAAAGAAGAAGCGGTGCTCTTCGTCTTTGGCATCATAGGAATATGTAATTGGGGCTATCTCGTCGTATGGCAGCATCTCTGCAAGTAGACCACTTCCCACCGAATATCCGAGGTAGTATATATCATCTTTTGCGCGTAAATAGTTGAGTAGATCCTCTACATATTTCTCGTACTCATCCTGTGTAAGGTTTAAATACAGGATGTTACCCCACGAACCACCGGAGCTGCAAACAGAATTATCCACGTGCGGTGGAACGGGCATATCAAGAAGTTTACATTGACTTAAAAAATCCTCTGAGAAAAACTCGTTTTTCACTTCGGTATGAAACCAACGGCACGATGCAAGACAGCATAAGCATAATATCGCTGTTAAGCACAAAGCTAATAACTTTTTCATTTGCTTTACCTCCTAAAATCAAAAAGGTGCGTAGCCGAAACCACGCACCGAAAAACGCAGTTTCGCTCATTGTTGCTACACAATTTCACATCTAGACGGATATGAGGAGCAAGGCCTACGTTTTTACCAACGTATAGCCCGTTCAAGTTTATAAAATTGTGTAGCACGATTATTGTATCATATTTCAAAAGAAAAATCAATTCATGTTTTACAATATGACAATAATTGAACGATACCCCATAAAATGAACGAAAGGGGTATAAAGTGAACGATTTGTATTTTACGGCTAAAAACAAAAAAGGCTTGCAATGACGAAAATTTTACCTACAAGCCTATATTTTGCTATAAAATCAAGGCGTAGCCTTGTATAGACACTCGCAGGCTCGTTATTCCGTCACTGCGTTCCTTACATCCGCAACTTGTTGCGGTATATCATCAGACCGGAGGTCTGGATATCATCAAGCCGCAGGGAGATCCAGCCCCAAAGGGGCTGATGAGATACAAGGGCGGCAATGCCGCCCTTAATGATATACGAATGTATATCTCGCCGCAGGCGAGTTATACATTCAATGATATGCCAAGCCTGCGGCTTGGATAAACAAAAACAGAACATTTGTCGGTAGACAAATGTTCTGTTTTTATTTGGTGCGGACGACGGGACTTGAACCCACATGAATTGCTTCACTGGAACCTGAAACCAGCGCGTCTGCCAATTCCGCCACGTCCGCATTTTAAGTTTTTCGTCCTCTATTTTTACACGGGGAGAACACCCGAGGCGGTGCTTACTATTGAGCTAGGCTCTTTCAGCATACTCCGCAAGTTGTATAAAAACGCATTTCTGCGAATTTATCCGGAGTTACACAGAGGTGACCTTACCTGAAACCAGCGCAGTCGCGAGCAAGCGCTGACGCTTATTGCACAAGAACGTATCCGTTCTTGCATCGCCGAGAACGGCTCGTTCCGCCACGTCCGCATATGCTTTGTCAAGCTTATAAATAATAACATATTTTTTTCTGTTTGTCAATAGATTTATTTAAGATTTGTGTATCTAATGGCATTTTTTAAAGCGACAAATTTTTGCGTAGCCTAAAACTGCGTAACACTCTACGTATTTTGTGTTTATTTTCGCGCGCGACGCGCACCTTGATTTGTTTATAAAAGTGTGGTATAATCTTTGTGATTATTAAAACACGGGGGGCAGTATGAGGTTTGTCGGTATATCAAGGACGTTTTCTCTGCTTTCGGAAGACCAATACAACACTATAGGAGCTTTTTGGGACGAGATGTCCGAGCAGTACGGAATGGAAAACCTACAGGGACTTGGATACAAATGGGAAAACGGTAAAATTTACTACGCCATAGGGCTAAAGAACGGCGAAATAGAACACTCAAATTTTTGTATCGGATTGCCCGATGAAAAATGGGAATCGGTAGAGGGAGAAACCGAAAAATTGAAAAGCATTTACGATGCTATGTATAGATCCGGCCCACTGAAATACGAGATAGAAACCTTTGACACAGACGGAAAATGTCGGATAATGTATTACAGATGACGCAATTCGGGAGTTCTTTCGGTCGAAATTACAGTATATAGATCAGAAATAAGAATTTGAATATTTATGGGGGCTGCTTACTAGCAGCCCCCGTTGCTTGTCTGTCAGACATTATATAAGGAATACTTTTTGCCTCTTCGGCTTTTGCGCCACGCATATATCTTGGCGATTTGCTCGCTATTATTCGGAAGGTGAGTTGATCACCTTGAATCCGTGCTCCGTTTTTTCTAAAGCTGTACCGTCAGCGAGATATATTCCGGAGGATGCTCCGTCAAAGCTTTCAATGGCATCACCGTCATATGATTTCACCAGCTCCAAAACTTCGCTATCCTGAGCGGAAAATACGGTGTCCGCTCCCAAAATTACCTTACCCAAGCCTACATCGGTCGCATCGATTCCGATTTTCATTACGTTGCCGTAAATTTGGCAGCCGGTATACGTAATAAGAGAGGGAAGTGTTTCCA
Source organism: Eubacteriales bacterium (assembly GCA_045657485.1). GTDB lineage: Bacteria > Bacillota > Clostridia > Oscillospirales > CAG-272 > UBA1740. The sequence continues at coordinate 14,461 of JAZOTE010000002.1, forward strand.
TATTGTGAAGAGGCGTGTCGGCGGAATATGCGTTAATGATGCAATCGTTGAGGATAATGCCCGGTATTTTTACGGCTGCTTTCGGAATGATGCCGTCAGTGGAAAATACGGTAGCGAACAGCGGATAGTCGGATTTGACCGTTTGATTGATCTTAGCTCCGATAAATCTCACCGAGCCGGCAAAATACTGTGAATCATATCCCTCGTTGTATTTGCCCGATGAAATTATGAAACCGTTTCCTTCGGAGAGATTGCCGATTTGATTATATTCTCCTCCGTAGAAGATTATGGAGGAGGTTGCTCCGTCGTTTGCATAATAGTTAGATACGTAAAGAAGACGCGTTGCGTTGATTACGACCACGTCACCGTCGGTGTAACCTATCTCAGTACCTACAGTTACGTTCTTGTTTTCGCCGTACATCTGAAAGGCGGTGTACGTATTACCCTCAGCGAGAGTAAGCGTGCCCTTTCCGTTTGATGATATGAGGTTAAAGGTGGATTTAAATCCGTCACGGTAGGTTGTCCTCATAATACTGCCGCTCGTAAGAGTAAGAGTTTTTCCGCTAAGATCAAAGGTGACCGTTACGGTTTTCTTAGTTTTCATATTGCTGCTGGTGGCGCCGCGGCATATAACGTCTGTCAGCAGGGTGATATAATCTCCGTTCGTATATCCGTCAACTATCTTGGATTGCAGCTCACCGAGTGTTAAATATGACTCAACGCCTCCGTTCAGCACCTTTGCGACGTATAACGATGTGTCCTGATCGGAATCTTCTCCCGGCGCTTGTGTGCCGGAGTCGTCCTCATCCCCGTCACTTTCCGGATAATTGAAATTCAGATGAGGCTTCGCCGCCAGATAATCGTCTATAAGAGCCTGTATACCGCGCATATCGGTTTCGGAGGCGAATACGTCCGGGTAATTTGTGGTTTCATTATTGTAAATATAGTAGGTAGAGATAAAACCGTCAAAATCGAAGAACTTCGATCCGTAACCGTCGGGACGCAACGCCCGATCATTACAGAAATCATACGGTTGATTTACCGCGGATTCACCCGTCAGAGCGCAATACGTCATTAGCGTGGTTATATATCCGGAAAGCTGGTTGGGATGATATCCGTCCTTCGCGCTTTTTCTGATAATAAAAGTGTTATTGGTATATTTCAGCTGAGATCCCGGAACGGTAATTTTACCGTTAAGAATATCCATAACAAGACCGCCCCAGTTGATAACGGTGACTCCGTTTTTCTCCATATCCCCAAGACTGTTAAGCAATTCCTTAGCCAAATACGGCGAGCTTCCTATGGTGCCGTATGCAGAGTAGGGAATGAGAATTGCGAATTTAACGTCAGGATTTGAGGCTTTAAAGAAATCCATAATCAAATCCATATCCTCAACGAACGTTTTTAAAGACGCTTCGCTGCCTCCCGGCTGAATTATTACGTAATCATAATACGTATCGGTGAGATACGCCTTGTGATCAACGCCGTCACATCCTCGGTTGGCTTGGCAGTTTCCACCGAAAAGCGATCGAAGACCGTGGCCGCCAAACGTCCAGTTCGTTACTTCCGTGTCAGCGCCGTTAGCTTTACAAAGATTGTAGAAATATCCCATATCGCCCGTGCGATCGCTCTGCTTGAGCCAAGACTGAGATTTTTCAAGCACGGTTTGACCGTAATACGTATATGAATTTCCTATAAAGATTATTTTTTTGCCGTCCATTATGTTTTCCAATCCGTCCGTAAATTCAGTGTTGCAGGTGTCGCACTTACCGTCGTCGTTTTCGTCGGTGTGGTTATCGCAGCCGTCGCTGTAATCGCCGCCGCACACGTCGCACTTACCGTCGTCGTTTTCGTCGGTGTGGTTATCGCAGCCGTCGCTGTAATCGCCGCCGCACACGTCGCACTTACCGTCGTCGTTTTTGTCGGTGTGGTTATCGCAGCCGTCGCTGTAATCGCCGCCGCACACGTCGCACTTACCGTCGTCGTTTTTGTCGGTGTGGTTATCGCAGTCGTCGCTGTAATCGCCGCCGCACACGTCGCACTGTCCATCGTCGTTTTCGTCGGTGTGGTTATCGCAGCCGTCGCTGTAATCGTCGCCGCATACGTCGCACTCACCGTCGTCGTTTTTGTCAGTGTGAATACATCGCTCATCTCCGCACGAGCAGAGTAAAAGGCATAATACGATAGCAAGTATGAACGCGGATAATTTCTTTATCATTTTAAACTTCTCTCTCATTACTTAATTTTGTTTTTCATCATTTTTGCGTTATGTCCACTACCGTGTTGAGTTTTCTGGCTTGTTCAGCCTTAAAAACTAATCTGTGACTGATTACGGAATCATCAAGAGTAGCGCAGGAAACGGAAGGCGTGTTGCCGTTTAAATAGTCGAGGAAGTCGAGCACCAGCGCGCTGTCACCGCCGCCGTGTCCACCCTTAGCTCCGATCATATCACCGGTTTGATGCAGATCGTATGTCATTTCTCCGTATCCTTGGTTTGTGTCGGGCTGCATGGTACGTATCGTATATTTTGAATCCTCAAAGGTACCCTTTATCTCGCCCTTTGTGCCTACGATGTGTATGTTTCGCTCAGATTTTGCGCTGCCTCCGATCATACTGAAAGATCCTGTTGCTCCGTTTGCGAAATTAACGATGACGGTTTGGTGATCCACGTTTCCGTCCCGTTCGAAATTCCAAACGCACCTTCCGTACGGATTGTCGTTTTTGAGAGATTCCGATTTCATCTCGTCGGTAAGCTCTCCCAAGCCCTCCAGACATTTCCACACGTATTGCTTCCATCTCGGAGCGGCGAGATAGTTTGACTTAGCTGAAAAACAGCAGGAATCCACGTACGGACAATCCCTCATACATATTTTTCCCGCGCCTTCAGGCTTGCGCGCCGTACCAAACTGAAAATCCGAGCCGAAGCTCGCGACACGGGTCGGAGAGGTTTCATTCATCATCCATAGCATAATATCAATATCGTGGCATGACTTTGCCAGCAGCATAGGAGCATAGCAGAGCTTCTCGGAGCGCCATTTTCCCCGAACGTAAGAAACAGCCATATGATGATAGTTGACGTGCTCGCAGGTTTCAATTGAAATAATCTTTCCTATTTCTCCTGAATTTACGTGCTCCTTGATCGCGCGGTAAAAATCGGTGTACCTCAGAACATGACCGATAACTACCTTGCTGCCGTTCTTTTGCGCGACCTTGTACAGCTCGTTCATTTCCTCCTCGTTTACGGCGAAGGGCTTTTCCAACAGAAGATCGTATCCCTTCTCCAGTACGGGAATTGAGGTTGGTACGTGAAGATGATCCATTGTTCCGTTTATAACTGCGTCAGCAAATTTCTCGCGCTTTACGAACTCGCTGACATCGTCGTAGCAGTTTCCCGCCTCGACGTTATATTTTTTTCTCATCAGCTCCCGTCTGACAGGATCCGGGTCAACGATTCCGACCACATTTATTTTGTCAGGATGGTCCATAGAAACAGAGGCGTATACGTCTGCTCTGTTTCCGGCGCCCAGAAGTACGACTTTGATTTGCTTGTTCATAAAAACCCTCCCGGTATGTTGACATTTTTTTGTTTTCATTGTATCATATATTGGAAACAGTTAATAGCACAAAACTGCTTTTAATTAGCATATAGGAGGCTATCGATGAATACTCAGTACGAATCCTTGCCAATGGATCTGTTGCCAATTCGAATAACTAAATTCGTCAATCATAATTCCGAAAATCATATTCATTGGCACGAGGAAATAGAAATGCTGTATTTCGCGGAGGGCGAGGGGAAAGTTATATGCGACCTGTACGAATACTCGGTTCGGGCAGGCGAAATTGTCATTTCCAACAGTAAAGAAATGCACACGGGGTGCTTAAACGGCGTTGGTACGACGTATTACTGTATACAGCTGAATACAGATTTTTTTCATAATCTTATCGGTAATCAGTACGTGGTGTTCCGGAATATAATCGCGGACGTCGCGTGTAGTCAAATACTTGAGAGGGTTATAGCTGAGATGAGTAATAGCGGCTTTGAGCATATTGTCGAGGCTAAGAGGCTTATGTACGAGCTTTTCGGATTAATATGTAGCCGTTATACCAAAGCTGTTTTTCCTCTAGACGAATATAAAAGGCAGTTCTTACGGCTTGATACGTTCAACTCTGCTATTGATTACATAGATCGGCATTACGCGGATGACCTGAGCGTTGACTTGTTGGCGAAACGGTTTTTCGTCAGCCCATCGTATTTTTCTCATCTCTTTAAGAAGCACTCCGGCAGAAGTGTTATGGATTACGTATGCGATGTCAGAATAGGACGGGCGAAGATCTATCTTCAGAGCGAGAATATCAGCATTGGGGAGATCGCCGGCTTGGTTGGGTTTAGCGATATCAACTATTTCAGCAGAAAATTCAAACAGCAGACGTCGATGACGCCCTCGGAATACAGAAGTAAAAGCATAAAGTGATACTGCGTCATTCCACCAATTTGCGCTGCTTCATTCCGCCAATTTGCGCTGCGTCATTCAGAGAATTTGAACTGCATATTCCGTAGATTTAAGCCGACGAATTTTGCTTATTTTAATCGCTGTAAAAAGACGGATTTGTAATATAGTGTATAAATTTGTGATTATGGGATTAAATTTTTGAAAATTCACAGAAAGTTCATAAATGACGGAATTTATTTTGCTATACTCTAACCGACATCAAGCAAATATCGGGAGCTTTTACCGTTGAGCAGTAATATCACGGACCGCAGAGCCGTGAGCTGTCGCTTACAGAAAAGCAATATAAACCGAGAGAAAGGATCGTATATTATGAATCTTAAAGTTAAAGCACCTCTTGATCCCGGCTTTATGCCGATGGCGGTAGTGTACCGTGAATTTGAGGAGTCGGTAAAGGCTGTAGGTGGCGAGAAGCTCACTATCGGACTTGAGAGAAACGGAGGCCTTGTTTCCGTATTTACTGTTGAGGTGTACAAGGACGGCACCGGTCACGATGATGAAAACCACGATTTCGTTGAGAGAATTATCAAGACGCTTCTTTGGGTCAAGGGCGGATACCGAATCATTATCGCCGGCTCAAAGGTTATAGCAGACAGAATAAAGGCAGACTACTCGGAGGGCGGAATACGCGCCTTCGACAGAAAGTTTATGTCAGAGGTATATGAGTCGCCCTTCGAGGTTATCTCCGTTCCCTTTGATAAAGCTCCCGTCGAGAAAGAGTCCGCAGCTCCCATAGGACGTCACCTTGACGGTTGCCGTATCGGCTTTGACGCAGGCGGAAGCGACCGTAAGGTAAGCTCCGTCGTAGAGGGCGAAGCAACCTACTCCGAGGAGGTCGTTTGGTTCCCCAAGCTGCAGAATGATCCTAAATACCATTACGACGGAATTATGGAGGCTATGAGAACTGCCGCATCGAAGATGCCTCGCGTAGACGCTATCGGCGTATCGACCGCAGGCGTAGTTATCGGCAACCGCATTATGACCTCATCTCTGTTCCTGAAGGTAAAGAACGAGAACCCCGACGCTTTTGAAAAAGTAGTAAAGAATATCTATACCGATATAGCCGCGGAGCTTGGAAACGTTCCTATCGAGGTTGCAAACGACGGCGACGTTACAGCTCTCGCAGGCGCAATGGATCTTGACGATAACAACGTTCTCGGCGTTGCTATGGGAACCAGTGAGGCAGGCGGTTACGTTGACGGAAACGGCAATATCACCGGATGGCTCAACGAGCTTGCGTTTGTACCCGCAGACTACAATAAGTCCGCTATGGTAGACGAATGGTCAGGCGATTACGGATGCGGAGTTAAGTATTTTTCTCAGGACGCAGTCATTAAGCTTGCTCCCGCGGCAGGTATAGAGCTTGACGAGAGCGCATCTCCCGCCGAGAAGCTCAAGGTAGTTCAGGGCCTTATGGCAGAGGGCGACGAAAGAGCGGCTAAAATATACGAGTCTATCGGAGCATACTTCGGCTATGCGGTTGCATACTACGCTATTTTCTATGATATAAAGCACGTGCTTCTTATGGGTAGAGTTTCCTCAGGAGAGGGCGGAAGCATTCTCCACAGAACAGCAGAGAAGGTTCTTCGCGAGGAGTTCCCTGAGCTTTCCGAGAAAATCACTATTCATCTTCCCGATGAGAGCAGCCGCCGCGTAGGTCAGTCCATCGCCGCAGCCAGCCTGCCTAATATCAGCAAATAATATAAGCAACTCTCAAGTGCCCTAAGCGACGTGGCGATTAAAAAGACCGCTGGCCCTAACGATTATTGTACCCGTACAGTTACCTTCATTTAAATAAAATAATTAAATAAAGCGATAGGGGTAATATAATGAGGATAAGAGAGGAAAGATTCAGCATAAAGGGCGCACCGCTTGACGGTGTGAATCCGCTTCCTAATTTCAGACGGAGAAAGCCTACGGTTATCAAGTGTAATGATACTTTTCCAAACCGGCTGAAAGTGGGAGGAGCCTACATCACTAAGGTGCTGCCATATCTTATGCAGGACAGATACAGTCACACTCACGTGGATATGGCTCTCAAATGCTTCGTTTTGGAGAATGAGTATTTGGAGGCAAGGTTTTTACCTGAGTACGGAGGCAGACTTCATTCTCTGTATGATAAGGTGCTTAAAAAGCAACTATTGTTTACAAATACAGTAATTCAACCGGGAAATCTTGCCACGAGAAACGCATGGCTTTCCGGTGGAATCGAGTGGAATATTGGTAATTTCGGTCACACCTACACTACTTGTGACAACGTATACGCGGCGGTTTTGTCCGACGGATGTGGCAATGACTTTCTGCGCATTTACGAGTTTGAGCGCAATAAGAGCATATTCTGGCAGTCGGATTTTCATCTGCCGGACGGTTCGCGTCATCTGATTGCCCACGTCCGTATGGTAAACCCGTTTGACAAGGATACTACTACGTATTGGTGGTCAAACGTTGCGGTTCCCACGGATACCGAAACGAGAGTTCTCGCTTCAAACAGAAAAATTATTTCCTTCGTTCAGGGTGAGTGTCGCTACGAAACCTTACCGTACATAGACTCCTTACCCGGCATTGACGTTTCCTATCCTACGAGAGCGCCGCGCGCCTTTGATTTCTTTATTCAGAAGGATAGCGATAACGAATCCACCTGGGAGGCGGCAGCATACCGGGACGGTACGGCTTTCTACGAGCGTTCCACAGCTCCGCTTTATTATAAAAAGCTATTTACCTGGGGAAACCACAGAGCAGGCGAGCACTGGCAGGAGTTCCTTTCTGCAGGTAAGGGAACGGGCTATTACGCTGAGCTGCAGGCGGGTATTGCGCCGTCACAGCTTCACGATATTATCCTTCCCGCTCACAGCAAGTACGAGTGGACTCAGTGCTTCGGAGGTATGGAAACGGATAACGCTCTCGCGTTTTCCGAGGATTACGGCGCTGCGGTTGATTATCTTAACGCAGGAATCTGCGGCAGACTGTCCTTTGACGATATCACAGCGCTTGACGAAAAATGCGCAAGACTTGCGGACGTTCCCGTTACCGAAGATACCATTCGTCATATGGGCTCCGGCTTCGGCGCGCTTGAAATTATGAGAATGGAGCAGGACGGGGACGGAATCGCTCCCGAAAATCTTTGCTTCCCAAGCTCTTCCCTCAAAGATGAGGAAAGGGTATGGCTTTATCTTTTGAAAAACGGTGAATTTCCGGCAGACCCGCCCGAAAAATTGCCGGTGTCCTATATGGTCAGCGATAAGTGGATAAACAGAATTCGCAAAGCCGCGGAAAAGAATAATTCCTATCTTGCATTTTTGCATCTCGCCGTTGCTCTTTACGAGAGCCAGCGTATCGACGTTCTTCTTACCGAGGCGTATGACGAGAATCGCGAAAGAGAGCTGGCAGAACTCGCAAGGAAAGCCTGTCTGTCTTCCGTTGATCTTTCGCCTACCGTTTTGGCATACAGAAATCTTGCCGTTATCGAGAGAGATAAGGACAACATGGAAGAAACGGAAAAATACTACGATCTTGCTATGGGTTTACCGGAGGCGTGCGACGATTTTGCTCTTGCGTCGGAATATATGATATTCCTTAATAATCAGGAAAAATACGAAAAATGCTGGAAAATATTTGACACGCTTCCCGATTCGCTGAAAAAACAGGATAGAATTAGGATCAGCGCCGCACTCGCCGCAGTGAAGCTGGACAGAATAGATTATCTCGACGTTTTCTTCACCGAGGAGCATAGCGATATCCGCGAGGGCGAGAATTCTCTCACGGATATTTGGTTCGAATACTGCGCGAGAAAGCTTGCGCGCGAGCGAGGTATAGACAGCTCTGATGTTGAAGCTATGGATAAGCTTATTGATGAGGCTTGGAAGACCTGTCCTCCCGCGTACTCCATAGATTTCAGAATGTCCTATAACAGACATACGAAATACAGAATATAAGCTCGGATTACCAGACCCCACTGTTAAAGCGATCGTACCGTTACGTTAATAAAGTAAAACCCCGTCTGTGAAACGCACCCAAAGCGGATTTGCTCCTTTTGGATACGTCTGTTACAGACGGGGTTTTATTTGTTTTATTTTTTGTATTTCCTGCGATTTTCCTCAAGTAGCATAGCTCTGTCCATAGCCTTTGCGTGCTTGAATGCTTCCTTCGTGATCATCCAGGTCTTTTCGGGGTTCTCTGAGCGGTAGTTATTTGATTCACCGCCGCCATAGCTCCAGGATATCAGCGTTCTCGCACCTGCGTCAAAGGCAGCCTCGGTTGCTGTGTATATTTCCGGCTCTCTGCCTGCCTTTGCACCGTAACCCTGTATCCAGAGATTATGATCCTTGCCCAGCTTGTCAGCCACGTCTACCATTGCCTTCGTTGAATTGTATACATATTCGTAGGGATTGCCGTCGGGAGCGAATGCCGGAGTTCCGAACCAATACGGATCGGTACCGATATTGTCAATATGCTCGATAGAACAGATTCTTGATACGTCAATAACTCCTATCTCGTTTTCAAATCCTACGTTTTTGTACATTCTTTCCATCTGGTTTGGTAAAAGCGTAATAACATTATTCATACCTAAGCTTTTTGAATACTCGGTGATATAATTGTGAAAATCGTAGATAGTATCAGAGCGGAATTTTGCCACGTCCGCATCTGCGATCATAGGCATGGGCTTTCCGAATTTCTCCTCAAAAAGCTTCTGACATACAGGACACGCGCAACCCGTGTAAAATTTATCGGTTCCTTCCACCACCTTTAATGGAAGATTAGGCTCGTCCCAAAATATAGTTTTACCGCCAAGCTCACCTACCTTATCTATCCAATCCTTAGTGAATTTACGGTATAGAGGAGAGTTAAAGCACGGCTTAAACGGATGAGCGGTTCCGTCGCCCAGGATAGCCTTTGCTTCAGGATGATACATAAGGAAATGCGCCTTATCGCCGGGCTCGCCCCAAAGTCCGAAATTATCAACCCAGACCTCAAGACCCTCCGCCTCGCTCGCCTTGAATATTTCCGCCATAGCCTTGCTGTGACGCTCCATATCCATATGAGAAAACATATGAACAACAACGTCCATTTCCGCCATAGACATCTCGTGCATATCCGCCGCAACCTTGGATGGCATTCTGTTGCCGTGGTACGCAGCGCCCGTTTTAAATTTTTTCATCGCCTTTCTCCTTGTTCTTCTATACTACCGTATTAATTATTCCACATTTTGTGCAGAATGTCAAGAGTTTTGTCGACCAGAAGATCTCCGCCGTCAGGTCCTGTCTGTCCGCTGGTTACGTATGCACTGTAGTGACCGCCGCGCACCGCAAGCTCGGTGGGAAGATAGCCGCCGGTACCGTCACATAGCTGCAATAGGAAGGTCTGCGCGGCAGGGCAGGTGGCGCGTATGCGATTGCCAAAGGAAATAAACAGCTCAAATGGGTTGGTTGCAAAGGCAATATCGTCGAATCTTGCTACGTGTATTCTATGGGTAAAGTGACTTGTTTCCTTTTGCACTACATAGCGTTTGATGGTACCCGTGTAGAGATAAACGTCACTTGCCTGACCGGGAGTCAGTGCCTTCGTGCCAAATTCCTCTACCTTTTTGCGAAGATTTGCGAGGGCGATCTCATACTCTTTCTCGCTTACTTTTCGGATGGGGAAATCTACTATCTCCAACTCGTTCTTTATAAGCGCTTCGTCCTTCAGATTTTGCATAGCAGCTGGAATTCTCTCCACTATTTCACGACCCAGACGCTTACCTACCTCGTAGAGTCCTTCAAAGTGGTTTTCCATCTCAAAGGAGTCGCTTCTGCGGTAATACGGGTCATTGCCGCGCTGTCGTCTGACGAGCTCCACGGGGCACTGATCTCCCGCCGCGGAAAGCAATCCTACCAGCACGAAGTCATCGCCAAGCTCTCTATGAACGTACTCTCTCACCTTACCCCAATAGTCCGAGGACATTACCTTCATATCCTCAACCACTTGCGCAGGGCAGGCGACGTTTGCGAGTGCGCCTATAGGCCTTTTGTTTTTGTCAAACACGTAAAGCAGCTCAACGCCTGAATCGTTAGTGCCTTCGATATCATAGAAGTCAGGGCGCTGCGATCTTCCGAATAACAAAGCGGAGCCGTCCTTATAAATCGCGCGTCTGTTATGACCGACTACAGCTCTGCCAAACGCTGCGCCGAAATAGCACTCGGTTCTGGATTCCCAAGCGTCACAAATTGCCTCGGCTACCAGAGTGGTTATATACTCTCTGCATTTATCACCGTCCCACATCTGCGGAGGTATCTCTTCGTTCGGTACTACGTGAATACCGTCGGGAAGGTATTTTTGCTCTATGAAGCCTAAGGGCTTTTTGGAAGCGGTGTCCGGACCTGTGTGTATATGCGTTGCGTTGATTATAACCTTATCTGAATAAATATCCGGACAGCGTGTTGCGATTTTTGCTAACACCTCATCGCAGAGCTCCCGCGAAACGCCGCCGAGATCGCAGGCACAGATTATTAACTGTTCTCCGTCAGACTCCGCGGCGAATACCTTTGCCATCAATGGGGATTCCACTCCCTCCGAAACTCGAAGTCTGAACTGTCCCGCAAGCGATACTGGAGCCGGGGGAGTGAAATCGATCTTACTTAATCCAATTTTTAGTGACATATCTTCTCCTTTAAAAGCCAACCGCCTTGCAAATTATTAAACGCAAAGCCGGGCTTTTAGTACAATTCGTTACTTTCTCGTTATTTTTCAAATAATCTGTTAAGTATGTTGACGGTTTTATCCACGAGCAGCTTTCCACCCTCGTGACCTGTCCAGCCGCTTGAAACGTATGCTGAATAATGGCTGCCTTTTTCCGCCTTTTCGGTTGGAAGATATCCTTTGGCGCCGTTACAGAGCTGGATTAGGAAGGTTTGTGCCGCCGGGCTGACGGCGCGAATTCTGTTGCCGTAGTCCAGGAATAATTCAAAGGCGTTTGTAGCAAAAGCTATATCGTCGAAGCGAACGACGTGAAGCTCCGTTTCAAACGAGCGTATCTCGTCCTGAAGGAAGTAACGCTTGATAGCACCGGTGTGTATGTGAATATCGCTTGCCTGTCCGGGAGTTATCTCGGTGGTGCCGAATTCCTTTATCTTTTCCTTCACGTACTTCAGGTGATCGTTGTATTCTGTCGTTGTGACACGACGCAAAGGAAGATCGACGATCGCGGTCTCGTTTTTGATCACAGCCTCGCTCTTCATATTCGCCTGAGCCTCGGATAATCTGTCTACGATCTCACGTCCGAGCCTTTTTCCGATCTCAGCCGCGCCCTCAAAATGATTTTCCATCATAAAGGAATCACTGCGTCTGTACATACGGTTGTCGGGATTTTTCGTGCGGAAACGCCTAATAAGATCGATAGGACATTGATCGCCCGCAGCAGAGCAAAGACCAACTACGACGAAATTCTCGTCGATCTCACGCTGTACCCATTCTCTGACCTTGCCCCAATAATCCGACGAAATAACGTTCATATCCTCAACGCATTGTGCAGGGCAGGCAACGTTAACTAAAGCACCGACGGGATTTTTGTTTTTATCGAAGACGTAGAGAAGCTCAACTCCGGTGTCGTTTCCGGCTTCAAGCTCGGTAAACGTTCCCGTTTGTGTCGTTCCGAAAAGACGGCTCGTACCGTCGTCGTAGCACGCTCTTCTGCAATGTCCCACAACGGCGCGTCCGAAAGCAGCTCCGTAATAAGCATCTTGGCGGTTTTCCCAAGCATCGCATATTGCGTCGGCAACTATCGTTGTGATGTAATCGCGCGACTTATCGCTACTCCACATTTCCGGAGGTGGAGTAACGTTGGGGATAACTGTGATTCCTTCGGGAGCATATTTCGGATCAAGCCCGCCTACGAATCCTTTTGGATAGGTTTCGGGACCTGTATGAGTGTGGATTGCGGAAATCATAATAGCGTCCGTATCGATCTCGGAGCATTTAGCAGTTATTTTTTCACGCACTTCTCTGAGAAATTCGTCGTGTATTCCTACAAGATCGCACACACAGATGACGATCTGCTCCCCGTTACTCTCTGCAACGAAAATATTTGCCATAAGAAGCGTTTCCACCTCAGAGGTTACTCTGAGCCTGAATTGACCTTGAAGGTTTACAGGTCCTGCCGGCGTTATATTAACAGCCTTCATTCCTATTTTGAGTGACATTTTGTTTTTCTCCTCGGTATGTAGATAATTATTATTTAAACTAATGGTTTTAGGTGAATTAATCAATTCTGATATGATAGTACATGCTAGGGAATTTTTCACCAATCTTGAATTTTAAAGTGCCGTTTTCGTAAACGGAGGGGATTTCGCCGGTATAGAATCCCTCGGACGTTATGCCCCAGATCTTCATTCTCGAGTCAGCGTTTTTAAGCTCGATCTCCGCTTCGACGACCTCAATTAAAATAGGAGCACGCCCGATATTTATTATCTGTCCGTTTTCACGCTTTTCGTCTGTGTTACGGGTTCTTCCGATAGCCGTAAACAAGATGTTGTTAGTTTCGCCGATGGGTGAATCGGTAAGGGAAGATATCGCAATGGTAGCATAATCTGTTTTAGCTCTTACAGTCAGGTTGTCGGTTTTCAATTCATCCTGCTTTCCGATAAAGCCGTAAACAGCCTGAGTTTTCTTGGAGTTGATAACGCCGTACTGGTTTTTGAGGTCGCGGAAAAGCTCTCCCGTGTCGGACCGTACCGAATTACCGTCGCCGGGAATCAATTTATCACCGATAGTATAGTGTTCCTTCGCTGTTTTGGATGGCAAATCATCAAATTCTACACCCGCCTTGGTAAATTCAGCTACGTTACTGAGAGCCTTTACGTATTCTTCCGTGTTAAAATCCTCCATTTTCGCCGTCATATCGGTCAGCTTAATTGCAATACTTCCGTTTGCAGGACTAACGTCACCTCTGCGCATAATAAGAGCTGCGTGAGGGAAAAGACCGAAGAGTGCAGGATCGTTCCAAGTGGTCATCTGCCCTTGACGGTGATACCCCATTCCAATAGTTCTGGATGCGATCTCCATTCCGACAGGCTGGAATTCATTGTGACGGCTGGTGTAACCGTAGGTATGAACCATGAATCCGCCCCATTCCTGAAGGCAACCTATAGATGCAAAGAGCAACGGCGCTTCAACACGGCAGTCAAGTGGCCATGGAATGTCCCATTCGGAAACAAAATACGGTTTATCTGCAAGCCTACCGTATATTTGAGGGCACATAATACCGTCGCGCTCTGTTAGGGAATGCTCCGAATAAGGTCTTGTATCGATCTTGAATCTGGCGTAAGGTATCCATTCCTGGTAACAGTGTCCCTCGTTGTAATCGGTGTTGCGCTGTGCTTTAACAACGGCGGCACATTCTGTCCAGTTTGTACCGCAAATAGGAATCTTAACACCGAGTTCTCTCAAGAACGCCGTTGTTTCTGCATAATAATTTTCCATTATTTGCATTTTAAATTCGATAAGCTCAGGGGTATTGTTGTCGGGATCAAAGCTTTCCTCGTCGTATTCGATTTTGCGTTCTTTAGCCCAATCAAAATACATTTTGCAGAAACTGCTGTAATAAGGCTCAACCTTATCGTTGGATATTTTATGAGCAAAAAGATCATCCTCGGATAAAAGCTCTGAAAATACGATAGCGGGATCATCCTTATATGCAAGTCCTGTGTAAGGATTAACGTGATTCCATAAAAAAGCCATAAAATCGCGCTGTATTTTTATTAGATATGGATCAGTGTAGCTGTAAAATCTTACGCCTGCTCTTAAAGCGGATGCGTTTTCAACTCCGTCGCCGGATTTAAAGCGTCGGTAAGTCATAACGTCAAGATAAACATATATACCTCTGCTTTTTAAACAACTGAAAAGGTAATCAAATCTATCAAGACTGCGAGGGTCTGGAGTTCCTGTCTTCTCAAGAAGCGCACCTCTTGAGAATTCAAACATATTTGGTATTACTACTTCCATATCGGTTTGATGAAGTCTGACGATGTTAAGACCTGCCGACGCAACTCGCTCAGCAACCTGCTCGGCATATTCGTGGGAAGGGAAGCATAAAGCGGAATTGAAATTCGTACCCCAAAATCTTGCAGGTGTACCGTCCTCAAAAACGAACTTAGTTCCTTGTGTTTTCAAAAAACCGTGTTGACCGGCAGGACCGATTTCTTTGAATGCAGATCTTATATCAATTGGAAAGGTGTCGGCATAAGCCGGAAACGGAATCCATTGTGCCATGTATTTTACCTCAACTTATTTTTATCTGTTTCACACAACGTATTAATGAACGCAAGAGTTTTACAAACGAGAATGTTGCCACCCTCATGTACAACGTGAACGTCAGATGCTTGATCGGGTGTGATTTCGTTTGTATTGAACTCTGTGATTATGTTTCCGAGCGTTTTGAGGCTGTCTTCATACTCCGCCGTCGTTATTCTGCGTCGGGGAAGATCGTGAACGAACGAGGTGCTTTTGATCATCGCCTTGCTTTTCATAATAGAGTCACCGTCGGAAAGTCGATCCGGAATTGTTTTTATCCTCTGCGCGAACAAACTCTATCATCTTTGGGAAATAAATACCTCAAAGCTCAAGAGAACGTATAATAAGCTTCCCATCGCCGTTTTCAACAGCAAACGTGTTTGCAAGCACGGGCGATTCAACATCTCTAGCGAGGTGAAGTCTGAACCGACTCGCAAGCGGTGAGGGGATAGGTGGAGTAATATCAATTGACTTTAGTCCGATTTTTAGTGAAATTTCCGTTACTTCTTTTACTTTTAGTTCATTTGTTTAATCGAAGTGTATATGACGTTAACCCTTGACGATATGATAGTAAATGCTGGGGAATTTATCGCCGATCTTAAATTTCAGCACACCGTTCTCGTAGGTTGAGGGAATTGTTCCGGTGTAGTAGCCCTCAGCTGTGATGCCGAACACAACCATATTTTCAGTCGCGTTCTTTATTTCAACGTCAGCCTCGATCAACTCTGCCAAAATGGGAGTCTTGCCTATCTCGACGAGTAGTCCTGCCTCGCGGACCTCGTCGGTATTGGAAACTCTGCCCACGGCTGAAAGGATAATATTATCCGTGCGGGATATTGGCTCGTCCGACAGAGATGAAGCCGCGATAACCGCGAAATCCGTCTTGCACTTTATCTTAATGTCACTGGTATTCAGCGTCTTGTTTGCTCCCACGTGACCGTAGATTACCTGGGATCTTGGTGAATCAATGATTCCGTATTGCTCGTCAATATTCTTATAGAGCTCACCCGTGTCGGAAATAACTACTTTTCCGTCACCTGGAACAAGCTTATCGGTGATCTTTACGTGAGATTTTGCACTTGTGGCGGGGAAGTCGTCAAACTCTACACCCGCCCTCGTGTATTCCGCAACGTTGGACATAGCTTCAAGGTATTCCTTGGTGTTGTAGTCCTCCATTTTTGCGGTCATATCGTTGGGCTTTATTGCCACGCTGTTTTCGGATTCCTTCACGTCGCCTCTGCGCAGTATAAGAGCTGCGTGAGGGAATAGACCGAATTTTGCGGGGTCGTTCCAGGTTGCGAACTGTCCCTGGCGGTGGTATCCCATTCCGATAACTCTCGATGAAACCTCCATACCTATAGGTTGAAATTCGTTGTGACGGTTACTGTACGCATAGGTGTGTATAGTTGCGCCGCTCCAGCCCTGCAGACAGCTGACGGCTGCCAGGAGAATAGGAGCTTCCGCTCTGTAGGTCATAGGCCAGGGCTCATCCCATTCGGAGATAAAGTAGGGCTTGTCGGGGAGTCTGCCGTATATCTGCGGAGCGAGGAGTGAGGTGTGTGCGGTGAGAGAATCGTCCGAGAAGTTTCTCACCTTATCGTTCATACGCGCGTGCTCGACCCAATAGAGATAGGCGTGACCGTCGTTGAAATCCGTGTATCTTTGAGCTCTGACTGTCGCGGCACACTCGGTCCAGTTAGTGCCGCAGATCGGAATTTTAACACCTATATTTCTCCAGCATTCCATCATTGTCTTGTAGTGATTTTCCATCACCTCTGACTTGAATTCTATCATAGACGGAGTATTGATATCAGGATCAAAATTCTCTGCGTCCTCGGTATATCCTTTTTTGAGCGCCCATTCTCTGTACATATTGCAGAATTCGGAGTAAAACGGTTCTATTTTATCCTTGGACATCGCTCTTGCGAAAAGGTCGTCCTCGTTTGTTATCTCCGTGAGTGCGACTGCGGGTTCATCCTTATACGCCAGACCCGTGTACGGATTTACGTGGGTCCAGAGGAATTCCGCAAACTCCTTTTGCAGCCTTATAATGTCCGGATTCGTATAGCTGTATATCTTCGCGCCGGAGGTTAATCTTTCAGCGCCGGCGGCGCACTCTGACGTTCTGAACTTACGGTAGGTGAGGATGTCCATGTATATGTATACGCCGTTTTCCTTAAGGCACTTAATGAGATAGTCCATTCTGTCCAGGCTTTCAGGGTCGGCAATTCCTGTTCTCACAAGCCGCGGTCCCTTAGCGAATTGGAAGATGTTAGGTGTAGACCAATCCGCATCCATCTGATGCAGACGCACGATGTTAACGCCTGCGGAAGAAACTCTTTTTGCTACCTGCTCCGCGTACTCGTGAGAGGGAAAGCAAAGCGCTGAATTGAAATTAGCGCCCCAGAATTTTGCGACGGTTCCGTCCTCGAAGACGAATTTATCTCCCTTGACTGTTAGGAAGCCGTGCTTTCCGGCAGGAGCCTCATTTCCAAAGGCGCATCTGATATCAAAGGGAAAGGAATCTGCATAGGCGGGGAAGGGTATCCATTTTGACATACTGTATTCTCCTTTTGTTTTTATGTATTGATTTTAGTTTGCTCTTTTGGCGGGATAGAGCGGACTGTGAAAGTCCGCGCAGCCTTGTAGTTCAACTTGAAAAACGAGTATTTATTCCGCAAAAAGTGTTTACTTTATTGATTCTCTGTGCTATAATTAGTTTAGCATATACTACCGTGGCATACAAGCGCAATTTGTTGCGCGTTTTGCTCAATTTGTTGTTTGGCAGAAAATAAGTGTGGGTTTGTATTATGGAAAAATATTCTTGGCAATTTATGGCTAAGGCGGCTGAACCGATACTCGCCAGAATAGCGTGGGATACGCCGGAGGACGTACCGCCTGGCTTTGTGCAGGGACCGGAAAAACGCAGCCTTTACCTTATAGAATGTAATCACACCGGCTATGGAAGCGCGGTGATCAACGGACGTGAATTTAAAGTTTCTCCCGGCAAGTGCTACGTCGTTCATCCGGGCAGCACTCTTACGCTTACGGCGGATCGTAAAGAGCCGCGCCGCGCTCTGTGGTGCATATTCGGCGGCACGAGAGCTGGGGAAATACTGTATAACGCGGGCATAACTCCCGAATCTCCATTTGCTCCCGACGATAGATTTGAGGAGCTTTTCTCCGTGCTGAAAAAGCTTTACGATATCCGTCTGTGTAACGATATGGGCTCGGAGCTTATCAAGACAGGGTATCTTTATGAGTTTCTGGGCGTGCTCGCACGCGGTAAGGCGGACGTAGGACGCAATCTTCTGGCGGAGCGCGCCGCGAGCGTGCTTGAAACCGAATATACGAGCGATATAACCATTGCTGACGTTGCGGCAGAGCTTGGATATGACAGAACGTATCTATCTACCGTTTTCAAGGAATACTCCGGTATCTCTCCCTACGCCTATTTGACAGGCATTCGCATAAGGCATGCCTGCGATCACTTGAGCGTGGGCGATGAATCTATAACCGAAATTGCAGAGGCTGTGGGTATAGATCCGCATAATTTTTCGAGAATATTCAAAAGGGAAATGGGCGTTTCGCCTATAGAATACAGACGCCGCAAATTATGTAAATAACACCGCATCATGCGCTACGGTTTAACGCTGTTAAAAACGCAGAGTTTCTTATATTTTAATAAAATGACTTGCTTTTTTACACACAGGGTGTTATACTATAGTGTAGAATGCGCTTTTTTGAGGTGAGCTATGATATATAAGAGCCTGTATCTTGATAAATCTGACGATAATCTTCGACTCGACGTTTACGTGTCTAACGATACCGCGCAGCCTGCGCCGCCGCGCGCGGCAGTCCTCATATTGCCGGGAGGCGGATATTCCTCTTGCTCGTTGCGCGAGGCTGAGCCTATAGCTCTCGCTTTTCTTGCGAGAGGTATAAATGCGTTTGTGCTCTTTTACCGTACCGGCTCAGAGAGCTACGTCTATCCCCGCCAGCTGATCGATGCGTCGGCGGCTATGGTCCATATCAGAGATAATGCCGATGAATATGGAATAGACCCCACCCGTGTTGCGGTTTTGGGCTTTTCGGCAGGCGGTCATCTTGCCGGCTCGCTGGCTCTTATGCACTCGGAAGCAGAGGTGCTGGAGGCTTTAGGTATAGCTGAGGGCGATAACCGCCCCGATGCCGCGGTGCTTTGCTATCCCGTAGTAAGCGCGTACAGACCAACCCACGAAAATTCCTTTAAGAATCTTCTGCATAAGCCCTTCACCGATCTGACTGACGGTGAGCGTGAGAAGTATTCCCTTGAGCGTCGCGTAGATGAAAATTCGCCGCCTATGTTTATCTGGCACACGGCGGAGGACGGCGCGGTTTCTCCTATCGGATCGCTTAAGCTGGCTGAGGCGTGCATTCTTTCGGGCGTGCCCGTTACCCTCAGACTCTATCCAAAGGGTCCCCACGGTATTTCTCTCGCTAACAGACTTACTATGGGAATCCCGTCCCACGTTCAGCCTACCGCGGAGCGCTGGGTCGACGAAACTGTGGAATTTTTAGAGCTCGTTTTTGACGGTAATAATAAAAAATAAGATAAAGGACGAAAAAATGGAAAGAACTTATATTAAGGACGTTGTCCCCGGCATATGCCGCGTTTCAGGCTTCGTCGAGAATTTCCGTAACAAGAGAACTATGGCGTTCATAGTTGTCAAGGATATTACGGGTAAGCTTCAGATCACTGTAGAAAAGGAGAAGCATCCTGAAATGCTTGAGATGCTCGACTCCCTTACCATTCACTCGGTAGTCACCTTCGAGGGTGAGGTAGTTGCCAGCGAATACGTTAAGATGGGCGGCAAGGAGATGTATCCCACTCTTATGCGTGTTGAGTCGATTGCCGAAGCGCTTCCTATCAAGGATGACTCCGACATTGACGTTCGTATGGACTACAGATGGGTAGACCTGCGCCGTGACAAAAATCATCTTATGCTCCGCGTTCAAACCACTCTTACCGCGGCAATGCGTGAGTTCCTCACTGAGCGTAACTTCGTAGAGATTCATACTCCCAAGCTTATCGGCGCGGCGAGCGAGTCCGGTTCCGACGTTTTCGAGGTTAAGTACTTCGATACTAACGCATATCTCGCTCAGTCCCCTCAGTTCTATAAGCAGATGGCAATGGCATCCGGACTTGAACGTATATTTGAAACCGGTCCTGTTTTCAGAGCGGAGAAGTCCTATACAAATAAGCATGCAACCGAATTTACAGGCTTTGACCTTGAATTTTCTTACGTGGACTCCTTTGAGGACGTAATGAAGATGGAAGAGGAGCTGCTCGCGTATGCTCTTGCCAAGGTCAAGGAAAAGCACGGCGACGAAATAGTTGCTCTCTTTGGAGAGGAGTATGAGGTCAAGGTTCCCACGCTTCCTTTCCCCAGAATGAAGCTTGCAGATGTGTATAAGGAGCTGGAGGAGAGATACGGCTACTCCGTACCTGCGGAGCTTCACGGCGATCTCACCACCGAGGCAGAGAGAATGACTAAGCAGCTTTGCCGCGATATGTTCGACCACGAGTTCCTTTTCATCACCGATTACGATGCTAAGGAAAGAGCCTTCTATCATATGCGTGATGAGGCTGGAGTTCCTCAGGGATACGACCTTATCTGGCGTGGCGTGGAGATAACCACCGGCGCTCAGCGTGAGCATCGCTACGACGTCCTCAAGGCACAGGCAGAGGAAAAGGGTCTTGCAGAGGATGTTAAATTCTATCTCGAATTCTTCAAATACGGTTGTCCCCCTCACGGTGGCTTTGGTATAGGTATAGACAGACTTACCATGCTGTTCCTCGGACTGTCGATCAAAGAGGTGCAATTCCTCTTCCGCGGACCTAACCGCCTGACTCCGTAATTCTACGCAATACTTTGGCAACTCATCGACTTGTCGCCCTCGCCGTAGGCTACTACGTTGTCGGGCTTCGCGCTTGATTTGCCTCGTCTTGCATACAATTATGTTCGTCAGGTGACTCCGTAATTCTACGCAATACTTCGTTAAATCTTCGACTTGTCGGAATCTTCATCCGATAACGGAAAATCACTATTCAGTAATAAACTATAAGGAGAAATAAAATGAAAATCGCACTTATTAACGAAAACAGCCAGGCAGCTAAGAACGCTCTTATCTGCGACACTCTCAAGAAGGTAGTAGAGCCTCTCGGTCACGAGGTGTACAACTACGGTATGTACTCCGCAGAGGATAAGGAGCAGCTTACCTACGTTCAGATAGGTATTCTCTCCGCCATCCTTCTTAATTCCGGCGCGTGTGATCTCGTTATCACAGGTTGCGGCACCGGCGAGGGCGCTATGCTCGCTTGTAACTCCTTCCCCGGAGTTCTTTGCGGTCACGTAGTAGATCCTACCGACGCATATCAGTTCACTCAGGTAAATAACGGTAACGCAATCGCAATGCCCTTTGCAAAGGGATGGGGCTGGGGATGCGAGCTCAACCTTCAGTACGTATTTGAGAAGCTCTTCGTTTCCGAGTGGGGCCTTGGCTATCCTCGCGAGAGAGCAGTTCCCGAGCAGAGAAACAAGAAGATACTCGATGAAGTAAAAAAGGTTACTCATAACGATATCGTTTACATTCTCGAGAATCTTGACA
>JAZOTE010000003.1:0-23243 GCA_045657485.1 Eubacteriales bacterium
GTCATATCTCGCGCCTGCCGCATCGTAGAGGCCGTATACGTAGAACTCGTCGCCGTGCTCGTCACGGATGTAGAGGTTGCCGTAGGTAGTGTTCTTAACCTCGGTAATGATACCTGCTATGAGGTACTTGTCCTCGGTGTAGGTGTTGTGTTCCTGAGCAGATGCGATAGTATTAGCTTCCGCTACGGGAATGATAACCTTAGAAAGCTTAATGGTAAAGTCCTTGGTCGCGGTCTTATCGCCGCAGGTAGCTGTAGCGGTAAGGGTAACGGTAGTTTCACTGTCGGGAATAGTGATGGTGATCACGCCGTTTTCTCCAACTGCCGCGTAATCGGGATTAGAGGAAGTCCAGCTGATAGCAACGTCATCGTAAACTACGCCTACGATAGCAACGGTAATGGTGCCGTCGCTGTTAATGGAGGAGGTTACCTTTATAGAGTCGATCTCGAACTGAGCCTTCTGCTGATCGTCGCGCTCAGGCTGCTGGAAGTTTGAATACGCGTCAGCAGATACGGGCATAAGGTAGAACGCGCCACTATAAAGAGTAATAAGACCGGTAACGTCAGCAATGTTGCCGAAGTTAGCTGCGTGAGCTGCCTTGATAGCCTCAAGAGAGGTCTTATCGGTGGGGTTGTTAGAGGAAGAAATTCTGAGGTAAGAGGTCTTACCTGCAAGAGTGAAGTTGTAGTAGCCGTTATCGCCTGCGTCTGCAACGGTAACGCCCTTAAGGGTTACGAGAAGTCCCTGCTTAGCTACGAGTGCCTCTGCCTTAGTATCTGCAGCATCGGTAAAGAGCTGAGTGAAATCTACAGGAGTAAGCGTGGTGATGGTGGTATCGAGAACCTTAACCTCTGCGCTTACAAGCTCGTAGGTGCCGTTGTAGGTCTTCTTCAGACCCTTAGCCTGAACCTTCATACCTACCGCAAGTTGGCCGCCCTCTTCGGTGAGGGGATCGTTAGCAAGGTCGTATACGTAGTAGCCGCCCTCGTTAGCGAGATCCTGAATGTAGATGCCGTTAACGGTAGAGCCGGTGGACTTGGATACGATACCGGAGATGATACCCTCGACTACGAGCGGAGCCTCTTCTGCAGCTGCTGCATACTCTGCGTAGGTATTAACAGCAAACTTGGGAACAGTGAGAGGACCGAAGCTCTCGGATACAGTCTCTTCGCCATCGGTAACGGTAGCGGTGAGAGTGTAAATGATATCAGCCGCGGGCTCTGCGGGGAGAGTGATGTACGCCTCTGTGTGAGTATCATTGTAAGAAACAGTGATATCGGAGGAGTTGGTGGACCATGCGATCTCGTGGAATGCTCCATCCTTACCGGGTGCCTTACCTATAAGTTTATAGGAAGCAGCCGTGAGCTTTCCTTGGGCGTAATCGCCTGAGTACTTCGCGGTAACATAGCTGAGAGCAGTCTCAGCTGAGGTGAGTTCTTCACTCTCGCCGCCGTTACCGCCACCGCCGCCGAGTGTACAAGCGGTGAGAGCAGACAGGCACATAACGAGTGCGAGAAGCATAACTAAAAGCTTTTTCATAGTGTCTCCTTTTCGTTTTTTGTTTTTATTTTTTGATTGACATAATCAAACAAATCTAGTTAAAAACAGCGGTTTCGTAAACTATTATTTACTTATTTCGCCCCGCTCCGACGAAAATGCCGGAACAAGCTAAGAACGTTTTACAAAAAGCAAATTGAAAAATAATATATGATTGCGTACCGACAAGCTTCGTGTCAGCAAAATCCATTCGCGCAACGTCAAGCTTCGTGTCAGCGAAATCTCACTTGCGTAGCGATGCTTTGCGTATGCAAAATCCATTCGCGTACCGTCAAGCTTCGTGTCAGCGAAATCTCACTTGCGTAGCGATGCTTTGCGTATGCGAAATCCGTTCGCGTACCGTCAAGCTTCGTGTCAGCGAAATCTCACTTGCGTAGCGATGCTTTGCGTATGCGAAATCTCACTTGCGTAGCATCAAATCTACCGTCGGTTAATTGTGTATCGTAATATGAGATGCGTCTACCACACGGAACTGATATCCGCCGGGCTCGTCATCCTCTGGATCGGGATCGTAATAATCAACGACCGCCATAATGTCAATGGTCTTATCCTTATATCTATCAGACGTTACGGTTTTACCGCTCTCGTCGGTCAGGACTGCGGTGCGAACCGTAAGCTTTATGCCGTCTACGGTACAATACATAGTCAGCGCGCCCTTATCATCGCCACTCTGAGTGGTGCTGATGCTGTTAACCTTAAGGCCTGTTAGCTTAACGGAAGTTCCAAGCACGAGTGTGTAGATTGGGAACTCCTTCAGCTCGTCCTCCTCGCCTACGGGAAGAATCAAAGAGCCATTCTGGAAGTATTCGGGATCAAGCTCATAGTACGCAGGATCGTTCCATTCGCTTATAAGCTTAAGATTGTCGGGATGGTCGGGATCCATAACCTCATAGGTAAGTCCGGAAACCTGATAGCTTCCGCTGAAGACGCCAACCGTACCGACGATGCGGACCTCGTTGCCGACGCTGAGTATCTGTCCGCCCTCACCGCTGAAGGTCTTGCCGTAATAAACGTACATACCGTAATACAGCTCGGTGATCGTGTCGTAGCTCTCCACGTATACGCCATTGTTGTAGTCACAGGTTACAACTCCGGTGAATGCTACCTTGCTGCCCTGATAAGCTTCAATGTTAGTGCGAAGCTCCTTCAGCGTCAGCTCAGTGGCGCTGCCGTAGGGATAATCCGGATCAAGCTCGCCGGAATAAACGTAGAGCTTCTCCGCCTTTGCCTGAGAGATAGCCGCGGTACAGATCGAGCCATATCTGTTCTGAGAAGAATTGGAGGCGATACCCAAACCGAGCTGAAGTATCTCCAGATTAAGATTGCGGTACTCTGCATCATCGGATGTCTTGTACCATATCCAGAGCAGATGTCTGCCGTTGGAATCCTGATTCCACTCGTTAGTATCCGACTCAATGATGATGGATTTAGCTCCCTTGAGCACCTGCTTTGTGAAGCTTGAGGCTTTCTTTCCCCACTCCTCTATCTTACCGGTGGATTCGGGGGTGTTAATAGCAAGGTATCTCGCCTTAACAACGTTTTCGCCGTCGATCGTTTTTCCGTCCTTTAAATAAAAGTGCGTGGTATCGCCGTCAATATAAAGCTTGACAGTAACCTCAGCCTTGAGAGTTTCGCTGTTCATATCCAGCTTAAGTCCGGACACGTAGTCAACGTGCTCGCCTGAGCCTTCCTGGCCACCTGAGCTGCTCTGACCACCTGAGCTGCTCTGACCACCGGTGCCGCCCTGCTCGCCTGAGCCTCCCTGGCCTTCATTTCCTGCGTCGCCGCAGGAAATGAAGGTACCGAGAGCTATGCAAAGAACGAGCAGAATTGCAATAATTCTGTTAAGTTTCATATCGGACACCCCGATTATCTGGCCATATACTTACAAGCAGTTATAGCGTCGCGGAATGCCTGGTCGATGTATCTATCAAGATCCGCGGATTCATAAGTGATGCACTTACGGAGAAGAACGCCAACCTCGTCACGAGCTGCGGCAGAGCCTACGAACGCGGGAGAGGTGTAGTAGGTGTCTACCTGCTCCATACATACCTTAGCGGAGAGAGCCGCGATGTACGCGCCTCCGTCAGCGCCGCCGGAGATGTAGTAAATTCTGTAGCTGCCGTCAACCTCTTCGAGAGTGAACGCCTTAGCATTCTCAACGGATGCGGAGGTGTTGAAGGTTTTTTCAGACGTACCGGTAAGATAAAGTCGGTTTCCTGCTTCGTCGGTTACGTAAACGTAGATCTTGTCGGAATCAGCGATCTTCTCTACGTAGTAAACGTAATCTGTTTCTCCAACGGTCATAGTAAGAGTGCCTGCCGCTTCGTCATACGCGTACGTAGAAACCGCATTCTCAGGAAGGTTCTTATTGAAGGAGAATATGAGCTTATTCTGAGAGTTAACGGAAGCGTAAGCATAGGTCTTAGCACCATAAAGGTGTTCGCTGTAGGTCTGATTCTCAAACACAGTCTCAAGTACGGGAACGTAACCGGATGCGATGGAGAACGCTGCCTGGAAATCAACAGAAGTGGTCAGATACTTAACGAAGAGCCAGGATGCGATATTCTCCATACTATTGCCCTTATCAAAGATACAAACTGAGGGACCCTGAGAAATAGCCTTAGCCTGATATCCGTCCGCACCGTCAGCCTTAAGCTGAGGAATGGGAGCGATACCTACCTCGAAGGGATAGGTTCCGTCTGCGGACTTCTCAGGACGCTGGTGGGTAGCGCCTGCGGATGAACCGATGGACATATAGGATTTCTGAGCGTCAGCTGTGGTTACGGTAAACAGACCGGAGGTGTACGCCTTGTAGATCTCCTGAGTAGTGAAGAGCCCTTCGGAATACCAGGTCTGGAATCTCTTAACGAAGCTCTTGCTCGTGGGGTTGTCAAAGAGGAAGTTGGTGCCGTCTACCTTGATAGCGCTGGTATAACCGGAGCCATACTGCTCGCACATAGTGATGAACCAGTTGGACTCGGAGTCGTAACCGAGAGGAATGGAATTGGGATCGATAGCCTTGATCTTTCTGAGAGTTACCTCCATCTCGTCCCAAGTGGTAGGAACGGAGATAAGATAGTTTGCGTCACCCTTATGAGGGTTAGGATTGGTCTTGGGAATCTTGTTTCCGCTTTCATCAAGCTTGTAGCTTGTATTTTCGTTTCTCTCGTATGCGCGGATCTTAGCGATGATCTTGTTGCCGCTTCCGTCGACCTTATCCGCTCCCTTGTTATCCTTCTCATATACGGGTATCTTGTTGCCGCTTCCGTCGAGCTTATACGAGCCGTCCTCGTTCATTTCGTACGCATCCTCATACACGGGGGTGGGGTTACCCTTCATCAAATCAAGCTCTACGTCGGAGTAGTAGATCTTATTGCATATTTCGAAGAAAGTCTTATTGTAATAGAGAACCTCGGTAGACTTGGAGAAAGGAAGAGTATACATATGAGAACCGTCATCGAACTCATAGCCCTCGTTCCAATAGGTGTCGATAAACGCATCGATCTGCTCGTCGGTCATACCGATGATGCCGCCTGCGCCGTCGGGCGCGGTGGAGCTGATAAGGTTGTTAAGCGAGAGAACCTTGTTAGCGCGTCTGTAGAGCGCAACGTGGTCAGGATAGCAGTAAGCGATGTGAGGACCTTCGCCTACGGCAAGCTCGTTGGAAATGTTATCTCTAACGTCCTCGTAGCCGCCCTCCTGAGAGTGCTCTACCTTGATGTTAGGATAGATGTCGTTGAACTTCTTGATGTACTGTTCCAGTACTGTCGTCAGGTTTTCACCCATAGTGTGATAGAATTTGATGGTTACCTCGCTTCCGTCGTATCCGCTGTCGGGTATCTCAACAACAGGGGGAGGAAGGAAGGTTTGTCCGCCACCTCCTCCGCCTCCGCCGCCGCAGCTTGCGAGGACAAGGATGTTTACCATCATTGAGGCAAGGAGAAGAATGGACACAAGAATTTTTTTCATGCCATATTCCTTTCGATATAAAAATTTGTATTTGTTAAGCGGTTTCCCGCATTTAACACGTTTTTGTAAACTCAGCAGAACATTTTTCCAATTTTTGCTGATATTCCGCACATTAACCGAGCAGCGAACGGTCCGAATTATCGCCATTCGGTATCCGCTGTTTGCCGTTTGATTTATCCCTTGATACCGCTTCTGGATACGCCCTTCATAATGTACTTACGAAGGAAGATGAATACCAAGAAGAGAGGAAGAGATACGAGCGTTACGGCAGCCATCTGTACCGGGTAGTTTACTACGCCGTCCCTGGCGACCTCGATCATAGTTCCGTCGGGTCCGGGAATTAAATCATACACGTAGAACTGCGCGGAACGAAGTCCGTTGGTGATGAGCTGATACGCTTCGTCCTTACAAACCAGATTGGGCCACGCGTAAGAGTTCCATGCACCCATCATCTTAAGGATCGTGATTGAAATAAGTGAAGGAAGCGCGAGAGGTATCATAACCTTCCAGAGATATTTAAGATCCTTTGTTCCGTCAACCTTCGCAGCAAGGTACAGCTCGTTCGGTATCTGCATAAAGTTCTGACGGAGAAGATAAATGTAGAAGATACTGACGAGGAACGGAACAATCAGAACCTGGTAGGAGTCGATCCATCCGAGCTTGCTGACCGTAACGTAGTTGGTGATAGTAAACAGCTCTCCGGGGATCATCATCGTGCCGAGGAGCGCCGCGAACAAAACGTTTTTGCCCTTGAACTCAAGACGGGCAAACGCGAATGCGGAGAGAACCGTAATGACGAGAGAAAGAAGAGTTGAAACGATACCTACTATAACGGTGTTGATAAACATACGTCCGAGGTCGGTTCCGTCGAATACGTCAACGTAGTTTGAGAATACTATTCTCTCCCACATAATTCTGTTTTCGGGGTTGATAAGAATGTTGTCCGGTCTAAGATCAATATAGAGAACGGGCTCGGTTATGGACTGATATACCTCGTAGCTCTTCAGAGAAGACAGAATCATAAAGTAGAATGGGAAAATTACGATGATCGCCATAGCGATAAGGAAAACGTACAGCGCTACCTTAACTGAGATTTTTGATACCGTCTGAACGATCGTTACCTTACGGAGATCCTTCTCGGACATAATTTTGATATCACTTGCCATCTGAAGCACCTCCTTAATAATGCGTCTTCTTGCCGCTGACGTAAAGGTTTACGAGCGTAACGGCAAAGATAATAAGGAACAGTATGATCGCCGCAGCGCTTGCGTCACCGTACCAACCGCTGGGAAGCATCTTATAAATATATCCGACCATAGTGCCCCACTCAAAGTCACCTGCCGGTCCCATACGCTCGCCGAATATACCGACGATGGAGGAATACTCCTTAAATCCACCGATAAAGCTGGTAATAACGACGTATGCGATCATAGGAGAAAGGAGCGGAACGGTAACTCTCGTAAACACACGCCAACGGGGAGTGGAGTCAATCTTCGCGGCATCATAATACTGCCTGTTGATGCCCTGAAGACCGCCGAGAAGAACGAGAATCTTAAACGGAAGCGCGTTCCATACTATGTAAATCAAAAGAACCCAGAAATTGTTCCAGTAGTTCGAGCCAACGTTGATCCAGTTGACAGAGTCAAGTCCAAGCGCAACCAGGAAATTATTAATAACGCCGAGGTTATTACCTACGATACTGAACATCGCGGCAAATACCATACCTATTGCGATGGAGTTTGTAACGTAAGGCAGGAAGAAAATGGTCTGCAGCAATTTCTGCAGGGGCTTTATGGAATTAAGACAAACCGCGATCAGTAGCGCGAGCACGGTAGAAACGGGAACCGTAGCCACGCACAGAAGCATAGTGTTAAAAAGGTAATCAAGGAAGTCCGGAAATTCTATCATAACGCTGCGGAAATTCTCTATACCGTAGGTGAACTCTATACCTGCGAGAGCATCCCAGGAGTTATAATAGTTTGTAAACGCCATCTTTACAGTGTTGAAGATCGGCCAGGCGGTGAAGATAAGAAGAAGCACGATGGCAGGAGAAAGATAAAGCCACGCCTTCCACTTATCGAACTTCTTGTAAACCTGATTTACGAAGAAGCCCTTCCACACCCACTTTTTACAGAAGGTTTCCCAGACACCGTTAACGAAAAAGCTGCTTACGGAGTCCATTATTTTAGTCATAATCAGTTATCCTCCGCCGCGATATCTGCGTTTTCCGCCTCATCCTCGAAGGTGGGGATAGGTCTGGGGGACTGATCGCCGAAGTATATTCTCTCCTCGGTTTCCTTATCAAAGAGGAACACCTTGTGAGATTTAAGTGTGTAGGAAACGGTTGCAGCTCCGAGGCGGATGTCGTTGTCCGCATCAACGATAGCTCGTACGATAGGGTTCAGAGAAGCCGAATGAGCGGCAACAACTGAAACGTCACGTCCCATAACCTCTACGTTGCGAAGCTCGCAAACCATAGCGCCATCCTCCGTGGGAATAAAGCCCTCAGGACGAATGCCCACGTATACGGGCCTGTCCTCAACGCCGGGAACGTCAAGAACAGCATTCTCACCGAGATAGAGCTTGCCACCCTCTACTCTGCCCTCAAAAACGTTGATGGGGGGAGTACCGAGGAATTTGGCAACGAACAGATTGGTAGGATCGTCGTAGATATCCTGAGGCTTGCCAACCTGCTGAACCACGCCAAGCTTCATAACTACTATAACGTCGGAGATAGACATAGCTTCCTCCTGGTCGTGAGTTACGAAAATAGTGGTTATGCCGGTTTCCTTTTGGATTCTTCTGATCTCCTCACGGGTCTGCAGACGCAGACGGGCGTCAAGGTTGGAAAGGGGCTCGTCGAGAAGAAGAACTCTGGGCATCTTTACCAGCGCTCTCGCGATAGCAACTCTCTGCTGCTGACCGCCTGAAAGCTCAGAGGGCTTTCTGTCCATAAGCTCGTCGATCTGAACGAGCTTCGCAGCCTCGTACGCTCTCTCAAGCATAGCTTCCTTAGTCATTTTGTCCGCGCCCTTAAGATTCTGAAGAGGGAACATAATGTTCTGCTTTACGGTCATATGGGGATACAGAGCGTAGTTCTGGAACACAAGGCCTATGCCTCTGTTCTCAGGAGAAAGATCGGTAACGTCCTCATCACCGAAGAAGATCTGTCCCGAAGAGGGATTCTGAAGACCACTGATCATATAAAGAGTAGTGGACTTTCCGCAGCCCGACGGGCCGAGAAGACCTACAAGCTTACCGTCCGGAATGGTGTAGGTGAAGTTGCTTACAGCTACTACCTCCTCGCCGGATTTCTTGTTTCGGCTGGGAAAGATTTTGGTTAGATTGCGAAGTTCGACTTTCATAAAACCTCCCTGAAAGTGAAAATATTTAATATATAAATTTAGTTATATACCCATATGTTATACATCGTGCGGAGACCGTAGGCAGAACCGTCTAAAGCCACCCAAAGACAACCTTGAAGTCTGTCAGCTTACGAAGTTAATAATCTGCGCCGCCCTTGTCGTTTGCCTCGGCGTGAATACGGTTTTTGTACTCGATAAGCGCCTCCTCCGACTCGAATATAAGCTGGCTTGACATATCCACGCAAACCGAATACGAAACAATATCGTGTATCAGCGTGTGATTTTTGGACGCCAGAAGCAGCACGGAATTAGCGACCAGGAGCGCCAAAAGAATAATCGCGCCCACTATACCGTTCGGAGTAAACAGCAGCATCAAAAACGCTATGATCGGTATAACCGTTTCTATCGCGAACTTACCGAGCACGCTGCGCGTGAAGAGGGAGAGTCCGGTGATTTTGATGCCTCCCTGAAGCACCACGCCTATACCGAATATCTTCTTGCCAAGAGTCTGACCGTTCCCAAGAAAGAGCGGAACTACAAACTCTAAAATAATATTACTGACGAGAGGGCTGGAGCTTATTATCACCAAGATATAATTCAGCATAACGCCGTAAAGATTGTTTACCTCCTCGTCCTTTGCGAAAGCTTCCTCTGCCGCCCTGTAATTCGCTTTCTCATCCTCGGAAAGCTTATCAAACTCCTCGTTTGAAATATCAAGCTTAACACCGTATTCCTCACTGTACTCCGTGCGTATATCACGGACGCGATTCGCGTTTGACTCGTAATCCAGAACCGAGGAAACAACGAAAGCCACGCCGACGGCGAGAGTAACGAAGATTATAAAATCAAAAAGAAAGGCGGATATTCTCTTACCAATTCCGGCTCTCTGCAAATCGTAAATCATATCAGTCTTCCTCCCGTAAAAACATCAGCGCACCTAGCGCGCCCATAATACATATATATTATAATACAATGACGTCGAAATTTCAAGTACCTTTTTACAATTTGGACATATTTGCATAAATGTGAATATTCTTGTCGACAATTACGTTATTTTAATAGCAAAATGACCAAATTTTACCACAAATAATTGTGCATTATGCAGGCAATCAAGGAGTAAGCACGCAGAAATAATACGCCGGATAGAAACAGCAAAAACAAACGAATACTCCATACGTCTGCTGATAATCGGAAAGCGCAGCTAAAGCGATCCGAAAATATGCGGATACAGAAACGTAAGCAAAAATATAGGCGGCAAAAAGCTCCGAGAGTGCATCGTTTGAAACCGAAAAGACAAGCATCGACGGTGAAAGCAAAATGCTATAATGCAGTTGCCAAAGCTAAAGCAGATATAAACGGTGAAACGAAGCAATTGTATAATGCAGTTGCTAAAGCTAAAGCAGATATAAACGGTAAAACGAAAGCAATTAAAAGAAAACAAAAACCCCGGATAACCGGGGAAATTGTTGTACCGTGGCGACGAAATTCGGGCAAAACGCTTTGCAGAGAACGGTGTAAAAAGAGAAAAAAGCATAGACGTGTAATAAAAATTTGAGAAACCAACTCAAAATCGCCCGAAAAATCAAATGTGATTTGAAAAAACGCAGAATATTATTCAAAGTCAGAGGGGAACGTATTCCCTTTTAACCTTCTCGTAGCTTTCAAGGTTTCCGATATCGTAACGCTTGCCCGGCATCTCCATAGCAAAGACTGTATCGCGCAGACAAAGCCACTCGATAAAGCTTCCGGGAGCATCCGCGCCGCACCCATCGGAAAGCGCCTCGGAAACACGGTTAATGGCACCCCGTGTGAAATAATAGAAAGGCGGACAGCACCAATTTGACTCAGGAACAGCAGGCTTTTCCTGCATTTTCACAACCCGATCTCCACTATTCAAAACAAGCACGCCGCTCTTAGAAAGCCTGAGGGAATCCGGCTCAAAATATCGCATAACGCAGCTGGAACCACGCGCCAATGAATAATCAATAAACGTGCAAAGACTGAAATCGAGAAGATTATCTCCCGCCATAACAAGCGCGTCGTCTGAAATACCAAGCTCCCTAACGGCAAAATCAATATCCCTGACAGCGCCGAGTCTATTCTCATTTGACGAGGTTCCGTCATCAATCACGGTTATACACTCGGAACGGCTTTTGCTCCAAGCCGCGAAATGACTGTAAAAGCGGCTGTTTGAAATTACAATATACTCGTCGATAACGCCGCTTTTCTGCACGTCGTCAAGCAGTATATCCATAATAGTTCTGCCGCCTACCTCAAGCAGTGGCTTAGGGAAATTTTCGGTCAAAGGATACAACCTCGTTGCATATCCCGCCGCAAGTATTATACATTTCATTTATCGTTCAATCTCACTTTTTATAACCAATTATTTACATATTTGCAAATTATACTTTGCATTTTTTGCGTTTTTGTGGCAATTATGACAGCAATACTCCGTCCGAGCTTTCGCAAATTGCAGATGTATATTTGCCTGCAAGCTCAGGGAAAAGCGCAAGATATTTTTCCTCTACTACAGCGGAAATCTCCTCTGCCCTTTCCGGATCAACAAACGCCATACAGCACCCCTTGAAGCCCGCGCCAGAAAATCTTCCGCCGTATATTCCGGGAGTTTCCAGCATTATTTCATAGAGCGCCTTCAGCTCCGGAGATCCCGTTTCGTAATTATAAATAGATGAACTTCCGCTCTCAAATATCAGCTTTCCGAATGCTTCAAGATCGCCTCTGCGCCACGCCTCAACGCCCGCTTCAACTCTGGCAGTTTCCCCGAACCAATGCTCCGCTCGCTTAATAAAGGCAGGCGGCAGCTTATCGCGGTACTTCTCGTATATCTCGTAGGGTACTTGGTTTAAGGTTGTCTGCTCCAGCTTGATATTCTTCTTTCCTGCCATAGAAAGCAAAGTAAATGCTGTGGCACGGCATTCGTCAACGCGAGAATTATATCCTGTTTCTGCCAGGGTACGCTCCACGCCGGAGAAGAATATTGCTATTTTATACGGCTTCATATTCGGACTTGTGGGAATAAGCTCGTACGTGTCGTCGGCAGGATTCAGATATAGGAGATGATTTTTCTTTGAATAGACCTCACAGCACTGATCCAGCTTACCGCAGGATACGCCAACGTACTCATTCTCCGCCTCCAGAGCCATATAGGCAAGCTCGGAGCGGCTGATTTCTATTCCGTTCACACGACATAGAGCGGAAAGATAAGCTATCGTCACGGCGGCAGAGGACGAAAGCCCACCGATAGGCAAATCTCCGTCTATAACGCCGCAAACTCCTACGGAGAGCGCGTATCTTGACGCCAGCGCAATAGTAGCACCGCGCAGGTAATCCGCCCAGTCGCCCTGCTTGTCCGCAGGAGTGCAATTGACGTGCCACTGCGCCCGCTTGCCGAATTGCAGCGACACAAGCTCCACCACGCCGTTCATTTTCTTGTCGTATGAGATGTGTATGCCCTTGTTGATCGCCAGACCGGTCACCCTGCCCTTCTGATGATCGATATGCGCGCCTATAGGACACACTCTATAAGGGCAAAAAGCCTCGAAGCTCGGCGGTCTTTTATATATTTTTTCAAAAAGCTCGGAGTGGTTCATTCAGTTTCCTTTCTGCCTATTTTTAAGAAATTGTAAAGCTTTATTTGCAATTTGTATAAAAGAATCAATTTTAAGCACGCAACATAAAGCGGGATAAATTATTATCCCGGATGCAATTTGAAGTATTAAAATCAACCACGCAGGAGCAGAAAGCAGTCCAACCGCAAACACTACTCCGCCCATTAAAAGAGCCGCTAGAATTATCTTCCAAACGTCGCATAGCTGTTCTATCAAGCCGTATCCTATCAGCCTTTTAACCGGTACGGATATTATCACAACGTCTATCCACGCGCTGATAGCATATCCCCACGCAATAGCCTCCACCGATCTGAATGCAAACACGCTCACTAGCAGTACAGCCAGCATAGCTATTCTACGAACAAGCTCCAACCGCATATAAACGTCGCTTCTGCCTACTGATTTTATTGCTGTAAGGCCGGCGCAAACCAAAGCTATGTTTGCGCTTCCCATGCAAATAATCTGCATAAACATTACAGCCGGTAACCACTTGTCAGTCAATAGAACAAGTATAATATTTTTCGCAGCAATAGACATACCAACCATAACTGGCATCATTATAAGGCATCCAAGAGCTACGGTTTGTTTAGCAAGCTTCTTTATTTCTTTTCTATCATCCTGTTTTTCCGACATTGCGGGAAAAATTACAGAATTAATTGTCGTTTCAGCTGTTCCTGATATTATAGTCGGAAACTGCTGTCCACGATTATAGTATCCGAGCTGCGCCTCGGAAAACATTTTACCTATTATCAACGTACGTATATCAGCGTATAAGCTACAGAGAAGACCGGATACGAGCATCTTCCATCCGTAAGAAAACAGTTCCTTGGCTCTGGATAAGGAAAACTCAAGGGTGGGTACCCATCTGTCGGCTATCAATATAGCTAAAGAGGAGAACACAGTATAAGCAAAGTAGTATACTATCAGCGCCCATATCCCAGCGCCCAGCGCCGCCAAAGTGATACCGATAGCCGCAGACAAAATAGTAGACGAAAGGCTGGTATACAGCACCGTTCTGAATTTCATCTCTCGCTGTAGCTTTGCATTCTGAACCGCGCTAAATGCGGATACGAACAAAGACAAAGAATAGACGCGTAGAGGTAAAACTATGGCGTCATTCTCGTAATATTCTCCTATTATAGGAGCTGTCAGAATAAGTGCGGCGGACATAATAGCCGCTACCGCAAGACTTATATAAAAAACCGTGGAATAATCAACACTGTCCGCTTTTTTATTCTGTACCAAAGCAGAATTCAAGCCTGAATCTACAAACACTTGGCACAAATTGATAAAAACGGTAATTATAGCTACCTGACCAAATTCCTCAGGAGCCAATAGTCTGGCTAAAACTATGCTGACTACAAGGCCGAGAAATTTAACCAAAAAACGCTCCGCACCTTTGAATACGATCGAAAACCCAATCTTTTTTTCTTTCATTAAATATTTTTTTACTCTCCACTATTAGGTCGTTTGTTCCAATCTCACGGTAGTTAGTTAAAGTGTAAATCCGGATAACTGAATCGTTTTTATACTTTTCCCTTTTACACATCTTAAATGTCTGCATGACCGAATTGATAATGTTTGCGTTGCTTGGGCCCAACATTTTTTAGAAGCCTAATCCACCTTAATACCTCTGCAGTTCTATCACCAAAAGGACCGCATCCATGTGCCATTTGAGGAAGCCAAACACTTCCGCCTAGAGTGTTTGCTTCAATCAGAATCGCTTCGCCACTTTTATCAATAGTGAAATCCCAATTAACTACACCCAGCTGTGGCACTACAATGTGCATTTTTTTGGCTGCGTCTATTGCTTTGGAAACTAGCGGAATACGCACTTTCTCAAACTCTACGTTTGTATCGGGATGATGTGTAAACTGCAAATTAAATTCAGTTATAGCTTTTTCGTGCATTACTCCATCATCGTCAATAGCTATAAACATACCACCGGCATGAGCATTATCTACAAAATTGCCGCCTCTTCCTATTCTCATAATCACAGGCATATGTAATATGTCATCTTTCCACCTGTACGTGATAATTCTAAATGTGTTTACCGCTCTAGCGTAAATATCCGAAATTGATTGATGGCACACAATGCGCTCTTGTATAACAAAATCTTTACCCAAAGCTTGAAGCAAATCGGCCACCGATTGACCGGAAACTGTATCCACCCCTTCTTGAAAGTCAGCAACGAAGCAACCTCTGCCACTACAACTATCCACACTTGGTTTTATAAACACCTCTCCTATGTCAGAAATAATTTCTGCCGCTTCTCTTTCATTGAGCTTGTTCATTCTGCCATCTCTAAACATTCCACAAGTAGATGACAATATTGTATTTGGAGTTTTCACATTTGCAGCATTGGCAAAAAATGATATTACGTTTTTGTCAGCCAAAACTTTAGCGTAATGTGAATGCTCATTCATAAAAAACTCAAATTCCGGAATGAATAAAAGTTCCGGAAAATATTTTTCATCAAATTTACCGGAATGTGCCATAAAGTTTTTGTGCCACATATACGGAATTTTACTGCCGTAATTTTCAAGATAAAGCTTATCAATCGACTTCTCCTGTTCCTTCGTCAGTTTTACGCTCTCCGTAATCTGTACTCTTTGGGAATCTTGGAATTTTTTGATTTCACAGCAACGTCTTCTGTGTATCAAATATTTTTCGATAATCCATTTAACTAAATTTTTAACTTGCCTTAAAACTCTCATTTTTTCTCCAATTTTGACAAATCTATCCACTCGCCGAGCTTATCGTCCCAATCCACCGGATCAAACGGCACCATACCACTCCAATGAGAGAACGTTAACTCACCAAAGTAAACTCTGCCGTTAACCTCATAGAAATCTACACGCAGATGAGGAATACCGGCAGAAAGCTTCTCTGCCAGACTGCGCATTTCATCAAAGCACATAGGCTTTTCGGGCGGAACAGCCGCGTTGGGATGTCCGTTAGTAAACGGAAGATGGTTATATTCCATATCGAAGAAATCAAATTTCGTTTCCTCTCCTGCAGTCTGTCTGTCCGTCGCTATAAACAGAAGCTTTGCTTCACCGTTAAAGCAGAAGAATTTATAGTCACGAAGCTCTGCGGTCTTTTCATCCTCCATATATTTCTCCGCTATAATCCTTGGCTTTACGTCCTTGTATGGCCATTCGCGCCAAATATAGAAATATTTGCGCTTCATATGCTTGTTAATTTTTTTCCTTGCAGCTTTAATATCAAGCCGGCTCTTATCCTTACATATTACAAGCCCGCCGCTGTCATGCGTGCATTTAAGCACGAATTGATCGGGAAGACTGTTAAAGTCTATATTGTCAAACTTATCCCACACGCCAAGAGTCGGAATAATATATTCTTTTCCGATTCTCTCCGCTACGTATCCCTTAGCCTCGTATTTATCTACCATACGAGTATATTCAGGCTTGCGATCGTAAAGCTTTAGCCATTGGAGCTTTTCGTTAAAGGTTTTGGGATTGTCTAGATTAAATTTCATTCCATTAATCCATCCAATCAGTTTTATATATTCTTTATCAGGCAAGCAATGGGATAGCCTTGAATTTGCATACAAATTTGCCCATTTTTTTAATTTAAACATGCTCTTAAACTTCATTATCGTTAACCTTTTCCAATATTAATTGACTAGAAAGAATGATACAAATCCAAAGCTGGAAAAGCATATTCTTGCCGGACGTTATCCACTGTCCGCTCATTCCCATAACAAACCAAACGATCATCGGTATAAAATTTACCAGCTTTACACCGTTTTGTTTCTTGGCATTGATTATCATGTAAATCACGAATACACCAAACAAAACAATTCCCGGTAATCCCCAAACAACTACAAGCTCCTGAACAGCATTATGCGGTACAGCCTCGATTTTTACGTGGGCGCCAAGATTTACTTTACCGAGTATATTCTGAAGTCCTGTGCCAAAGAGCAGATGCTCCAAATCGGAGAATATGTATTCGTTATACCATACCATCAGCTTAGCTCTGCCTCCGGTAACGTCATCCTCCATAAAGCGCTCCAGAATATTATTTAGAATGTATGGGACGGTCAGCTGAAGAACCAAGAGCATCATTGCTACTGCCAGAGAGAAGAGCACAACGTTTCTGACAATCTTACCGAGCTTAATACCTGACGCAAACATAGAGAGAACTATAACCAATGCGAAGCAAAGGACGAAGGACCTGGAAAGAGTGAGAGCTCCGTAGAATACCAGCACTCCGATAAGAGCTGCGTCGATAATATTCACTCGCCGTGACATCATACGTATGAGCAAACCGGCGATAGCCATATTACACATAAATCCGAGAGCATTTGCGTTGTAGTTCATTACGTAGCTTTCGGCATTTTCATCATTTATTCCAAAGCGGTAATTTCCGCCCTCGAAGATCTTCTCGAAATTGTAATTAACCTCCGGAAGAAGCTTAAGCAGCAGCACGGTGCAGGCAAAAGCCACGCAAACAGCCAGAACTCTGCTGATAAGAGAGTAATCAAATTTCTTGTTTGGCAGAGAGAGCACAAAGCTGCAGAATATAAGCTCGGTAAAGCCCTGCAGATAAGAAGTAAATGAAAACTCGCCTGTTATACCGTGCATAAGCTCCCACACCATCATAAGAAGGAGAGGAATATATGCTGAAAGATTAATTTTCAAAATATCTCTCATATGCTTTATAGCATAGACGACCATCAGCACAAGGAGCGCGTATCTATACTGAAAAGCGGCAGATAACGGTACAAAGGTCACGGCGAGAGCTATTATCTCGTCGTGATCGCATAAGAGAGCCATAGCACCTGCGTAAAGCAAAAGAACTACTATGGGGTACTCGATCTCCATAATATTTCTGACGTAGATAAGCCCCATAAAGCCCGCCATCATTATCCAGAATAATATATGGCGCTTCGGCTTATCTTGAACGCTTTCCGGCACTATGCCGGTTGATAATTTTACTTTGGTTGTCATTTGATATTTTCCCGTGATAATACACTCATTACAAAATCTAAATACTGTCCGGATATAACATCAACGTTGTGTGTTTCAAGAATCTTCTTCGCTTCTGTTCCACAACCTTGAGCGAATTCTCGGTCCTCAATCATACGCAGAATAGCTTTGGATAAGGCATCGCTATCTCCAACAGGAACTAGAATGCCGTTTTTTTCGTTTTCAATTAGTTCAGCCGGACCGTTAGGACAATCTGTAGATATACATGGCAATCCTACTGCCATAGCCTCCATAAGCGCGTTTGGCATACCCTCGTACAATGAACTTAACACATAGCAAGCAGAGTCGGCAATCTTTAATATTGCATCCTTATGTACACCCATAAACTTAACGTTTTCTAAAATTCCAAGATCATCCGCATAGCGAATTAAATTCTCTTTTTCAGGACCTTCTCCAAAGAGCTCTAACGTATAATTGGGATACACATCTAACACATGCCTAAAGGCTCTGAACAAGGTCGGATAATCCTTTTGACTGCTCAATCTTCCAACCGCGGCTATTTTTTTATTTCTGTCGGTTATCTGGGGAATTTTATACACCAGATCGTTACCTACAGCATTGTGTATTACTATGCTTTTTTTCTGTATGTCTGTGGAATACCAAAGCTTTGCCCTCTCGGTTTGAAAAACAACTCCGGCGCTTTTTTTGAATATTTTGCTTTTGAGCTTTAAATTTCCATCAAGTGACGGATTGTTTCTTTCAGACGTGATAATCCTTATTTTCTTTCGCTTCGCAAATCCGGATATGTACTTGGCGGTTTCGGGTAACATACAAAAAACCACATCCGGTATATTTGATGCCAAGTATTTTCGCGATCTGTAAAAACGCTTGACTATATTTAACAACCTTTCTATCAGATTATTATAACCGGTATTGACGTTTATACAGATAACCTTTACGTTTGGATTTAAGTTGTAGAACACATTACCAAACAACGTCAAAACACTTACGTCATGACCATCATTAGCAAATCTGTCAGACAAATACGTTACTGTTCTTTCGGCACCGCCGCTTCCTAAAGTCGGTAAAAAAAAACAAATTTTCATTCTTTATACTCTTTTACTTGCTATATATTTCTAAATATTTTCTTGCCATTTCTTCTGACGAAAAAGCTACTGCTGCTTTTTGGGTATTTTCACCTATTTTTTTTCGAAGCTCTTCATTCTCATATAGTGTAACAAGTGCATCAACCAGTGCTTTTTCATCCACATCAATCAATATTGCGGATTCTCCATCAATTACCATATCGGGAATTCCACCAACCCTAGATGCTACGATTGGTAATCCTGTTCCCATAGCTTCTATCATAGAAAGAGGTATGCCTTCGTAAAGCGATGGTAAAACAAAAATATCAGCTTTGCTTAAGAAGCCGTAAACATCGGCTTGATTACCCATCAATTTTACACTATCTTGTACACCGCATTCTATAATTGTTTGTTCTATTGTTTTTCTCTCATCACCATCGCCAAGCAATGTCAGCGTGCTGTCGGTATAGATGCTGTGAAATTTACTAAACGCTCTTATCAGCATCGTATGGTTTTTTTCTTTGGCAAATCTTCCAATATGCAAAATATTAAATGTATCTTTCGAGCAATATTCAACCTTTTGTTTACATTTACACAAATCCATCCCATTGAAAATTACAGGTATCTTTTCTTTTTCAATTTTATAAACCTGTTCAACTGTATCTGCCACGGCTTCACTTAACGCTATCGGAATAAGATTAAAAAATCTATATAGCACTTTAGCCGCTTTTTTTGCTAATCCTCCCAACTCCTTTTCTGCAATACTATGAACCGTATGCGTTCGTTTTTTAACACCTGCCATAATTGCTGCCGGTATCGCGTATTGCATAGCGTTATTATGTGAGTGAACAACGTCGGGCTTTATCTCTCTCATAAGACGTAAAAGCTTGGATATCATAGATAAATCCAAGCCTTTCTTTTTTTCCAAATATCTGACGTCCGTTTTGTTGGATTCAAGCCTTTCGGTTATCGGGCTACTACAAGTATACAAGCTTACTACTGTCACTTCTTGATCAAGTTTATTCAAAGCATTTGCTAAATTTTCTACCATAATTTCCGCGCCACCTAAGTTAAGCGTCGGTGTAATGAGCATTACTCTCATTCTATCAACTCCAAATAATACTTTTCTAACCACCGGGCGTTTTTTCTGACGTCATATCCTGCGGTTGCAATTTTCTCTGATACGTCCTTGCGTTCGGCATCAATCTCCATAATACATTTTATCCAGCTATCAACTCCGACATCTATGGACAATCTGGTGACAAGCTCCGAAACACATACGTCAGTGGTAACGCGATTGGAAACCAGGCAGGGCAAACCATTGGCCTGTGCCTCGACCACGGTAAGAGGAACCCCTTCCCATTCCGAAGGGAAAAGAAATACGTCAGACGCAGATAAAAGCTTATCCACGTCTGATCTGTTGCCGAGCATTTTCACAGACTCTCCAAGACCCAATTCGAGAATTCTTTTCTCTATATCTTGACGGAGATCACCGTCACCGATCAAAAGCAAAACCGACGTGCTGTCAATCTCATGAATTTTTTTGAATATGTCCAAAAGAAAGCTGTGATTTTTAGCCGGATGCAGTCTGCCAACGTGTGCATATACTCTGCCCTCTAAATTAAGCTCTGCGCGGTATTGGTTTCTAACGGTTTCATTAAATTTGAATTTATCAATATCTATAGCATTTTGCAGGGTGTGATATTTTTCGCTGTTCACTATCCTTTTGCCGAACAACCACTTTCCTGACGTTTCCGAGCATCCTATAAATCTATCTGCCTGAAATCTCAAAGGATATTGCAAAAACTTTTTTGCTACGGACTTGATACCACTGCCGTTTGATGTAGAATGACTGTGTATAATAGTCCTAACTCCATGCCTCTTTGCAATTGGAAGATAAAGAGAAGCATAGCTTCTTACGTGTGAATGTAAAATTTTATATTCCGGATGCTCGTTAAAAAAGGTGTTCCATTTGGCTTTAAGCTCACGGTAATTTCTTCCGGTAAATTTCGGAAACACGTAGATTTTACCTCCGAGCTCTGCTATTTCTCTGGAATAATCTTGCATATTCTCGTTGTGAATGACAAAATCAAACTGAAAGTTTTGGCGATCGGTATTTCGGTACAAATTCATTATCATTGTTTCTGCACCGCCGCGATTTAACCCGCCTAAAACATGCAAGATTCTTCTCATTACGATTATCCTTTCAATTCTTCTAGATAGGCGTTTACCACTATCTGTCTATCAAACTCATTCTCAACCTTTCTACGTCCTGCAATGCCCATTTCGCGCCTTTGGTCATTTGTCAAGGATAGAAATTTCTCTATCTGACGTATCAGATCTTCACTGTCCTTTTGTTTGCAAACATATCCGTTTACCCCATTCTCTACGACCTCGCGGCATCCCGCTCTATCCGTAGTTATGATAGGTCTGCCCGATGCACAGCTTTCAAGCAACACGTTTGCCAGACCCTCCGGATAGTAGGTTGGATGAACCGTGCAGTGCATATCTTTGAAAATCCGGGACATATCCTTAACCACACCGTGATAGATAATTTTAGGATTTTTTGTCACATTATCCATTTTTTGCTTATATTCATCCTCACAAGCACCGCAAACGTGAAATCTAGTGTTGGGATATCGGGTTGTTATGTAATCTGCCGCATCGAGATATTGATCTATACCCTTTTCCTGCATCAATCTTGAGACAAAAACGAAATTTATCTCTGAATCGTCCGGATATTCAGTCAACTGATATTTCTGCAAATTTACACCGCTGCCGGGTAACATTTTATGCTTTGCAGTAGCGATATTTCTTTCTGCGAAAAATTGTCTGTTATCTTCGTTTTGGAAAAATACTGTTTTTACCTTTCTGAAGGCGATACGGTATAACATAGTTGTAACAATCTGTTTCCATCCCGGATTTTCTACAGCCGTTCCAAGACCCGTAACGTTCACAACTATTGGTATTTTCAGCGAAGCACAAGCAATTGATGCGTATATGTTAGGTTTGATCGTGTAGGATAATACTATGTCGGGTTTCAGGGCTTTTAAAATTTTGTAGTAGTTTTTCAGCAGTCCGAAATCCTTGATTGGATTAGTGCTGTGCCTATCCACCTTTGTTTCTATGTATTCACATCCCATCAGAATCATATCTTCAACACGATCGCCCTGCGGTGTCACCACGGTTACGTTATGTCCGTCAGAAATCAGTCTTTCTATCAGTTCGCATCTGTAAGTGTATATACTTACGTCACTGTTTCCGATTAAAGCAATTTTCATAGCTCTCCTATCATTTAGCGCCGCGGCGGAAAAGTACGACCGCAAAGGTACCGAATATGATCTTTATATCCTGCCATATTGAGCGATTTTTTATGTATTCTACGTCGTAGACGATCTTTTCCTCCGGGCGAAGATCGTAGCCTCCGTTTATCTGAGCAAGTCCTGTCAGACCGGGCTTCACCTTAAGGCGTTCGCGGAATCCGTGAATATGTTCCTCGAATTTATCGTAGAACATCTCACGCTCGGGTCTAGGACCGACTATAGACAGTGTACCTACAAGGCAAGTCCAAAGCTGCGGCAGCTCATCAAATCTTGTAGCACGCAAAAATGATCCAAGCTTAGTTATTCTGTTATCTACATCGCCAAGCGACCAACGGGCACCGTCCTTCTCTGCGTTATCTACCATTGTGCGAAACTTGATAAGCATGAACTGCTTGCCGTTAAGACCGAGACGCTCCTGTTTATAAAAAACAGGTCCCGGAGACGTACACTTAACAAGTATAGCAATGATAATCATCGGAATCAAAGTCACGATAAGGCCAAACGCAGACAAAATTATGTCCATTGCTCGCTTCACAAAATCGTAGAAGGGCTTTCTTTTGATGTCACCGAGAGCTTCTGCATAGTAGTGCTCGTCCTCTGCATATTCAAACGGCATTATCACCTTCTGCGCTTCTGCTGTGGTCCTTTCGAGAACTCCGACCGCTGTTGTAGTGTCGATTTTAGATTCGTCCAAAACGTTTCTATCTTCCATACTTCTCCTGTCAGATTTTCTGCGGCACGCTCTGCTTTGTGCATTTTTCATAACGGCGCCGAGACTGATCCCTATGATTTAGTATTTTTTATTGTAGCATATAAAATAAAGGGTGTCAACAAGCAAGCAATGGTCTTTATGGATTATTTTGGCAAAATTTCCGATAAAAAAAATAAATGAACAAATTATTAATAATTTTTTTGTTGGTTTCGCCCTTTACCTCGATAAAGTGTGAAAAAATGCAATTTTTTTAGACAAACGTGTAAAAACAGGTAAGACGAATATTTCCACAGTAACGTAAGATACGAAGTGTTTCGCCGAATAAATAGTGAACCAGTAAAATGCTTTTCGAACTTGGCTTTCAGCCGGCTCCGCAAGACGATTCCAAAAACAAAGACCATTCACAACGGTGTGTACTCTTAAGGATGGTTTTAACAAAATACGATTTATCCACGTATAGTGAGAGGACGGAGAATGTAAAATTCTCCGTCCTCATTTCCTTG
Source organism: Eubacteriales bacterium (assembly GCA_045657485.1). GTDB lineage: Bacteria > Bacillota > Clostridia > Oscillospirales > CAG-272 > UBA1740. The sequence goes on from JAZOTE010000003.1 coordinate 23,102, forward strand.
CGGTGAATTATACTATCAAGTGCAACACTTTTAAGAAAAAAGAACACTCATATTGAATCCTGTGTTATAATGAAGTTACCACACAACAAATAACAAAAGGAGAATTCAATATGAGCTATACCCATTTTACCATAGAAGAACG
>JAZOTE010000004.1:0-134774 GCA_045657485.1 Eubacteriales bacterium
GCGTTCAGAACATACTACTCGATGTTCTCAGACGAGCTTCCGGTCTGGTGGGCAAATCTCTACGACCCGGCTATAGGATGCTTTTATTCCACGCCTTCGGGCAGAGATTACGACGGATTTCTTCCTAATCCTGAGGCGATGCGACAGATACTCGGTCATATCTCATCGTCGGGCGCTCTAAGTACCATGGGCGGCGATATTTCAAAGTATTTGCCTAAATACCTGCAGGCACAGATGGTGTACTACTGCAAGGCAATACAGGATTCTAACGGATATTTCTATCTGCCCCAGCTCGGCAAGGAGTATACCGATAAATACGGTTTAACCCGTCGCGGACGCGATATTTCCAGCTGTGTTATCGTTCTCAGCACCTTTGGTGAGAAGCCTACGCACGATACCCCTAACGGCCACGAAGGTGACGGCGAGAGTGCGGAGGAATACTGGGCTAAAACCGGTCTTCCCGAATCTCTGAAGCCGGTTATTCCCGAAATGGTTACCGCTTCCGCGGACAAGATAACCGACAGAGTTACCGTGGCTGTATCTGATGCGGTCAGCAAGGTAGTGATGGCATCTGACGTAGTAGCCGTAGGCAGCACCGAGGAATCTGTCGCGTATATGAAATCTCACTCCGCGTTTATTACCTATCTTAACGGCCGCGATATAGACGCACAGCCATATTCGATAGGTAACGAGCTCAATTCCACATATTCTCAGATATCCAACTACAGTAAGAGCACGGGCGCATATAAGGCAAGTCAGCTAATGGCAGATTACCCCAACAGCTATCAAACGGATGCCGGCGGCAAGCTGTACGTTGACGTGCCTGGTCTGAACGGCTACGTTTTCAGATTGACCGAGGGTATGACCATTGCGGATATTCTCATCAAATGGCTGAACGAGCATATTAACGATAACGGTCTGTACGGTAACGATTTCAATCCCGATACCGACGACGTTAAGTTCCAGAACACTAACGGCTTAATGAAAATTATGCCTATATATAACCACTTCGGAATAGCATACCCTGAAGCAGAGAAGGCGGCTGACGGTATTCTCACCGGTATTATGGGCGACGAGCCGTCTACCGGAAATATTTGTGAGGTTTACAACTGCTGGGAGGCTCTCGCAGGTCTGATCAGCAACGCTAAAACACATATAAAGGATGAGGCACTTTCAAAGAGAGTTCTCGACACGATCAGCAACACTCTCGGTGAAAAGGGTCCCGCGGCTGTGCTTAACTCTTACGCCAAGCAGAGCGGATATATGAAGCCTCACGGCACCTTCTCCCATAGTTACGTAGGCGGTGCTACCTCTCACCAGGGAGGACTTCCCGTAGGTTTGGGTCTTGACGAGGGTAACGTTGACGCTATCGGATTCGGTTCAACCTCCATAGTTACGGCTATGTGCAGCTGTATCGGCGTAGCAAAGGTTCCTATCTACACCGAGTCCGACTGGATGAGATTCGTAGATACTATCGTTAGTCTTGGACCGGTTGTTAAGTACGAGTACGCGGATCAAGATCTTCCTGAAATATACGATTTTGAGGACGGAGAGCTTCCCGAAGGTAATATCAGATATAATATCGCTGATAACTCCGAATATGAGGTCAAAGAAATAGAGATTGGCGACAATCTTAATAAGGTTCTCTACGTAAACAAGAAGAGCCATACGGAGTCCTCATCTGCTATAGCTATGACCAACTTCCTTGTGAAGACCAAGGAAGCAAATATGATCTACTATTCCGTAGATATCCTGGCTACCAATCTCTCGAAGAGATCGGAGCTTGAGTTCAAGTTCGGTTCTGCATCCAAGACCTCGATGGATAATAACCAAATACTCTTCATACTCTCACCTGCGTCACTTTCCGACGGAGCGGTGCTTAGATATACCGATTATCACAATAAGAATGGTATAACTCGTGAGAAGAATGATATCGGCGCAGACGTTGGCAGATGGTTCAATCTCAGAGTTGAGATATATCCCTCAACTGATCTGGAAACCTTCAGATACCATATTTACATCAACGATACGCTCGCGATAGTTTCCTCTAACGTTTACAGCCCCGCGATGTGTGATGGCGGAGCTCTTTACACCGTAGATCAGTTCTCCTATGCTTCTCTTGCTATGAACAAGGCGTTTGAGGGTGAATTCTACTTCGATAACATTAAGTTCGGTCAGGCGAAGAAGGAGCTCACAGTTACTGAGCTCGGTATGCCTGAGGGCTTTGACCCTGATGCCGTAGGCAATCTCGGTCCTGCAGGTACGGGCGGTGAGTCCGGCGGTGAATCCGGTGGCGAATCCGGCGGCGAATCCGGTGGCGAATCCGGTGGCGAGTCGGGCGGTGATACGGTTGTTCATACTCCTCCTACCGTCGCAACCTTTGAGGAGATGCCCGCAAATCTGAATATCAGCTACTACGATTACAATCAGGACGGCGATTCGGATGACATAAGCTATGATACCGTGGATAAGGACGGCGACAAAGCGCTTCTTGTTGACAAGGGCGAGCGGGATACCGTCTATATGGTGTTCAAGCAGACGGGTTCTGTATCAAATGCTGAAGTAGCGGTGTTCGCTACGGATATGCTGATCGATACGTCTGCCGACGGCTCTGCATTCACCGGTTTTGAGCTTTATATCCGCTCCGGCGATTCCAACGTATTCGGCATGCTCTTTGACAGTAAGATGAACGTTTGCGATTACGGTGGCAAGGTTGATGGCGAAAATAACATATCCGAATACGTCAGCACTCCCGCCAAGACAGGCGAGTGGTTTAACGTAAGAGTTGAGGTATACGCCGGCGACAGCGGAACGGTATACGACCTCTACATTAACGGCGAGTTAGTAATGACCGGCACCAGAGCCTACGCAAATATCACTCCCAAGGCGTCTATTATAGACGGTGTAAGAATGAACTTAAGCGGAAACAATATCGGTGCTTTCTACTTTGATAACTCGATTCTGTATCAGTCGTCCAAGGCTGATATGGACACGTATCTTCCCGATTCCAGAGTTGAGATGACGAGCGGCTCGACTGCTCCCACCTACGCAACCTTCGAGGAGATGCCCGCAAATCTGAATATCAGCTTCTACGACGGCAATAAGGATGGCGACAGCGCGGATATTACTTACTCAATAGTTGACAAGGACGGTGACAAGGCGCTCGCTATAGAGAAGGGAGAGGCGGATACTATGTATCTGCTTTGGAAGACCGCTGAAAGCACCGCAAGGTGTGACGTTGCGGTATTTGAAACCGATATTCTTATCGCCGAGGATGCTAATTTCTCTAACTTTGAGTTCTACGTTCGCTCCGGCGGAAGCGCCGCATACTTTATCTATATCACCAAGTCCGAGGGCTATCTTCAGATGCAGGATTACGGCGGCAAAAATACCAATCAGGGCGACCCCGTGTTAACAAAAGCCGCTGTTGGCGAATGGTTTAACCTTCGCGTAGAGGTATACGAGGGCGTGGGCGGTATGCAGTACGACGTGTATGTAAACGGCGCGTACGTTATGACCGGCAACAGAGTGAGGGACGTTCAGCCATCGAGCGCGATGGGAGTCAATGAGTTCAGACTTAACGTCAGCGCGCCCTCTCTCGGAAATTACTATATTGATAACGTCGGTGCTTACTATACTAACAGATCAAGTATCGTAAGAGATCTTGCTAACTCAAGAGCGGAGCTTGATACCTCCGCTCCCGACGATGGCGGTGAGTCCGGCGGCGATGACGAGGGGGACGAGGACGGTCCTATCGTGGAGGGCTTTAATGGCTCCGAGATACCCGCTTACGTTGCCGTAACCTCACAATCCTCAGAGAACACTGTATCCGTTGTAAATAAGGGTGAGGGTAACGCGCTCTTTATTAACAAGCCGGTCGGTGAGAGGGATTCCGGAAATAACATAACCGTTGTATACACCGGTGAAGCATATGCTGAAAAGAACGCAAACGTAACGGTTGTAGCCTTTGATCTTCTCATAGAAAATAACGTGGGCGGCGACGGCATAGAGATTTATCCTATGGCCGACTCATCAAAGCCGTATCTCATCTATCTGCGTGTGAGCGGTCAAAACGTAACCTTCGCGCATAACGCTTCCGGCGGACCGGTTTCCGTTGGCACTGTTGGATCGTGGATGAGTTTCAAGATAATCTACAATGCGGAAGCGAAATGTTATACGCTCACCATTGGTGATACAGAGATTGGAACCTACTTCGATACGTTCAGAAATGCTGAAGCTCCTGCGGCGACGGCAATCAACAAGCTGCAGCTGATGTTCGGTGAACAAACTAAGGCGCAGTATTATCTTGATAACATCTCGATCTCTCACATATATGACGAGAATGCAGGCGATGTAGCCGGAGATGGTCCCGCCAAGCCCGAAAAGGTTATTACCTCTGAGGGATACGGAAAGGTAGAGCCTCACGCATCTGCCCTTGACTTTAGCGAGATGCCTGCAGGCAAGTTCTCGGTGCAGGGAACTACCGGTACGCATAAGCTTACAGAGATAACCGTGGGCGAGGACAAGGAGAGCGTTATGCTTCTCGAAAAAACCGCATCCGGTTCAGCAATGTCGATAAAGCAGGTGGGCGCGACCGTAGCAAACGCGAATGCCAACAAGGTTACCTTCAGCGCGGATATTCTCGTAGCTAACGTAACCGGCAACAGCCAGCTTCAGTTCCAGTTCGGAGCAGGTAAGAACAGCGAAAAGGGAATGAAGTACTACGCAGGTCTGATTCTCCTTTCCCTTACGGCCACCGAGGACGGCAGTGCGCTTACATACATCGCCTACGATAACGGTTCCAGCGTCGGAGCGCAAGAGGAGATTTCTGCAAAGGTTGGCGAGTGGTTCAATATAACGGTTGAGTACTTTGAGGGTGAGCTCGGTGAGGCAAAGTACAACGTCTACGTAAACGGCGAGTATTTCTGCACGTCTACCGGCATATACTCCGGTTACATTCACTCCGGATCTGAAGCAATGTACGACGCGTCCGAGATGGATATGCTCGTCATCTCCGCGAACAGCGGACTCGTTGCAGACGTTTGCTTCGATAATATTTCCATCGTTCAAGAGTACGAGGCTGCTGATGCAAACTCCTAACCGAAGAGCTGGCGCTTCGGCACGATGCTGAACGCATCACTACTAAAGACAATAAAACATTAAGAGCGATTCGAGTTTTTGAATCGCTCTTTTTTTGTCTGCAAAATAGGTTAAATGTAAATCAAGATTGACAAATATCGAATAAATTTAGCGGTTTTGATGGATTTTACGGAGAAAAACCGATTGAATATTTCAAACTGAAATTACAAAATGTATTGGCGACCGGTTTCCCCGTTTGCCTATGAGCTTTGCAGTTTTTGCCAAATTAACGGTGTCAATGTTTATGCGAACGTCCGCCCGGTTTGGCGCTATCAAGGATATGATACCAAAGCTGTGGGGTTTGCAGTTTTCGCCAAATTAACGGTGTCAATGCTTATGCGAACGTCCGCCCGGTTTGGCGCTATTAAAATATATAATATCAAAATAACAAAGATGTAGGTGTGTTTATATCAAAAAAACAGAAGAAATTACAAGGTGAATGTGTTAAAATATATTATGGTGTATTGTTTTCGCGCGTTGTGCGGCTGCATACGCGTGGAATCCTATTATCATTTACGGTGCTCAACTGAAATGCGAACCGTTTCGGTTGCGCCCTTATGGCATTGCGAAATTTTAAAACAGGGATATATACCCCAATACCTTTTATGGAGGAAAAAATGAAAAAGAAAATCCTGCGACTTCTTTTGCCTATCCTCGCATTAGCTGTTTTGGCGGCTGGCATAATAGGCATACAGGCGTGGGCTTCCGAGCCTACTCCTTACGTGCTGTCGAAGAACGTGTCCTACGGCTCTCGCGTTTATCTTTACTACGCGGTTCCCGTTGACAGTGTTCCGGACGGACACACCGTGAAGCTTGGCTTCTATTCGTCAGAGAGTGACGATACAGCCAACAGCTATATTCTTCCCGAAGAGCAAACGCAGAAGGTATACGGAACTACTTGTTACGTATTCCAGTCCTACGGTGTTTCCGCGAAGAATATCAATACAAAGCAGTACGTCAGACCCGTAAGCTTTAACGGTGAAGCTCCCGCGGTAGTTGGTGACGTAGTCAGCTACAGCGTAGAGGATTACATCTACGAGCGTCTGTACGGCAACGGCTTTGCACTGATAGATGATGGCGACGGTAAAAACTTTGATCGCCGCAATCTTTATTACGATCTGCTCTGGTACGGTAGATCTGCTCAGGACCTGCTTGATAAGAGCGATCCGAATCACATAGGCAAACCTATTGATTACTTCGGAGCGCTCTTCTCCGTGGGCGGCGTGAGCGGCAACGAGGTGACTCTTGACTTCGACGAGGCAATTCTCACAGGTGGTAAAACGCCCACCTTTGCGCGCTATTATAACGGCACTATCGGCTACTACGATATGGACGTTTTCGGCGATGCCATAAGCTACGTCGAGTTTTCGACTAACAGATGGATCGTAAAGCATTACGACGTATTCGGTAACGTAACCGAAGAGTATTACGTTGCGGACGGCGGCACCGTTACCGTCGGCGCTGACAGCGGTGTTATCGTCGCCCGTCCCGATCTGTCGCCGCGCACCGATCTCGGTGAGAATCTGAGCGCCTTAACAAGAGGCTCAAAGGTACATATTATCACCAACGGCTTCGTTGCTGTTAAAGACGTCAGACTGCTCCTTAATAAGCTTAAGCAGGTGGTTGGTTCTGCCGGAGCGGTAACGGTTTCCTCTATTGCTAACTCGGCGGATGCCGACCTTACCATAGAGTTTGACTATTTCGCAGACTCCGACCTGAGAGCAAACCCCACCACCAAGAATAATCCCGTCAAGGCGGACGGAACATCCATATTTGAGAATGCCAGATACTGTGTATCTTCATCCGGAGATAAGATTACCGTCCTTTGTGAAAAGAACCCCTACACGTCGCTGAACGTATCCTCCGTTGCTGTAGATGAGTTCGTTAAGCTTCTTGAGCCCGCCTTTGGCATTGTAGGCTTCGTTAACGACGACGAGGGCAAGATTATTGAGGATAATAACGTCAACCTCATTGAGCTCCAGGCAGAGATCGATCGGATGGAGGTAGAGGCGAGATGGGAGGCTCTTGAGATAAAGCTTGGTGACAAGGACATCGTCAGAGAGCTCCGCGCCTTCTTCGAGGGTATGACGAACGAAACTATTGTAAAATGGTCCGGCTCGCTCTACGATCCGGCTACCGGTCTGTTCTATTCCTCCTCCTCCGGTAAGAATACCGAGGGATATTATCCTCATCCTGAGGCAACCAGCCAGAACACTTCCTTCCCGATGAATTCGGGTATGATGAGATATCTTGGCGGCACGATAATTCTCCCCCAGATTACCAAGTATAAGATAATCTACTATCTCAAATCCATTCAGGATCCTAACGGAGATTTCTACGTAGCGCAGATGAACAAAGCTACCATCGCAACAGAGCGCGTCGGCAGAGATAGAGGCGCTTGTATAACTATGCTTTCCCGCTGTGGCGGCAAGCCTACCTATACTAACGGCTCCACGGTCGGCGACGGCATTACGGCAGAGGAGTATTGGCAGAGCCTTGTGGACGCAGGTCTGGTAACCGAGGACGATAAGCCCATCATCTATTGGCACCAGAACAACGAGCAGGCAAAGGTGGCTCCCACTGCCTCTCTTAACAGCTCTGCAGTTATGGCGGTATCCAAGGTAGTTCTCGCATCTGACGACGGCGCGACCGGCGAAGAGGGATCATCCTCCGGAGTTGCTCAGTTCCAGACTCACAAGGCGTTCATAGAGTGGCTTCTCAAAAAAGACGCTTATAACAGTCCCTATGGCGCGATCAGTAATACCTCATCCGCCGCGACCTTTATAGACAGATATTCCAAAACCACCGGTGCGTATACTCTCGAAAAGATGCAGGATGATTGGGGTGCCTCCGCTATAAAGTCCGACGCAAATGGAGATTACGTTGAATTTTACGGCAGGGCTGATGGCATCAGTAACGGCGCCGGCGGCGCAGACAAGAACGTAACGCCATTCAAGGTATACGAGGACGATAAGCTCAACGTTATTCTCATTTCCTGGCTCAATTCTTACATCAACGACGCAGGCCTGTTTGGTAAGATCACCAACAATTACGTATCGAAGACAGGCGGTGATTACGCCCTTAGAAACGGCGAGTACGTATACGTCGGCGAGGGCAACGGCAGCTATACTCCCGACTACGACGGCTTCTACGAGGGCTGGGGCTATCAGAACTCCAACGGTATGCTGAAGTGTATAGGCAGATACAGTACCTTGGGTATAGCGTTCCCTGAGGCAGAGAAGGCAGCAGTCAGCTTGCTGAAGGGCATTTGCAGCCCTGAGCAGCCGTCAGGAAACATACTCGTTATGTACAACGTATGGTCCTCTCTCAGCTCTCTCAGAAGCAACATCAGCAAATATTACGAGCCTGTGAAGGACGGAGATATGTCCAGACAGGAGCTTCTCGACTTCATAGACAACGCGCTCTATTCTCCCACCGATTTCAGAACCGAAACTCCTATCGTTAACGAAACAACCGGCGAGCCTATGTCCTACGGCGCGCTGGCGATCAGATCAAATTACGAGAAATCTCTGCTGTTCAGAAAGAGTGACGGTGGATTTGCTCACAGCATCTCTCAGGGCACGGGCACATGGCAGGGCGGTCTTCCCGTTGGCGTACCCAGCGATAACCTCTCCGACGTGGACGGTACTTTCTGCGGCATTACCTCTCTCGGCTCGTCGATCTGCGGCGCTCTCGGTATCAATATGAGCTCCGAGGTTCCGATCCATATGGAGTCAGACTATATGAAGTGGATGGACTCCCTTCTTAAGCAGCCCTATGTAATTAAGAAAACTCCTACCGAGCGCGAACAGGAATTGATAGCGAGCAGTAAGGAAACCGAAACCTTTGAGGAGCTTACCTCGGCTCAGGGTCAGTCCTATGTAGCAAGCGGATTGACTAACGGAAATTCTGCGTCCGTTATAGAGAAGGACGGCGACAAGGCGCTCTTCATTGATAAGGCATCTACTCAAAAAGGCGTTGACGTGAGGCCCACCGTTATGCGTTCCGATGCGGGCGCGAAGATCTTTGTCTTCGAGTTTGATATGCTTGTTGAAAACGCTCCTAACGGTATCTCAACCGAGATATATCTCAGGGTGGGCAGCACGCAGGCATACTACATATTGCTCAGCGGAACGACGACCATCTATGCGCATGAAAACGGCGGAACCGGCAAGGCAACTACCGCGAAAATCGGTGAGTGGTCACACTTCAAATTCGTCTACAGTGAGGATACCGCGTCCTACGACGTAATAGTTAACGGTCAGTTCGTATTTACCGGTACTGCTCTCAGAAGCGTTTCCGACGCTCCTAAGGTATCCGAGCTTACGGCGGCTTCTATTTGGCTCGGTGCAACTCGCGCGTTGGATTGCTACGTAGACAATCTGTCGGTTACAAGGGTTGTCGGCACCGTAGACTTTGACGACGGTAAAATACCTTCCCAGGTTACCGGCTCGTCGAGCGCCACAAAGCATACCGTAGTAGATAAGGGCGACGGTGATATGGCTCTGCGCGTAAACAAGGATAACAATACCACCTACGGCGGAGGCTTGAACGTCAGCTTGACAGAGGCGGCGGAGATCGGCGCAAACACCTTCATCTTCGAGTGCGATATGCTGGTTACCAAATTCAGCAAAATGGCCATCTATATCACTAATCCTGAGACGAGTACGGCGAGTAATTTCTTCTACACGAATATATGCTCGTCTAGTGCAAACGCCGTTACCTATGGTACGGCTACGGCGCCCGTCGGCGAGTGGGTTCACTTCAGACTCGAATATTGCAAAACTAAGATCAACGGCGATATATTTGGTAAAACCGTCATCACGATAACCCGTCAGAATGGAAGCGTAGCTTCTAAAACCTATAATAACACCGACACCATTGACTTTGATAAGGTGAATATGATTATGTTCAACTGTCAGACGGCGACCGTCCACGATACACTTTACGATAATATCGTTTGTAAGAAGGTGTACGTTGCGGCTAACGCAATTAACTGATTTCGGGTTTGCGGTGTCGACACACACGCCTCGCTTACACGGCTGATGGCAAATTCTCGCAAAATTAAAACCCAAATCAAAATATAAAAGTAACGCGAAGGCGCTTGTGGAATTTTACCGCAAGCGCCTTTTGAATTGTACGATCGGCTTACGATTCCTTCGTCGCGCGGAAGCGCGCCGAGCGTGCACCACGTTCCCTCTGCCGGCTTTGCAGACATATCCCTATCATATGGGAGGTCACCATTTACACAAGGAGGGACGTTTCAAGTCCGTTGCCTCTGAGTCGTCACGTGCACAAGGGATGCTTTAAATCGGTTTTTGGTAGGCTGATTTTTGTAAGTGAACGCTGATTTTTTTCGATGGCGTAGGTTTTGAATTAGCCGATATTTTTCAAAAAAGAGGTTGAAATGTAAAATAAAGTTTGCAAAATATCGAAAAATTGCTGAGAAAAAGCAGGGATTTACGGCGAGAAAAAATGTTTTTTGCGCTGTGTTTTTTTGATTGTCGCGCTTTATAACGGTGGATATTTTGTGTTTTTTCGGGAACGGAAGTATGCTTTTTTCTTCGAAATCTCGCGTGTGCTGAGCCCTCGGATAACTCAGCGGCTTCGAAATCTCGCGTACGCTGTGCCCTCGGACGACTCAGCGGCTTCGAAATCTCGCGTACGCTGTGCCCTCGGACGACTCAGCGGCTTCGAAATCTCGCGTACGCTGTGCCCTCGGATAACTCAGCGGCTTCGAAATCTCGCGTACGCTGTGCCCTCGGACGACTCAGCGGCTTCGAAATCTCGCGTGTGCTGTGCACTCGGATAACTCAGCGGCTTCGAAATCTCGCGTGTGCTGTGCACTCGGATAACTCAGCGGCTTCGAAATCTCGCGTACGCTGTGCACTCGGATAACTCAGCGACTTCGAAATCTCGCGTACGCTGAGCCCTCGGACGACTCAGCGGCTTCGAAATCGAGGATTTTCGTTTATAAAGCTGCGATTGCTAAATTGTTTTTTTGTAAAACGTAAAGTTCGACACAATCTTAAAATATTATTCATATTTCTTCCGGCAGAATTATGCACTTTGCCAGTCTGTAGGCTAAAAATAAAACAAAATTGACAAATATGAACAAAACAGTCAAAAAAACAAAGAAATCCCCCGTAATAACATCAAAATATTTAATGAAATAAGATGCGGATTGGTATAAAATAGTAATATCCTTTATTATATATATTAAAGGAGATTTTTCGCTTTATTTTGATTTAACTTGAATTTCAAATTCAAATTAAAATAAATAAAATTAGAGTTAATAATTACAACGACAAGAGTTACTAACTCGGAGAGGAGAAAAGAATGGCAATAGTCCTTAAGGAACCCTATCTTGAGGCGGAAATTGAGATCACCCGTTTTGAAGCGCGGGACGTAATTACCACCTCAGCAGTAATTGGCGACGGAAAGGACAGCGACGAAGGCGGCTGGACCGGCGGCAATAACAACTGGTAACCGGTAGCCAACGTTTGAATGACCTGACTGATTCAGGTTAAGCACAAGTTCTGGAAATCCCACATCAAACACACGAAAGGATTAAGAAATGAAAAAATCAAAATTGATTAAGCTTCTGGTTTCCGCCCTTTCACTTTGCCTCCTTATCGGTGCGATAGTCGGTATCACCGCTATGGCAGACGATGAGGGTAGCGAAACCACCCCATACGTTTATACTAAGAACGTATCATACGGCGATAAGCTGTATCTCTACTACGCAGTTCCGGTAGATTCTATCCCTGATGGAGCTACCAACGTACAGCTTGCAGTTTACGACGCTAACGGCGCATTCTCCTACTTTGTAAACTATGCAGAAGTAAAAGTTCTCTTTGAGGACGATCCTACGTACAGGAAAGAGTGCTACATATTCAATTCCAGCGGCGTCGCTGCTAAGGAAATCAATACCGTAGAAACCGTTAAGCCCTGCTACACCGACGCAGAGGGTAACGTAGTATACGGCGAGGCTGATTCCTACTCTGTAGAGGACTATCTCCTTGAGAAGCTCTACAAAGAGGGCTATGCTCTCGCAGGCAGCTACAAGGTTGATGACGACGGTCTCGCAGAAGAGAGAAAGACTCTTTATTGCAGCATGCTGAAGTACGGTTCAACCGCACAGGCACTTCTCGCTCCCGATGCCGCTGTTAAGATTGGCAGCATTGGTTACTTGTATGCTGACGGCGGTACTATCAGTGCCGGAAAGAATGATGAAGGCTATAATAAGATTTATCTTAACTATAGTCAGGAGAAGATTCCAGCAGGCAAGGTGTTCCTGTATTGGAACGTTTATACATTTGATGCGTTCGGCAACGTCGTTGATTTCGATGAGGCTGTGGCAAATGGCACCGGCATAAGCATTAACAAATCTTCATCCGTATTTGCTGTTCCCGTATATACCGATTCTAAGTCACTTGCTAACACTGCGATTTCGGTAGGAACCACTACTACATCTGGAAACATTCATCATGTTGACACATTTACAGGTGGAAAGGCAACGATTTACGCTCCTGCGGATGACGATGATTACGCAAGCCTTACCAGCAATGAAAGCGGTGTTGTGATCACACAGACTGCAACCGGTAAGGGTAACTCGACTATCACGTTCAACGGTTCCACATCATCAGCCGCTAATTTGGCTATCTTTGAGGCGGAGATGACATTAAATCTCACAAAGCAGGGCTGTCACTTTGCGTTTGACCATGGCAGTGATTCAACCAGTACCGGTATGTATTTCACATATATGAGCGCAATGTCGAAGGATGGTGTTATAACCGTCCAAGATTACGATGCTAATGCATTGGTAGGAAGCACAGCGTATACTCTTAACAATAAGTCCACCTTTAAACTTAGAATAGAATATTTTGAAGCAGCTCAAAAGTCTGACGTGCTTATTAGAGTATACGTAGACGGAGTTCTTGTTTCCTCTACGTCATCTCTTAGAGGAACAAATTATAAAACCGCAGCTCCCCAGGATGCAGGGTCCGTTTACCGCTTCAATATCGGTTTCAACAACGGTGCTATGGGTTCAATCGCATTTGACGATATTTGCATTACTCATGCTAACGTTCAGAAGCCCGTATTCCCGGTTGCTAATGATATAACCTCTATTCTCAATGAGAACGGTACGGTATCTTATTCTTCCGGTTTGCTTAACAATGGATACATCGTAACCAGCGGTGGCACTAAAACGGTTAATTCTTTGGCTTACGATAAAAATGGTTCCGGCGTTCTTCATTCCGTCAAGTCTGAAGTTATAACCAGCGGTTCTTCCGGCGGCATTACTATCAACAAACTTACCAAAGAAAGCGAAGCTAATGCAAACAAGCTGGTATGTGAATACGATATTTACGCTAATTGTTACAGCCAAATAGCTCATTATGTCGGTGACAAGTACGTAGATATTACAACAGACGGCGACGCGTCTAGAATGTACGTTAACAAAGGTGAAAATCCGGGTAGTGCATCTACACGTCAGTGGCTTCACGTTATTATAGAATATTCTGCAGTTCAGACAGATGAAGATAAAGTGATTGATGCTAACGGCACTACTGCAAAGAAGGTTATTGGTAAAACTACTATCACGATAACTGATATGGACGGTAACGTTTTATCTACCGGCGGATGCGAGTATGGCGGTCAAGACAAAAAGATAATGCCTCTTGTTTCTGAAGCGAATTCTTGTGGACTCGCATTCCAATACAGAACAGTAGCGGATATATATCTGAATAATTTCCAACTCTACAAAGTTTACGACGCATCTCTCGAAGCAGCAGATTAATCACGTTTAAAAACAACTAAATTTTATGTTGAAATCGGAAAGGAGTATACGAATGAGCGATAAGAATGAAAAGTATCTCGAGGCTGAAATCGAGATCACCGAGCTTGATGCTACAGACGTAATAACTACTTCCGCAGTAATCGGCGACGGCAAGGACGATGACCCTGAGGGTTGGACGAATAGCAACAATTGGTAACCGATTACTATCCACAAATATAATGGGCTGTCAGAGCCTAGCGACTTAAGCAGCCCATTTCCACAAAATAACACAGAAAGGGAAGAAAATGAAAAAGTCAAAAATTCTTAAGCTTCTGGTTTCCGCTCTTTCACTGTGTCTGATCATTGGAGCAATGGTTGGTATCACAGCCATGGCAGGAAACGAACATGAAGATCCCGAAATTTTCTCATATAACGTCTCCTACACCGACGAGCTTTACCTCTTCTATGCGGTAAAGGCTAACATTGACACTGAGGCAGGCGATAAAATCTATCTCCAGATCTGCAAGGATGCAGTCGGCACTCCCGCAGATGAAAGTGACGAGATGGATATCTTAAATCCCGATAAGCCCGCGTATCTTGCCAAGATCGTGGAATACACAAAAGAAACCGTACATGACGAAGAGGTTTACGTTTTCGTGACTAACGGTGTATCCGCAAAGGATATCAACAAACCTGAGTACGTTAAGGCTGTTATAGAATACGCTGACGGTACTGTATGTGAGAGCGAAGTCGTAGAGTACAGCGTACTTAACTACCTCTATCAGAGACTTTACAAGGATACCGTAGCAAGCGCGACCGAGGATCAGGATCTTCTCAGAAAGGACCTGTACCAGAGTCTCGTAGCTTACGGCGCAGCAGCGCAGGAGCTTATTCTTGCTGACGAACTTGTGGCAGGTGATGTTGATTCCATCAGAGATTCCAGATACTATTTCATCGAGGGCAAATCCTACATCCACTACGAAGATTTCGACGTAGTATATCCCAAACATGACGAGAACGTCACCTCCGAGGGTGAAGTATTCTATGGATTCAACGTATACGCATACGGAGCTGATGGCAGCATCGTATCCGACGGTTCCGACGTATACGCCAATGGCGCAAAGGTTTCTGTAGGCGACGCGAAGGGTATATACGCAAGACCCGTATTTGCAGCAGCTGATGCCGAAATTGAGGCGCTTCCCGGCGAATCAGCAACTGAAGGTGTAATAGACTTTAACAGTGATTACAGCAGCAAAATCAGTGTTCCCGCAACCCTTTCACCCTCAGTTGATAGCACTTTTATAAACGGTGACGGTTATCTGACACTTACTAAGGCAGCAAATCCATCCGGTATAGCATCTACAATTTACAATACTGCTGAAACCGAAGAAAACGGAAACGTAGCAGAGCTTTCGCTTGATATGTGTTTGGGCCTTGATAAAGTAGGTGCTTTTGAAATTTCATTCTATGCAGGCTCCACAAAAGCTTGGTGGTTCTATTTTAGTGCATCAAACGGTATCTATAATTTTACCACTTACCGTCAAGAGCTTCAGGCTGACGGTACAACCACTAAAAACGTGGGTTACACAGTAACGTTGAATGCAAGCGGCGACCGTCTCAATATGAACGAGTGGGCTAACCTGAAGTTCGTTTGGTCTAACGGTGCTTACAGCTCTAACGGTCATATGCTGGATAGCGAAGGTCCCAATATGTTCGTATACCTTGACGGTAAGCTGGCTGCTCGCGTAGATAAGGCGTACATTGCAAGCGCTGCCGCAACTCCTGAAGCCTTCGGCCATGCTACCCTTAATATTAACGGTTCTTCCTACGGAACTGTGGCTATAGACAACGTTTGCAGCGGAGTAGTTAAGAGAGACGTGCCCGAAAAGGCTGACTATACGCTTACGTTTGACCAGCCTAAAGACGACAGTGTTATTGTGACCTCATTGAACTATGCAAACATTGGTACTGCAATTAAGTATGTAGATTCTATTACCGACGCAAACGGTGTTACTAAGGAGAACGTTATCAATATTCACAAGCCGTATGCAAAGGACCCCGAGACCGGAAAGAGTGTAAACGTAACCTTTAGGGTTAAGCCCACTCTGGTGGAAGAGAATGCGAACTATGCGGCGCTTGAGTTTGATCTGTATGCTCCCAATAATGGAATGGAGCTGTATCTGTACAATGAAAAAGATGCAAGCGTATATTCGAAAATAGTTCTTGGCTCTAACGTTGCAGTGCCTAAGAACCAGTGGGTTCACGTCTCGATAGAGTATTATCCCGCTACGGAAACCGAAACGCTCAAGATCAACGTTACTGTAACTGATAATGCAGGTAAGACGTATAATTGTTCCTCTACCTCTACGAGAGAGGCAGCTCCCACAATTGAGAATCTTAAGGGTATAAGTATTTCCTTCAGCAGTGCTGCTAGCGGTGACTACTACATTGACAACGTTAAGCTTACTAAGGGTTACAAGGCTCCCGCAGAGAGCTAATTTAATCCCAACGAAAATCAACAGAAAATCACGAATTTTCTAACTTTGGTTTTCAAATCAGCTAAATAAAAGCGCAAAGGAGCGGTCCTCGGACCGCTCCTTTTTGTAATATGACAGTGGCTTTGTGCGTTGGCGAACGCGTTTGATTCCGCGTGCTTTGTGCCTATCGCTATTGACAAAAAACTCGGATTATGGTAGAATATGGCGAGATGATGTAAGCTCTTATCGCGGTATAGCAGGCCGGAAGTAGCGAAGCGCGCAGTCCGAGGCGGAAGATTTCCCTTTTGTAAAACACCCGTTTTAAAAAGCCTTCCTTGTATAATCGGTGGCTCCAAAACGATGGACGTGAAACGAAAAAACCTCCCTTTACACAAGGGTGACTTGGGTCATTCTTTGACTGCTTGCATCACGCGAGATGATAGAAATAATAAAAAGGAATACGAGGTATAAAATGAAAACGCTTTTATCCAAGGCTTTGGCGCTGGTAATCGCGCTGTCGCTGCTGTGCGGGGCGCTCAGCTCCTGCGTAATAACTATAGGTAAAGGAAGCTCCGCTGAGCAGAGCGGAGAAACCGGAGGAGCAGGCGGCGCAGGCGGAGAGTCGGGAGAGCAGGGCGGCTCAGGAGCTGAATCCGGTGGTGAAACGGGCGGCTCCGAGTGGTTCGTCGGTGACGATGACAGCGACGATGAAATTCTGAGTGATGACGAGGATTTCGGTGCTGATCCTTACGTGGGAATGACTGCCGACGAATTTTACGAAAATTACACTCCGGCGGAGAGCTATATGGACGCGTATTACAGGACGAAGCACGGATTTCTCTCCGGTATGCTGGAAACGCCGTCAGCCGAGCCGACTGTATCCGATTATCAGCCGAAAAACAACGGCAAGCTCGTGCGAAATACGGATATGATATATCTGAACGGCGGAAATACGTACGTAGTATGCGATGCGGACGGAAACGAGGTTTTCAGAGTACATAGGGGCGGCGCATACGTAACGCTGGAGGAGGTTGCGGCGTATATGTTTGCGTTTGGTGGCTCGTCTACGAATATTCCGGCGAACTACACCGCATCTAAAAAGACTTCCCCCGCGACAAGCAAGTGGGGAATATATCTGAGAGTCAATCACTCCGGTTTCTCCGGAGATACTGAGAAGTATCCGAGGGAGCCTGAGCTTCCGAATATCAGGGGCTGCGGCGGCTCGCTTCAATACTACGAGATGGACATAGGTACGCCGACGTATAACAACGGCAATAAGATAAGCCGCGGAGCGTGCCGCATCGTTTATGGCAGAAACGATCTGAATCGCAACGGCATATACGAGGCTGGTGAGCTACATCTTTTCTACACATACAATCATTACGAGGATTTTCAGGAATATCTGAATTATTATCAGGGCTGGGGTGAGATATTTGGCTATGACTCCAGAAGTATAGGCTCGACCAAGCCATCGCCCTATATCGCCGTCGCCTATTACGGTATGGCGGATTATTGCGCCGGAAATATTGCCGCAGTGATAGTGATACCATGGCTAGCAGACAATAAAAGGTATGTATAAGGATCGTAAAAGGTATGTGTAAGGATCGCAAAAGGTATGTGTAAGGAGCGTAAAAGGTATACCCGAAACAGCCTTAGTTAGACGAAAAAGCCTCAGTTAGACGAAAAAGCCTCCATTTACACAAGGGAGGCTTTGTTTTATTATGCGCAGGTAAAGATTTCGTTTACACGGGGTGATACAATCCCTCAGTTGCGGCAAGCTGCACAAGGGAGGCTTCACAATCCCTCCGTCGCGTTAAAGCGCGCCACCTCCATTTACACAAGGGAGGCTTTGTTTTTTAATTATTAAGCGCGTGGAAAAGCTCCATATTCGTACGGGTAGCCATCAGGGGTGTGATGGAGATATAGCCGGACTCCACGGATACGGTGTCGCGCGTTTCGTCGGTGGGGTCAACGTCCGGTATCTTTCTACCCATTTGCATGTAGCTGTTGCCTTCCAGATGGGTGAACTCGTCGGAGAAGTAGGGCGAGCCCTGCCTGGTTATTCTGATGCCCTTTGGCGATGGGGGAATATTGACGTTATAGACAGGGTTCAGAGAAAGCAGTTTTCTCTCATTTATATAGTCGAAAACTGTGTCAAGCTGACTGACTGCCGCATCCAAAGTGTCGGGATACGTGGATATCGCGATGCCCTGAGCGTTCATTCTCGTTGCTTCGAAGATCGCTCCCACAGTTCCGGAGTAAACTATATCAGCGCCGAGATTTACGCCTCGGTTGATGCCGGACAGCACCAGATCGTATCGCTCGTGAAGTCCCATAAAGCCGAATCTGACACAGTCCGCAGGGCTGGAATCTACCACCCATGCGGATATTCCGGCTTCATAGCTTACAGGGTAGATATCGTACGGCTTGGTGAACTCTATCGCGTGACTTTTGCCGCTCTGCTCGACCTTCGGCGCTATTACGGTAACCTCGCCAAGCTTTTTTGCCCACAGGGCGAGGGCGCGTATGCCCTCGGCATCTATGCCGTCGTCGTTTGTAATCAGTATTTTCATTTGTTGCCTTTCGGTTAGAGTGTAGAAGAGATGATATACACGGCTGTGCCGTGATGATATGCAGTCCTGCGGACTGATGAGATGCAACGCTTATGCGTTGATGATATACACGGCTGTGCCGTGATGATATGACGGGCAAGGGATCAGAGCCAGCCTGTGTTTGACGCTTTATACGATTTGATAAGCTCGTTGGCTTCGCTGATGAGCTTTTTCATTTCCGCCTTTGAGTAGACGGTAGCGCCGGCGGCGCAAGCGTGACCGCCGCCGTTATATTTTTCCGCAAGCTCGGACACCGTTACAAATCTGGAGCGGAGTCTTACACGAATGGACTTGTCCTTGTTTTCTATGAACGCAAGCCATATAAGCGAGCCTTTGATAGAATCCATCAGCGATACGGAAGCGCTGGCGTCCTCGTCGGATAGACCAAATCGCTTTTTCATTCCGTTTGAAACGTAGAGGTAGGCTACGCCGCCGTCGGTGATCTTCATTTTGCGCCGGGCGTAAGCCTCAAATTTGTATTCCTTAAATTCCTTGAGATAAAGGTTTGCGTAGAGGCTTTCCGTATCAAAGCCGACGGAGAGTATCACGCCTGCGAGGCGCATGGTTTCTCCGGACACGTCACGGAAGCGGAATCTGCCGGAGTCGGTAACCATACCTGCGTAGATATATTTCGCCGCTTCGGAGTCTATCTTCAGCCGCTCCTTAAAGACGTCGTAAAAGTGAGCTATCATCTCGCAGGTGGAGCTGCGCTCTTCCTCGACCCACTGCAGCGCGCCGTAGCTCTCTACGGGTATATGGTGGTCGATCTTGATAAGCTCGCGGCAGAGGGAGTAGCGCTTGTTTGATATGCGCTTGGTCGTTGCGGTATCCAGCACGATGCCTAAAGCATCCGCGTATTCAGAGTCGGAGAGGGGCTCGTCCTCTTTTCCGAGGAACGCGAGGTAATCCGAGTAATCCGAGTTTTGAAGATATATTTTCTTGTCGGGATAGGTGAGCTTGAGTATTCTGCACAGACCCTTTGTTGAGCCTGTCGCGTCGCCGTCCGGTCTGAAGTGGCGGAAGATAATTATCTTGTCATATTCCTCTATTTTATCTAGTATTGTTTGCATTATTTCAATGTTTCTCATATTTTTTCACTTCCGTTCTAAGTGTTGTTTAGTTGTATAAACTTAGTTTGCTCAGGCGTTTTCAGAGTCCAGGGCGCAGAGATCGGAGAGAAGACACATTGCCTCGTTCCTGTCCTTCAGTGTTGCACCGCTCGCTGCCTTGTGTCCGCCGCCGCCGTATTTGACGGCTATCGGATTTATGTTGTATTTTGAGGAGCGAATTTCGCAAAGCACGCCGCCGTCCGTTTCCGTAAAGTTTACCCAGCTATCCACTCCACGTATTTCTGCCATTGTGTTTACCATTCCGCGAGAGATGGTGAAGTTGTCTGCTCCGATTGCCTTTGCCTCCTCCCTCGTCGTGTAGATATAGGCAACACGGCTGTCGGTCATCTGAATTTTCTGCACGAAGGACGCGCGGAGCTTGATGCGCTCCAGATCGTCGCAATACAGATTAGTGTAAATATCCTGGCTGGAGAAGGGGACGTTCATCAGATGAGAGGCGAGAATGTGGGTCTTCGCCGAGGTGGACTCATAGCGAAATCTGCCGGAGTCGGTTACCATACCTGTGTAGAGAGCCTTTGCCGCGACGGGTGGAATATCCAGCTCCATAGCTCGCGCGAAATCCGTTATCAGACCGCAGCAGCTCTCGTAGGACGTGTCTGTAAATTCGATATCCGCTATCTTCTCGCAGAAGATATGATGGTCCATACGCACGGTTTTCTCCGCGAGAGAATATCTTCCGTCGCTGATAAGAGCGGATGCAGAGGTGTCTAATATTATCGAGAGAGCGCCGTCGAAGAGGCTGTCTGACAGCTCGTCCGTCGCAGAATCCTCTATGAATGAATACCTGCCTGCGCTATCACCTACCGCGTATACCTGCTTCTCCGGAAAGCGCGCTTTGATTATGTTTTTGAGTCCGACCTGACTGCCGATGGCATCTCCGTCGGGATTTGAGTGACGGTGGATGATAATGCGGTCGTATTGTTTTATAGCGTTAAAAATGTCCGTGAACATAGTGATTCCCCGATTTCCGCGGCGCGCCGCTTTTTATACCATTATATTATATCATATATTAGAGAATTTTGCAATCGGGAATTTAAAATGGGGGGATGGAAAATTGATGCAGTAAGCTTGAAAAGGGAAATGAAAAAATATATTAAGCAAAGCTGAACGGAGGCGGTCGGGAATTGAAATGGCGTGCAAGAGAAAGGGTTGTAATTGGAGCTTCGGAGAAGGGCGGATTTAATAGCGGCAGGGCAGAGCTTTAGGTGCTAGCGACGTGAGAGCGGCGGTCGGGAATTGAAATGAAAAAAGAAAGGAGCTTTCGCCAAACGACGAAAGCTCCTTTTCGCAGTGAATATTAAAGCAACAGATAAATCAAAAGAAAGGCAGCGGCAATAATGCCGAGTGTAACCAGCATCGGTATGACCATCAGTCTGACGGCGTTCATATACGTTCTAAAAGGGGTCGCGCCCTTTATACGAGGCTCTCGCTTATCCGAGGAGCTTTCGCCTTGGCGCTTGCGCATCTCACCGAAAAATGTAGTGCGGTTAACACCGGACATATCAGCGACGGTGCGCCCGTCATCCACGTATACCGTTTTTTGCTTGTTTTTCTTTTTATCGCTCATAATTCACCTGCATTCTGTATTTTCCGCTGCGAAAGCGTTTTTATTTCTCTGATGCCTCTCCGCCCTCGGACTGCGCCTTATCCTCTAGAAGATGGCAAGCCGCGAAGTGTCCCGGCGTATATTCACGGTAAACGGGAACCTCGGTTTTGCATCTTTCGGTAGCGTGTGGGCAACGGGTGTGGAAACGACAGCCCTTTGGGGGATTTGCGGGAGAGGGAATATCTCCCTTCAGAACTATTCTGTTCATCTTCACGTCCGGATTGGGATTTGGAATGGCGGAGAAGAGAGCCTTGGTGTATGGATGGAGAGGATTTTCGAAGATATCCTCCTTGCGACCGAATTCCATCATAGAGCCAAGGTACATAACGCCGATCTTGTCCGATATGAACTTAACGACCGACAGGTCGTGTGAAATAAACAGATAAGTAAGTCCCAGCGAGCGCTGCAGATCCTTCAGAAGATTGATAATTTGCGCCTGAATCGAAACGTCAAGCGCGGATTCGGGGTCGTCACAAATAACGAGCTTGGGATTTACCGAGAGCGCGCGAGCTATACATATTCTCTGACGCTGACCGCCCGAAAATTCGTGCGGATAGCGCTCATAGTAATAGTCGCGCAGACCGCACTTGTCCATAAGGTCCAAAACGTAGTCGCGGACCTGCTCCTTCGGTACTATACCGTGTACCAGCACGGGCTCGGAGAGGATATCTCCTACGGTACTTCTGGGCGGTAGAGAGGAATAGGGATCCTGGAAGATGATCTGCATATCCGTGCGGATAGCGCGCATCTCGGATTTTTTGTAGTTCGTGATATCCTTACCGTCGAAGATGATCTCGCCGCCGTTTGAGGGATAGAGCTTAAGGATAGTTCTGCCGAGAGTTGTCTTGCCACATCCCGACTCACCGACGATTCCGAGTGTTTCGCCCTCGTTCAGAACGAAGGAAACGTCGTCTACCGCAACCAGCTCGCTCGTAACCTTGCCGAAGAGATTAGTCTTTAAGGGGAAGGTCTTTCTGAGGTGCTTTACCTCAAGAAGAGGACGGGGGCCGCACTCCTCTGCACATTCGCACTCCTCTTCTTTATTTTCGCCACCGTCAGAAATGCTGCAGCAGTCCTTCGAGCCGTCGGCGGAAAGGTCTGACGAAGAAGCAAGATTTGAATCGGCTTCCGCCTCTTCTATAGATGCGAGGCTTGGAGAATTTTTCTCATTTATACCGTCGTTTTGTAAATCTTTGTTTTCAAAATCCATATTTTAGCCCTCCTCTCCGTAAAGATGACAAGCTACGTAATGGGTATCAGATATCTTTACCATACCCGGATAATCGCCTGAGCACTTGCCGATGCACTTGGAGCAACGCTCCTTGAAGTAGCAGTGGTTCGGCATATTTACGGGGTTCGGTACGTTACCTGGGATATTAAAGAGCGCGTCCGTATCTGAGTCCATCGTGGGCTTGGATTTCTGAAGTCCTATGGTGTAGGGGTGGGCAGGGTTGTGGAATATCTCCGACACCGTGCCTCGCTCTATAACCTTACCTGCGTACATTACCACGACGTAATCCGCCATTTCGGCAATAATACCGAGATCGTGGGTGATAAGAAGTATAGAGCCGTTGATGCGATCCTTAAGATCGCGGAGCAGATCGAGTATCTGCGCCTGTATCGTAACGTCGAGAGCCGTGGTAGGCTCGTCAGCTATTATCAGACGTGGATTGCACGCCAAAGCCATAGATATCATAACTCTCTGACGCATACCGCCCGAAAGCTCGTGGGGATAGGAGTTATATACGCGCTCCGGAGCGGCTATGCCTACCATCTCCAGCATCTCTATAGATCTGCGCTTCGCGGATTCCTTGGTTGCGCCGGGGGTGTGAATAAAGGTAACCTCGTCCAGCTGATTGCCTATGGTAAATACGGGGTTCAGTGACGTCATAGGCTCCTGGAAGATCATGGATATCTGTCTGCCGCGGATACGGTGTATCTCGTTTATGGGCATATTCGCGATGTCAAACACCTTCTCCTCCATTTCGAAGAGGGGGTTGCCGTTTGAGTCCTTTGACTGTACGGGCTCAAGCACGGGATTTCCGTCCTTATCAAGCTTGACGTTTCCCTTCTTGTCCTTTGCCTCTGCCGTGATAACATTGCCTCTCTCGTCCCTCTCGTAGATGGGAACGAGCTCTCCGTTCTCCCTCTTGAAATCAAGAGATTTAAAGCGGATCTGACCCGATACGATCTGACCCTGAGGACCCTGCAGCAGCTGCATTACCGACATACTCGTGACGGATTTGCCACAGCCGGACTCTCCTACGATACCAACGACGGAGTTGGTGGGCACGTCCAGAGAAACGCCGCCGACAGCCTTGACGACACCCTGATCGGTGAAGAAATAGGTGTGCAGATCGTCGATCTCCAAAATATTGCTATCATCGCGCATCTCGGCGATAAATTCACTCTCGTCAGCCTTGCGGTGCTTGCGCTTCTCCAAAGCCATCATAACCTTGGCGTTCTCCTTGGCTATGGCGCGAATTTCCTTACCGGAGAGGTAATGGCTATCTTTTTTGCCGACTTTCTTCAATATATTATTTATAAACGTGGGTAGCTTCATATCTTACCTCCTCATCTTTGGGTCGAGAGCATCTCTCAGACCGTCACCGACAAAGTTGAAGGCGAGAACCGCGAGAACTATACACAGTCCGGGAGGACCCCAGATGTTAAAGTAATTCTCAAGTATGTTGGCATCGGTTGCGGAGTTGATCATAGTACCCCAAGCGGCGTACTTTTCAGGAGCGCCGAGTCCGAGGTAAGAGAGTGACGCCTCGTAGAGTATCATACTGCCAAGGCTCATTGTCATAGATACGATAAGCTGAGGCATAACGTTGGGAACGAGGTGCTTGAATATCTTTCTGCCGGTAGAATAGCCCATAGCCTCCGCGGCTACCATATACTCCTGCTCGCGAAGAGAGAGTATCTGACCGCGTACGAGTCGGGCAGTTCCGGACCAGGATATAAGGGTAAGGAAGCCCATCAGATAATATATTCTGTACTGCAGGTCAACTCCCCAGGACTCTATAAGAGTACCCACTATCAGCAGGATAGGGAAGCCCGGCAGACACATCAGAATATCGCATATTCTCATTATGACGTTATCTATCCAGCCGCCGAAATATCCGGCAATACCGCCGAATACCACGCCAAATACGGTAATAACGAATACGGCGAGAAAGCTGATGACCAGCGAAATTCTGCCTCCGTACATAAGTCTTGCCATAACGTCAAGACCGTTTCTGTCAGTTCCGAGAGGATGGCTCGCGCCGGGAGCCGCAAGGTTATTTAACGTCTTGCCCGTTTCGATAATCTGATAGAAGGAGTATTCGGTTCCGTCGGGGCGTGTGACGGTGATAAGCTCTTTGGAATATTCTACCTTACCCGAATAGTCGGGCACGGAGGCATCCCACTGAGTGTAGAAGAGAGGTCCTACCCAGCAGAATAGGAAGAGTATCACGATGGTTACCAGACCTATCATACTCAGCTTTGAGCGGAAGAAGCGGCGAAGCACCATCATACCGGGGGACATAAGCTTCACGTTTTTGTCGTGGGGCTCGTCGGGCGTGAAAGCGGCGGTATCCGCTACTGCTCCGTTCAGCTCCTCGGAGGATATAATATTCTTTTCGTTTTCCATATTAGGTCCTCCTTTACTTAAGCTTGACTCTGGGGTCTACCACAGCGTACATAAGGTCGGCGAGAAGCACACCTATGACGCTCAGGAATGCGAGGAACATATTGTATCCCATTATAAAGGGAATATCAGCCTCCATCATAGCTGCCAGCGCAATATTACCGATACCGGGAAGGTCGAATACCTGCTCGGTGATTATAGCACCGGAGAAGAGAGAGGGAAGAAGTCCTGCCAGAGAGGTTACGAGAGGAATGAGGGTATTGCGGAACGCGTGCTTGTAAACTACCGTGCGCTCCTTCAGTCCCTTTGCTCTCGCCGTACGTATGTAGTCGGAGCTCATAACCTCCAGCATATTGGTTCTGGTCATTCTCATTCGTCCGCCTATACTGAGTATGACGACGGTGAGTATGGGTATGAACAGATGCTTAAGATAATCTATGATGAGCGCTATACCCGTGTAGTCGTTCGTCGCGTCGATAAGACCTGACGGAGGGAACCATTCGAGCTGCATAGCGAAGAGATTTTTGAGTATCTGTCCAAAGAAGAATGTGGGCAGCGATATACCTATCATAACGAGTATCGTTACTGCGTAATCGCGTATTGAGTATTGGTGAGTTGCCGCGGTGATACCTAAGGGTATCGCTATCATAAATTCAAATATGGTGGCTATGAGCGCAACCGCAAAGGATACGCCCATAGACTCCTTGATCTTCTCGGTTACGGGTATCGCGTACTTGAAGCTTACGCCGAAATCGAGAGTAGGCAGATTGGTTTCGGGGTTTATCTTGATAAGACCGCCGAGCCATTTGCCGTATCCTGTCAGAATGCCGAAGAAGTCATCTCCGTCGGCAAGTCCGTAGGATTCCTTCATACTGAGAATAGTTTCCTCAGGGACTGTGGTGCCGCCCTGGTTGATGGCGGCAATCTTCGAGTCGATGTAGCTTACCGGCATACATCTAATGAGGAAATAAATGATAAACGATACGCCGAGTAGGATAAATACCGACAGCAGAAGCCGTTTAAGAATGTACTTTAACATAGCCGTACTGTCTCCCTACGAAATTACTCTGCAAATTCGATCTCCCAGATCTTATCTATAGGAGAGGTGTAGGGATTGATAGTGGAGGGGATGGAAGAGGACTTGATAACGTTTGAGTTGTACGCGTACAGAACGTCACGCTGATAAACGGGAAGCTCAATGGCGAGATCGAGAATGTACTCCATACATATCTTATAGAGCTGGGTACGCTCTTCACGGTCGGTGGTTTCGCGCGCCTCGTCGATCTTGTCGGAGAGCTGATTCAGAATATTGATTTCTTCCGCGTAATGTCCGGGATTAGCGAGTATTTCCTTATATCCCCAGGCGAGAACGCTGGTAGCGGTGGAATTCTTGTGATATACCTGATACATATCAGGGTCCACGGTAGAGCCCCAAGCTGCCGCCCATACCTCAAGAGAGCCGGTGGAAAGCTTAGTGAGCGCCTGAGTATCGGAAACAACCTCAATATCCCATCCGCACTCGTTCAGAATGTTGGCTGCCTGCTGGAATACGGTGTAGGTGGGGTGATCGGTAAGGTTAGCGCCTGCGATGGTGAATGTTATCTTTAGATCAGCGCTTCCTTCGGAAACTCCGGCAGCCTGCATATATGCCTGAATGGAATCGATAGCGTCCTCTCTGTTGAATACGAGGGAGGGATAATCCTTGCCGTTATCGTTGTCTACGGAGCCGTCCTCGTTCTTGGGATACGCCCAGCTTACAGTGGACATAGGCCAGAAGATCGTATCCGCAGTTCCGGTTTCGTAGTAGGAGCGCGCAAGGCCGGTGTCCATAGCGCACATAATAGCCTTACGGAGATTGATATCCTCTACCTTACCCGCGTTGATACCGATATAACCATATCCGAGCTGATCGGTGGAGAGATACTTGATGCCGTTCGAAGCCAGATTCTTAAGATCTTTGATATTCTCAGCGGTATACTGGGGAGAGATATAGTGAACGGTTCCTGCTGAGAGTGCGTCAACCGCGTTGGATGCGCTGACTACCTGATAACGAATCTTGTCGATCTTCGGAGCGCCGAGAAGGAAGTTGGTGTTTGACTTGAAGTAAACTACGTTATTTGTAAAGAAGCCGTTGATTTCGGGGGAATCGCTGTTCTGAGCGTTGGTTGCCTTGTAAGGACCTGCGCCCATAGGAATCTTGATGTTTCTGATAGACTGGATCTCGTTCTTCATAAACTCGTAGGAGCCGAATACGACGCCGAACTTATCATTAGCGATATCCACGGTCTGATTGGGAGCGTAGTAGTGCTGGGGAGCAACGGAGAATGCGAAGTTCCAGAAAGCCTTGGGGTCTACGCCGTTGATGGTTATTTCGAGAACGTCGTATTCACCCTCGTTTGCGGGAGTGCCGTCATCATTATGCTGATGAGCAACGTTGTATACCTGGCCGCCTACGGTTACAGCCTGAATGTTGGTGGTGTGGCCGAGAGATTTGATACCCTCGATGTTCTTAACGCGGAGAGAACCGTCGTCCTCGCGTCTGGAGTCGAGAATGATCTCCATAGCCTTTGCAGCGTACTGAGTGCGCAGCTCGCTTGCGGTGCCCCACGCGGAGAGTATCTCTATAAGAGCGTTATTTACCTTGTTGGTATAAACGTACTCGATAGCGGACGCCTTGTCTACTACGGAGTTGCCGTAGAGCTTGGTTACTGTCTTGAACTTATTCTTAAGCTCCTTGTTGGTGATGGGATCTCTCTCATACTCAACGGAAACGAAGCCCTCAGCGTACATAAAGGATACGATTTCGTCGAACGCTACGGGAGAGGACTTATAGGGTTCCTCGGTGTAGGCGTCCTTTGCGCTCTCATAGTCGCGGTCAAGCTCCTTTTTGAATGTGGAAAGGGTGAGCTCGTAGTCCTTGAGAAGCTGCTCTCTGCCCTCAGCTACGGTGGAAAGGCCGGTTGCCTCAAGGTATCCGACGTTAACGGTCCAGTTGGCTATGGTAGCGCGTACGTCAGCCTCGGTAGCCTCGTAGGAATCGCCGGTATTGGTATCAGCAGCCTTGTAAACCTCGATGAGCTCGTCAATACGGGTCTGCGCCGCGGTAGCTGCAGAGCTTGCCAAATCGTCCTCTGCGTTGCTTCCGGTGCTGGAGTAGGTCTGGGTACGGTAGTTGGTCAGACCGACTATGTCGGTGGAGTACATAGTGGACGAGCCGGTGTATACCTTGTCGAGATACACGTACATATTGAAGAGCACGTCCTCTATGGTCAGCGCGTGACCGTCGGAGAACTTGATACCGTTCTTGATAATGAAGGTGTAAACGGTGGTGTCGCTTTCGGAATCGTACTTTTCGTCATACGCTTTGACAACGACTGCCTCGCCGTCGCCGCAGGCGGGAATAACGTCGCCGTTTTCGTCAAGACCAGTGGTAAGCATACCGATCTGGGTCATAGCAACGATGGTGGCGTCGTTTGCGGTGGTGGAATAGAAGGGGTTGAACAGACCGTCAAGCGATTCGGTCATTATTACGAAGGCAGCGGGCCTCTGAGATCCTCCGCCTCCTCCTTCGGAGCCTCCGCCGCCTTCTCCGCCGCCGCCACCGCAGGACACGAGTGTCAGCGCGCTGGCAGCAAGCATCACGATGCACAGAAACAGTGCTACAATTCTGTTTTTCATATTTTAATTTCCTCCTTAAAGGTAAAAAAGATTACTGATTTATCGGAAGCTCGGATATGTCTATCATTCCGTCGCCGTCGGGAGAGATAACCGTTTTATCCTCGCCGTTTACGAAATAGCATATTACGTTGCCGCCTATGGACGCGACGTTGCCGCTTCCGGTCATAACGCCGACTGTGTGATTTTTGGACTCTGAGAGTATCAGAGCGGAGTTGTTTTTGATCTCAAGCGAAGCGTTGAATATTACGTTTTCGAACGTAGCCTGCTCCGATACTGCGCTGGCAAGAGCGCCAAAGGAAGCTCCGGTCATTCTGGAGCCTGCGGTAATAGCGTAGGTCACGTTATCAAAGGTAACGTTTTTGATCACGGCGCTGCCGTCTATAACCTTGAAGATACCGCCCTGAAGCTGACCGGGATCACTCTGGGTGACCGTAATATTTTTGATAGTGTGTCCTCCGCCGTCTATGATACCGGAAAATCCGGTGTTGGTGAACGTTCTCGGCCAAGTCTTGCCGGCGAAGTCAATATCGCAGGTCAGCTCGTAGCATCCCGTCGAGGACGCGTATTTCGTCAGCTGATCGAGCTTCTCTATTCTGAACCATTCGCCGTCGCGCCAGGTGGTGTATATCTTGGTAAGCGGAGAAAGGGTAACGCCGTGCTCGTAATCGACCTCGCCCGATATGCTGTCGGTTATTTCGTTCGTGCATTCGGGATCGTAATACGCGCCGGTGAAGCTTTTTCCCTCAATTCCGGGCAGATGTCCGAGATCCTGCTTTCCGTTCTTCCAATAGGGAAGCTGCAGGTTCATAGCGGTCGCCGTGCCGAACGGCTCGCTTTCGCCCTGTACGTACAGCGCGAAATTGAAGTAGGGAATCCACGCGGCGTACAGAGTCAGATAGGCGTTATCAGCGGTGGGAGCTTCGACGGGATCGACCTTGAGAGTATCATTCTCGAAATCCCATTTTCCATCGTAGATATATCCCTGCTTTTCGGGGTCGGTAGTGATATTGCCGAAATCGTCCAGCATATTTCCGTCATCGTCAAACCGAAGCTCGCGGTGAGTATACCAACCCGCGAGGAAATATCCGCCGATGCGGGATACGGTGTAGGCTTTGTCACGGAAGGCACTGTCGGGAGATATGAGAGGTATCTCGTGCTCGCCATTCTGATTTTTCGCAAAGTCGGTCATTCTGAAAGCATCTACGACGTAGACGTCGTTGGTGTTAACGAAAATACCGTCACCAGCGTCAAATCTGACTATAACGTTGTACCCGTCCTTACCGATGGCTTCATACGGAGTCTTCCACTGAGCACAGCCGGCAAGAGCGAGCACCGTGGCGGCGGCAAACGCCGCCACGATAAGTCTAAGTATTAGTTTTTTCATCGTTTTTACTCCAAATCCTTGTCTGCCGACGGAGCGTCGGTTTTTCTTTTTCTGAAGTAGAGTACTCCGAGTGTGGCTGTAGCGCCTGCAAAGAGCGCGGTCGTCACTCCCAGAATGATAGTAGCTAGGATAGTATTATCGGGCTTCGGAGTCACGTCGGTAGGAGGCGCAGGCTCTGAGGGGTCCGTAGGTTCATCCGAGGGTGGCTCCGTATCGGTATTGCCTCCTGCCAGATTTTCCAGATTAGAGATACGCTTCTCTGCGGCGGTGAGCTTGGAATATACTGTTACCAGCGACTGCTGAGTGAGGGTAGCGATCTTATTGTACGCGGCTCTCGCTGCCTCTACGAGAGGCTTATCTGCCAAGGATACTTTGTCGGGGAGTCGGTTTATAGCCTCGATCGCCTCAAGAGTAACGTCATCGGCAGCAGCCGCGCCGTTTATCTTAACGTCAAAGTACTGAGAATAGATGAACGAGTCGTATCCTGCTCCGTTTACGGGACAGATCATAACTATGGGAGAATCGATATGACCGATATAATCAACGAAGTTTGCGCCGTAGTAAACGTTAGAGGGATAGGATGACGCGTTCCACATATAGTAGTCAACGATACCCAGACCGGGTATTTTTATTTGAGAACCGTCTGAGAGTGAGAAATCGTATTCACCGGTTGCCGGAAGATTCTCGTAGCAGTAGAAGTAATTTTCGTCATACTCCTCCTCAAGTATGGGGGCGGAGTAGCTTGCGAAGGACACCATTATAAGCTTGTCGCAGCCGTAGAACGCCTTGTGTCCTATCGAATTGAGAGTGTAGGGCAGAGTGACCTTCTCGACCGGCGCGCCCGCAAAGGCGAATGCCGAGATTCTTACCGTGCCCTCGGCTACGTCTACTACGGGTGAGCTGCCTGTGTAGCACACCAGCTCAAGTCCGGACGCTACCTGGCAGTAGAGATTGCCGTCTATTACCTTAACGGTGTCCGAGAGATCGAAGGTATAAATAACCTTTTCGTCCATTTCAGCGCCGTTCCAGCTGTTCTTTACCGTAGAGGAGAAGGGAGATAGACGGCAGAACGCGAAGGGATTGTCGCCAAAGCTTTCAATAGTCTCGCCAAAGGTTACGCTGAAATCTGCCGGATTTGCTTTGTCCTTGATAAACGCGCCCTCGCCTACGTGGTACGCGCCGGTGAGATCAGCCTCCGTAATGGCGGTGTAAGCGAATGAGAAATCACCGATTCTCGCGACGTGCTTGAAGCCCTGTACAGCAGAGAGAAGAGAGCAGTACGCAAACGCGCCCTCGCCAATCTCCGTCGCCGTATTTTCGCCGAAGGTTAAGTCGGTGAGAGTTTCAACGTAAACGAACGCGTAATCGCCTATACGCTGAACTCCGGACAGATTGAGAGAAACGAGCGCCGTTCCCTCAAACGCGTAATCTCCTATAGATTTGACGCCGCTGAGATTTATCTCGCTGAGCTTTTCACAGTCAAGGAATGCCCTGTCGGGAATATCCGTCACTCCGCTTCCGAGAGTTACGCGAGTGAGGTTTTTGAGATATGCGAATGCGCCTTCGCCAAGTGCGGACAGCTTTTCTCCGTCAGCCTCGGTGTCGGTGAGTGAGGAAAGATCGATTTCGGTAAGCATTGGACCGTGGTAGCTGTATCTGTAGCTTCCGTCCGCATTCGTCAGCGCGGATCCGCTGTCGTTCATCATATATAGCACGTCGCCGCTGAAGGCGTCGTTGCCGATGGAGATGACGTTGCTGAGATCGATATTCTTCAGCATAGAGCAATTGTAGAACGCCATATCGCCGATGATAGCTCTGTCGCCTATAGTTACGTCGGTAAGCTCCGCCGCTCCCATAAAGGCACAGTCGCCTACGGTAACGTCCTCGCCGATTATCAGCGATTTAAGATTTGATACGTATACGTAATAATTAACGGTGATCATCTCGTTCAGCTCGTCATCCTTAGTGATAATGACGTAGTTGCCCTTACCGTCTCTTGCGCGCATAAACGCGCCGTAGCCGAGCCTTACGCCATCTCCTATAACCACGCTTTCGAGAGCCTTGCACTCCGCGAACGCGCCCTCGCCGACCTTAACACCGTCGGGAATACCGATACTCAGAAGAGCGGTGTAGGCAAACGCGTAATCGCCGATAGATGCCGCGGCTGATATATCGGGAGAAGAACTAACGGATGTATTGAAGAATGAGTATTTTCCGATCTCTGTGAGCTTGCCGAGAGATACTGATTTCAGGTTTTTGCAGTCTGCCATCGCGTAGTCGCCAACCGACGTAACGCCGGGAGCAATGACGGATGAGATATATTTGTTACCCGAAAGAGCTCCCGATCCGATAGCTGTAACGGAGGAGTCGAGCTCTAATACGGAGGTAATAACGTCGCCGTCCTTTTCGTAAGGAAGATCAGGAGCGACTAGGAGCAGGGTCTTGCCGTCGAGAGAGAGAAGATAAGGCTTGTTCTCCACGCTCTTGAATACTCCGTTGCCCTCTTCTACGGTAAGGGAGGAGAGCTTCGTGCCTGCGAATGCGTGCTCGCCTACGGTTTCAACGTCCTTACCTATGGTGATGCTCTCAAGGCTTGAGCAGCTCTCGAAAGCGCCCGCGGGAATTACCGACGCGTTGATATAGAACGAAGAGAGGGACGTACATCCTGAGAATGCGCACTGTCCGAGCTTCACCTTTTCCGCTTCGATCACCGCATCCTTAAGAGCGGTACAGCCCCAGAATGCGTAAGCGCCGATGGACTGAGCCTTGTCGGAGAGGATTATCTTGGTAACCGCCGCCTGTGATTTGACCTCTAATTCTTTTATCGACTCCGTTTCTCTGTCGTATTTAGCGCAGAGCTCCGGAATTCTCGCAAACGCACCGTCACCGATAGCCACCGCTGACTTGAGGTCGAGGGTGCCTGTCAGAGAGGTGTTAAGGAAAGCGTACTGGTTGAAGAACTTAACGTTCTCT
Source organism: Eubacteriales bacterium (assembly GCA_045657485.1). Lineage (GTDB taxonomy): Bacteria > Bacillota > Clostridia > Oscillospirales > CAG-272 > UBA1740. The sequence goes on from JAZOTE010000004.1 coordinate 33,416, forward strand.
ATACCCGTAACCTTAGTGAGAGAGGTACATCCGTAGAACGCGCCTACGTCTATCGTGGTTATGCGGCTGCCCTCCTCGAACTCTATCTCCTGCAGAGCGGTGAGTCCGGCAAAGGCGTACATACCGATGCGCTCGACGCTGGCAGGAATAACGACCTTAGTGATGGTGTCGTCGCCAAGGTACCAGATCTTAGTGAAATCGGGCTCCTCCTCGGAGATCTCGTCGCCTGGGCCCTTGGGAATATAGTCGAAGTTGGAGAATGCGTACTGACCTATCTCGTTGATGGCCAGATTTTTATCAAAGGTAACCACGCCACCGTTACCGTAATAATTGGTAAGCACGGGTCCTGTAGTTACGAACGGGTCTTTTACTGTGATACGTACAGACTTGGAGCTAACGGATTTGCCGTTTACCATCACGGATACGGTAACGTTTGCCGAGCCCTTGCGCTGAGCGGTTATTTTGCCGTTTTCATCTACTTTTACCGCGTCACTGCTCGATTTGTACGCTATCTCGATCTCATCGGGGAAGAATGCGTGCAGCTCATACTGAAGTGTAACTGCCTCTGAGGGATACATGGAAAGGTTCGTCGATCCGGCGAACTTCATAACGTCGCCCTGCATTCCTATTTCGCGCTGATCGGTGGAGAGGAAGTAGAATGCTTTGTTTACGTAGTAGCCGGTCAGATCAAACTGTTGTACCGTGGGTCTGTCGTATCGCTTGTAGCCCTTATCGCCCTCGCTTAAGATTCTAATCTCAAGTCTTCCCTTGGTTGCTCCTTTGATATCCAATACGTCAACGTAAGCCGTACCTGACTTCAGAGCTACCAGCTGATTGTTAAGAACTGTTACCATACCGGCTGAACGCACTCTGTACTCAACGAACTCGCCCCACTCGGTTTCGGGATATACGATAGGAGTGATATTCTTGACCTCGTTGGGACTCATAGTGATAATGTAGCGGTTGCGTTCTTCGTCGTATTCCGCGCCCTCGAAGTATACTTCGGTAAAGTCGTCTGGCAGAGCTATCTCGTACGCCGCCTGATTCAGCGCGTAGTCATAGCAAACTACGGTGAATGTGTTCTTATGAGCGGATTTCTTTATCTCGTCAATATAATCGGTAAGCTCGTACACAACGTAGGATACGGAGTTTGACTCGGAATATACGGGAGTCATATATCTGTCGAACATATCGAGAAGAAATTCTCCCTTATCATCGTATACGACGTTGCCGATCTGCATCGACATAGAGTAGTGGTTATCGTATACGGCTATCTTAGCATAAAGTCTGTTCTTCTTCGCGCTTCTGTCGTACTCGGTGTAGAATTCGCAGCCCGTAACTGTAGGAGCCTCGAAGTCAACGTAGAGAGGGAAGGAGAAGGTGTTCTTCACGTTGGTGTCAGCGCCGCCGTCACCGTAGTCGAGGAAGCTCTTCAGCGTGACGGTATATTGGGTGTTGTTTTTCAGATTGTTTTCAATGGCGCTGAATTCTATCTCAACGTTTGCCGGATAAATAGAACCGCCCTCGCCGTAGGATTTGCGGATGTCGTGGTTCGTTCTGGAGTAGACCAGCTCGCCCGTGGAGTCATCCGTGATATTTATCTCGATTTTCGCTGCGTTTCTCAGAAGTCCCGCCCATACGAATCGCAGAGAATTTACCGCGTCGGTCTGGTTGGAGATGGAAATATACTTTCTGTCTGCCGCGATAAGAGAGTTGTTGGGATTCTGCTCGAAGTAGTAAGAGCCGAGGTAGCTTACGTAGTCAAGCTCGGTGCCGCCGATGGGACGGGACGCGTAAGCATCGGGCAGAGTCTTGTCAAGGGTGTCGATAGAGTCGTCTATCTCGTCCTTGTTGGTTTCAAAGTAATCAAGGTCGAATATAGGAGCCTTAGTCCAGTCGCCAAAGAAGCCGAGGAAGGGAACTGAAAGATCCACGGTATCCGCGTTCGGAGAGTCGAGAACGACGAAGCCCTCTACGTACATACCGTTTTCAAAGGACGAGTTGAGATATTCTCTGTCCCGCTCGCCAAGGGTGATCTTAACAGTCACCGCCGCAGTAACGCTTCCGCCTACGGTTATTCTGGAGCCGTCCAGCGTAGCGCCGCTCGCGCCGGTGATCTCTACCGTTGCTCCGTCAAGCAGGTAACCCTGCTCTGTTACGGTCGTCTTGCCGTCGTGAGTCTTAGTGTCACTGACACCCTCAGTCATCACGTACGCGGAGATATCAAAGGTACGGGAGGAGGTTCCGAAATTCTTAACGGAGAAGTTTAGCTCGTATACGCCCGTTTTTTCGGGATCGTCGCCAAGCTCGATCTTGGACTTATCCATTTCCACTCCGTTTTTGTGGGTTATTATATAAACGTCGGTTGCTACAGAATTAGAAAGATTGGCAAGACCTGCTCCCTGCTTTCTTACGGAGTAGGGAAGACCGTTTGTGTTATATACTATGTCAGCCGTGGACATAAGGAGCTGATTTACGAGCTTCGTGATCTCTACGGGACTGTCGCTGATATCCGTAAAGTTTTCCTTTACGTACTGACGCAGAAGCGCCGCAAGACCTGAAACGTTAGGAGTCGCCATTGAAGTACCGGAAATACGGTCGTACGACTCGCCGGGGACGGATGAGAGAATAGATCCGCCGTGCGCTGTAAGCTCAGGCTTGATCTCAAGGTCGGGGTTGGGACCCCAGGACGAGAAATCGGACATAAAGGGACCGGAGGTCTGATTGCGGCTGATAGAGATCGTGCCGCTGTCGCTCTTCGCCATCATCTGACCCGCGTCCTGACGGATGGAGCAGGCGGCAATGTTGGTAGCGCCTACGTTCATCTTTATTTCGCCGGATACGTTGTTGTATATAATAGCGCCGATAGCGCCCATCTTCTCAGCGGTATTGACCTTCTCCTCGAAGGTGGTTGCGCCTCGCTCTATAAGAGCGATCTTGCCGGTTATGTCAATACCCATATAGTCGCTGGAGCGTCCTGCGCCCGGTATCTTCACGTACTCAAGGGTGATCGAATCCTGTCCATCCTCAAGTATTTCGTCCACGAAGTTCTTCTCCTCGGAGAATCGGTCGGAGGACTCGGTGAAGTATACTATCGTGTCACCGTAGAGCAGGTATGGGGTCTTCTTACCGCTTATGGATGCTATGGAGAGCGCGCCCTTATATGTAGAGGGAGAGCCGACCGTTGCGCTGTCGGGATTTGAGGTAAGGCCCAGGTTACCGTTCTTCTCGGAGCCGTAGGTTGAGTTGTAGCTGTTGGATGCCGCAACTATCAGGCTGATGCCGGCGTCGCGGATGTTCTGGTAAACGTTGCCTACCATTTCCTTTTCATTCTCGTGCGAGAAGCCGCAGCTCGTACCGATAGAGAGGTTGATAACGTCAACTCCGAGCACCACGCAGTCCTCAAGAGCTCCGAGTATCCAAGAGGTACGTGCGGAGGTTTCCGTATCGGAGAATATCTTCATCGATGCCAGCTGAGCCTTGGGAGCTACGCCGGTGATGACGTCGTTTTCACCGAGGATAATTCCGGATACGTGAGTACCGTGGTCGGACTGAATCGGAAATACGTCGGGATCCTTATCGGCATAGTCGAAGGAATAGGGGACCTTTGCGTTCAGGTAAACGTCCTCCGCGGAGAGTCCCGCATATATGCCGGATGCGGCAGTGTTGCCGATCAACGCCTGGACCTCGCTGAAGGTAAGTCCCAGATCAACGCCCTCCATATTAGCAGGGTCAAAGGCGCTGTGCGTATAGTCAAGTCCGGTGTCAAGAACAGCAATTACCATTCCGGAGCCGTCTATGCCGTATTTTTCGGCAAACTCCTTGCTGTTGAATATACCGGTTTCGTAAACGTTGACGGTGTTTTCAACAAGCTCGGTTTCGCATTTTTCGTAGGCGTCGCCGAGGATTACGTCTGCATCTGAGGACAGAGCCTTGTAAACAGCCTCGTAGTCTTTGCCGAGAATCTCGATCTCAAATCCTGCGAGAAGAGTTTCATAGCTTTCGCCTATTTCGTAGTCGATACCCAGACTGTCCAGCTTATCTACGAGAGCGGCGTTAGCCTTCTCGATATTCTTGAGAACTCGTCCGGCGGTAAAGGTTTCGGTGAACTCCGAGAAGCTCATACCGTCGTCTCGCTTGCCGTACGCCTCAAGAAGCGTTTCCGTATCTGTGGTTATGATCACCGATACGGCGTCCGTTTTGCTGACGGTGTCCGGCAATCTGTACATTACAGAGCTGTCGAGATAGTTGTTTCTGTTGGTTTGGAGCGAGCCGTTGAAAAGGTTGAGATACGGAGTATCGCCGTAGCTGACGGATTCGTTCGCAGATAAACCGACAGAGAAAACGTTGGTAAGAAGTACAGCCAGCAACATACAGCAGGCGATGACTCTTATCAAGATCTTTCTTTTTGTCATTTGTTTTTGTGCCTTTCTTTACTTTCTGTGCGCGCGACGTATAAATCAAACGCGCAAATTATATTTTAACATATAAATATAAAAAAAGCAACAAAAAATATATAAAATCACAAACAATTTCAAATATTTAAGAATTTTCGGCCCTTATCTTGCCGAAATAATGACCCCATGCTCCGAGCCCTTGCGGTTGATTGCACAAAGCGAAAACGTTATGCGAAGCTCTGCAAAAAATCAATTATACAGCAAAAATTTTAATGTAAAGTATAATTTACATATACACTAAAAAACCATATAAATGCTAACTATAAGTTTACAAAAAACAAGGAATAATGGGCGATTTACTGCAAAATATATTTTGCTTTTGTGGGAAAACATCTGCGGTTTTTAGCGGATTGGATTGCGTGTTATCGTGCGGAGAGCACTTTAGTGCGGACGGCTTTTGGCGGAGCGTGTAAGCGACACCGGAATCCGAGTATCTTCTTTTGCATCCGATCGCATCGCCGTACGCGAAAAATGTAAATATTTTCAAATTATAAAATAAAGTATTGATTTTCATTTACGCGTATGGTAAAATAATTAGTGCTGTAATTTACTCGAAAGCGTACGGCAATTTTTTTGATTCGGATAATTTTTTAAGGAGATTACATATGAAAAACAGATTGTTGTCATTATTTCTCGCTTTCTGTATGCTGTTTTCTTCCCTGACTGTACTGACTGCCTGTGGCGGCGGTGAGTCCGGAGGAGAGCAGGGCGGAGGCGAGTCCGGCGGCGGCTCAGGAGAGCAGGGCGGCTCACAAGGCGGCTCAGGTAACGAGGGCGGCTCACAAGGCGGCTCAGGTAACGAGGGTGGCTCACAGGGTGGCTCCGGCGGAAATCAGCCCGAAACCTCAAGATACGAGGTTTCCGTTAAGCTTCCGAACGGCAAACCGGTCGAGAATGTAGGTGTATTCGTTTATAACAGCGTTGAGGATTTCAATAACGAAGCTATCCGCACCTACAGAGCGATGGACGCCAACGGCTTCGTTGCTATTGATCTTCCGAAGTCTGACGACTACGTCATCTCGCTCGTTATAATTACACCCGGCTATAACTACGCTCCGTATTATGAGCTTAAGGCGGAAACGTCTATAATTCTCACTACGTCGGTTATACCCAACTCCGATCTTACGGGCGTAAGCTATGCCGTTGGCAATATAATGCGCGATTTTACCGTTATCGATACTGACGGTCAAACGTTTACTCTCTCCGAGGTTCTCAAGAACAAAAGGGGAGTACTGATCAACTTCTGGTTTGTACAGTGCGGTCCTTGCAAGTCAGAGTTTCCTTATATGAACACCGCGTACGGCAATTACAGCGACGATATAGAGATAATTGCTATTGCTCCCTCATCTCAGGCCGGTAACACCTCGAACGAGGCTATCAAGTCCTACAAGGAGGAGCTGGGTCTTGATTTCAGATTTGCGTACTATGACGATACTGCCCTGATCAGAGCCTTTGGAGTTATGAATTATCCTACGTCCGTGTTTGTGGATAGGTACGGTGTCATATGCCTCATAGAAGAGGGCTCGGTTACCAGTGAGAAGCCCTTCAACGCGGCGTTTGCTCACTTCTCCTCGGACAAGTACGAGCAGAAGCTATTCGATAGCATAGGCGAGCTTATTCCGGCGGAGCTTCCCGACAAGGTTATGCCTCCGAGCGCTGATATTGAGGCGGCGATCAACGGCGAAAATCTTGCGACGGATACCGAGGGAGATAAGATAAACGCAACCTACAAGGCCGAGGAGCAGCCCGGAGCAGCAGAGTATTCCTGGCCCTTCCTCGTTGGTGAAAAGCACGGCAAGACCTGCGTTTACGCATCCAACAGCGGTAAGGACGGCTCCTTTGCCATGCTCTATTCCTACGTTACTCTTAAGGCGGGCGAGGCGCTCGCAATTGACTACTACGCGTCTACCGAGCGTGACAACGACATCCTTGTGGTTATCGTAAACGGCAAGGACGTGTTACAGATTTCCGGCGACAGCACCGACGAGGGCTGGAGGACCTGCTATCCTTACGTAGCGACCGAGGACGGAGAGTATGAGGTGGTATTCTCTTATCTTAAGAGCGACGGAACGGACTTCGGAGAGGATACCGTATATCTCACCAACTACAGAATAGTTAAGGAAAGCGCCGTAGACTCCAAGACGTATATTCCGAGATTTGCAGCGACTAACCTCGTGGACGATCTTTACTACAGCGATTACGTAGAAACGGTCTATAACGCTAACGACGGCTACTATCACGTTGGCAGCGCTAGTGGTCCTCTGCTTCTCGTTAATCTGATGGGAATAACGAACTTTAACGATACCGCTATCGTATATCTTATCGGCTCGTCGGATGATCCTACCGACATATCCGTGAACGGTGTCAGCGTTTACGATACCATCATAAAATATTGCAATTACGCATCTAATGCAGCCGTTGGTCTGACGGGCTACTGTCCCGTAACCGAGGAGCTTCGCGAGTGCCTAATAGCTATTGCCGAGGCGCTTGGAAACGGAAGCTTTGACGGAATACTCCCCGAATACGAGTGGCTTGAGATGTGCGAATACTACGACGCGTACGGTACGAACGGCGTACAGCTGGAGGATCCTATCAAGGGTCTTGCTTCCTTCAGCGCATATGACACGGTGCTGAACGATCCCGACGATAAGACAAGCTTCCCCAATAAATTCGTATATGACCGTATCATAATGCCTCGCGGCTTCAAGGCAAAGTTTGTGCCCGATGAGGACGGTGTATATCTCATCACCTCAAAGAGCAATTACGAGGTAAACGCCTGGATATTCCTGGAGGATAATTCCCAATACGTAAGCTATATCAATAACGACAGATTCGCAGCTGATTTGGATAACTGCTATATACTCGCGTATCTTGAGGCGGGTAAGGCGTATTATATTGATATCGCATTCTATGAGGTTACCCAGTTCGGTACCATCAATTACAGCATCCGCAGAGTAGGTGACGCAGGGTACGGAACCGAAGACGAGTACTACAGATTAGGAAAGGCATCGGACACTGCGCACACATACGATCCGGAGGATCCGAATTTTGAGATTATCGACGGCGGTATTACGGTTAAATATGACAGTGCGACCGACCGCTATTACGAGGTGTGGACGAACGGCGAGATGGGCGGTATGCTTTACGCGGACTTTATGCTTCCAACATATATGTTTGGCGAGGCTACTCTCCTTGACGTGCTTGAGATGGGCGGATTCAATTTCGCTATAGACGACGAAGGCAATGCCGTGGAAGGCGGAGTTGATTACACGGACAGAGTACGTGAGATCGTAGAAAGCTCAATGTTAGACGCCGGTAATAAGGGTGAGATCGATTACGTAACCGACGGCTGCATAGAGGTAACGCGTGAGCTTGCGGAAATACTGCAGATGCTCCTTAACAAGTACTCCTTCAATATCAATACACCCGGAGAAGATTTTGAACTCGGCTCCTGGAAGAAGGTGTGCTACAGATACGAATATTTCGGACCTGAGAACATTCCCGTTCCCGAAGTGTTTGAAGAATAACAAATAAACGCTCCCAAGGCTCGTAATACACGTGCCTTGGGATATTGAACTAAAATCGGCGTACCCGTGTTGCGTTTTCGGCTTGAACGCGACCTATCTCGCTATACGGGCGCTTTGGAGGTTTTATGAAAAAGATCAGCAGAATATCGGTGATCGCGATGCTTCTGTTATGCCTTGTCCTTTCGGTCGCGGCGCTTTCATCCTGCGGTGGCGGCGGCTCTGAAAACGGCGGAGGATCCGGTGAGTCCGGCGGAGGATCCGGTGAGTCCGGCGGTGAGTCGGGCGGCTCAGGTGAAGAAGGCGGTGAGTCCGGCGGAGAGTCGGGAGAAAAAACCTACGTTGTCAGAGTAACTATGGGCGACGGATCACCCGCCACTTCCTTTATCGTTCAGATCACCAAGGGAGCGGAGAACGTAGCTATGAAAAGGGTAGGCGATGACGGCACCGTATCCTTTAAGCTTGCTGCGAACGATTACGATATCGCTTTGATACCCGTAAACAACATAAATTATTACGTTGATCAGACTCAGCTGAAGCTCTCGAAGGACACTGACGGAGCGAATATTCAGCTGTACAACGTTCCCGACAGAGAGGAGAGCGTTACGGTAAGAGAGGGAGAGGACGCTCCCTCCAAGAATAAGATCGCTTATCACGTCAGCGCGGGCGCGTACCGCACGGAGCTTGAGGATGACGGATATACCTATTTTATATTTATTCCTACCGAACGCGGTATATTTGATTTTATCGCGTATGACGGTGATGAGCGGCTTGATATCGGTTATTTCGGTTCGCCGGATAATCCTATGAGCTTTAATCTCTCCGATACCTCAGACGGTAAATTATCTCTGGAGGTAAGGAAATATAATCTTGCGGCAAGTGGAAATTATGCAACCAAATATCTGATAGGCATCAAGGGAGATGCCTCGGATTCCGCTGTTTTTGAGATCGTGAAAAGCGACAAGGAGCTTGACGTTGACGCGCAGGAGGTTGAGTGGATAAATTACAAGCCCGAAAAAGCTCCCGAAAAGCATACCGTTTCGTACGCTAATAAGAAGGTTGCGCTGTGGGATCTGGATATCGCCGGTGAGGATATCGTTCTGGTGCTTGGCGATGACGGATATTATCGACTCGGTACAGCGGACGGACCTATCGTCTACGTTAAGGTCGATTGCGAATCGAAATATCTCGGCGCTTTCTCAAACGTTGCCGAGAACGGTCAGTTCTGCAGCTATTTCTATGATGAAAACGGTGAATTCACTCACAAGGAAAGCTATAACGAGGCAATAACGGAGTACGTGGCGGCATCCGACGAAGCTACCGGTATTTATCCTTTGGACGAGTATCTTCGCGAGGTGATAATCAAGTGCGGAGAATTTCTCGGCTGGTGGAACCCAAAAAGTATGAATTACCGATTTGAGTCGGTCAGCTACAATGAGAATAACGTGTGGATGTTCGCGCTCTGCACGGTAGAAGCGAATACTCTTGGCAATGATGCGACCGCTCCGTATCTGCTCTTTGACGAAGGAAAGATACTGCTCGCGGAGGGGGAGATATCTTACGCCACCTGCAATCTGAACGCAGGCGAGAGGATAACCCTGAGGAATCTTCCCGTCGGTTCGTCAGTTACGGTAGACGGCAACGCGCTTGAGATAAAGGATGGCAGGGTGTCCTTCACCGCTACGGAGAGCTGCGCCGTAGTCCTCTGCATTACTGCAGGAGGTAAATGCGAGATATCATACAGCTTCTCGTAAACGTAGGCAAGCGGAATACGGATAAAAAACAAAATCTCGGATATTCGGTTTAATTGGAATACGGTTATAGGAGTAGCTTGGAGGCGTAGAAGGTGCGCTTGACGAAGGAACAGAAGAAGATGTGCAAGGAACGCATATCTTACGGTAATAATTAGGTGAACTTGAGGAACCGTAACTTACATTTTTTAAAAAGCTTGGTGTCTTCGTTGCAGCATTATCTATGAGTGGTTTATTCGACATGAAAAAGAAAATGATTGATATATGTGTTAAAAGAGATGAGTAAAGAAAGGCGGAAAAATAATACTATGAAGAAAATATTTGCACTGTTGCTTGTGCTTTCCCTGGCGTTTTGTATGCTTGCATCATGCGGCGACGGCGGCTCTGAAAACGGCGACGAATCTGGCGAGCAGGGCGGCACCGAAAACGGCGGAGAGCAGGGCGGCTCTGAAAACGGCGGAGAGCAGGGCGGTGAAAGCGGCACTGAGGAAAAGCACGTGTATAAGGTTAAAGTAGTGGATCAGAACGGAGATCCTGTTGCTAATCAGATGATCATAATTATGAGCGATGATAATTACGTTACCTCTCTCACCACCGGCGCGAACGGAGAAGCGACAGCTGAGCTCTCTGACGGCGAATATACCGCGATGCTCGGAATAAATTCCGTAAAGTTTACGGACAGAGTTGCAACGTTTAACGTAGAAGTTAAGGTAAAGGAAGAGGAAAAGACTGTCAGATATACCATAACCGTAATTGATCAGTACGGCAACGCTGTCGTAGGAGCTATGGTTCAGACCTGCTCCGATTCCGGATGCACCCCTATGCCCGCGACCGATGCGGATGGCAAATCTACGATTGATCTGCCTCAGCTTGAGAACGGCGTTTATGAAGCGAAGCTTATTTCATTGCCTGAGGGTTATACCGGTAATACGGATGATTACTTTGCGTACGATGGCTCGAACTCAGCGGTTATAACCGTAACCAAAAACTGATTTTACCGAAAAAAGAAAATATTTGTTTACAAAAAAGCCTGCTTTCCGCGAAGAAAGCAGGCTTTTATCAATTTGTAATGTTAGAAGAGAGCGGCGTTCAGAGCGCCCCCTTTTTGATTATTCCTCAGTCAAAAGAAGCTCAAGCTCGAATGATTCGACTCTGTTTCCCACTTTGCTTCCCGTGGGGAAATTATCCAGGTTTCCGAACTGCGGACGGAGAAGTGCCTCGTCTACGGCAGCCTTCAGCTCCTCATAGCTTATCTTTTTCGGGAAAATTTTTGTAATAATGCCGTTGCAATCCGTTACTATAGTGATGGGATATGCGCCTGTGCCGCCGTGAGCATAGTGATAGGCATCAGTGGGAGTATCCTTGACAAAAATCATCTCGGAATTGGGATAATTCTGATTGATATAGTCTACGGCGTTGCCGTTCGTGGCATCTACATCATTACCGCGGTGTACCGCAACTACGTTTACCGTGCCGCTGTATTCGGTGGCTATCTCGTCAAAGTGGGGCAATTCCTGCACGCACGGACCGCAGGTGGTATACCAGAAATTGATTACGGTTACCTTACCGGTCCTGCCCGGATCAAAGGTAGGTACATCACCGCTTCCGCCGGAAAGCTCACCTGAGGGAGCCTTGTCTACGAAATTGTAGTAGTAGAGAGCGCCGCCGAGGGTCGCAACCATCAGAACTGCGGCTACGATTCGTAATACGGTCACTCTGACCGAGCGACGCTTCGTAACGACAGCGAGTTTTTCCTCACGCTCCGCGTCAGTAAGGCCTTCGTCGGTTCTGACCGAAGCTATCTCATTTTCGGGTAAAATTATCTTTGAGCCGCGCCAGGAGATCGCCTTGGTGGGACATACGGAAATACATTCTCCGCACATAATACACTCTCTGTCGCCTACCTCGGAGATATCCATCTTACATTTAGCTACGCACAAACCGCAGTCGGTACACTTGGGCTTGTCAAGCTTAATGCCGAGAATTGAAAATCTGTTGAACAGACCGTACAGCGCGCCTAAGGGACAGATGAATCGACAGAATATTCTGTATACGAATACAGCTCCGACTATTATGCTGCACATAAGAGCAAATTTCCATGTAAAGAGGGGACCCAGCAGCTCAAACAACGTGGAGTTCGATGGGTTTATAAGTAAGCCGATAGCGCCGCCTAAGGTACCTGCTGGACATATGTATTTACAGAACGCAGGCAGGGGAAAATCCTTTAGCATATAGGCGAGAGGTATAATGAATACGAATAAAACGAGTATTACGTATTTGATCATCGAGAGCGCGCGGGTGAGCTTGCCCTTCTTTAATTTCGGTGTCTTTATCTTGTGCAGAAGATCCTGGATAAGACCGAACGGGCAGAGAAATCCGCATATCCATCTGCCGAGAATAATACCGTAGAGAAGTAATATTCCGAAGATATAATAAGGGAAGGATTTGTTGGTCGCGGAGAGTGAATTTTGCAGAGATCCGAGAGGACACGCACCTACTGCTCCGGGGCAGGAGTAACAGTTTAAACCAGGTGAGCAAATGCCCTTGAGGTCACCCGTGTAGATTTTTCCATTGATATAGCCCTTGAGATTCGCATTTGTCAGGAGCGCGGCGTATAACTGTATCAGCCGGCGCTTTGTCGGTATGAGTGATTTGATTTTTTCCTTCAGCTTCATTATATCACCCCAATCCTATACACTCGGTGCATATAGCTACCGCTTTACTGATGACGCTGTTCAGATCGCCGTTTATTATACCTAACGTGATAAATACGGCAGAAAGAATGATAACCGCTATCTTTGCTACGTGTCGTGCGAGGGTCTTCTCTCTCTCGTGCGAGGGCGAGAGCGGCACCTCGGTAGGAGTAGTAGAGGCTATCAGAGCCTTGAGCTGATCGGACTCTGCAGAGTAGCTTTTTTCAAAGTAACCGAACGTTATAAACGCGCCGCCGGAGATCACCGCAAGCGTTGGGATAGACCAGAGAAACGCGCGAATTACCGAGCCGTTGAGATCCTCAACGGTGTAGGCGTTCATATTCAGAATAAAGATAAGGGATAGAACGATCGAAGCAAAACAGCTCAAGGAGTAAACTGCGTTTACCCAAAGCCTTTTTTTATGGAAGGATGCGATCCTATCGTATACTTCGGGGGTGGCTATCAGACATTTGTCGCCGTTGCCGCGACTCTTGCGGTTTATGGCGCTGACACGGTATCTGCGATAGAGGCGGTAGATAGAGCTTCGCGGAGAAATAATACCGCGCAGTCTTTCCCTGGCCCTGTCAAGCAAAAGGTAGCATACTCCCGTCAAAGCAACGGCGAGCACCGTGAGTACGGATATCGGCAACAGATACAGAAGATACCTACCTACCGTTTCTCTGCTGTAAGGACAGTCGCCGCCACCAAGATAAATGAACAGCGCGGATAGGGCGTACGATGCGCCGAAAAGAGGTACAAGCACGGTTGATACGAGTCTTGATATTCTATGTATTTTCAGAATTTTCTCTTGATTCATAGAAAAAGTCTGTTCCTTTCAGATTTATTCCGTCCTTACATTATACCATAAGCGTTAAAATAAGTCAAGAAATTTATGTTCCGGAGGATATCGTTTACGTCGCGTTCAAAACGAAACGGCGGCGAGCTGATGGGAAAAATTGATTTCATCAATATTTTTGTTTTTTAAAATGCCATATTTAATTGATTTTTTACCTTGCAGTATTCTTGTACGTGTGCTAAAATAAAGGAAGGCTATATATAACAAGCTATATGTAAAACGAAGGAGAAAGCTTATGAGCAAATGGCAGAGGCCTATCACCACTCGCAGATATCTTCAGCCTCCGAAATCGGAGAAGCTCTATACGTTATGGGCAGAGGGGAAGCTGGTTTTCGGTGATATTGAGGCGGCAGACGAGAGAGAGGATCTATACGAAAGCTACGTGTCGAGCGGCGTGTGGTTTGTGAGATTTAACACTCACGGTGAATTGGACTTTCACAACACCGTCAACACCGTTCGCAATGACGGTGTTCCTGTGCACACACTAACAAATAACACCGGAGGAATAGAGTTTAAAATAGAGGCGTTCTCATCATTTGAGAGAAGGGCAAAGTGCTTTTTTGAGCTGACTCTTACGAATCTTACAGATCATACTGTGACCGACAGAGCCGGATTTTTGGTTAGAACTGCAAAGGAATTGTATCTTATTAAAAACGCGCCAAACCATTACAGGAGCTACAGTACGGATATTTTGAGGTGGCATGAGCTTTGTTCGACGTGGACGATGAATGAGAACGTTCTTCAAGACGGTGAGAGATATATAACCATTGACTCGCCGATCAAGTTTGCTTTGAATGATAAGCAAGGATTTGCGCATATAGATTTCACTCTTGATCCGGGAGAGAGCATCAGCGCAAGATTCTGCTACGGTGAGGGCGAGCCGTTTGCGTTCGATTATTTTGCGGAGAGGGAGAGATGTATTTCGGCGTGGCAAGGAGAGCTTGCTAAAATAGTCAATCTTCCGCCGGAAATATCAGAGGACACGGAGAAGCTAAGGACGGTAAAGCATCTCGCATCTGCTATGCTACAGCATTTCTGCTATCCGAAGGGCAAAGAATATATGATACAAAGGCAGGGCGGATTACACCGTATGATATGGCCATACGAGTCTATGCCCGTGCTTGAATCGCTCTCGAGGCTAGGTGATTTCGATGATTATATCGACCCTATAATTGATATGTACTTCGCCGAATGCCAGACGGATGACGGAGAGATCGTTCCGTTTGGCGTTCACTGGGCGATGTGTACTGCAAACGCGCTCTACAGCTTTGGAAGATACTCGATCAAGCGAGGCGCAGAGTTCTTTAAAAAATACGCCGACAGAGCCTATAAGGCGTTTTTGTGGATTAAGGCTACCCGCGCGTCAACCGTGGCAGATGGAAATACCGTGGCCGGAATTTTCCCGCCCAAGAGATCCTGTGACGACGATCTCGTTTTCCAGGGATACGGAAATACAGATCCATTTAACCTTCGCGGACTGTCAGCGCTTGCCGAAGCGTTTGAGCACTTTCTCGATGAAAGAGCTGTGGAGATACGGGAGGAATACGGTGATTATCTTTCGGTTATGAGAGAAATTTGGGCGGATATATCATCAAGATGCGACTCGGACGAGCTGCGCGTGCCATTTATTCCAAAGGGAGATGACGCGGCAGTAGAGAGGGCGTTTGGCTTCGGCCACTTCGGCGCGTATCTCGGAGAGGCTATCGATATACCCGTAAAGGACGCAGAGAGGGTGATAAATTATTACACTCGCCGAGGCTTTATAAAGGACGGCCTTTACGATAAGATGCCGAACAAAAGCACGTTCGGCCACGTACCCGCGTTTTTGGATAAAAACGGCAGGTGTCTTATATGGTATCTGACAGCTCACGAATACTCGTGGTTTTTGTACTTTATGCGACACGGTATGCGGGATAAGGCTCTGGAGATCATAAATGCCACGCTGAGATACGGTATGACGAGCGAATATTATATGATCGAAAGATATAACGAGGACGATCCGTATTTTGCGCCGTGGAGCCCGAATGCGTCCGCAAACGGCAGAACGGTGAATATGCTCCTTGATTACTACGGGACGTAGAATTTTGACTGTTGACATAGGAGATCCTTATGAATAATACTAGTAAAATTCCATACAGATTTTTCTGGACCTGGGATCACAGCACAAACTGGCTGATGAACGTTGCGGGTGAGCAGGTGACGGGCGTTTGTAATCCGTACGCCAAGGAGCCTGAGATGTTTGAGAAGGACTACAAACGAGCTATCGATTGGTGCGCAGAGCATAAGATGACGGCGATCGGCATTGTTGGAATGCTTCGCGACCGCCACGGCGGAGTTGATGCGGCGCGCCGTGTTTGCGCTTATGCCAGAGAAAAGGGTACTCTGGTCTATCAAATAGCCGGTCTTTTTGCTTATGGTGGTATATACTATGAGGGTGATCATAAATACTCACTGAACCGATTCTTTGAGAAAAATCCCGACGCGATCGCAAAGGATCGAAACGGTTTACCTGTAGCCGTAAAATACCAGGGTAGATACGGTGTAAAGGACGAGCTGCAGGGTTGCGCCTCTAATCCGTATTTACACGAGTTCGTGCTTGAATCTCTTGATTGGCTCTTCCGCGAGATACCTGAGCTTGGCGGTATACAGATGGAGTCTACGGATAACGGAGTATGCTACTGTCCGGAGTGCCTCAAAAGACGGGGCAACGTAAGCCTTGACGAACCGATATCTCTTTCGGATATGGCGTCGATCTATCCGGATGCGTCGGAGACTATCAGACGCGTAAACCCAAACGCTTTGATAATTTGCGAGACGTATCATCATTTTCTTGACAAAGAGTGTAAGATATTTACAGACAAAAAACCGTCCGGTGACCTAAAGAAGCTGCTCTCAATGCCGGATAGTACCTTCTGGCAATGGAAATGCGACAGCGTTCTGAAGAATGGCGAATGGCACGAGGGCGATCAAATGATAGATAATATGAAGCGCTTCAGGCATATAATTCGCGCACATTTCGGTACGCAGTGGTGGGGCGGAAGAAATACGTTCGCTGTTGATAACATACGTCGCCAGTGTCATCTTTCCCACAGTGCCGGAATTGACTCTGTATCTATGTTTGGTGAGATATCTCCGTACCACTCAAATGCGGAGTTTAATTACCTCGCACTTGAGTATTTTGCCGATAATCCCCGCAACTCAAACGATGACTTTATCCTGGACGTTATGTCAGATATGCTTGGAGGTAAGCAGAATGCGGAATTTTACTTTGAGAATGCAAATCTTTTCCGCACAGATTATAAGAAAATACCCCAAATTGCTTCTGATATTGCGAAAATTACAGCATCTCTTACCGATTATTCGGCTATACGTCGATTCCAATATCTTGCACATTTCCTTAATTCCTATTATTTTGAGTTGTCAAGAGGCACGGAAATATCAACTATGATAAAGCGTGACAGCGACAGATTCGATCAGGCGTAAATTGCTCTTGTGCCGTAAGAGAAAACGACGCGGTAGGCCTTGATTTTTGCTTTCACATATGTTATAATTGTCTTATTAAATTGACACGGGGTGGGTTATGGGAGATATTGCGTGCTCCATGGTCGGCGCAAGCCGCAAAAGAGATAATAATGCCTCTCTGCCATTTGTTGCCATATTTTTAGCTGAAATACCAAAGGGCAGGGATATGGACGTACCAGTATCTGCTATGCGGCAAGCGGAAATAGACGCTGTTGAAAATCCTGATTTGAAGTGGCAGAAGTATTGGTCCTGGCGATTGCTCGATGCGGCTTTGCGGAGAGTTTTCGGCAAGGATGCTGACTGTATGGGCGTTTATCGCGAATCGTACGGCGGACTTGCTTTACCCGGCGCTTATATTTCACTTTCTCACACTGATACCGCTTGCGCGGTTGCGATTTCGGACGAACGCGTTGGAGTGGATATTGAGAGAGCAGACCGTAGGAGTGTGGCAAAGTTGGCGGACAGATACCTTACGGGCGGCGAGCTTGACCTGTGGGAGAAAGAAAGACAAGAGGACGGAGAACAGGAGTTTTTGCGTTTATGGTGCGCCAAGGAAGCGGCTTTTAAATCGGAGCACCGCGATGCCTTTGCTCCGTCGAAGCTTGACTCGACTCTCCATCCTGTCAGTATCAGCGAAATCAAAATAGGAGATGTGCCGCATATCGTCGCTCTCTGCTCGGAGCTTCACGGCTCGTCTAAAACCATAGTGCTCGATCTTATGTCAGAATGAATATTCAAAAAGTATTTTCAGTTGCCGTTCCGCAAATTTGCGGAACGGTTTTTTTACGCCCGACGGGTCGCTCTGTCAAGGCATTATCTGCGCTGCGAAGATTTTCGGCTCGAAAGGAATCGGGGAGTGAAGCTACGCGCCGCGCTCGCTACCGAGGCGCCACCTGCGCTCTTGCGATTTGAACTAAAATAATATAAAAATATGCTAAACTACCTTGAAAAATTGCGGTGTTGTGATATAATAGTAGAAAAAAACAAAAAAGCGAGGTTGCGGTTATGAGCGATTTCAGAGTGTATGCAAGCTGTCACAATCATTCCACCTTCTCCGACGGAGAATATACTCCCAGAGTGCTTGCCAGAATGGCGAAAAATCTCGGTCACGGCGCTATCATTCTTACCGATCACGATACGGTGCAGGGATATCCGTTCATCAAGGAGGCGTGCGACGAATACGGACTCAAAACCAGAATAGGCGTTGAGCTTTCTACGTTCCATAAGTCGAAGGACGGCAGAATGCTCGGCGTGCATCTTTGCGGATTTGATTTTGATCCGGAGCACGAGGCTGTGCGCGATTTTATACCCTACTGCGCGTCTATACAGACTGATCGCACGAGGGAGCTTTTCCGTATGGCTCGCGAAGCGGGCACGATCCGCGATGGACTTGCCTGGGAGGACGTGCTGCGCGATCATCCCTATCACAATTACATATGCAACAACGAGGTGTTCGCGAGCTTCGTTAAGCGCGGTATCTACCTCTACAGCGAGTACGACGAGTTCTTCAGAACCAGCGGCTTTGCTCATGATAAAGAGAGAGAGGAAAAGGTCCGCGCCATAATTGGCAAATCCTATATGGATATATCCACCTCCGAGGCTATAAAGCGAGTTAAGGCGGCGGGCGGCGTACCCGTTGTCGCTCATCCGAGAGGCTTGAACAAATACGTTGATGAATTTATAGATATTGGCGTTATGGGCTTTGAAACAAGACACTCTATGATCTCCCCGGCGGATAGGGATTTCTATGAGGATGTATGTAAGAAAAATAAGCTTTATAATCTCGGAGGCTCGGACCACGAGAATATTCTCGGAGGACTATTGGGCTTTGATACCGAGGAGTACTCTACACCCTATGAAACCAGTGGCGTGGACGAGGCTGCTTTTATGCGACTTTACGAAAGACAGCTTGGTTAAGCCGTACCCGTGTCGAGAAAATTGCACTATTTAAAGCGAGGTAAACGAAAATGAAAAAGCTTATAGGTAGTATTGAGCATACGCTTTCCGATGAAACGGTAGCAGAGCTTAAGGCTCGCGACAGAGAAACGAAGAAAAGACAGTGGGCAAATTTCACCTCAAAGCTTGAGAAGAATGCCGACGAGATCACAGAGGCCTTCAAATCTCTATACGAGCTCTACGACGAGCGGCTCGCCTGGTGGATGGCGAATCTTTTTGATCCCGATATCTGCGTATGCAACGAGGTATACGGCAAATCGGTTTGCGAGCATCATCCCCTTTGCGGAAGCGCAGGCTTCCATTACACGCATTCCGGCAGAGATAACGTAGGATTTATTCCCGTGGTTGAGGCTATGAATTCCGTATTTGATTTCGTGGAGAGCTGCGGAATTACGGACGAGGAGCACGTAAACGAATATTTCGGCAAGGAATTTGGCGAGAAAATGATGAAATTCGTCTACAATCTTCAGGACCCGGACGGATATTTTTATCATCCTCATTGGGGTAAGAACATCGGTATCGGCAGACGCGGCAGAGATTATAACCGCGCCCTGATGCTGCTCTCCCGTTACGGCTTAAAGCCGAAATATCCTACGATAGAGGATCTGGGTCGGGGTGACGGAAATGAGGATACCTGCGTGCCCGACAATATGAAAACTCTCGATGCATTTAAGGAGTATCTCAGCACGCTGGATATAGATCACCGCAGCTATCACGTCGGAAGCGTCCTCGGAGAGCAGCGCACTCAGCTCAAAGCCAGAGGTCAGGAGTACGTAGACGCGCTCTTTGATTTCTTTAACGAGCATCAGAGAGCTGATAACGGAATCTGGCACGAAAAGTGCGATTATTACGGCACGAACGGCGTAATGAAGATCGTTTACTCATACTATGACGATCATCGACCTATCCCTATGCCTGAGAAGGTGTTCCGCGCGGCGCTATCCGCGATTATGTCAGAGGATGATGCCGAGACGGTAGTAATCGTTTGGAATCCTTGGGTTACGATCAGTCAGATATTGCAAAATATTGAGCAATTCTATTCTCCTGAGCTTTCGCGCAAGCTGAGGCTTGAGCTTCTCGACAAGGCACCTGAGGCTATCAGAATAACTAAGAAAAAGACCGAAAAGTTTAAGCAACCGGACGGAGCCTTCTCTTATCTGCAGAAATCCTCCACTCCCTTTATGCAGGGCTCACCCTGCGCTGTTCCCGGTACCGCAGAGGGAGATATGGATGCGTCTGTGCTGGGCACAAACTCTATGGTCAGAGTCATTGCCAGAGCGCTCGGTATTTCCGATGAGGACACCGTGCCTATCTTCGGTGAGTACGAGAGTGCCGTTTTTAAAAACATTATGGAAAACAGAAAGCCCGTCAGAAAGGGCGATATATAAAAGAAGGTATAAAAAACGGTGACATATAAAAACGGACGGATATCGGGAAGCGGTTTATTCCACAGACTTGTCCTAAACGGTCACCTCACATCAGAATGGAGAATAAAATGAAAAACACTGTGACTCTTTCGGGAGATTGGTTGGCGGATTATATTTCCGGAGATCGATTCATTGGCAGCGAGGAGCCTATGTTCGTTACGCAGAACACGGGAAACTCCGAGCAAGACGTAAGCTCGGTAACTAAGATAAGAGTGCCCGGATATTTCGAGGATATGCTCGATGATTTTCGGAAAACTCCGGTGTACAGAAAGCTTTCCTGGAATCCTACGTACACCCTGCATCGCTATCCGATCGGATCGTATTGCCCTGATATGACGTTGCCCAATCCCGTGGGCAGCTTTGCGTATAAAAGGAGCTTTACGCTCTCGGAGATAAGCGGCGACGCCGCTCTCTATTGTGGGGGAGTGCAAAACACTCTTTCAGCCTGGATAAACGGGGTATATCTCGGTCGGCACGAGGGCTATTCCGCGGAATTTACGCTGAATATACCGAACGGCACCCTTCGCTTCGGCGAAAACAACGTAACGCTGGTAGTGTCAAATAACAGACTTGCGGGATATAAGGAGAGACCGGTATCCGGTCTGACCTCTCGCGCGGCAAACGAATGCACCGGCGGAATATGGGGAGACGTTGAGATAAGATTCTATCCCGACGGTATTCGCGACGTGTTCGTCAGAATTTCCGAGGATACCTCCGAGATCACCGTATGCGCGGTAGGCGGAGAGGATAAGGATAGGGAAGTGCTGTTGCTCGACGGCAACCGTACGGTAAGACGCGCAACGATGAAAAGGGGAGAGAGCAGGATCGCGTTCTCCTCAGATGGTATGAAAAAATGGAGTCCCGACTCACCTAAGCTTTATAAAGCGGTGGTCAAATCCGCCCGTCAGACGCTGGAGCGGAGATTTGGCGTTCGCCGTCTTGTGACCGAGGGCACCAAGCTGTATCTCAACGGAGAGCCTTACTATTTCAGAGGTACCTGCGAGCATTGCTATCATCCTATAACCGTCCATCCGACGAGAGATAAGGGCTACTACAGACGGGTGATCAGAACGCTGAAGGAGCTTGGCTTTAACTCTATACGCTTCCACACCTACGTCCCGATGCCCGAATATATGGAGGCGGCTGATGAGCTTGGAATGGTGCTGGAGATTGAAACGCCGAATAACACTACATACTCTGAATGGGTTGAAATTGTAAATAAATGTAGACAATACACCTCGGTTTGCGCTTTTTCATCGGGTAATGAGATGATGATCGACGAGGACTATATAGAGCATTTGCGCGCTGTCAGCGCATATGTTCACTCGGAAAGCGACGGTCTGTTCTCTCCAATGTCCGCTATGCGAGGTATAGAGTATTTCGGCTACGGTGACAACAGAGTTGACGAGCCCTTCCCGCACAATCCCGTAAGGCTTGCCTCTCTCGGCGAGTTCTCGGATATCTATAACAGCTATTCCTTGGGTCTGACGAGCTACAACTCCTCCGACGGAGATCATACCGTGCTCGATACCCGTAATTCCATATACAAAAAACCGATCCTTTCTCACGAGATATGTATACACGGAACGTATATAGATCTATCCCTGCAGGATAGATACGAGGGAACGAGAATCGGAGATACGGAGTTTATGTCAAGCGTTCGAAGACACTTATCCGACGTGGGACTTCTCGACAGAGCGAATCTCTATTACCGCAATTCTGTCAAGTGGCAGATGATGCTGCGTAAGCATTGCTTTGAAACCGTGCGCCGCTCTGACAGCTTCGCCGGATACGATTTCCTCGGAGATATAGATACCCATTGGCACACCTTTGGCTATTGCGTTGGTATGATGAACGAGTTCTACGAGCTAAAGGCTGGCGAGAGTGTGGAAAACGTGCTACGTTATAACAGTGATACGGTTATCCTATGCGATCTGCCACTTCATCGAAGCTTTACCGCGGGCGATAAAATATCTCTTCCTATTCTCGTATCCGACTACGGCGAAAAACTCGGAACGGCAGCCTTGAGCATCAGGATAAGGCTGGGCGGTAGAGTCATTCTGCGCCGTACCGTCAAGGTGAATAATATCGTCGCCGGCGGACTAAGCGAGCTGTATACCTTATCACTCAGATTGCCGACGGTTGAATCGGCGGAGAAAATGATAATAAGCGTATCCCTTTCCGGCGGTAATACTGACGCGGAGAACGAATGGGAAACCTACGTCTTCCCGAAGGTCAGAGAAGTTAAAGCTCCGTCAGCCGAGGTGATGGGCATTTCGTATCAGGATCTCGCGGAGAAAATGCGAAGAGGCGAGAGGGTGCTTCTTATAGGTACGGGTCCCTTCGCGTCGGTTGAAACCGCTTTCCAGCTTTCCGTTGCGGGCAGAACGAACGGACATCTGGCGACTGCTATTTCCGATCATCCAATCTTTGCGGATTTCCCCCACGACGGGTACTGTAATATGGCGTTTGCAGGAATGCTTAATTCCCGCGCGGCTATACTCGATACGGTTGGTATGCCTCACGAGCCTATTGTGGATATCGCCTCAAGCTACAAGAACGCTCACCGCGAGGCGATGCTCTTTGAGTACCGGATAGGCGACGGAAAGCTGCTCGTATGTACTCTTAATCTGGAGTCCGGCGACCCCGGTGCGAGATGGCTGAAGAACAAGCTGCGTGAGTACGTGGAGAGCGCCGATTTTGAGCCCAAGCAATCTCTCACCGTCGATGAGCTTCGTGCGCTTTGCAGCGCTGAGAGCATAAAGGACGGCGGAAACGAGAACGCAGCTCAAAACAAAAACGATATAACTATGAATTGATTAAAACTATGAATTGATTAAAATCAAAAACGGAATTACTCTGATCGGCGACGGAAAATTTAAATATTGCTCCGTTATGGCAGGTAATACCGTTTTTGTATAAGCAGGTTTGTTCGCAAATCACAAGGTCTGAAAATTTGCCGGCGCAGGCTTTGTGCTGCAGTGTTTCAGTTGCGGACACCATCGCCTTGCGAGTTGATCGGCGTGCAATGACAGAATACCCACCTCTTCAATATGGAAAGGAAAAGTAAGGATTATGCTACGTATAAACAAGATAACCTCTGATACCGTAGTAGACTACGCGGCAGAGGAGCTGAAAAAATACCTACGCATGATGATGCCCGAAGGTGGAGATATAAAGATCGCCTATGACCCAAAGGCAACCGACGGCTTCCGTCTTGGTCTTATGGAGGATTTTGGACTTGATACGTCGGACGTCTTCGATACCGAGCTCGATGATATTTTGTATATGGACTGCGACTCTGATGGCGGAATAATCGCCGGAGATAATCCGAGATCCGTGCTTCTTTCCGTCTACGAATATTTGAGACGGAACGGCTGTCGATGGCTTTTTCCCGGTGTTGACGGCGAGTTTATACCTATGCAGAATATAAAACCGGTAATGTACCGCCACGCACCGTCCTGCCGCTATAGAGGCTGGTGCAATGAGGGTGCGGAATATCAGGAATGTATGATGGAAACGATAGATTTTATGCCCAAGGTGGGTATGAACGTATATATGCTTGAGTTTCGAGTACCCGTGGCATACTACGACCGCTATTACAGCCATCCGTACAATCCAACGCTCTCTCCGGAGCCTCTTTCCGAAAAACAGATAATTCAATGGAAAAGGCAATGCGAGGCGGAAATTGCAAAGCGTGGTTTACAATTTCACGATATAGGACACGGCTGGACGGTGGAGGCATTTGGCGTTCCCGCTAATTGCGCGTGGGATTCAATAGATCCGTCGCTCGTTCCTGAGGAGTCTAAAAAGTATCTTGCGCTCTTTGATGGAGAGAGGAAGCTGTGGCGCGATCAGCCGATGAATACAAACTTCTGTATGTCAAATCCCGATGCAAGACGGATGTTTGTAAATTACATTACGGATTATGCGGAGCGTCACTTGAATATTGATTATCTGCACGTATGGCTTTCTGACGGTGTGAATAACCATTGCGAGTGTGACGAGTGCAGAAGGAAGACTCCGTCTGATTTCTATATGATGGCTATGAACGAGCTTGACAGAGCTCTTACCGCGCGCTCACTGAAAACGAGAATAGTATTTATAGTCTACACGGATACTACCTGGCCGCCCTTAACGGAGAGAATAGATAATCCCGAAAGATTTTCTATACTTTTGGCACCTATCACCAGGAGCTACTCATATACTACCGATCCTTCCTACGTGCCTAAAACGGTGCCGTATGAGAGAAACCGTCTTGAATATCCAAAGACTCTTGATGAATACTTTGCGTATTTTTCCGAGTGGCAGAAAATATGGAGCGGTACGGCATTCTCCTACGAGTATCATTTTTGGCATCATCAGTACAGAGATATGGCGGGTATCGGATTTTCCCGTCGCATAAACGAGGACGTTAAGGAGTATAAGAGGCGTGGCGTAAACGGTATCGTAGAGGACGGCTCGCAGCGCTCCTTCTTCCCGACCGGCTTGCCATTCTACACCTACGCAAGAACGCTGTACGACACGTCACTTGCCGCTGATGAAATAGCGAAGGAATACTACGAATGTGCATTTGGTGAGGGGGCGTGTGAATTTTACGTCCTTATGTCCGAGCTGTCTGATACGTTCGATTTTGATTATATTATCGCGGCTGATGCAAGAGAATCTGATATATCGCCATATTATAATCCCGATTATTCGGCTAAATTAAAGGCTAAAATTCCCGGTATCAGAGATAAGGGATATAAGCTTATAAAAAGCTATTATAATTCCGATTTCAGAATCAGGACGGTGTCGGTAAGGCTGATTGAAAAATATCTTGATTTTACCGATTACTATGCACGTGCCATAATAGAGAAGGCTGTAGGAAACGATGATGAAGCAGAGCGAATATACAACGAGTGGAGAGATCGCTTTGGCAGACTTGAATTTGAGCTTCGCAGATATTTTGACAATTTCCTGTTCTTCAGAAAGCTGGAAGCACCGTTGGTGAAGGATAAGACGGGCGCTGCGAACGCGACAGAGATATAAGCTTGGCACTTATAATTTAAGCCTCGGATCAAAATCTACCTCTTGGTAAATTCCGTTAAATGAAAAGCGGCGCGTCAGAAGCGTAGAAGCTGCGCTGTGACGTATAAAATATGAAAAACTGCAAGATTTATTAACCGTAGTGGATTTATGAAAATTTAGGCTTTGTGAATGCCTATGGCTTTCGACAAAAGGACCTGCCGCGTTTACGCACACGGTGCGATAAGCGAAAGCGGCTTTGGCATAACGACCGCACCGGAATGGAGCTTTCAGGTATTAAGGGTCTTTTGGAAATAGAGCTTGTGACGAGGGAGAGGTCGCAAACGCTTTTCATCTCCAAGGCTATGTGCGAATCTT
This sequence comes from Eubacteriales bacterium, assembly GCA_045657485.1. GTDB lineage: Bacteria > Bacillota > Clostridia > Oscillospirales > CAG-272 > UBA1740. The sequence goes on from JAZOTE010000004.1 coordinate 58,987, forward strand.
GTGAGGCGGAGCTTTGCCGACGGCACGAGTGAGGTTACGTTTGATGCTGCGCCGTGCGGTGAGGATAAATCCATAAGCCGAGCGGTTATCTTTTCGGAGATCAAAATTAAGGCTTTTTAGACTCATATCGGGTGAAGACGGCGTAGAAAAAGAAAGGAGAATAATATGTTTGATTTTAAAGGAAAGGTATGCGTTATAACGGGCGGAGCGAGAGGAATAGGCAAGTGCATTGCCGATAGCTTTCTCGCGGCGGGCGCCGCAGTATGCGTTATAGACCTTTTGGAGAATGGGTATTTCGTCGGAGATATTTCAGATAAAGCGACTCTTGAAAAATTTGCAAGCAAGGTCATAGAGGACTATGGCGGAGTGGATTATCTTATCAACAACGCCGCGCCGAAATCTGTGGGAATTTCTGAGGGTAGCTACGAGGACTTCGAGTATGCGCAGAGAGTTGGCGTGACCGCGCCGTTTTACCTCACTAAGCTGTTTTCGCCTTATTTCAGAGAGGGCGGCTCTATAGTAAATATATCCTCGTCGCGCGACAGAATGAGCCAACCGCAGACGGAGAGCTATACCGCGGCAAAGGGCGGCATATCCGCTCTCACTCACGCTCTTTCTGTGAGCCTGGCGGGGAGGGTCAGAGTTAATTCGATATCTCCGGGTTGGATAGATACGACGGGTGCGGAGTACGCCGGCTCTGATGCCGCACAGCATCCTGTGGGAAGGGTAGGCAAGCCTGAGGACATCGCGAATGCAGTTATGTATTTGTGCTCTGATATGGCAGGCTTTATTACCGGAGAAAATATTTGCATAGACGGCGGAATGACTAAATTGATGATATATCATGGAGATCACAATTGGGCATTAAATGACAATTGAAGTTTACAAAAAAGGTGAAAATATGAATAATAAGGTTAATGTATCTATAAAAGGAAAGAAAATAAAATTGCTCGGAGATTCCATAACTCACGGAGTTGGAGGCACGGACTTTTGTCAGAACGGAGAGCCTATAGCTGATAATTTTCGGAGAAATCCAGACGGATTTTGCTGGGCAAAGCTGTTTAAGGAAAAAACAGAGAAGGAATACGGCTGCTCCGTCACAAATAACGGCTGTACAGGCACCAATATAGAATTCGTAATCAGAAATTTCGATAAGCTTGTAGCTGATGAGGACGATTTGGTTATCTGCACGATAGGTACTAATAACCGCCATCAGTATAAGCATACGGGGGAGAAAAAGAGCAGAGAAGAATACGGTGGCGAGTTTTATAAAAACGTTCTTCTCCTTAATGAAAAATTCGTTAAGCGGGGGAAGGAGTACGTACTCGTCGCTAACATTCCCGCATCTTCGAAAAACGAGCAGGATAGTGATGATTTCTGGCGCATATTACATATGGACGATATTAATGAGATCTACCGTCGCGCTTCCGAAAAGGCAGACTTTGCCTTCTTGAGTCTTTACGATCTTTTCTCGTCTTATATCAGAGAAAACGGTATAGAGCTTGATTCGCTTCTCGATGACGGTCTTCATCCGAATGACGAGGGATATCGTGTGATGTACGGACTAATATGCGGAGCGTTCGGTATAGAGGCTTAACATTCTGTCAAAACAAAATACCGAGAGGATGGAGCGTCACTCCGGAGGACGGTTTTATAAAAAACACGGCATATCTTTTGCGAGATATGCCGTGTTTTGCGTTTTGTATCCACAAATGCAGTGCTTCGTATGCCTGAATTAAAGGCTACAAATCAAATAACAAAACTAACGCAAAGGCACTTATGGCAAAACTTCCATAAGTCTCTTTTTATACCGCCCGAAAAACGCATTTAATTTGTTTTTTGTGCTTTGGGAATTTCAATTTCTCCCTCACTTTTTTCAAAAGCTTTTATTTCCTGTCTAATTAAATAAAGTATTTCTCCGTTCGCCGAGCGACCGTAATACTTCGATATATAGTGAAGTTTATAATGAAGTTCCGGATCAATTTCAATTCCAAGGTGCTTATTATTTTTATTTCTCATAAAAATCTCCAAAATAATCTTAATGTAAGTATATTTTAAGATTATTTTATGGTATAATGTTGTAAGTATACTTAATTTAAGTATACAAAATATTCGATTGGAGATCTTTATGAAAGTTGCAGTTGTTGGTTCAAGAAGCATTTTCGCAACCGATATCAGTATGTATATATCCGACGGAGATGAAATCGTTTCGGGCGGGGCGGTCGGCGTAGATTCTTGCGCAGCGGAATATGCGAAAAAGAATGGCTTAAAGCTGACGGTCTTTTTGCCTCAATATGAGAGGTACGGTCGTGCCGCGCCAATCGCGCGAAACAAAAAAATAGTGGATTATGCGGATAAAATCATTGCTTTCTGGGACGGGAAGTCAAAGGGAACGTTATCGGTTATAAAATACGCCGAAAAAACGGGAAAACTATGTGAGATTATACTTTGCAAATAATTTGTTGTGTCTTTAATTAAGACATAGATTGTCAGGAAAATTGACAAGCTATAAGTGAAAGCACAACTCCCTTTTAAAGAGGATTCCTCGGTGAAGTTGACGGGAATGTTGCCGGGAGAAGCCTTGCTTTTCGGACATTGTCTTATTTTAAATTTTCTAACAGATATTTTTCTGCGTCGGCACTCCACAGACCGTTGTTGGATTTTACTATTTTGTCGAGTTCTGCAAAGTGCACATCCTCACTTGCCGTACCTTTCAAAATCGTCCAGCGCGATCAGAGGCATATCTATATGCGTATATATAAGCTTTTTCCTCACGGAATGTTCGGAAGTCTTACGGTCGTATCTATCTCCGCGGTAATAGCGCCGATATGCGTTATTATTGTTGACGGTTCTATACGCTGCAGAAAAGAAGACGTTACCGAAATTATCGTTGCAGATAAGAAATAATCATAATATTGTTATTCTTGCAGCTGCAATACTACGTAAATAAAAAAGGACAGAGAACAATGGAGAAGATCCTAAAGTACTCTGTCCTATTCTATTGGTAGATGGCGCGCGGACTGCCGAATTTATAAAACTGTCCTTTCAAGAGCACGCTGCTTTTAACGGAGTATCGCGCTACACACAATCGGTATTTTCGTTCTATAGCTTTTTGATCTATCGGAGCCGTTTTGGCGAAAAGTCATTCCGCGAGCTTTTGTCAGATGATATTTGCGCTTGCGATATCTATGTAGTTGTGTACGGTGCTTCGGATATTGGCTTTACTCATAGGTATGAGCTCACACTCAAGCTCCTCGATGCGAGTTACTTTACCGCTAAGGTAATCTGTAAGACGGCGGCGGCAGGAATCAATTCTGCGTATAAGTCCGCCAATGCGTATATCCTGAACGTCGAAGCCGTACGTTTTGTTTTCGGTATACCACTGCTTTTCGAAGGCGAGAGCAAATTTCTCCACAGCCTTGTATAATTTAGGATACTCCTCCCTCGCGAGCACGGAAAGCGTTTCGTTATCCTTTGCCTGATATGCCTCTCTGGTGCGCAGTCCGAGAGTGTACTTCATAGCCAGAACGTCGCAAAGCTTTCCGGCGCTTTCGAACATATACGCCCATTTGCGATACTTGCGCGCGCTCTCGTGATGCTTTTTTGCGGTTTCGGACAGCACGTTCTCAAATCCGTCGATGAGGTTCGCGTCGAGAAATCCGTTGAAAAGATCGGAGAATAGTGCCATTCTATCTCCCATTCCTCTGTGCTTCGTTTGTTCACGGTATGCGAACTTTATATCCTCGAGCGCCATAAACGCCTCGTAATCCGCGCCAAAGGTACGCTTGAATTTCGCGCGTATTTTCTCCTCATCCCTATTTCCTTGCGCATATTCGGAGAGATAGAAGAGGGATGGGAGCGATGCGTAGCGTGAGCATTCTCCGCCGTTGTTACCCCAAGAGGTGAAGAAGACGTTCTTTATCTTATGCTTTTTGCAGGCGTCCAGCGCCAAGCGCATAGTATCTATTGAATATTGGTTCATAGGCATAAAGCCGATCCAAGTCCATATGCCGCCGGCAAACCATATTTTATCGGTAAGCTGCTTATGGTTTTCGATCATATCGGAGTATCCCTCGGCGCTCTCGGAGTAATAGTCCCAATATACGAGAGTGACGTCATCGGGTACGCTCTCTACTACGTCACGGGGCATTTCGGTCTTTGGAATATAGTAAAGATTGTCGGAGAAGGAGCGGAAGAACATATCCGACCATATCATAGGCTCAAAGCCGTATTTTTTTACTATTTCGTTAACCTTCGTAAGATGCTTTTTGATAATTGAAGTAGCGCTTTCGCAACCGTTTTTGTTGTGATATTTGCCTCTGCCGAGCTTCCACGCCTCGTCCATTCCTATGTGGATACGGTTGGTTCTGAAGCATTTTCTGACCGACCTTATCAGATTTTCAATAAATTCGTAGCATCTCTCGTCACCGACAAGCATAACGTCATCAATATCAAACGGTATATTTCCCCAGCGGACATACGCGGTGAGGTGCGCCAGTGTCTGAATGCAGGGAATAAGCTCTATTCCGAGGGATGCGGCGTATTCGTCAAGCTCTCTTAGCTCATCTGCGGAGTATCTGCCGCGCATATATCCGAAGAGCGGCTCGCCCTCCACCTCGTAGGTATCCTCTGTGTAGAGCATAACGCAGTTATAACCCATTTTTTTCAGATAACCGAAGTACGTTTTCAGCGCGTCGACGTTCATCACCGCATTGCGTGACATATCCAACATAACGCCGAAGGTTTCGTAGTTTTTCATTTTACCTCTCCCATTGTTTTATTTTCGCTTATTATATCATATCGTGATAGCGAAGTCAAGTGCATATCGACGTATGTGCGTACAAAAACGCGTAAAAACCGAGGCGTGAATTTCAAAATGCGACTTTCTACGAAAACAAAAAACAGCGAAAATGTAAAGCTCAGATTACAAAATCGCTGTTTTTTCTTTTGGCGCAAGTGGAAACCGATTTCGGCTTATCATATATCGCGCTTGAATATTTTTATTTTTTGCCGGGTCCCGCAGTGTCAGCTCCGTCGCCCGAAAGGCCAAGACGCTTTGCGGCGTCCTCCCTCATTTTGTATTTCAATACCTTTCCCGCGGCATTCATCGGGAAGCTATCCACAAATTCAATATACTTCGGCACCTTATGGCGAGCCATACTTGCTTTTATGTAGCTTGACATCTCCTCCACGCTCACGGCTCCGGGATGCTTCAGAATAATACAAGCCATTATTTCCTCGCCGTATTTTTTGTCGGGAACGCCGATGACCTGTACGTCCTTCGTTTCGGGATGGGTGTAGATGAATTCCTCTATCTCCTTGGGATATATATTCTCACCGCCGCGGATTATCATATCCTTAAGTCTGCCGGTGATCTTGTAGTTTCCGTCCTCGTCCCGACACGCAAGGTCGCCTGAGTGGAGCCAACCGTCCCCGTCTACCGTACCTTTGGTCGCATCGGGCATCTTATAGTAGCCCTTCATAGTGTTGTAGCCCTTGGCGCAAAATTCACCGTTGACGCCCGGACCTACCTCCTCGCCGGTTTCTGGGTCTACTATTTTGCAGCGAACGTGGGGGAAGGCGTAGCCGACGGTTTCCACTCTTACGTCCAGAGGGTCTGTCCAGGAGCTCATAGTGTTACCGGGCGCGCACTCCGTCTGACCGTACACGCTGACGATACCCGTCATATTCATTTCGTCAGGCTGTGCGGCGCGGCGCATAAGCTCCGGGGGACATCCGGCGCCCGCCATAATACCCGTTCTCATATGCGAGAAATCGGTAGAGCGATAGCTCGGATGATTAAACATCGCTATGAACATCGTGGGTACGCCGTTGAAGCAGGTGATCTTCTCCTGATTTATGCAGGCCAGAGAGGATTTTGCGGAGAAATATGGCATCGGGCACATAGTCGTACCGTGTGTCATGGATGAGGTCATAGAGAGCGTCATACCGAAGCAGTGGAACATCGGAACGTGTATCATCATTCTGTCTGCCGTGGAAAGTCCCATACGGTCGCCTATACATTTTCCGTTGTTTATTACGTTGTAGTGGGTCAGCATAACGCCCTTAGGGAATCCGGTGGTGCCTGAGGTATACTGCATATTGCATACGTCGTCGGGACGTACTGCCGCTGCCATTCTGGCAACCTGCTCGGAGCTTACCAGCTTGTATCTCGCCATAGCCTCGTCAAAGGTAAGGCAGCCCTCCTGCTTGAAGCCTACGGTGATAACGTTTCTGAGGAAGGGCAATCTTTTCGAGTGGAGAGGATCGCCGGGCTTCGTATTCTTGATCTCAGGGCAAAGGGTGTTTATTATTTCCTTATAGTTTGAGTCAAGACAGCTGTCGATCATAACGAGAGTGTGAGTGTCGGACTGACGAAGAAGATACTCAGCCTCGTGTATCTTATACGCGGTATTGACGGTTACAAGCACCGCTCCCAGCTTCACCGTTGCCCAGAACGTAATGTACCAGGCAGGCAGGTTGGTCGCCCAAATAGCCACCTTTGAGCCTGCTTTTACACCGAGAGAAACCAGCGCTCTCGCAAATCGGTCCACGTCCTCGCGGAACTCCGCGTAGGTGCGTGTGTAGTCGAGAGTTGTGTATTTGAAGCAATACTGGTCGGGTATTTCGTCTGCCACACGGTCCAAAACCTCGGAAAAGGTGAGATCTATCAGCTCGTCCTTCTTCCAGATATACTGTCCTGTGCCGTCGTGATTGAAGTACAGCTTCTTCTTCATGCCCTTGGTAGAGCTGAAGCGGGACATATAATTGACGAAATAGGGGAATATGATCTGGGGATCCTGAAGGTCGGGAAGCCACTCCGGCTTCCACTCCAGAGATATAAAATTGTCGTAGTTTACAGAGGAGAGCGCGCGTATAACGTCGTCGATGGGCATAGTGCCCTCACCGATGAGTTGGTAGGTACCCGTGTCGTCGGAATCCCGCATATGAACGTGTTTTACGTAGCTTCCGAGATTGCGTATAGTCTGGTCGCCCGATTCTCCCATATCCCTGTAGGGATGGTGGATATCCCACAGTACAGCCAGCCTGTCGCTCGCAAAGCTGTCCAGCATCTCTCTGAGCTTTGCGGTGTCGGAATATATACCGCTTGTCTTGATAAGCAGGGAAACGCCGGTTTCCTCGGAATATGGTAAAAGGGAGACGAGGGATTTCCGTACGGTGTCCTCGTTATCGTGCAGAGCGCAGACCACCACGTACGGAACCTTCGCGTCGCGCGCTATACCCATCAGCGACTTGACGATATCCACACTCTCGCCTCCGATGGATATGTCGCAGGAGGTGTCAAAGCAGGGAACCGAAAGCCTCCTGTCGCGAAGCTCTCTGGCGGTCATAGCGGTGTTGTACTTGTGAAAAGGACATCCGCGGTCGGTAAGTGCAGAGGAGAGCTGTAAATTATAGACCTCTATTCCGGCAAATCCCATATCTGTAGCGGTTTCCAGCATTTCTTCCCAGGAAAAGCCGGGCCAACCGCGCGTGGAAAAGGACAGCTTCATTCTACTTCCTCCTCGTAAATTATTTTATTAAGAGCGCTGAGATACGCCTGAATACCTGCGCCGACTATATCCGTGGAAATACCTCTTCCGGAGTAGACCTTACCGCCTGAGCGGAGCTTTACGACAGTCTGACCCATGGCCTCTCTGCCCTCCGTGACTGCCTGAAGCTGAAAATCGTCAAGCTCGTAGTGGCAGCCTGTGATCTTCTCGATAGCCTGGAACGCGGCGTCTATAGAGCCGTCGCCGATATACACGCCCTCTACAGCCTTGCCGTCCTTTATAAGCTTGATATGTGCGGTTGCCGAAATGGTGTTTCCGGAGGTTATTACGTAAGTGTCGAGCTTATAGGTCTGAGGAACCTGCATAGCGGAGGATGCGACTATAGCATCCAGCTCCTTGAGGCTCACTCTCTCTTTTCTGTCAGCTATCTCACGAAATGCGTTGTATACTCTGACCGAGTCATCCTCAGAGAGATCGTAGCCTAGCTTAGCTACTGCCAGCCTGACTGCGCCGAGATCGTCGTGAGAGGTGAGGTAAAGATCGCTTTCACCGTCGGAGGAGTCAGCGGATGAGCCTGCGCCCGTATGATTGCACATACGGTAAATCTGCTCGGTAATACGGCTGAGCTGGGTGGTGCGTATACCGGAGCTTGCGTTCAGCGAATCGGATTTCGCGTCGAAGATGCGCGCAATATTTGAAAGAGAGGATATGCCGATAGGATATGCGGAAACGGTTATCTGACCCGCGCCCTCGGCTACTGCCGCTACGGCACACGCGTCTGCCATAGATATGGTATCTGCGCAACGGATGCCCAACGTCACTTGACGGAGCTGCGGAGTATTTTCATAGGCTTGACGGATAAACTCGGCGGTTTCGTTGGGAAACATAGTTCCGGCGGTATCGCAGAGAGTTACCGTGGTAGCGCCCTTCTCAATAGCAAGGCGGATTACGGAAGAAAGGTAGGTCGGCTCGCTGCGCGTGGCATCTACGGCTATAAACTCTACGTCTGAACAAAGCGAAGCGCATCTTTCCACCGCTTCACCGATAGCCGCCAGCATTCCGTCCGGCTTTTTGCGGTAAAGATATTCTATTTGAACGGCGCTGGTAGGGGCGGAAATCTGAAGTCTTGGCTTCTTCGCCGTCTTCAAAGCGCACCAGGTAGTATCAATGCTGTCTGCGGAAAGCTCTACGGGTACTGCTATACAGCTGTCTGTAACCGCGGCGGCAATGGATTTTATGCGTAGAGAGTCAATGCGCGCGTTAGCTATTCCCTCAAGCTCGATAACGTCTGTTCCAAGTCTGTCGAGCAGCTTGGAAAATTCTATCTTCTCCTTGAAAGATAGGCTGAAGCCCTCCGAAACCTGCTTCATTGTTGCATCGCTTAACCTGATCTGCTTCATTGTGTTTTTCCTTTCAAACGGTATGGAATAACGTAGTATTCCGATTTCAATTAAAAATAGATAGTAGGGATATATTAAAGGTAAACTGAAGAGTGCGTAAAAAAACAAAAAACCCAAAGCCATCCAAGACGGCTCAGGGACGAAAAATTCGCGGTACCACCCTGATTATCTCTCAAAAGAGAAATCACTTACAACCTCAAGCAAGGTCACGCCCTGTAACGGTGGCATCCGTGTCTCATTACTCGCCGAAGCTTTGACAAGACCGACTCAGGAAGAAGACTGCCCAGACCATCCGCATCGGCTCGCACCGGCCGCCGACTCTCTGTAGCATCCGAAAAGGGCAAGATTTCCGTCATAGTCTTTAGTGGAAAGGTTATGAATACGTATATTAAAGCATTATTTTTCCGTTTTGTCAAGAGCAAATATTGCGAAAATTACCAATTTTGTGTAATTTGCGAAAAACAGTAGATCAAAATCACATAACTTTGGATATTTTAACAACAAAAAAATGTTTGACATTTGAAAAAAGATGTGATAGAATATTTTCATAAAAACTGTGACGAAGACGGTACGGCGATGCGGTTTACAGAGAGTCGGCGGTTGGTGCGAGCCGATAACTGATAGCCAGGGTACCCATCACTTCTGAGTTGAAGATCCGAGCGGTGTGCCAGGGTCTTACGTTCCCCGCGTTAAGGGATAGGACTTGTTAGAGTCTGAAGTGGCGATTTATCGCAAATTGAGTGGTACCGCGGGTATATTTACTCGTCTCAAGAATTGGTTTTCTTGAGGCGTTTTTTGTTTTTTAAGAACACTCTCAGAAAATCCGGCGCTTCAGAAAACGGCGCGGAGCAGGTCTTGCGCCAAGGTCGAATCATTTTCAAAAAGGAGAGAAAGTTATGATGAACCAGACAGACACAAATCAGTTGGAGAGAGTAGCGCTCAGAATCCGCGAAATGCGTCAGATACTTGGGTATACTACTGCTCAGATGGCGTCCTTCACCGATCTGACGGAGGAGGCGTATGTGGAATATGAGTCGGGTACCGTGGATCTGCCCTTTACCTTTATGCACAAATGTGCCAAGGTTTACGGCATAGAAATAACGGATATCCTTGAGGGTCAGGGCGCGAAGCTTAGCGGATATACCATCACCCGTCGGGGCGAGGGCCTTACCACTGCCAGCGAGGACGGCATTACCATTCAGGATATGGCGCCTCTGTTCCGTCAGAAGCTGGCTACGCCATATTGGGTTACTTACGAATATTCGGAGGAGCTTCAAAAGCTTCCTATAAATACTGTTACGCACGCAGGCCAGGAATTTGACCTGGTTATCAAGGGTGCCATGCGTATTCGCATAGGCGACAGAGAAGAGATACTCAGAGAGGGCGACAGCGTATTCTATAAGTCCTCCACCCCCCACGGTATGATCGCTATAGACGGCAGCGACTGCGTATTCCTCGCTATGATTATGGCAAGTGACAGCACAGACCAGCCGATGTATATAAAGAACTCCGACTACACGGCTACCCGCCGTCCTCTGCTCTGTGAGAAATTCATCAAGGCGGAGGAGGATGACAGCGGAGCGCTCCTGGGCGTAAGCTTCACGGGCGAGGATAAGTATAACTTCGCCTTTGACACCGTTGATGAGATCGCTCGTAAAAATCCCGATAAGCTGGCGATGGTCCATATCTCAAACGATATGACCGAACGCAGATTTACCTTTAAGGATATGAAGGACGCGTCGTCGCAGAGCGCAAACTATTTCAAATCTCTCGGCATCAAGAGGGGCGACAGAGTTATGCTGGTGCTTAAGCGCCACTATCAGTTCTGGTTCGCTATCCTCGGATTACATAAGCTCGGCGCTATAGCTATCCCCGCGACCAATCAGCTGGTTGAGCACGATTTTACCTACCGCTTCAAAGCGGCAGGCGTCAGCGCAATAGTCTGCACCTCGGACGGAGATACCGCCCGTCAGGTAGAGCTTGCGGAGGCGAGCTGCGGTATGTCGCTTACCAAGATCTGCGTAGGCGGACAGAGAGAAGGCTGGCGTGACTTCGACAGTGAATACGGTCTGTTCAGCCGCAGATACGTCCGTGAGGCTGATGCTCCTGCAGGAAACGATCCTATGCTGATGCTCTTCACCTCCGGTACTACCGGCTATCCGAAGATGGCTATGCACTCCTACAAATACGCTCTCGGTCATTATGTTACCGCGAAGTATTGGCATCTTTGCCGGGAGGACGGTCTGCACTTCACTATTTCAGAAACCGGCTGGGGCAAGGCTCTTTGGGGCAAGCTTTACGGTCAGTGGCTTTGCGAGGGCGCGGTATTTACCTACGATTTCGATAGGTTTGATTCCGCGAAGATACTTCCCATGTTCGCAAAATACGGCATAACCACATTCTGCGCGCCGCCCACTATGTACAGAATGCTTATCAAGCAGGATCTTTCAAAATACGATCTTTCTTCTATTCGTCACGCCACCACTGCAGGCGAGGCGCTTAACCCGGAGGTGTTCTATCAGTTTGAGAAGGCTACCGGACTTCGTATAGCGGAGGGCTTCGGTCAGACGGAGATGACGCTTGGAATTGCTAATCTCGTAGGCACCAGACTTAAACCCGGCGCAATGGGTAAGCCCGTACCAGGATACGGCATAGATCTCGTTGATACGGATGGAAATCCGGTGCCCGACGGTGTGAACGGAGAGATCGTTATTCGTACTCAGGATAAGGTATCTCCCGGAGTATTTCTCGGATATTATCTCAACGAAGAGGCGACGAAGAGCGTATGGCACGACGGTCTTTATCATTCGGGCGACCTTGCCTGGAGGGACGAGGACGGATACTATTGGTACGTTGGACGCGCTGATGACGTTATCAAGTCCTCCGGCTACCGCATAGGCCCGTTTGAGATAGAATCAACTATTATGGAGCTGCCGTACGTGCTGGAGTGCGGAGTTTGCGCGGCGCCCGACGAGGTAAGAGGTCAGGTAGTTAAGGCCTGCATCGTGCTCGTTGCCGGCACTGAGGGAACTGAAGAGCTGAAAAAGGAGATTCAGAACTACGTTAAGCAGCATACCGCTCCGTATAAGTATCCCAGAATAGTTGAGTTCAGAACCGAGCTTCCTAAGACTATAAGCGGTAAAATTATGAGAAATAAGCTGTAATTCGGCAAAATATATTAAATAAAAGTAAAAAATCACCGCAAAAATATTGACAAAAAGCACTTTCTTTAGATATAATATATTTTATTTAGCACTTACGCGAGCGCGACTGCGCTCACAAAATACTGCAGATTTAAGAGGTACGACGTGGAACCGGTTATTAGCGGAATGGAAACAAAATTAAAACAAATAGCGGCGCGAATCAGAGAGCTGCGTCTTATCACCGGACTTTCGGTGGAGGAGATGGCGTTGCGCACCGGTACCACCGTGGAGGAGTACGAGCAGTGCGAGGCGGGCAATCGCAATCTGAGCGTTGCGTTTCTCTATCACTGTACGCTGAGCTTCGGCGTAGATATGGGAGATCTGCTTGAGGGTAAGAGCCCGAAGCTTCGCTCCTACGCATTAACGAGAAGAGGCGAGGGTCAGAAAATAGAGGAAGCTCACAATATGATAGGCTTCAACCTTGCCTCCGGCTTCCGTAACCGTATAGCGCTTCCACTTTATATGGAGCTGGCGAACAACGGTGACGAGGAGCACATTGATCTCGTTACTCACGAGGGTCAGGAATGCGATATAGTTATCAGAGGACATATGAAGATACGCATCGGAGAGCACACGGAGATATTGGGCCCCGGTGACTGTATCTACTATGATTCGGGTACGCCTCACGGTATGATAGCCGTGAACGGTTCCGACTGTGCGTTCTACGCCATCGTTCTTCGTAATCAGGCGGCAAGATTGGGTGAGCAGGCGGCGGAGATGTCCGTCGCTACCAAGCGTCACGCAGAGGATTCTCACCGCCGTATATATCAGGACTTTATCATTCCGACCGAGCGCGGCGGAGTACTCACGGAGATAGATTTCAAAAATCAGGAAAAGTTCAACTTTGCATTCGACGTCGTGGATGCTCTCGGCAGACAGAAGCCGGATAAGCTGGCTATGCTTCACGTCAGTGAGGACGGAACGGAGAGAAGGTTTACGTTCCTGGATATGAAGAAGGAGTCTGCCAGAGCGGCAAACTACTTCAAGTCACTCGGTATCAAGAGGGGCGACAGAGTTATGCTGGTGCTTAAGCGCCACTATCAGTTCTGGTTTGCTATCCTCGGTTTACATAAGCTTGGCGCTATTGCTATTCCGGCGCCTAATCAGCTTCTCGAAAAAGACTTCAAATACCGCTTCGACGCAGGTAAGGTAAAGGCTATTCTGTGTACCGCGGACGGCGACGTGGCGGACAGCGTGGATAAGGCGGCTCTTGAGTGCCCCGGTCTTACGTACAAGATAATAGTCGGAGCATCGAGAGAGGGCTGGCACAGCTTTGACGAGGAATACGGTATGTATTCGAGTCATTACGCTCGCACAGAGGATGCTCCGTCGGGCAGCGACCCTATGCTGATGTTCTTCACCTCCGGAACCTCCGGATATCCTAAGATCGCGGCACACAACTACAAGTATCCGCTGGGACATTTTATTACCGCGAAGTATTGGCACCAGGTAAATCCGGAGGGCCTTCACTTCACAATTTCCGACACGGGTTGGGCAAAGGCGATGTGGGGTAAGCTTTACGGTCAGTGGCTCTGCGAGGCAGCTACCTTCGTATACGATTTCGACCGGTTTAATCCGGAGAAGATACTTCCCCTCTTTAAAAAGTACGGAATAACTACCTTCTGTGCACCGCCTACTATGTACAGAATGCTTATAAAGCAGGACCTTTCGAAGTACGATCTGTCCTCCGTAGAGCACGCCTCAACCGCTGGCGAGGCGCTTAACCCGGAAGTATTCCGTCAGTTCGAGAAGAGCACCGGTCTTAAAATTATGGAGGGCTTCGGTCAGTCTGAGAGCACTCTTATTATCGGTAACCTGTCCGGCGGAAGTCACAAGATGGGTTCGATGGGTAAGCCGGTACCTCTGTATAAGGTCCGTCTGCTTAATCCCGACGGCGAGGAGGTAGCGCGCGGAGAGTCCGGAGAGATATGTATAGATATATCCAAGGGCTTGCCCTGCGGTCTTGCGTACGCTTACGATTCAAACGAGCAGGTAACACGGGAAACATGGCGCGACGGCTACTACCACACCGGCGACGTTGCGTGGATGGACGAGGACGGCTTCTTATGGTACGTAGGACGTGCTGACGACGTTATCAAATCCTCCGGCTACCGTATCGGTCCCTTTGAAATCGAAAACGTTATTATGGAGCTTCCATACGTGCTGGAGTGCGGAGTTTCCGCCGCTCCCGACGAGATCAGAGGTCAGGTGGTCAAGGCGAGCATCGTTCTCGTTAACGGTACAGAGGGCACGGACGAGCTGAAAAAGGAAATACAGAATTACGTCAAATCGAGAACCGCTCCGTATAAGTATCCTAGAGTGGTTGAATTCCGTCAGAGTCTTCCCAAGACTACCAGCGGTAAGATAATCAGAAAGCTTCTTTGATAAAGCTTCTTTAATAAAGATACAAATCTGCAAAAGGCAGAAAGAGAACAGTATGGATCACAAAAGACTTACACTCTTTGCAGGTCACTACGGCAGCGGCAAAACCAATATTGCCGTAAACTACGCTCTGCTCCTCGCGAGAGAGGGGAAGAGAGTGTGTATCGCCGATCTTGATATAGTAAATCCCTATTTCAGAACCAAGGACAGCGAGAGGGAGCTGAAAAATGCGGGCATCGAGCTCGTATCTCCCCGATTCGCTAACAGCAACGTAGATCTTCCCGCGCTTCCGCCGGAAAGCTACAGACTCGTCCAGGACAGATCCGTCTACGGTATTATGGATATAGGCGGAGATGACAGAGGCGCTTATGCTCTCGGCAGATTTTCGGGAGCTATTGCGGCTGAGGGCGATTACCGTATGGCGTTTGTAGTCAATTGCTACCGACCTCTCACCTCTACGGTAGAGGATACTCTGGAGATAATGAGGGAGATCGAGATGGCGGCAGGACTGCGGTTTACCTGCATAGTAAATAACTCGAATCTAGGACCTGAAACCACAGCGAAAACGGTAATGGATTCCGTGGATTTCGTTACACGGCTCGCCTCTATATCCGGATTGGAGATCTGGATGCACACGGCGGAGAGATCGGTGGCGGAAAAGCTTTCGGGCGTAAACGTTATGCCTATGACACTGCAAAAGAAATATTTTGACCTGCCGCGCTGATGACCGGCGGCGGACCTTTTACAAGGAGGAAAAAATGGCAAAGGTAACTTTTAATACGGATATGTGCAAGGGCTGCGGTCTGTGCGTTGACGCTTGCCCTAAAAAATGCTTGTCGATAGCTGACGACAAGCTTAATCAGAAGGGATATTCTCCCGCTTATATGCAGTACGAGGAAAAGTGTATCGGATGCGCGTTCTGCGCTACTATGTGCCCCGACTGTATAATTACTGTAGAAAAATAACACCATAGGCAACTTTTGTGTCGTCACTCAGGCGACAGAATGGAGATAAAAATGGCAGAAAGAATTTTAATGAAGGGTAACGAAGCCATTGCGGAGGCTGCGATCAGAGCAGGCTGCCGTCACTACTTCGGATATCCAATAACTCCACAGACGGAGATAGCGGCTTATATGGCAAAGAAAATGCCTAAAATAGGCGGTGTATTTCTTCAGGCGGAAAGTGAGATCGCATCTATCAATATGGTATACGGCGCTGCGGCGGCAGGTATGAGAGTAATGACCTCCTCCTCCAGCCCCGGAATATCTCTGAAGGCAGAGGGCCTCAGTTACATAGCGGGCTCTGACGTTCCGGCGCTCGTCGTAAACGTTCAGCGCGGCGGTCCCGGACTCGGCGGAATACAGCCCTCGCAGTCCGACTATTTCCAGGCAACCAAGGGCGGCGGACACGGTGATTACCGTATGATCGTTCTCGCTCCCGCTTCGGTGCAGGAAATGGCAAGTCTTACAATTAAGGGCTTTGACCTCGCGGATAAATACCTTATGACCTCTATGATCCTAGCCGACGGAACCATTGGACAGATGATGGAGCCTATCACGTTTGAGGACGCGGAGATCAAGACGTACGATAAGCCCTGGGCTCTCACCGGTACCGAGTGTAAGCGTAAGCATAACGTGGTCAACTCACTGTACCTGAAGCCCGACGAGCTTGAAAAGAAGAATTTCGAGCGCTACAAGAAGTACGAGGAAATAGAGAAAAACGAGGCTATGTGGGAGGATTATATGATGGACGATGCGGAGATCTGCGTCGTTGCCTTCGGTATCGCGTCCCGCGTTGCCAAGAATGCGGTTGCCGCCGCCAGAAGCGAGGGCATCAAGGTCGGTCTTATCCGTCCTATCACCCTTTGGCCTTTCCCGACGGCAGCGTTTGAGGCTGTTTCCGACAGAGTTCGTGCGTACGTTTCCGTAGAGCTTAACATGGGTCAGATGATAGAGGACGTGAAGCTCGCGACGAAATGCGCGGCTCCCGTGACTCTCTGCAACCGTACGGGCGGTATGATCCCTTCGCCCGACGAGATTCTTGAATCTATACGTAACGCTCAGAAAGGAGTGCTTTGATATGGCTACAGTATTTGAAAAACCCAAGTCCCTAACTGACGCGCCCTTTCACTACTGCCCCGGCTGTCCGCACGGTATTATTCACCGTCTGGTAGCTGAGGTTATCGATGAGCTTGGTATTGAGGGCAAGGCTATCGGAGTCGCTCCCGTTGGATGCGCCGTTATGGCTTACGATTACTTTTCCTGCGATATGATAGAAGCTCCTCACGGCAGAGCTCCCGCCGTCGCTACGGGTATTAAGCGTTGCCGCCCCGATAACGTGGTATTTACTTATCAGGGTGACGGCGACCTCGCTTCCATCGGTATGGCGGAAACGGTACATTCAGCCGCCAGAAACGAGAATATAACTGTAATATTTGTAAACAACGCGATCTACGGTATGACGGGCGGTCAGATGGCTCCCACCAGCCTTCCCGGTCAGGTTACTCAGACCTCTCCCTACGGCCGTGACGTAAAGCACTGCGGTTGGCCTATCAAGGTTGCCGAGATGCTGGCAACTCTTGATGGTCCTGAGTACGTGGCCCGTGTAGCTGTGAACAACGTTAAAAACGTGAAAAACGCAAAGAAAGCCATCAAGCGCGCGTTTGAAAATCAGATAGCAGGCAAGGGCTTCTCTCTCGTTGAGGTCGTCTCCGCGTGTCCTACCAACTGGGGAATGACTCCTAAGGCGGCGCTGGAATGGGTAGAGAGCGATATGCTCCCGTACTATCCCATCGGCGTATACAAAGACAGAAGCGCAGGGGAGGAAAAGTGAGATGAAAACAACGCAGATACTTTTCGCCGGATTCGGCGGACAGGGAATACTTTTCTCCGGTAAATTCCTCGCCTACAAGGGACTTATGGAAGAGCTTCAGGTTTCCTGGCTCCCCTCCTAAGGCCCTGAGATGCGTGGCGGCACCGCTAACTGTAACGTTATCCTTTCCGACACCTCCGTCGGATCTCCCATCGTAACCTCGCCCGATGTTCTTGTGGCTATGAACCTTCCTTCTCTGCAGAAGTACGTTGGCACCGTAGTTCCGGGCGGTCAGATATACGTGGACTCATCTCTGATCGACGCTAAGGTTGAGAGGGACGACGTGCAGGTGTTCTACATTCCCGCCACTCAGATGGCAAAGGACGAGGGAATCGTAACTCTCGCCAATATGATTATCGTAGGACATCTTCTCGAAAATCATCCGGAGCTGTCATTCGACGGTATAAACGAGGTGGTTGAGAAGCTTGTACCTCCAAAGAAAGCGGCTCTAAAGGAGCTTAATATCAAAGCACTTACTCTCGGTAAATCATACGGAAAATAATTTTTGCTACAATAAAAGGAGTATATTAACTATGAACGCAATGACTGAAATGACCAAGTACCGTCACGAAAAGGTACTGTTTGTTAACAACGAAAAAGCCGGCCTTAAGGCTATCATCGCCATCCACAACACTAATCTCGGTCCCGCTATCGGCGGATGCCGTCTTTTCCCCTACGCATCTTACGACGACGCTCTCTTCGACGTTCTCCGCCTTTCCCGCGGTATGTCACACAAGAATGCTGTAGCAGGTCTTCCTCACGGCGGTGCGAAGGGCGTTATCATCGCTGATCCTTCTCAGAAGACTGAGGCTATGTTTGAGGCGTTTGGTGAGGCTGTAAACAACCTTGGCGGCGAGTACATCACCGCAGAGGACGTTAACACCACCTGTGACGATGCGCTCGTTATGCTTCGCAAGACCAACCACATCTGCGGTCTTCCTCAGAACAGCGGTGACCCCTCTCCCTTTACTGCTCGCGGAGTATGGCAGGGCATCAAGGCTACCGCTAAGGTAGCTTTCGGCTCCGATTCTCTGGACGGTCTTACCGTTGCTGTACAGGGTCTTGGTAAGGTTGGTTACGATCTTTGCCGTCTGCTTCACGAGAGCGGCGCAAAGCTTATCGTTGCAAACCGCTCCAACAAGGCTATTGCTGATCGCGCGGCTTCTGAATTTGGCGCAAAGGTAGTTGCTACCGACGAGATTATGAGCCAGAAGTGCGACATTCTCTCTCCCAACGCTATGGGCGCTATTCTCAACCCCAACACTATTCCTCTCCTCAACTGTAAGGCGGTTGCCGGCGGCGCAAACAACCAGATTCTCGATGAGGCGTCCGGCCTTGCACTTAAGGCACGCGGTATCTTCTACGCTCCCGACTTCGTTATCAACGGCGGCGGCGTTATCAATGCGGCGGCAGAGGTTGACGGTCCCTACAACAAGGAGGCTGTTCTTAAGAAGGTTGACAATATCTATAACTCCATCGAGCATATTCTCACCGAGTCTAAGGCAACCGGCGAGCCTGAGGGCGTTATAGCAACCAAGTATGCTGAATCTCTCATCTATCGCTGATATCTGATAAAAAATACGAACTTTTTTCAAAAGCAGCGCGATACTCTTAGCGGAGTGTCACGCTGCTTTATTATTTTCCATTCAAGCAAATTCCGAGAGTTGATACGCACCGCTTCGGTTTGGCTTCAAAGGAGCTGCAAAGCAAATTGTAATTCGCACAGAAAAGTGACAACGGAAATCGACGGCTCGCATAGCCAGACAGCCGAAATAGAGAACGACTCGGTTCAATCCGAGTCGTTCTCTCTGATTATACTGAAGCGTTCTCTCTGCTTACGCTGAAGCGTTCTCTCTGCGTATGCTGAAGCGTTCTCTTTGCGTATGCTGAAGCATTCTTTCGGTTTATATTAAAGCGTTCTCTAATGCTTGAGAGCTCAAAGCGGAACTCGCACAGAGCGACATTCTTTGAACCGTCCGCCAAGGTTGCAACCCTGTTTCAAGGGCGATTTTTGTAAAACGGGCGCACCCGTGTTAAGTTTTTTGAAAAAAACGCTTTGGGCAGTGTTATGATCGATCAAAAACGCCTTGGCTTATAAGCGAGAGTGCATAGTACAAAAATCCTTCGTCGGAGGGATGAATTTTGACGTCGGACGGATCTCCGAAATAATCTATCATGTGGGGCACCAGACTGTAGCCGTCTACGATATTTACGAAGGAATACTTTTCCGCTGTTCTGCGAATAACGTCGCGGTGCTCACGGAAGGTCATTGCCGCGTGTATATCGTTTTCGTCGCTTCGCCATATTGGTAAAATCAGATGAATGCTTCTGCATTTATAGATCGAAGCGAGCCGCTCGATATATTCCGCCACGTTAGTCGAGAGCTGCTCCTTTTCTACCCCCCAATCGTTGCATCCGAGAGCGACTGTAATAACGTCGGGCTCGAAGCCGAGGTGGTCGAGCTGATCTGCACTGAACTTTATTCCGCCGACTCCGCCGTTGATAAGACCGTATCCCAAAAGCTCGGAAAGCAGTACGGGATAGGTAAAAGACGGCTTCAGAGAAACCATACCCTGAGTTATGGAGTCGCCGAGAGCGAGCCAGGTTTTTTCTTTTTTTGCAGTAGGAATAAGGGGAGCGTCTGCCGAAATCCCCCTTAGCTCTATCGCTACGAGGTGTGGCAGATATATATGTGTTTCCGCGTTTTCGTCACCGCTCAGAGAAATTTCCAGCTTGCCGCTGTCCTCCGTAACGGTAACGGAGCTGTAAAGCAAGCCGTCACACACAGTGTCAAACGCCGCCCACTCCCGTGATTTCGCGGTTATTCTGTATTCAAACGTCAATCGCTTCGCCGCGCTTTTGAACGCCAGCATAACGGATGCCGCGCATCTGCTTCTGATGGTGGCGGCTTTGCTAAGTTTTTCGTATGTATCAAGCTGCTTTTGCGTAAACCGTACCGGAACGAGCCAGCCGTTGATTTCGCGTACTTCTATGCAGTTTTTAAACAGTTCTTTCATATGTTTATTCACCTATTTAGAGTTGGATTTTCTGTATTTCAGAGGAGTGACGCCAAATTTGCGTTTGAAAACGTAATAAAAATAGTTTTCCGAGCGAAAATTGCACTTGTAAGCAATTTCGGATATCGGCGCGTCCGTGGACGTGAGCAGGTATTTGGCGTATTCCAATTTTTCCTCGGTAATAACCTCGGAGAGCGATTTGCCGTAGTATTTGTATATTACCTTTGAGGCTTGCTTTTCACTTAGATGCAACGCCTCGGCAACGGTGGAAAGGGTCACGTTGCTTGACGGTAAAACACATTCGCTGACTAATCTGCTGAGGATGATATATCTGCTCTCGTTATTATATTTTCCTCCATGGGTCATTGGGGTACCGGCGCTTACGTAAATGTAGAAGAATATGACCTTGAGCTGCGATGCTATAACGTCGTTTATAACATCGGTGCGGGGATTGTTGAAGTTAAAAAGCAGCTGGCGAAGAAGCGGTAACAGCTCCGGACTTACTGTGGGAATACAGTATATTTCGCCTCCTGAAAAGGTGTTTAAGAAAAAGGATGAGAAGCCGTCGCGCGTATTTTCCCTCGGACTGCAGGAGAAGAGCAGGCGATAGTCGGAGATGCGCTTCGCGGCGTGCTTTCTGTTTGGCGGTAGAGAGAGAATACAGCTCTGATATTTTCTTTTGCAATCTTCAAGCGTTATCTCTATCTCGTCATCGAAGACTATGAAAAGCTCGTGAAGCGGATGGTAGTGCAGACGCGCTCTGTCCTCTTTTATGTATTTATTGGCTGTATGATCCGCTGATAAGGTGTCGTCTATCTCTACGGTAAAGTTGACGTCTCCCATAGAAAAGGCGTATCTTGCTGTAATGTATTTTAAATTCATTATTCATCCCCCTCTAAGCGTTTTCTCTTGCTTATTATAGTATGACCTAGAGAAAAAGTCAATATTTGGACTTGTTTTTAACAAAAAAAGCGCAAAAACTAATAAAAACGGAACTTGTAAAAAAAAGAGTAGCTTTATTTTAATTGAAAAACCACCGTCCTTATGTATAATTAAAACAGACGTAAAATACCTAAAACACAAAGCATTTGCTTAATAGGAGGAAAGTATGTTGAAGGACGGTTTTTACACAGCATTAGGTACTCCGCTGACGGATGACGGACGGATAATTGAGAGCGCGCTGATAAAGCATATAGATCAGCAGATCGAGGCAGGCGCGTCGGGACTTCTGCTAATGGGAAGTATGGGCATCGAGGCAGCAGTACCGCAATCGGAATACGGCAGGATAGTCGATATTGGCGTTAAGGCGAATAACGGCAGAGTTCCCCTTTTCGTCGGTGCAATGGATTGCTCTATTTCCAGAGTACGCGAGAGGCTCGCTATGATAGGAGAGGGAAAGAAAATAGACGGTATCGTTTTGACGGTGCCGTATTACTCCGCACCCCGTGAGGTTGACGCTATACGCTGGTTTTCCGAGCTTGCGGATATTTCACCTTATCCGATATACATTTACGATCTGGCGGTGGTAACTCAGTTTAAAACCTCAATGAAGGTCATAGACGCGGTAATCAATCATCCGAACGTCAAGGGTATGAAGAGCGCCAATTGGGAGCTTATCAAGGCTATCGGCAGAAAGTATCCTGACGCGGATTTCGAGTGCTTATACAGCGGACTTGATTCCTTTGATTACGCCTGCGCTCTGGGAATTACGAAAAATCTCGACGGAATGTTTGCCTGCACACCGAAAAACGGCGGCGCTATGTACGAGTGCGTAAGGCGCGGGGACCTCATAGGCGCGAGAGTCCACCTCGATAACATTCTTTACCTGCGCGATACGATGATCGCGCACGGCTTGATGCGTTGCTTTACCCATTGTATGAACGCTCTCGGCATAGAGGGCAATTTCCACCAGGATTACACAGTTCCTACGGCCTCTGACGCAAAGGAAATAATGATAGAGGCTCTCAAAAAAATCGGAGAGCTTTGAGAGGTGGATTATGATTTCTTGTACTGAATTCATTCCTCTCTACAGCGAATTTTTTAAGTATCTTGAGAGGCTCGGCGGTCACGACGAGGTAATGAAATATTGGATACATATTTCCGATACGTCTATAGGTGATAAGGAAAATCCTAATTCTCTCGCTTACAAATGTGACAGACTGGGCGGCTTTGAGGGCGCTATCGCTTATTGGGGTCATACGCTGACGGAAGAGGCGTGCGACCTTTTGGAGATGGATGATAGGCGCACCCGTGTCAAATTTTCTCATATGAGGCACTGTCCCTCCAGAGGAATGCTGAACGAGCTGTCGCACGTAGAGCCGTACTACGATTACTGCTCACATTGCAACGTAATATATTCAAGGGTACTGGAAAAATACGGCATAGAGTATGTGCGTGATAACAGCTGTATAGATCGGGCGGAGTGCCGCAGCGTTCTTTATGAAAAGGGCAATCCGCCAAGCTTTGATTTCAGGAGCGTAACGGATGACGAGATACGGGAGATGGCGCGTGAGGACGGCGTAACCCTCGTAGATATGTCCAGCGGCGATAATAAGTATCTTCACAGAGATTTTCATCTTTTGGGAGATAACGCGCTGAAATACTGCGGCGATACTCTCGGCAAAAAAGCTGTTGTAGATTTTCTCAAAAGCTACGTTAAGTACTACTACTCTCCGCTGATCGCGGCTATAAAGGCAAAGGGCCTCTCAGCACTCAAGGAGCGCATAGAGAGCGTATACGAAACCGAGGAGGCGTCGGAGCTTCTGCATACCGAGCTGTCGGACGGCAAGCTTACCGTTACCGTAGAGCGTTGCCCCGCAATAGAATATATGCGTACTCTCGGTAAGGAACCCAGTGAATATTATATTGAAGAAACGCGCACGCTCTACGGCGCGATAGCTGACGAGTGCGGATACAGCTTCACCATGGAGTACTACAACGGTGACGGCGGTACGAAATTTTGTTTTGGCAAGGAGTAAAAAATGATAGTTGCAAATATTAAGGACTGTGAAAAATACTGCAGTATTCACCCTGCGTTCAGAGAGGTTTTCGATTTCCTCAGGTCGCTGAGTAAGGACTCCTCGGAGGGCGTGAGCGGCAACGGATACAAAGTGAATTTTTCGGGCAAATACTGCGAAACCTGCGACACGGGTGCAGGGGAAAGCAAAAAACCATTTGAAGCGCACAAAGATTACATTGATATTCACTACTGCATTGACGGCAGCGAGGGAATAGGCTATAACGATGTTTCAAGACTTAGGGCTACCACTGAATATAACGCGGCTGACGATTATTATCTGTTGGAGGGTGAGTATTCGAAAATCGTGCTGCGAGAGGGTGATTTCTGCGTCGTATTTCCGGAGGATGCTCACATTCCGATGATGAGCGGCGCGGTAGCCGGTCCTCTCCTCAAGGCAGTAGCAAAGGTAAGGGTAAAATGATTAAAACAGGATATTCTAAAATTTGCATTACACCTCCTGCGGACACCGTGATATGCGGCTACTACGAGAAAAGATATACCAAGGGAGTGCTTGATGATATATACGCCTCCGCGGTCGCTTTTGACGACGGAAAGAAAAAGGCGCTCATACTTACGGTGGAGCTCTGTCTGCTTTCCACCGCTCAGTCGGACAAATTGCGCCGTAGCATTGCTGATGCGTCCGGGCTGGATCTTGATTCAATATTAGTGAACTGCTCGCATACTCATACCGGACCTGCCGTAGAGGTGGATTTGGACGGAACTCCGACCGATTCCGAGTATGACAGGACAGTGTACGAGTTGATGCTCAAGGTATCTCTCGACGCTTTCCGAGATATGAGAGAATCTTCGTTCTTCGTAGGTAACGGCAGTGCGCCCGGAATATCATTCCCCCGTAGGTTCAGAATGAAGAACGGAGGAGTTCAGACTAATCCCGGAGTCGAAAATCCGGACATTTTGCATCCGCTCGGCGAGGCGAACGATGCAGTTAAGTTTCTGAAAATCGAACGCGATGGCGGACGTGATATAGTGATAGTATGCTTCGGCACTCACGCGGATACCGTAGGCGGAGATTATATCAGCGGCGATTGGCCGGGATTTGTATGTAAAACGGTGGAGAAGGTGTTCGAAAACCTGGATTGCGTATTCATTACCGGAGCGCAGGGCGACGTAAATCATATAAACACAGCTCCTACTCCGGGTCAAAGAAGAGGACTTGATTACGATTCCTTCGATAACGTTCCGCGAGGATACGAGCACGCGAAATACATGGGCAGACGAGTAGCGGGGGCGGTCATCGGAGGACTTGATAAGGCTGAGCCCATCATCTGTAACGAAATAACCTACGCTTCAAAAAAGATATGGATTCCGTCCAATATTGAAAACGACAGACTTGACGAGGCGAAAGCTATCGTTAAGCTGCATAACGAGGGAAAGGACTGTGAGCTTCCGTATGAGAAAATGGAGCTTACGACTGTAGTTGCGGAGGCGACACGCATTTGTAAGCTGGAGAACGGTCCCTCCGAGTTTGATTTCGTGCTGTCCGTATTGAAGCTCGGCGACTTTATAATAGCCGGATTGCCCGGCGAGTGCTTCGTAGAGATAGGTAAAAGAATCGAAGCAAATTACGGCAAGGACGAAATAATGGTCAGCTGTCTTACGAACGGCGGCGACGGCTATTTCCCAACCTCCTCCGCGTACGACGAGGGAGGGTACGAGGCGAGAAGCTCTAAGCTCAAAAAGGGCGTGGATAATATCATCGTAGATAAAATGACGGAGCTTATACGGGGGCTGCAGTAAGGGCAAAACGGATGCTTTTCGACTGAGCTTGCGCGTAACTGCAATCGCTGATGCACAGGTTTAGACGAATTGATGTTTACTTGTCTTTTGATTTGTAAAGGAATTAAAATCCATAAAAAGTAAATTACTATTTACATTTATAGCTTGGTTGGTATAAAAACGCTTGAGAACCCCTATACGCGAACCCCCAAAGCTCAATTCTTCGCTTCGGGGAACCCCTATACGCGAACCCCCAAAGCTCAATTCTTCGCTTCGGGGAACCCCTATACAAGCAGAAAGAGATAACAAATCGGTTAGTAGCCGAAATGCTATCTCTTTTTTCTGTCAGTGAAGTTGTTGCTCAGTGAAGTTGTTGCGCAGTGAAGTTTGTGCTATGCATGGGTGAAGTCAAGCTTGCACATCACTTCGCCGCTAGGCTGAGCTTCCATTGCGAAGTGAACTTCACCATCGAAGATGACCTCGCTTGTCTAATGGGCAAACTTGTTTTTTGAGTGTTCTTCGTTATAGATAACGCTCTAACTCGTACTCCTTTGCTTTTGAAGGTAAAATCTGCTTTACGGTATGCGCCCATTCGGATTGATCTCTATTTCCTACAGTTAGCTTTATATTCATCGGGAGTTACTCCGGTGTATTTTTTGAAAGCGGAGAGAAAGCCTCCGTATGAATTGTATCCGCAGGCGACTGACACGTCTATAAAGTTAGAGTCGTTCTCTTTTATCATTATGATCGCTCGCTCCATACGCTGTCTTGTGAGGATTTTTTTAAAGCTGTCGCCGAAGTACTTTTTCACTATTCTGTGTGTCTGCGGTATGGATTTGTAGAGCTTGCCTGCCAGCTCCTCTATCGTTACGTACTCGCCGTAGCGCCGCTGGAAAAATTGCTCTATTATTTTCTTTTGCTCGTCTGTGTCACCATCCTCGTGTATTACGGAAAGAGGATCGGTGGCTTGGGAATACAGTTTTCCGTATAAAAGCTTCGCCACCAGGATTATCAGCATCGAGTAGAGGGTCTTGTGTATATGCTCGGTAGCATCGGAAAATTCCAGTGTGTATATCTCCTCCGCTATTCGTAAAATATTGCTGTCGTTTACCGTAACACACTCCGCCAGATTATCGAATATTTTACTGTAATAATCGTATTCCGAAAAGCCGCCCGTCCTCTCTCTGTTTCTTGAAATTGAGAAAAGGCAGCTTATCTTATTGAAATCGGCGGTATAATCCTTATAGAAATGCGAAACGTTCGGTGGAACAATGTACGCGTCGCCGATTTCAATCGGCGCATCCCGCTCCCCCATATTCATAACTACGGAGCCTCGCAGCACCACGTGGATCTCGTTGTCTATGTGAAAATGCGGAAGATTGACCAGGGTGTTCGTGTTGTTCTGGCTCCGCGACCATACGGATACGGTAAAAGTGGCGTCACCGAGTATAATCTCAAGATCCTTCATAAAAGCCTCGCTTTTTGCTTTTGACATTACGGATACAGTATACCAAATATAAAAATGAAAAGCAAGGGCTTTCCCTGCGATTTTGAGATAAAAGTTAAATTTCAAATCACCTATGCTTATAAAATCGATCATAAATCCCATTTAAAACGAGAGGTTTGTGACTTGTAAAGCAAAATACCGTATTGTATAATTAATGTGAAAATACACGATCGGAGGTGTGAAATGTCAAACTTTCCAAAGGGAAACAAGGAACTGAAAATAGGCATCCTCGGTTATACCGAGGGAAACGGTCACCCATACTCATGGAGCGCGATGTTTAACGGCTACGACAGAGAAACTATGGAAAGAGAATGTCCCTTTCCTGTAATTCCTGATTATCTCGGTAAGCAGCCGAAGGATACCTTTGGCATTGAGGGCGCGAAAATTACCCATATTTCCTGTACGGGCTACGAGGGAATTGAACGGGCGAGGCATATAGCGAAGGCCTCTCTTATCGAAAACGTTATCGAGCGGCCGGAAGATATGATAGGCGAGGTAGACGCGGTCATTTGCGCTACCGATAACGGCAACGAGCACGTAGACAGGTGCAGACCGTTTCTCGATGCGGGCATCCCCATGTTTATTGACAAGCCGTTGGTAAACACCGAGGAGGATCTGCGCACCTTTATTAAATGGCGTGGCGAGGGTAAAAAATTTATATCCTCATCCTGTATGCGATACGCTAAGGAATACGAGCCGTATTACGCGTCAAGCTACGAGATGGGTAAGCTGATGTATATATGCTCTCCCATGTCGAAGAAGTGGGAGGAGTACGGCATTCACGCAGTGGAGCAGATGTTTCCTATACTTGGCCGCGGATTCGTTTCGGTGCAGAATACGGGAAGCTACGGTCAGGCTCACGTGCATTTGGTGCACGGAAGCGGATGTAACGTGGATATTCCTCAGGGCGTTGGTATGGCAGGCGCGGGCATTCTGATGATCGGCACGAGAGGCAGCACATACGTGCAGTGCAAGGATTCATACTATGCTTTTAAAAAGCAGCTTGATCTGTTTGTAAATTGGCTTCGCACAGGCGACGAGCCGGTGGATTTTGCCGATACCGTAGAAATGATGAAGATAGTAATTGCGGGAATCCGCAGCCGCGAGGAAGGCGGTCGCATCGTAAAGCTTAGTGAAATAGGAGTGTGAGCAAATGGATATCAGAAAAAGCAGAGTTTTAAGGAAGATAAGAAACGGAGAGACGGCGTTTTCCTTCAAGCTTAATTTAATGGATACGCGGGCGGCGGAGATCGCGGCCATGTCGGGCATCGACTGTTTGTGGACGGATATGGAGCACGTTCCGAACGATTACTTTGCTATAGAGAATATTGTACGCGCGGCAAAAATATATGACGTGGACGTTCTGACCCGCGTCAAACGAGGCAGTTACAGCGATATGATAAATCCTCTGGAGGCTGATTCCACAGGTATAATGGTGCCTCATCTTATGAGTATTGCCGAGGCAAAGCAGGTGGTCTACTACACGAAATTCCACCCGATCGGCAGACGTCCCATTGACGGCGGAAACGCAGACGGAAATTACTGTCTGACTGACGGAAACGATTACATAAAGCAGGCGAACGAGGAGAGATTCAACGTAGTTCAGATAGAAGACCCAGAGCCTCTCGGCGAGCTGGAGGAGATATGTGCTCTCGACGGTATAGATATGATCTTCTTCGGTCCGGCGGATTTCTCGCAGGGAATAGGCCATCCGAACGATTTCGCAAATCCGGAGCTTACGAGAGTAAAGGAGCTTGTCGCAAAGACGGCGAGAAAGCACGGAAAGATGGCAGGTACCGTCGGCGGAGCAGGAAACTACAAGCAGCTTGAGGCGCTTGGTTATAATTTCATCAATCTTGGCGCTGACGTCGTGGGACTTTCGTCTTACTACAGCGGAATAATTTCTAAGATAAAGGATTAAGTAACAGTTTGGAGAATTGAATAATGAATGTGCTTGATACGTTTAAGCTCGACGGCAAAATAGCTGTGGTTACGGGCGGCGCTGGACTTTACGGTTATCAGATAGTTTCGGCTCTTGCGGAGGCAGGGGCGCGCGTCTACGTGGCGTCGAGAAACAAGGAAAACAATGAAAAAAAGATGGAGGCGCTCCTTAAGGAAGGATATAGCATTTCGGTGCTTGAGTTTGATCTTGAGTGCGAGGAAAGCATACTCGCAATGTGTGACGAAGTGTACAAACGCGAGGGGCGTGTCGATATTTTGGTTAATAACGCGGTGCTTCGCTGTATGAACGGATATACCGATACAGCGGCTAATTTTACCAGAAGTATGATAGCGAACGCTACCGGTCTTTTCGTGATTTCCAGAGCCTTCGGCGACAGAATGGCAAAGGATGGCGGCGGCTCAATAATCAATATCGGCTCTTATATGGGCATACTCGGACCCGATTACAGTCTTTACGCAGGAACGGAAATGAATAAGAACGGAGCGGCGTCCGACTATTTCTTCCACAAGGGCGGAATAACCAATTACACGAGATTTCTGGCAACCCATTACGGTGATGGTAGGGTGAGGGCGAATTGCGTGGAGCTCGGCGGCCTTTACAACGGACAGGACCCGCTGTTCGTGGAGAAATACAACGCCAAAACGCCTCTTGGCAGAATGGCGAACGATACCGACCTTAAGGGACTTATCGTATATCTTGCCAGCGATGCGTCTGTCTATATGACGGGCGCGGTCATTCCTCTGGACGGCGGATACAGCGCAAAGTAAGAAGGAGAAACGGAATGAATTATACGGTAAAGAACGGATACAAAATTTCCGCCTTGACTCTCGGCACAGTGCAGCTGGGACTTGCTTACGGTATAAATAACGACAAGGGTATGCCTACATTTGAGGAGTCGAGCGCTATACTTGATACGGCACTCTCTAACGGTGTGGTTTCCTTTGATACGGCGAGAGGCTACGGCGAGAGCGAGATAGTGCTCCGCAGATTTTTTGAAAATGACGGGCGTGAGAAAACCCTGATAACCAAGGTTAACTTTAGTGACGTCGAGAAATCGGGCGTAAAGGACAGGCTGTTTTCCATGGCGAGAGAATCAGCTGATAGGCTCGGATTGGAGAAAATACCCTTTCTGAAGCTCCACAGTCAGAATATGATAGAGCGCTACGGAGATACGCTGATCGATGCTTTACAGGAGCTGAAGCGAGAGGGCTTGGTTGACGGTATAGGCGTTTCGTTCTCGGATAAATCTAAAATCCGGGAGCTTACCGACGGATGCGGATTCGATTGCGTGCAGATCCCGGCGAATATCTTTGATAACCGCGAGCTTATGGACGGAACGGTAAAGCATCTTGCGGATTCGGGCGCTGCGGTGTTCGTCAGGAGCATATATCTGCAGGGACTTTTCTTCAGGGATACGGGCAGCTTGCCGGATAAGATCAAGTGCGCTAAGGAGCCTCTCGACAGACTGCACGCTCTGGCTCGCGACAGCGGCGTAAGCATAGCTGAGCTTGCGGTGACCTTTGTGAGAGATACCGACGGTATAGCTTCGCTGATACTCGGCTGTGATAATCCCGGTCAGCTGATGGAGGGAATATCTCTCATAACCGCGCCGAAGATATCCGACGACGTGTTTGCCGAAGCGATGAAAATCTCCGAGAATATTCCTCCGATAGTGATCAGACCTTGGGAATGGGCGTAAGCCTTAACAAAGAATATAAATGGCATTTTTGTAAACCCAAAGATGCGTTTTTGTGTGTTTTTATATACGCATTTACGCTTTGATATTTTTTACTTTGGCTTTCTGTTTATATAAAAAATTGTTTGCATTGTGTCTTGCGTTTTTGCTTAGCGAAATACCAAGGGACGATTTAATTGTAACGGCCAAGCTTGGAGCACCGAAAGGACGTCTTTGAGCTTGGCTTTTACGTTGCTTTCGAGCCATCTGGATCTTGTTTTTGAGCTTGGGTTTTGTGTTAATTCGAGCCATCTGGATCTTATCTTTGCGCTTGGGTTTTGTGTTAATTTGAGCTATCTGAATCTTATCTTTGCGCTTGGCGTTTACGCTGCTTTCGAGATATCTAAATCTTATTTTTGAGTTTTGGTTTTGCGTTACATTTGGGCTTCCTAAAACCAATCTTTGCGCAACGCGGGAATTACGGTTTTGGTTTTTAATACAAAAAACAAAAAAATATTATATTTTTCTTATAATGACAGTATTCTCTAGCCAATTTTTTTTTGATATAATACAAGTGATGGGGAAACGTATTGCTGCGGTGTTTTCACCCAACTTCCCGCGATGTTGATAAATCCATTCTGAAGGAGATCAGACGATGAAAACGATGAGATACCCCGCCGTACCGCTGGTAACGGTAGATCCATTCTTCTCCATATGGTCGATGACCGACGAGCTGTACGGTGACGTTACGCGCCACTGGACCGGCAGGAGAAATCCGATGAGCGCCGCTGTAATTATTGACGGGAAGATATTCTATCTTATGGGAGAGAGATCTCATAACAGCGACAGGCAGAGCTACCCGTCAAGGCTGAAGTCCTTCATTCCTCAGACGTCCGTAAAGGTAACGCCGACGAGGACCGTATATACCTTTGCCGACGGAACGGTTAAGGTGACTCTCACGTTTACGTCCCCTCTTTTGCTGACACGTCCGGATATTATGAGCCGTCCGGTTTCATATATCGAATACGACGTCACCCTGATTGACGGAGCGGAGCACGATGTTGAATTTTACTTTGATATCTCAACCGAATGCGCCACGGACACGTATGACGGCAGGATAAAATGCGAGATGGGTGAGTATTCTGTTCGGTTCGGGAAAACGAACGGTGCGCCTCTATGCAAAAGCGGCGACAGCGTCACTGTGGATTGGGGTTATATTCACGTAGCTGACAAGTCGGCGGAGCTCGATTGCTGTACGGGCAAGTGCTGGGACTCTTACGAGAAGCTTGATTTTAATACCGAGTATTCGGTGTTTGAGAAATACCCCTATCTCGTGCTTAGGAAAAAGGATAGACACGGAGTGATTACTCTCGCCTACGACGACGTATACTCCATAGAGTATTTCGGGGTTAAGACGAAGGGCTATTACACAGAATATTTCGATAGCTTTGACAGTATGCTTCTTGCGTCTATCAACGAATACGGTGAAATATCATCGCTCTGCGAGGAGTTTGACAGACGGCTGATTTGCGACGCTATGAAGTACGGGGAAAGGCACGCAGAGCTTCTTTCTCTCGCATACCGCCAGTCAGTCGGGGCGCATAAGCTTATCAAGAGCCCGTCCGGAGATGATATTTATCTCTCAAAAGAGTGCCACTCGAACGGTTGCATCGGCACGCTGGATTGCTCGTACGAGGGTATGCCGCTCTTCTTGAAATACAATCCCGACCTCGTTATCTCTATGCTTAGGCCTATAGCGGAGTACGCATCCTCCGATAAGTGGAAATACGAATTCTGTCCCCACGACGTAGGACAATATCCGCTGGCTAACGGTCAGGCGTACGGAACGGCTGATTATACGGCTACGGGAAGCTTACCGACCGACGAGTTTCAGATGCCTATAGAGGAGTGTGGAAACATACTTATATGCACCCTTGCGGCTAAGAAATTCGGCGCAAGCACCGACAGCTTTACGGAGCAATACGGTGCTTTGCTCCGTAAATACGCAGACTACCTCGTAAGCCACGGCTACGACCCCACGGAGCAGCTTTGCACGGACGACTTTACCGGCAGATTCGCTCACAGCTGCAATATGAGCTTGAAATCAATAATGGGTATTGCCGCTTATTCTGTTCTCTATGACGAGGTGGACTATATGAATATAGCCCGCGAGTACGCGGCGAGATGGATAAGGGAATCAAGGGGGGAGAGCGGAGCCTCTCGCTTAAGCTTTGACAAAGCGGATTCCTGGAGCTTAAAATACAATATTATATGGGATAAAATTTTCGGCTTTGATCTCTTTGATAAGGAGATTTTTGAATCAGAAGTAAATCTTTATTTACAAAAAATGAATAAATACGGTACTCCGCTGGATAACAGAGCTGATTTCAACGTTCCGATTTGGTTTATGTGGACGGCACTGATGACTGATAGAGCAGAGTACAAATCGAAGGTTATAGACGCGCTCTACGATTTCTATAACGAGACGGCTGACAGAGTGCCTATGAGCGATTGGATCAAGACGAGCATGAACGAATCTATGGATTTCCAGAATCGTTCGGTAATAGGCGGACTTTACATTAATCTTTTGGTGTAAGTTGGAAATCTTTTAATGCAAATCATATTTTAACATAAATTAAAGGAGAAAAATGATGAAAAAACTTTATGTGAACGTGGATATTAATTCCAAACCTTTCCCTTTCCTCGAAAAGCTTTCCGAACAGGAGAGGATAACCAAAGATATGCTGTATCCCTTTGTGGACGTATACCGCCTCACAGGTGCTACCGATATTCTTTTTAACGTGTACTGTATGTTCTCGGGCGTTAAAAGTGAATTTTTGCCCGATTACCGTGAAATTATAGCGGGAAGGGAAAACTGGGGCGATCGCGCGTTCTTTTACAGATCGTGGGAGGGGCTTTACAACGTTCAAGAAAATCACGGAATCGACGTGTACGGAACCTGGATCGACAGATGCCGTCAGGTAGGTTTGAACCCTTGGATTTCCATCAGAATGAACGATTGCCATGGTTCAAGCAACAGAAAGTCTCTCAGTAAAAAAGACCTTTTTGAGAAGGCGCTCGCTGAAGGATGGGTGCTCGGTGAGGATTACGGATATTACAAAACCTGCTATGATTATTCCGTGAAGGAGGTCAGAGACAGAATGCTCGGTTATATCCGTGAACTCGTGACAAAATACGATCCCTACGGACTTGAGCTCGACTTCCTGCGTGAGTACCATTGCTTCAGGTATCTTACCGCGAATATGGATGAGTGCCGCGAGATAATGGTAGGCTTTATTCGTGATGTAAGAGCTATACTCGACGAGCGCGGCGAGGTGTACGGACACAGAATCAAGATTTTGATGAGAGTTCCGAGAGACGTTGCGCATTGCTACTATTACGGCTTTGATATCGAGAGGATGGCAAAGGAGGGGCTCATTGATGTTGTAAATGCATCTCCCAGATTTACCGCATCGGAGTCGGGCATCGACGTTGACGAGTGGAGGCGCGCACTTCCCGGAGTTGAGATAATCCCCGGTCTTGACGGCACGCTTGGGCTTGTCGGTGACAACAGATTTTGTACGATGCTCTGCCGAGAGATGACATTCGGACTTGCGGCAAACTACCTTTCATATGATCCCGAGGGACTTTACGTATATAATTGTTTTATATCACCTCACATGTTCTGGAATATGTATACACCGCTTTGCAGGACGGAACAATATAATCTGGACGACTGCGACGAGTATTTACTCCCCGCGGCAGCTAGCACCTTGCCTCTTATTAACCTTATTTCCATCACGAATTATGATATGCTTCAAAACAGTGCGTTGCGCTTTGTCATAATTCCGGAAGCGTTTGAGGCGTGCGCGGGATATCCCAAGATGTGGCGCCCTCTTCCCGCTGAAATAGGTGCAGAGCCTACGTGCTTGGATATTAGGACCGGTGTTATAAAAAAGGGTAAAAAATGTTCGGTGATAGTCGGCTTTGAGGGCGGTCACAGCGATTTCGAGGCCTCTCTTAACGGTTGCAAGCTTGACGGATTTGAGGTGGTTGATCTTAGATTCCTTGAGGGTATAGGTTATCAGCCCGACAATTGCGTAACGAAGAACACCGTTTGCTACCGCGCAAAATTTGATGAAGATATTTTAACCGCTCCAACTCAAAAACTTGAGGTTAGGTCGGACAGAGGCGGTCTGACACTCACATGGGCGGAAATAAACGTATATTGACGAGAGCCCAAGGAGTCACGTTATGAAAAAAATGTATATGAATACCGATATAAATACCGGTACGTTTCCTTTTCTGAATAAGCTTAACGAGCAGGAGTATATTACTCCGGAAATGCTTTTCCCTTACGTTGATGTGCATAGATATACTCAGATCACCGATTTTGTTATGAACGTGTGCGCCAAGGGATCAAATACACCGTCAGACGTATTTATGGACTATGCGGACTTGTATGAGAGTCAGGTAATAGGCACCGATAAAACCGAGGGCGGAAAGAGTATCGCCTGGCGCGGCGTCTACGATATACAGAAAAAGCACGGTATCGATATATACGCCACTTGGATAAAGAGATGCCGCGAGGTCGGATTTAATCCCTGGTTTTCATTCCGTATGAACGACTGCCACGCCGCAACCAAAAACGAGAGCGACTGCCCAAAGGATTTCTTGCCTCGAGCTAACAAAAACGGTTGGACCATAGGCGAGGAATACGGCTATTACGGCGGCTGCTACGATTACTCTGTGCCAGAAGTAAGAGAATACTATCTTTCCTATATAAAGGAGCAGACGGAGCGGTATGATCTCTACGGTATAGAGCTTGATTTCCTGCGTGAATATCACTGCTTCAAGTATCTTACCGCGGATATGGCGGAGTGCCGCAAGATAATGACCGGATTTATCCGCGACGTAAAGGCTATAGCGCTCGGAGCGGAGAAGATACACGGTCACGAGATTAAAATAATGATAAGGCTTCCAAGAGATATCGAGCACTGTCTGTACTACGGCTTTGACCCCGTAGCTATGGCGAGCGAGAAGCTTGTTGACGTAGTAGTAACTTCACCCAGATTTTCGGGAAGCGATTCTGGAATAGACGTTGACGAGTGGCGAGAGGCTCTCCCCGGAGTTGAGGTTATCCCCGGTATAGAGGCGGCTGTCGGAATAGTTGACGGCAAGTTTGTAGACTGCTCCAAGGAGATCGCTCTCGGACTTTGCGCCAATTATCTCTCATACGATCCGGCAGGACTTTATTTCTTCAATTACTTCATATCGCCCAGATTTTTCGATACCTTCTTCTCCCCCTTATGCGAGTATGAGCGGCTTATGGTGGACTCAAACGAGCCCTGGGAAAAGAGCTACGCGGTGCTCACCTCAGGCGCCGATTACAAGACGATATATCAGAGCGCGATAAGGTTTGTAATTATTCCTGAGGGCTATGAGGCTGCGGCAGGATATCCTACGATGTGGCGTCCTATTCCTACTGAGATCGGCTCGGATAAAAAGTCGTTTGAGCTTCGTACGGGAGTGATACCGAAGGGCAAGCGTTGCTCCGTGATACTTGGGTTTGACGGCGGCGCGGACGGCTTTGAGGTAGAGATAAACGGTACACGGGTCGGCGGATTTGAAAAAACCGACGTCGGATTTATCGAGGGCATAGGCTATCAGCCGAAGAATGCTGTTTCGGAGAAAACCGTGTGCTACAGAGCGAAATTCGACGAGTCGCTGCTCATCTCTCCCACACAGTCTGTCAGCGTGAGAACGGATAACGGCTCACCCGTGCTCAGCTGGGTGGAGATCAACGTTTACTGATCGCTAATAAATGCCATTAAATACAAACTGAATTTTCCGACATTAAGTATTATGCTGAACTAATATAAACTGAATTTGGGAGGAAATATGAAAAAGCTTTTTTCCACGGTAATATATGAAAATCCGCTGCCCCAGCTTCGTTCGCGTCAGGCGGCGTTCCCCGGACTTTGCGTGCTGAGGGACGGAAAGATAATCGTAGCTCATAAGATAGGGGAGGCGTTTGAGTCTGTTGACGGTACTACTCATATTTCGGTAAGCTGTGACGGTGGCAGAAGCTTCTCCGAGCCCCGTGCCGCCTTTGATAAAAGCGGATTTTCCGTCCCTGTCAGCGATAACGGTAAGCCTACTCTTTTGCCCGACGGCAGAATAGCTATCATCGGCTATATGTTCTACAGAGAGGATCCCACGCTTCCCTTGGGTAATCCGAAGACGGGCGGACTTCTGCCCGACGACGTATATATCTCATTCTCCGAGGATGGGGGCGAGAGCTTCGGTGAGATGAAAGTTATAAAAACCTCGTTTGGACAGAGCACCGAGGCGTCTGCGCCTCTCACCGTGCTGGCGGACGGCAGTATCGCTACCCCTATAACCGGCTTCGGCAATTGGGACGGAGTGAGAGAGAGCAGAAATTGCGGCAGACTGCTGCGTAGCTTTGACGGCGGCAAGACGTTTGACGATTCGGTCGTATGCACAGCCTTTGAGGGCGATAACGTTACCTGCTACGAGCAGAGAATTTGCCAGACTAAGAACGGAACTATCGCGGTAATATCCTGGAACGAAAATCTCGCGACAGGCGAGCGTATGAACAACCATATAACCATATCCACCGACAACGGTAAAAGCTTCTCCGCGCCGATAGACACGGGTATTCGCGGTCAGGCAAGCTCAATAGTCGCTCTTGACGGCGATAAGGTTATGACGATACACGCGGTACGCCGCGACACGAGAGAACCCGGCATCTACGCGGCAATTGCCGATATTTCGGGCGGAGAGTGGAAACTAGAATCCATCGAGCGTATATGGGCGCCCGACCGTCCCGTGACTCCGGATATGCACATGGCGGATATTTTCTCCTATATGAAATTCGGTCAGCCGAGCGGCTACGTGACCGACGACGGTAAGCTGCTGCTCTACCACTGGGAATGTAAGGACGGTCAGTACAGAACGCTCCTTAACGCGTACGAAATGTAATGACTTCGGTATTCCTCGGAGCTTTTCCTCGCGAGGCTCGGTGAGATTCAATTCGCCGAAAGCTCCGTAACAACAGAAAGCTCCGTAATAACCGAAAGCTTTATAATATGAGAAGGCAGAGAATGCGTTTTGCATTCTCTGCCTTCTTTGCCGGTATGAGCGACGTAATACACCAATATAAAAGCGGTGTAAAGACAAATAATTTGTATCAAAAAATAAAACGCGCGGAGCGGAAATCTAATTATAAAACGTTGAGATTTGTAAAGTCTTATTTGCCTTTTTCGGTAAATGAGAACCGTGTTCCGCCGTCGCTGTTGTAATAATCCATACGAAATTTGTATCCGCATTCGTCCGCTACGGTATTGTAAACCGTGCGGCTCTCCTCAATATAGCAGTCGCTCGGCTCTTTTCCAAGCGAACGCATATATGCTATCGCAGGGCAATGGTCCACCGTAAAGATGATGCCGCGGTCGAAGACTTCCGCGTGAATAAGGTCGGAGGCTTCCTCTTTTTTATACGTCTTCAGAATCCACTCGCGAATGGCGGATAACCCCTCATTTTTGATTTTTTCTATAATCGGGGCATAGTAATTTTTCGTAAACGCGCCAAGGAAATTTACAACCTCGCGGTAGCCGAAATTCTCCGCGCAGTATTTCAGCGCGTTGTCGCCGAGCAGATGGAAATCTCTGTGAAGATACTTGTTATCCTCGCTCTTCATGTCCACGACTATAGCGTTCTCTCCGCCAAACGCCTTGATATCCTCGTCGCTTGCGGAGAGAAAATCAAAGGCAGGGGGATTGCCTGCCTCGTATAAAAGGCAACGGCATTCCGCTTTGTCGATTCCTCTGTGATCCCTCTCGAATACTATTCCGTACTTTTCCAGAATTCTCGCGTACAGCACCTTGCAGTGTGAGCAATAATCGTAGTACGGTTCGATGTGGCTTAAGCTGTTCAGCATACCTCGCGAGGGACAGTGGCGCATATGGTTATATCTGAATTTTTTCTCTCGGCTTATCACCTGGAAGAGATCGCAAGCCTCCTCTGTCAGAGTGTGACCCCAATAAGCCAAGGCTCCATCGAAGCCGCCGAGCTTGTCGCATTTGTAAGCCAAAGAATTAGGGTTGGTCCTGTCACCTATAGAGCTGTCGGAAATATGTATCCAATATTTCTCCACCTCTGCGTGACCGCCGCGAGCTTCAAGATATTTGAAAAATTCACTGTACAGCGGTATAAATTCCGTGCAGGAGATCATATTTTCACCTCGTTAATCTATCTCGCCGATCTTTCTCATTACGCCGGCTATAATATCCTTCACTTTATCCGCCACGGGCGCTGACGAATCGGCGTGGAAATTGCCCTCGAATCCGAGAAGATTCATAGTGATAGTAAAGCATCTGTTCAGATTGTTTGCGATCATAGTATCGCGAAGCAGGAGAATGTTGTCAAGATGCCGTCTTGCGCCTGCGAGGTCGCCCTTATTCATACACTCGTACATTGCCTTGCCGTTTTTGGGAGTGCAACAGAACATTCCGTCGAGATGCTTGTGAAGTCCAAGCACGGATGCGTGGTCGAAATTATCAAGTCCGCTGTATAGACACTCGAAATCCGCATCGGGATACTTCCTGCCTATAGCCTTGATAAGCTCCCAATTTGCAGATTTTAATCCCTTAACGTTTTTATGACCGATTACCGCGTCGATAACCTTCATTGATATTCTGAACTGCGTTACACCGGGCAGATCGTAGAGATAGATAGGATAGGGGGATCTGTCCGCCAAAGTGTTGAACCAATAGATCGCGTCGGTTTCCTTTGGAACGGCGTAGAAGGGAACGGTCAGAACTATACCGTCGATCTTCTTGCCCTCTCCGATAGAATTTATCTTTTCCATAACTCTGGCGATAGAGTTGTCCATAGCGCCGACGTAGAGAGGAACTCTGCCGTTGACAGCGTCTGCCGCGACGTTTACTATCTTGCCGTATTCGGAATTCATAACGTAGGCTTCCTTGCCCATACTACCCATAAGCAGAAGTCCGAGAGCTCCTGCCTCTATCTGTTGATCTATATGAGCTATCAGAGTTTTCTCGATGACTCTGCCATCCTCGGTCAACGGTGTGCCGAGGGCTGTGTAAAATCCGTTTTTCATTTTTTCTCCTTATTGTAATAGGTCTTTTTACTCTGACGCTTAAGGCGCACCGACGTATCCGGTGTTTACCGCCGCCACGTCAAACCTTTTAATTGAAAAGTATAGCTTCGGTTATTTTTGCGGCGATGTAGTAATGCAGCTCGCGTATCGGGTGGTTAAGCTTGTTTGCCATGAGCTCGGTGGTGTTTATTCCGATAGCCATTGCCTTTTCCCACACAGAGTAGAGATCGACTACGGTCGCGCCGCGCTTATCGCATACCTCTCGCGCCGCCTCGAAATATTCCTTCACCAGACCGCTTTGCTGCACTCTTGAGAAGCGCTCCGCAAGCTCTGTGAACATCCTGTCGGTAAGATGGGGGCTGACGTGCGTGCACATAACGTTCTCGGTAAGGAATAGCGCGTCAATATTTCTCTCCTTGAGCACCAGAAGCATTTGGTCGAGAGCCTCCGTATATTCTGCAAGTCCCTCCTTGCCTCCCACCGCGGCGTCGTTAAGGCCGAAGGATATCACCACGAGATCGGGATTATAGGACAGCACGTCACGCTCAAAGCGCTGCAGACCGCATACTGCCCGATCCCCCGCAATGCCGCTGTTCACGATGTTGATTTGAACGGAAGGGTAGAGCATATTGAGTATTTCTTTCACCCTGGTAGAATAAGCGCTCTTGTAATCAAAGACGTTTTCTAATGAATCGGGAGAGGTGAGATAGCATTCAAAGCATCCTTGGGTTATGCTGTCGCCTAAAAATGCTATGGTAATAGGCTTTCCTTGTTTGTTGTCATTTTGCTTTTCCTTAAGTAATTCTATAATTTTCATCGAATAGTCTCTTTTCAATTAACAAAAATTATCCGTTCACTTCTGTATGGTAGAAGGCAATTCAAAGCCGTTTGCGTAGTGTTTTTTTAAGTAAATGTAATAGAAGATGCTTGTAAACAGTTGGGTTGCTCCTGCAATAACAAGAGTTGTAAAAACTCCGATAGTATCAAACAACGGAATACAAATAAATCCTACAAGGGACGTTCCTATAGTGTACAAAAGCATTCTTCCGCCGGTATACTTGCCAATCATATCATAGTCCACTATTCTTGTAATCACTATGGGTATCGTAACATTTATTACTTGATACGAAAGATATGTTATGCCGTAAAAAATAATGAACAGTACTGCGCTTTTAGAAATAACCATAAGAGGCAAAGTAATAAAGATTAAAATGCCGGATACGAGGAGCGTTGTGCGATACTTTACACGGCCGTCGATCAGTGTCAGAAGGAATGAAGCTCCTATGGTAGAGAAATTAGTAACGATAACCACTATTGATGCAGATTCGCTGTTAAGTATGTCCAGATAGTAACCTACTGTTACCAAATATCCAATGATACCTGCGCCGAGTCCGCGCAGTAGATTTGGAAGGATAAGATGTACAAACGGCTTGTATTTCAGCAGATTTTGAGATGCTCTTGTCTCTTTAATTTCGTTATTGTCCGTTTTTATAGGCTTTAAGGTTAATACGAGTGCCATCGCCACAAAACAGGATACCGCGGTGAGGATATATACCCACGTCATTATCGTATTGAAGGGGAGGACAAGCTGAAGTGCTGAAATCAGAGCAGAGCACACAACTCCCAAAATTCCACAGAGCAGACTAACAAAAGATACGAATTTTCCAAAGTCCTCTTTGTGAATAACGAGATATTGCAGCTTGGTTGAAATTATGCTGTAAATTCCGGAAAACAAGTAAAACAACGAAGAAAATGTAACAAAAAGTGTTAAATTTATTTCAATACTTGGTAATATGGCGACAAAAATATAATAAATAGCAATTGGAACGCAGAGCAAAAATCCTATCGCGGTTATGGGGATTACTCTTTTTATTTTGTCAGATACAGCAGAGAAGACAAGAAGAGTCGCGGTTTGTAATAGCTGGAAAAACGAAATAAGAGCTGTTAACGTAGACTCTTTAAATCCATTTTCAAGCAAAAAAGTTTGCAGAAGTGTTCCGGTAAGTGCAAAGAAAATATAATATTTTAAAAGAGCGTTAATATACAGCTTGTTTTTATTGTTGAATATGTTTTTCATAATATCTTTTATTATTTGAGATTTATTTTGGAGACAGATACGCTCATTCCTCTTTTTGCGTTATTCGTATCTCATACCTCAAGGCTGAAGGTCTTTATTGCATTTATAACGTCATTTTTCATTGCTTCTATGCTGATAAGCGGGATATCGTGGTAGAATACGTTTTTACCGGGTTCGATTTTGTCAAGCGCCTCTTTTACTGCCTTGCCCCCCGCAAGAGTCATGTAAGTATAATAATTAATTTTGCGTATTCCGTTTCTTATTGCGGTTTGGAATTCTTCCTTTGAAAGTCCCGATCCTCCGTGCATAACGAATGGAACGTCGATTTTTTCTTTTATAAGCTTTATTCTGTCAAGATCCAGCTTGGGCTTTTTCTGATATACTCCGTGCACGGTGCCAAAGGCGATCGCCAACGCATCTACTCCCGTTCTCTGAACGAAGTCGCGCGCCAGATCCGGATCGGTGTAAACGTCGTCGGCTGAATCGTAGGAATCCAGAGTTTCCTGTTCCTTCGGACTTCCGATTCCGTTATCCGAGGAGAAGATGTGTCCGAGCTCCGCCTCTACCGTGACACCTACGCTGTGCGCAAGTTTGCAGATCAGCGCGGTTTCCTTCACGTTTTCCTCGTAATCGGTTGCCGATGCGTCGAGCATAACTGAGGTGAATCCCAGCCGGATAGCCTTCATACAGGTTTCCATAGACTCTCCGTGATCCAGATGAACGCATACGGGAACGGACGCCTCCTTCGCATATTTCACCATAATAGGTCCTATATCCTCAATGGAAATGAGGGGGAAATGAACCTCCGCGTGATTTAAAATTACGCCTCTGCCGGTTTCCTCCGCCGCTCTAATAACGGCGATAAGAGATTCGAGGTTAGGTGTATTGAACGCGCCTACCGCATAACCTTTCTCGCAGGCATCCTTCATAAGCTCCTTAAGTGATACAAGCATAAATAAACTCCTTATATTCTGTCGATTTTATAGCCAAGATATTTACCGAACGCCTCCTCGATAACCGAGGCGTAATTACCACGTGATACTGCGACGTGGTGGCGGTAGCCATTTGACGCCATATAGTTGAAGACTGCCTTTGCGTCCTTTTTCTCAAACACGGTGCCGAAGCCGAAGAATTCCGGCGGAAGAGTATCCTCGGTGAGATTTCCCTCCGTTACGAAGGAGCAGATCTCGCCGTTTTCGGTCTTCAAGCTTCCTACGGTTACCTCGCAGCTGATGCACTCGCCCTTGTTGATACCTACGCCGCTGCCGTCGCCGTAGGTTTTCTTGAACATAAGATGCTCCTGTATTTCGCCCCTTCCCTTAATGAACGAGGCGGGAGCGGGACCGCAGTGGAAGAATATAGCCTTGTCGTCATCGTCGCCGTAGTTGTTGTTTACGTCGAGCAATACTACGGGATGATCGGTAGCGAGATATATCGCGCGCATCATTATAGCGTTGGATATGTCAAGCTCGCAGGAGGCAGCAATGCCCCTCTCGTTAAGCTCGCCGAGAACCAGACATGGAGCGATACCGTAGGTCTTTTCAAGCTCGTCCCAGCAACGAATAGCCACCGCCTGCAGATTGTACGTTTCAATAAGCTCGTCTACTACCACGCCAAGACGGGCAATATTCTCAAGCTTCTTTTCGGGATATCTGTCAAAGCTTGCCAGAGAAGAGTATTTTGCTTTCTTTTTCTCAAGCTTTTCCGTATCTACTCCGTCCATCATCGCGAATACCATAGTCATATCTATCGTTTCAATGTTTATACGTTTTTTCTGAAGCGCTATCTCATCAAAACGAACCGTCTTAAAGGCGGTGGTCCTGGCGCCTATAGCGCCAATGTTGAATTGCTTCATGCCTGCCGTCACTCTGCATATAGCCGCGAATCTATGTAGATCGGCGCTGAAGGAATCGGAGAGCGGGTCGGTGCAGAACTTGTTCGTCAGGGTATATTTTATGTCCATCTGCCGAAGTACGTTGCACATTGCCATCTTTCCGCACATAGAGTCACGTCTGTGGGCAAAATCAAGCTTGTCAAGCTCGTCGGGAAACGCGTGAATGAGGATAGGTACGTTTACGTTGCCGAAAGCAACTGATGCGCCGTTCTCGTCGCCAAAGTTCGGAAGAGAGAGAATGATGCCGTCGTACTTTCCTTTATTTTCTTCAAGGAAATCCGCGTATAGCTTTCCCTCCGCGATTGTTTCTACTGCGCCCCAACGTGTGAGTGACTCGTCCATTACGAGATAACCGTATCCGTTTCTGACGCAGGCTGTGATCAGTCTTTCTCTCGCCTCGGCGATTACCTCGCCCGGAAAGAAGCCTCGGTTTCCGAAGTAAAGGGCAAATGTAATTTTTTTCATATAAACCTCCGTGGATATGTATGTTTTCATTATATCTTAAATTATACTCTCTTTATTTAAAGATATATAGTGAAGATTATACCCACAATGGGTAAAATCTTCCTGAAAAAGATGTAAGATTGTCTTGATTTTTGAGATCGAGCACTCTATAATATAAATGAGGAGGACTTCGTATGGTTATAAATTTTAATATCGAGCGACTGGATAAGCTTCTGTACGATTTCTATCGGCTTACGGGACTTACGGTAAGCGTGTGGGACACCAATCTTAATATGCTGGGTTATCAGCCGAAGCAGATGTGTAGCTTCTGTCGAAAGATCAGAGAATATCCTGAGGGGAACAGG
This sequence comes from Eubacteriales bacterium, assembly GCA_045657485.1. Lineage (GTDB taxonomy): Bacteria > Bacillota > Clostridia > Oscillospirales > CAG-272 > UBA1740. The sequence continues at coordinate 103,203 of JAZOTE010000004.1, forward strand.
AGATGCTTTCTCAGTGATAAGGAAGTATTTTACGAGTGCTCCAGGACGGGTCAGCCCGCCACGAGAATATGTCACGCAGGTCTTATCGACAATGCCGTACCAATAAAATTTCAGGATAAGATCCTCGGTTATCTGATGTTTGGTCAGGCTGTAGGCGTTGACCGCAAAAAGATGCTTCCAAAGATACAGAAGGTCAGCAAGGAGCTGAACATTGACCTTGACGAGCTGTTGAGGTACTACGGAGAGCTGGACACCTATGACGAGGAGAAGATCAGAGCCGCCGCAAGTATTCTGAAAATGTCGGCAAGGTATCTGTGGCTCTCCGAGTACATAGAGATAAAAAACGATCCTATGGCGAGCAGGATAATGGATTACGTGCAAAAGAACGTAGCCTGTGACTTGAACGTGCAGACGATATGCCAGGATTTGGGAATATCGAAGAACCGTTTGTACCGTATATCTCACGAGAGCCTGGGTATGTCGATCGGAGATTATATCGCATCCGTGAGAATCAGGGAGGCGAAACGCTATCTGACCGCAACAGACCTGCCTATGAGCATTATTTGCGAGAAGGTTGGGATACAGGATTATAACTATTTTTCTAAATTTTTCAAGGCGCATACGGGGGTTTCTCCGTCGCGTTACAGACGGGCTTATCCCTTTGAAATGTAAATAATTATTTTCATTTATTGACATAATCGGCCTCCAAAATACGCCTATATCCAAGAGAGTATTATGAAAAAACGGATAATCGAGTGAGATAAATCTTCGCCTTGGACGATAGGAAGTGAATACCGGAAATGAATCTTTACCTTTGGCGATCCGATGGATACGGAAGACGGTTTGAAAACCCGTACGCATCTTATGCTATTCCATAGGACTTTCGAAGGTTCGTGCGAGGAGTGCGGAAGTGTAAAACAAAAAAATATTATAAATCTGACCAAAAGTAAGTATGTACATACCGATGTGCTTTTGGTATACTGTGGGTACGGCGTCGGAATATTTCGAAGCTTTGCGTAGCCAGTTCTACTGTATTTATTATCGGACTTTACGTCGAATGTGTGAGCTTTGCGCAGCCCGTTCTATTGTATTTATTATTGGGCTTTACGTCGGATGTGTGAGCTTTGCGCAGCCCGTTCTATTGTATTTATTATCGGACTTTACGTCGGATGCGTGTGCTTTACGCGGCGCTTATCCGGTAAAGGTTGAACATGTCAAACGTTAAAAGGAGTTTAATATGAAAAGCGGATTTGCCAGAATATGTATAACACCACCTATGGGAATTGCACTTTCGGGATACTATGAGTATAGATATGCGAAGGGAGTGCTTGACGATCTCTACGTAAGCGCCGTATCCTTTGATGACGGTGAACGTCGTGCCGTTATAGTCACGGCTGACGTGCTGATGCTTTCTACCGAGCAGTGCAACTATGCCAGAGGTCTTGTCAGCGAAAGATGCGGCATAGACGAAAAGGCTGTTTTTATAAATTGCTCTCATACCCATACGGGTCCCATAATCGGACAGAAGAAGTTTGCCAATCAAACGGGAGATCCGGAATACGACAAGGTGTTCTATGACAGTATCGCCGAGGTGGCGAAAAGATCCTTTGATGATACCAAGGATGCGGCGCTTTCCGTCGCGTCGGGCAAGGCGGAAAAAATATCCTTTATTCGCCGCTTCAGAATGAAGAACGGAAAAGTGCAGACGAATCCCGGAGTGGATAATTCCGATATAGATTACGCGCTGGGCACGCCAAACGATACGGTGAAGATGCTCCGTGTGGAGAGGGTGGACGGAGAAAACTACGTTCTCGTTAATTTCGGCACTCACGCAGATACTGTTGGCGGTGAGCTTATCAGCGGCGACTGGCCCGCCGCGGTCAGAAGAACCGTAGAGCGAGCTCTTGATAATACCAAATGTCTTTTCGTGCTCGGCTCAGAGGGCGACGTAAACCACGTTAATACCGCGCCTACCGACGGAGAACGTAGGGGACTTGAATACTCTACCTTTGACGGCGTACCACGCGGATACGCCCACACAGAGCATATGGGCAGAAAGATCGCGGGAGCTGTGATAGGTATGTTTGATAAGGGCGAGCCCGTCCGTGACGGCAAGATCAGCTTCGGCAGCTACAAAATAGATATTCCGTCAAATCAGGATAATAGCAGACTCGACGAGGCGCGCAAGATAGTAGATATGTACAAGGCCGGTAGATCTCACGAGCTGCCTTATGAGAATATGGAGCTGACGACCGTTGTGGCAGAGGCGAACCGAATAGTAGGACTTGAGCACGGTCCCGAAAGCTATTCCTTCGTGCTGACCGGATTGAAAATAGGCGGCGCGACATTTGCCGGACTTCCCGGAGAATGCTTTGTGGATATCGGCAAAGCGATAGAGAACGAGCAGCCTGACGGCGCGTTGTTCGTATGCTGTCTTACAAACGGCGGTGACAGCTATTTCCCCACGTCCTCCGCATACGACGAGGGCGGATATGAGGCCAGAACCTCAAGACTCAGAAAGGGCGGCGACAAAATTCTTATAGAGGGAATGAGAAAACTGCTCTCCGAGATATAAACACTGTTTAGCGTTCAGGGAGGAATATTGAATGAATTACGGTAGACTTGATCATAGACTCGGTGCGTACTGTGAGAAGGAAAAGATTATGGGTATGCTTCGTATCACTCATAGAGATAAAGTACTTTACGATAGGTCGTTTGGATATTCAAACGTAGAGGAGAAGCGCCCTTTTACTAAGGACACCCGGTTCAATTTTTACTCTCTTTCCAAGCCTTTTTGCGCCATAGGATTGCTTTTGCTGAAGGATAAGGGTCTTGTTGATCTTGACACACATCCCGGAGCTTACGTTGCCGAAGCCCGCGGCTGCGATGCGAGAGTAACTCTCAGACATATGCTTCATCATATCAGCGGTTTGCCCGACTTCTACGATCATCCTGAGCTTGTGGAAAAGCTGGGGCACGGATATTCATTTGAAATAAGGGAGCAGCTGAAGTATCTCTGGGAATACGAAAACGATTACGTCCCCGGAACGTCAGGAAATTACAACAGCTTTAATTTCACTCTATTAGCTCTGGTAATCGAGAACGTGACGGGCGAAAAATACGCCGACTATATGAGAGATAAGGTATTCGCTCCACTAAATATGAAGAGCGCTCTGATTGATAACGAGAGTCTTACGGTGCAGAACAGAGCAACGGGATACGATCTTGTGGGCGACAGGCTCGTAGCCGTAGACAGAAATCTTAACTGGATGCTTGGCGGCGGAGATGCCGTGGGTACGGTTGACGACGTATACGCGCTGAACGTAGCGATAAAGAATAAACTCCTTCTCTCTGCTGAAACCTGGCGCGAGGTGCTGACTCCATCGGATATTCACTGCTTCGGTATGGGATGTATGAGCTTTGATTGGCACGGTAAGACCAGGATAAATCACAACGGCGGTAGTGTAGGATTCCGCACACTGCATTTTCAGATTCCCGAAGATGATTTTGACGTGATATTTCTTTCGAACAGCGGTTACGGCAATGCGAGAAACGATCTGTCGGAGATAATTTACGAGGAATTTTACGGCGCGGATGGCACCGTTGCAAAGGACGTAGAGATGGATAGCGGATATATACCAAAGATAAAAAGCCGCTAATGATATCACAGCATTGCAAAAACAGTAATAACGAAAAAAGAGCCTAAATAGCCGTTTTTGACAACTATACGTTACTTATTCGGCATTTTTCTGCATATTTTTGTACAAATAAAGCATCCTGCACGCCATATCGGCTGAATATGCAGGATGCTTTTTTGCTTGTTTTGTTTTATTTGCTGATGCCGTACGTGTTTGTCAATGGGTCTAAAAACAGATTTATCCGCGGAGGATAGAACGTGAATATTACGAATAGCAGAGCTATCACCAGGAGAACCGCCACAGCGGCTTTTTTTGAGCGGCAGTTAAGCACCTCACCGTTAAACAGCTTATACTCGTATACGTAGGCTGCAGCGGCAGAAATGAAGAAGATCGTTATATTGAGCCAATCCGGTGATTTGCCTATTATGCCGTTATAAGCGTAAAAAATCGCGGGTATCAGCAAAAGTCCGAGCAGTATACCCCTGAGCTTAACACATACGTAATCCTCTCTGTCGCGGTAGAAAAAGCTCTGTACAAAAGCGAATATGAGCATTGGCCAGAAGAGCAGCTTCATATGCTCCCAGGTTGATTCGTTTACCCCGGAGAACGGAGCTATCCATATCGCCCCCGCGAGCCAATCGTACAAAAAGTGAAGCAACGTGCCTCCGAGCGAGGTTACGGCAAAGCCAAAAAGCTGCCAAAGTCGGTTATCTCTTTTCATAAGCTACCTCCTGAATACCGTCGCGCCTTTGCTTTGATTGACGGCGCCGAACGGCATGCGGCTCATATCGAAGCCGCTCTGCGAAGAATAATTTAATATACACCGCTATAAATATGTTATTGAATCGCTCGACCGTTTATTCTCCCAGTGCCACAAAATATTTTTCCGAAAAACAATTGCAAAGCCGGTTGCGTGTTTTATAAAGAAATAACCGAGGTTAATGAGCTGACTTCCGAACTTGTCCTCAAGTCCGTTTCCAAAATCAGAGTCCGCGCTCCGTACCGATTTTATGTGTATTGTTATCGTTAATCATTGACCAGCGGCAACGGTGCTATTTATGTTTTAAGCAGAAAGGATAAAAATGGCAAAGAAACAGAAATCTATTGGAGGTAAAGCACTCAGTAACCGAACGATAATCGGTATTATTTGCCTTGTAGTAGCACTTGCAATTTGCTTCGGTGTTGCACCTCTCGTTAATAAGATTTCCAATGGAAAGACTACAGCGGTTCGTATGATAAATGTTCTCTCGCTGGGAAGCTTGATTACATCGCACGACATAGAAGCGGTTGAAGTTGGAAGCCACAATACAGCGATGCGCATAAGGCAAAACCACAATACAGCGATGCGTATAAGGCAAAGAAAAGACTCTCAAAGCAGGTGTAGAAACACTTGCTTTTTCTTTTTGAAAAAAGTTGTCGAAAGTGAGCGAGAAGGTGCTCATCGCGGTCATGAAGGATCTTGAAAAGTGCCGTGGAAAGAACATGAGCACTCTCGAACTCGCGGATTGGATAGGGAAGCTCGTGATGGCACACACCATCGAAGAAGCATTACGAATAGACAAAGGGGACGATTCAAAGCCGAGTCAAGTCGGTGATGAGTCGTCCTTTGCTGTTACGGAGGTGGGCGATGAAGAAAACGATTAAAGAACTGTGGCACGGCAACATCATACCGCAAGAGGATAGCCGAACCAATTCCCCGGAGATGAAGGAGTTACTCAGCTACATGACAAGGCATCACGAGGACTTAGAGAAAAGCTTCTCGGACGAGCAGAAAGATATCTTCGAAAAGTTCCATGTAGCAAGGAAAAAACAGTTATCAACTGTTTTTTCCTTGCTACACTACAACCCCAAGTATGCCGTCTTTGACGGCGCTCGGTGCGCAGAATGACCGCGAGTCCAAAACTGATCGCGCAAATACAATAAAGCCGTCAGGAATAACCCTAACGGCTTTATTTGAGAATGGGGGTGTTTAATAACATAAAAGGCTACTGTTTATTATTTTTCATGACCAGTAGATATTTTTTTGGAGAAATACCAAATTTTCGTTTGAATGAACGAACGAGGTTGGAACTTTCTCCAAACCCGCATTTTTCGGCGACTTCTCTTTCTGAGATTCCGGAGACAAGAAGTTCTATTGCGGCTATAAGACGGCACTTAAGTATATATTCTCCTAGTGTCATTCCTGTATATCTTTTAAAATTACTCATTAGCGTAGTTCTGCCAACATTGAGTTCCTGTGCGAGATCTATTGCAATTATTTTCTCACTAAACCTCTCTTTTATGAGCGAAAGGGTAGATGAAACATATTCCGGAATCTCGCTATAATGTGTTTCGTTGTCCATGTCCGACAAAAGAGACAGATAGTAAAGTAGTAATAGTCTGCGTCTAAATCTGTCCTTTTCGTTCATTAGCATTTTGACCGAATTTTCTAGACGTATAGCTGTATTTTCGTCTATTGGTATAATATTTCCTTCTTTTTTAAATATACCACTCACTTTGGCAAAATCTTCGGATGAAGAAATAAATTCTTCGGAGAAGACCACATTAATTCGCCTATATAGAATTCCTTCGGTACAAGTTATATAATGTGGAACACCGGGAGCGCAAATAACTGCACAGGGGTTGCTTGAATCGTAATTGACACCAGGTGTAAAAACTTTCATTTCGCCAGACAAAATAAGGCTTATCTCATAATAATCATGGAAGTGATAATCATTCATAACAGGGGTTGTTCTCTCGTATTCATCAATATATATATCACTCCAACTACGGAGAAAACTGTAATTTTCATTTTTTGCTGCCATAATTTATTCTCCTTTTTAACTTTTTGATGAGTATAGCATATTTCTGAATGATTTTCAATATCTTAGTGAATTTTTATGATGAAAATTGAACGATATGTCAAAAAATCCGTATTACAAAGTATTGAAAAAAATTCTTGCTAGATGTATAATAATAAAAAATGCCGAATTTCGGCAAAAGGAGAAGTTATGTCAAGACTATTTATTGAACACAAAAAACGAAAGATACAGTGCCTTGACGGTGCATGGCAAACCGTAAAGGATGAAAAAAAGTGCGGTGAGGAGCTTGGTTTCACGAAAAAGCTCACTGGCGCTCACACAACGAACGTTCCTTCCGTATGGAATACCGAGCTTGGAATGCTCGAATACGAAGGCGTTGTTTGGTATGAAAAAGAATTCTATACAGATGGCGGCACGCTCCGCTTCTCCTTCGGCGCGGTTATGACCGAGGCGCAGGTTTACCTTGATGGCGAGCTTCTCGGCAAGCACTACGGAGGCTTCAACCGCTTCTGCTTTAATAAGCCCTGTGTTTCGGCAGGTATGCATACCCTTACCGTAAGAGTGGACAACACAATTGACGGTCAGTCTATCCCTATGCGTCTCGTTGACTGGTACCACTACGGCGGTATCACGAGAAGCGTTGAGGTAGAGACACTTGAAGGCGCATCCGTACTCTACAACCTCGTTGATTACGAAATAAAGGGCAACGATGCCGATTGCAAATTCCGCGCGGAGCTTTATAATTCCACCGGCGAGGAGATCTGTGACAAGGTGAGCGTATCTCTCGGAGGTAAGATTCTTGCGGAGGCAGACTTCACCGTTGCTCCTTACGAGACGAAGGAGATAACTCTTTCGGGCAAAATGGAAGGCATCGAGCGTTGGACTCCCGAAAATCCCGTACTCTATGAGCTTTGCACCGAGACCTCTACAGATGACCTCTATGACAGAATCGGTTTCCGTACAATCGAGATCAAGGACAGAAAGATACTCCTTAACGGAGAGGAATACAAGATCCGCGGTATCAACCGCCACGAGGATCATCCCGATTTCGGTATGGCATTCCCCGTAGCTCTTATGCAAAGAGACCTTGATATCCTCGAAAACATGAACTGCAATTCCATTCGCGGCTCTCATTACCCGAATAACCCCACCTTCATAGATATGCTTGATGCAAGAGGTATGACCTTCTGGTCGGAGATTCCCATCTGGGGCAACGGCTTCTCGCTTGAGGCTCTCGTTGATCCCGTGGTTATCGAGCGCGGACTTCAGATGCACCGCGAGATGGTTAAGGAATACTACAACCACCCCTCCATCATTATTTGGGGTATGCACAACGAAATCCGTTCTCACTTCGAGGAAGGCAAGGAGATTTCTCGTATTTACTACGAATATCTCAAGAAAAACGGCGGAAACCGTCTTGTAACCTTTGCATCTTCAAGAAGAGATCATGAGCTGTGCTTTGAGTACTGCGACTTCCTTGCGCTTAACATATACATTGGCTGGTATGACGGCGGCACCTTCACCTCTTGGGAGGACGGCGTTGAGAAAATGGAAGCCTATATTCAGAGCCTCGGTCACGGAAACAAGCCCGTTGTAATGAGTGAGTTCGGCGCTGCGGCAATATACGGCAATCACACCTTTGACGGTATTAAATGGACCGAGGAATATCAGGCGAAGTTCCTCACCGATTGCGTTAAGCTCTTCTTCAGCAGAAAAGAGTATTCGGGTTGCTATATTTGGCAGTATTGTGATATGAGAACCGCAAGAGAAATGGGCAATGACAGAGCAAGAAGTTTTAACAACAAGGGAATTGTAAATGAATACAGAAAGCCTAAGATGGCTTACGGTGCTATCAAGGAGCTTTACGGTAAACTGAAATGATTGACATAAAAAGCGATTTTAAGGATAAAATTGAAATAATTACTCCCAAGGATGAGTATTTCTATTTCTTCGGCTATTACGACCTTCATCCCACACAAAAGGGAAACAAAAGGCATCTTTGCCACAGAACGAGCTTTATGGACAGACTTCCCGAAGAGGACGATGTATGTGAGCTTGGTTATATTGAGGACGGAAAATTCGTAAAATTTGCCGAGACAACCGCTTGGAATTTCCAACAGGGCGCAATGCTGACATACCACCCGACAAAGAAAAACACAGTGTTTTATAACACGGTGAAGGATGGGGAATTCGTCACGGCGATCCATAATTACGAGACGGGTGAGATAAAATACGCGGACAGGCCCTCGGCAACCTATTCGAGCGACGGAAAGTATTCACTTTCAGTAAACTTCGGCAGAATTTTCGACTTCCGCAAGGGCTACGGCTACGCAGGCTACAAGGACGAGAACGCTGACGTTTGCGTTCCCGAGGATGACGGCGTGTTCTATGTTGACCTTGAATCGGGAAAATCGAAGCTTCTCGTCTCCTACCGCGACCTTCTCACAGAGTCCGGCTTTGAGCTTGACGATAAGGTAATGGTAAACCACATCACCGTCTGCCCGACCAAAGACAAATATCTGATGCTTGTGAGAGCTATGCGCAAGGACGGAACGGCTTGGGACACCTCGATGATGGTGGGCGACCTTTCGGGAAATCTTAAAACGATTCTCTGCCGCACCTACGTCTCTCATTATTATTGGCTCTCCGAGGATGAAATTGCGGCGCATACCACGGTTGACGGTGACAAGACTCGCGGACTTTATATCGTAAACGCCCATTCGGGAGCGACAAGGGCTGTAGAGAGCTTTTACTTCAGCGAATTTTACTGTGACATTCACTGCTCACTCTCTCCTGACGGTAGATACATAATCGGCGACGGATATCCCAAGGGCGGCTACAGACAGATTCTCTCCATCGACCGCGTAACGGGAAAGAGCAAGATCATCCTCGCGGCAAAGAGTCCCGACCCTGCGCATCCCGATATCAGGTGCGACCTTCACGCGCGCTTTGCTTTTGACGATCAGTTCATATCCTTTGACACTACAGCAGATGATGGAAGACGAGAGATTGCAATTTTTCATAAAAAGTATTTAAAAGTGGATGATACTTTTTTGTCTGTCAAATGAAAAATATATTAAGCATTAAATTGTTACATTTGCGTTAGAAATACGGTTTTCTATCAGATAAAATTATACCACAAAAATCCCGCATTTCAATGAATTAACGTTTATGATTTCATGAGATGTGGGGCGGTGCTTTTTAGCGGCGAGTGGCTGTTTTGCGGTTCTTTTTGCGCGATGGTGTGTCGGCTGCGGCTATTGAATTTAAAAACGGTGGCGGAGAGGTCTTTTTTAAGGTTTTTCATATTGCGGAATATTGTACATCTTTTCTTGAATAAAAATCATTGAAAAAGTGGGCGAATTGTTGTATTATTATTGTAGGTAAACAAATTTTGGTACGACTGACGGTGTCAAATTTCGAAAAGGATGGTATCATACATATTCTGTCTTATGGCAGACGAGATTAAAAAATGAACAAAGGAGATTTAAGATGATTTCTTTAAAGGTTAATTTGACAAAAACTAACGGCAAAATAAAGCCGATGAACTGCGTTAACAACGGTCCGACAAGTCCGAGCATACGCAAAACTTACACGTCCTTTGATGCGTACAAGGCGCTTAACATTCCTTATGCGAGAAACCACGATGCGTCATTCTTTAATGGCTACGGTACGGCGGGCGAGCACGTTGTTGACGTGCATAGAATTTTTAAAAACTTTGATGCGGACGAAAACGATCCCGCATCCTATTTCTTCGAGCCTACCGATCATTACATAAAAACTACCTTAGATGCAGGTACCGAGACCTTCTACCGCCTCGGCGCGTCTATTGAGCATGGCTATAAATACGGAACGCAGGTTCCGAAGGACTTCGCTAAATGGGCGAGGATATGCGAGCATATAATTAGGCATTACAACGAGGGCTGGGCAAACGGCTTTGAATACGGAATCGAGTATTGGGAGATCTGGAACGAGCCTGAGTGCGGCGACAGCCCCACAAACCACCCCTGCTGGCAGGGAACTCTTGACGAATTCCTTGAGCTTTATTGCATTACCGCAAAGCACTTAAAGTCCTGCTTCCCAAATATTCAGATAGGCGGACCCGCCTTTACCTCGCCTTGGGTAGACGGTGACTGGGATTCGGATAGATTCAGAATTAAATTCCTTGACACTATGGCAAAGGAAAATATCCCCTTCGATTTCTATTCATTCCACCTTTACGCAAAGGTGCTTTCCCGCTTTGAGGAGGCCATTGACATTGCCAGAGGTGAGCTTGATAAGCGCGGGCTGACCAACGTAAAAACCATTCTCAACGAGTGGAATTATATCCGAGGCTGGAACGGAGAAAATTGGCAGTATTCGCTTGCAGCAGAGCGAGGACTTAAGGGCTCGTCCTTTATTGCAGGCGCTATGTGCGTATGCCAGGCGTATCCCCTCGATATGCTTATGTATTACGACGCTCGCCCCTGTGGAATGAACGGACTTTTTGCCCACGAAACCTACGAGCCTCTTAAGGGATACTACGCATTCAAGATGTTTGATGCGCTTGTTCAGCTTGGCTCTTATGCGGATTGCGAATACAAAAAGGACGACATTTACACCTGCGCTTCGACAAACGGTGAGGACGGAGCTATCATGCTGACTTACTATAAAGAGGAAGATGAGCCTGCAAGCAAGAAGGTGGCTGTCGCTGTGAATTCGCCAAGCGAAAGCTCTACCGTAGAGGTATATCTTCTTGACGAGGAAAACGATCTTAAGCTCATCTCAAAGCAGTACTTCACAACCGCAAGATTTGATCTTATCTTTGATGTTAAGCTTCATAATTCATACCTTATAAAGCTCGAAAAGGCGTGAGAAAAAACAGTTTCTTTAAAAGGTCAATTTAAAAAACAAAGGCAAATAAAGCTGATTAATGAGTTTTAAGTGATTTCGAGGCGCTCGACTCAGTGAATACGATGTTGAAATCAACGATGTTGACCCCGGTAAAGAGAAAATTATCAGCCACACAGAAAACGAGAATTTCAACGGTCTGTTTTATATTAAGCGGGACTATTTCAACTTCAAAAAATATATTAATTCGAAGTTTATCCAAAGCACATGGACTTCTTGAACAACGATTGCACTCCCGATCTTCTCAGATTTATGAGCGTTGAGAAATAAAGCCTTGAAAACTCAATGTTTTCAAGGCTTTATTTGGTCTGAATGGACAGAACTTAAACGAACACGCGAAATTTTATAGATTTTCCTATTACTATGTAATAGGAACTTTTCTATTTTGGAGTTTACGATAGTGTATATTTTGTGTTTTGAAGAAGTTGGATGTAATGAAATATGTTATAATAGGGCGTGTTTAGTTTTCGGCTCGTACATTCAAAATCTCGGAGAGTGCGTTTTGCATTACCGCTCCCACTCTGTCAATGCTATCGTCCTTTAGGTGCGTGTATATTTACGTAAGCTTTATAGCATTTAAGAAAGGATTGTTTGGCGGAAGAATTACAGATAAAAGGCGGTGCCTTTTACCGTGATGATCAGGTTTATATTGGAGCTTTTGAAGGCGCGCCCACCGAACTAGTAGATGAATGTATGGACTCGTTGTTTGCTTTTGCTAATGATCAAGAAAACAAGAGGTTACATGTTTTTTTATTACCTTGCATTTGCCATTACTATAACGTGCTGAATTTAATATTAAAAACGGTCCTTTGAAAATTTGTTTTTTAAAAAATGCGTTCGGAAGTCGGAGACCGACTTCAAGTATTTTAGCTGATATAGCCAATTTTGTAAACCAAACTATACAAATACGCCGTATTTTCTGTTTTTTTCTTGCATATTGCGCAAAGCAAAACGACAAGGAGAGTGAAATATAACAAGCGGCTTTGTACGCTTCGGTAAAGATAGTAAGCAGTCTAATCCTGCTTCGGTGTGTGACCGTATTTTCTCTTATAAAGCCTTATGAAGAAGGATCGGTTTGTGAAGCCCACCGACTCTGCCGCCTCGGAGACGTTATATTCGCCGCTCTGTATTCTTGCCTTTGCGACCTCAAGGCGCAGATCATTTCGATATTCGATAGGGCTTTTGCCTGTGTATTCACGGAATAACCTGCGGAAGTTTACCTCGCTCATATCCGCAAGGGCGGAGTAGTAAGAAACGGGGTGTTCCTTATCGTAGTTTTCCGAAAGCTCGGCGAGCGCGCTCCCGAGGCGTCTGTACTTCGGTTGCGGTCTTGTAAGAAAGGACTCCGCCTCGAATATCAGCCTGTAAAGGCATGAGAGATAGTAAAGTGTTCTGTCGGGGGCAGGATCCGTGTGATTAAAGAAAGCTTCCATAAGCTCTCTTGCGTTTGGAAGTGCCAGCTTAACGGGGGCCCTGAGACATTCGGGAAGCTCGCCTGAGGTTATATCGAATTGTACTATTCTTATCTCGGTGCCGTCCTCGAGATAATTGCCGATGTACGAGGTGCCTTTTGGGATGAATATAAGATCGCCGACTCCGAGATCGATGCTTTGCTTCTCGCCCTCCGTGAAGTCATCTCGCATATTACCCGAAAAAATATAGATAAAGCCGTGAAATGATCTTCCATTTTTATATGAATGCATATAATCCTTGTCGCGCCTGACCATTACAACGCTGATGCCCTCGACCCTGAGGCGCGGCTCGCCCGGTGTGTACTCCTTTTTCATAGCAGACTCCCGCATTTTTTTGTTTTTTCTAATTATATCATTCTCCCTTACGGCTTGTCAAGTTCGTGATCGAAAAGTGCTAAAAAATATCATATAGTCTATAGCGCGCGACGGGGCTGTGTGGTATAATGTAATCAAAAACGGAGCAAGGGTCTTCAGAAAGTATTCTTTATAGGGTGCGCTCGGAGTTGAACTTGCCAAACCAAATACGATCGCGCGGAGCGATCCTCGAAAGGTGGATAATATGAACGAAAACTATTTATTGAAAACAGACGGCGCGGTAAGGCTTTACCGCGAATACGCAAAAGAACTGCCGATAATTGATTATCATAATCATCTTTCGGTTAAGGATCTGGCAAAGGATCGGCAATACGAGGATATATACGAGCTGTGGCTTGGCTCCGATCCGTATAAGCACCGCTTGATGAGGATCGCGGGAGTGCCCGAGGAGTATATCACGGGCGCAAGATCGCCTCGGGAAAAATTCCGTCAGTTTTGCCGTATCTTCCCATATACTGCGGGAAATCCTGTTTACGACTGGGCGCGGATGGAGCTTTCCGGCATCTTTGGGATAGACGAGCTGCCTTCTTTTGAGAATGCCGACTATCTCTTTGACAGACTGGGCGAGATGCTTCGCTCACCCGAGCTTTCGGCACAGGGTATCCTCTCGCGGTTTGGGGTGGAATATCTCGCGCCTGTGGCGAGCCTTACCGACGATTTATCAGATTATGATGGCATAAGGTGCGCTCCGTCGCTTCGCGCAGACGAGCTTTTGTCTCCCAACGAGGATCTTAAAAAACGGCTGGAGACAGCCACCCGTGTTAAAATAAATAGCGACGACGACTATATCCGCGCCGTTTCCGTGATGCTGGAGAGCTTTAAGTCGCGGGGGTGCAGATTTGCCGATCACGCCCTTGACGCAGATTTTTTTGAGGGCGACTTTGAGGGAAGGGCGAGGATGCTCACACGCCTTGCCTCCGAGTATGCAAGGTGCGGATTTACGATGCTTTTGCATATCGGCGCAAAGAGAAAAACGAGCAAAAGACTTGCGGCGCTTGCAGGACCGACAGGCGGATATGCGGCGGTGGGCGAGGGGTTTGCCCTTTCAAGGCTCTGCAATCTTCTGGGCTCTGCGGAGGAGTCGGGCGGACTTCCCGACACGGTCATATTCCCGCTTAACCTTGGCGACGCGGCGGCGGTGTCGGTGCTTCAGGGGTCATTTGCACAGGACGGAGTTACCTCAAAGGTACAGCTCGGCGCGGCTTGGTGGTGGTGCGATAACAAAATGGGCATCAGCTACACGCTGGACTGTATTGCAAGCTTCGGCACGGTTGCCCACTTTATCGGAATGACGACCGATTCAAGAAGCATACTCTCCTTTGTGCGCCACGATTATTTCAGACGGATACTTTGCTCCTGGCTGGATAATAAAAACCGCGAGGACGAGCTCGGTCTCACCCCGAGGCTGGAGGGCGAGATCATAAGAAAAATATGCTATGAAAATGCAAAGCAGAAAATAGTCGGGGTGTAAACCGATTGTACACATTGTGCTACCGGAAAATAAATTTTTACAAAGCTATTCTTCATACAGTGGAGATTGTAAAAACGGTATAAAAGGCTATAATGCATACTTAAAAAAACAGAATAAACGGTATGCGGAGCTTTTTTGATGCTACATAAAATGCAACAGATTAAAATGCCACACAGGCGATAAAAGATATGGAGGAAAAATGAAACGCTTCGAAAATAAAATTGCAGTTGTGACGGGTGCGGGCGGAACGCTCTGCTCCGAGATTGCAATAAGGCTTGCAGAGGAGGGTGCGACGGTCTATCTTGTCGGAAGGACGGAGGAAAAGCTTCGGGCGACAGCCGAAAAGATCAAGACGATCTGCGGAGTCTCCGCCGTGATATATGCTTGCGACGTGACGGACAGGGCTTCGGTTGCGGAGCTTGGGCGCGCGGTTGAGGCGGCAGGCGGCTGCGACTATCTTATAAACGGCGCGGGCGGTAACGACAGTAAGGCTATGCCCACCATCACAAAATTTGATCCCCGAGAGCTGACAGGCGAGCTGCCCGAGGGACAGAAGGGGCTCTATGATATTGATATGGATGCGTTTGCGCGAGTGCTGGAGATCAACACTATGGGCACGGTCCTTCCCACGATGGAGCTTGCCAAGCAGATGATAAAAAAGGGCGGTGGCGCGGTGATCAATTTCGCCTCTATGAATACCTACTGCCCTCTCACACGTTGCTTTGCTTACGCTATGAGCAAGGCGGCAATATCCAATCTCACCCAATCCTTCGCGGCGTATTACGCGCCTGCGGGCATCCGCATCAACGCAATTGCACCCGGCTTTATGGTCAACGAGAGAAGCAAGAATTATCTTGGAACCGTAGAGGAGGGTCTCACAAAGCGCGGCGAGCAGGTCATCGCGCACACTCCGATGGGTCGCTTTGGCGAGGCGTCCGATCTTATCGGTTGTGTCAAGTGGCTTCTTGATCCCGAGGCAGCGGGCTTCGTTACGGGAATAACCGTTCCTGTGGACGGCGGATTCCTTACCCTGGGGGGCGTGTGATGATTTTAGCCGATTATTTCAGATCGGAGAGGGATGCGGCTTGGGATATTGCAAAGCAATGCGGTGTCTCTCACGGCATCATCCGTCTTCCCGAGGACGGAAAATTTGACTATGCCGAAAGAGCCCATTGGGATGCTCTTGTTAAAAGGTTCACCGATTTCGGTATAACGCCTGTTGCCATCGAGCCTATGCCAAACGAGCTTCACGATCATATAAAGCTTGGCGACGTCCTTCGTGACGAGAGCATAGCACGAGTGATCTCAATGTTTCCGAATATGAGGGCACACGGAATAGACACCATTTGCTTCAACTGGATGGCGCATATCGGCTGGCTGCGCACGAGCTCCGATTATCCCGAGCGCGGCGGCGCAAGAGTCACCGAGTTCAATATGGCGGATTTCAAGCCTGTGGAGGCGAGGATCATGGCAGAGGAGCTTTGGGCAAACTACGAGTATTTTATCAAGGCAGTCATACCCGAGGCGGAGAAATACTGCATCAAGCTGGGACTTCATCCCGACGACCCGCCCGTGCCGAGGCTCGGCGACGTTGAGCGCATAATGATAAGCAAGGAAAACATTAAGAAGGCGGTCTACGGTATAGTTAAAAGCGAGAGTCTCGGTATCACGATGTGCCAGGCAAATTATTTCGTTATGGGCGAGGACCTTGAGAAAACCATCGAGGAATTTGCAGATCGCATATTTATGGTCCATTTCCGCAACACCAAGGGCGTGCCGAGCCACTTCCGCGAGACCTTCCACGACAACGGAGATATAGATATGTCGGCACTTATGCGGTGCTACCGAAAAAACCGAATAAACGTGCCCATAAGGGTCGATCACGTACCCACGATGGCGGGAGAGATGTCCACCCTTCCCGGCTATGACGCAATGGGCAGACTTTTTGCGATCGGATATTTAAAGGGCATCTTAGATGCAACCGAAGGAAGATAAATTATGATAAAGATTGAAAATAAAGTTTTAAAGAAGCAACCGAAATTCTGGAATCATGCGCTCTTTCATCCCACCGACGCGGTAGAAGATCCTTGGGGTAAGAGGATCCTTGACCGTATGGCGGCAGACGGCGCGATCAAAACCATCCGTGTTTACTCTATGTTTGAGGATATCGTTTATATCGGCGAGGATGGAGAGCTGTGCTACGACTTCCGCGTGAGCGATTTGCGTCTCGATTATCTTATCGAAAAGGGGTACGATCTTCTGATCTCCTATGCGAGCGTGCCCGACTGTATTGCGGCATTCAATGATTTTAAGATGAGTATGTCGAAGGGCAAGACCAGATATAAGGGAAAAATGTGGAACTCCGCACCGCCGAAGGATTATGGGGTATGGGAGGAGATCTGCTATGAGTACACAAAGCATCTTGTGGACCGCTACGGCGAGGAGAAGGTAGCAAGCTGGCATTGCCATTGCCACAACGAGCCCGATGCGAGCTTCTGGATGAGAAACGTGGATTCAAAGGATTTCCTTTCAAAGAGCACCGAGTATTGCAAGCTCTACGATGCCTTTGTGAGAGGTGTCAGGCGTGCATCCCCCGATATCCGTGTGGGCGGTCCTGCGCTGTCCTGCGAAACCGAATTTCTCGATTACTTCCTCGCTCACGTTAAGGAGACGGGCGTGGAAATGAATTACGTTGCACTTCATACCTACGGTACCAACCCGAAAATGATAAACGAGGGAACAAGGCCTCTTGCCACGGAGAACCATTTTGTTTATAGGATAGATCCATACCGAGAGGTTTTGAGCAAATACGGCTTTGAGGACGTGGAGCTGATCTTCGATGAATGGGGAGCGGCATCTCACGGATTTTACAATATTGAGGAATGTCCCACGCTTATCTTCCGTGAGAACGAGGTGTATTCCGCATATTTTGCCAAGCTCATCTATCAGCTCATTGAGACGGGAATGAATATTTCCAAGATGATGATCTGCCTTTCGGGACAGCACGAGATGGTAACGGATTTTTCGGGCTTTCGCAATTTCTTCACCCTCAATTTTATAACCAAGCCCATCTATAACGCCCATCTGATGACCTCGAAAATGGGAGATCTTCTTGTGGAGACAAAGGCGGAGCGGGAGAACGTTTTCGCGGTTTCAACAAAGGATGAGGAGGGCGCGTATTCCACCCTTCTTACCTATTGCTCCAAGGATTTTGCCGAGAATCTTCCCG
This sequence comes from Eubacteriales bacterium, assembly GCA_045657485.1. Lineage (GTDB taxonomy): Bacteria > Bacillota > Clostridia > Oscillospirales > CAG-272 > UBA1740. Next base: position 121,079 of record JAZOTE010000004.1, read on the forward strand.
AATTTGAGGAGGAGCTCGTGTTTGCTGACGATATTTCGGACAAGACTGTGACGGTTTATTGTATCGACAAAAACAATAACAACCCATACCGTATGTGGGAGTGCGCGGGCTGCCCCGAGATGACAGACGAGCTGCTTGTTGCTCTGCGCAAGGAGGGAAGGCTGAAGCCCACGGCGACTCAAAAGGGAAGCGAGCCCATCAAGTTGAAGATGACCGCAAATTGCACCTATCTTATTATCGTTAGAAAGTGAGTATGAAGAATATGAATTTCAATGACAGAGAAAAAATTATCGCGCTTACTCCCCTTTGGAAGGGAGAACGCTTCCCCGACGGTCGCCCCAAGGTTCCCGATAAGTATCTTGATGCGCTTTACGGAATGACCCTTGAGGAGGTATGGAAGCCTATATTTGTTCTCGGCTACGAGCATCAGTTCGTTGGCGGCGGACTTGCGCCCCTTCACACTCTCCACGACGACGAAAGAAAGCTTGTGGGACGTGCCGTGACCTGCACTTACGCGCCCACCCGCCCCGATCTGCACCAGGTTCAATTCAACCGCGGAGCAGAGGACGGCTTGAAGGGTAATTATAATCAATGGGTCATAGACTCGCTTGTTGAGCGCGACGTTGTAGTTTGCGATATGTACGATAAAATCTACAAGGGAACCTTCCTCGGCGGAAACCTGACCACCGCTTTGCAGAAGCACACGAAGAACGGCGGCGCGGTGATCTGGGGCGGTATACGCGACGTTGAGCAGATGAAGAAGGTGCCCGACGTTCAGGTCTATTACAGAGGAATAGACCCGACTCCCATTCGCGAATTCGTTATGAAGGACTGGAACGACATAACCAATTTCGGCGGCGCGGTCTGTCTGCCCGGTGACGTCGTTTTCGGCGCGGGCGGCGGAGTTCTATTTATCCCCTCACATCTCGTTCCCGACGTTGTTGAGGGCGCGGCGAAGACCCACGTTAAGGACGATTTCGGCTTTGAGATGATCTGCCAAGGCAAATTCACCACGGCGCAGATAGATAAAAACACCTGGTCGGAGCAGATGCTCGATATGCTCCTCGACTGGATCAAAAACGATCCCCGCGGTGAGCAGTACCGCGACCTCGATTGGTCCAAGGAATACGACCTCGCCCGAAACGGAGACCCCAACGACACGCAAACGGCGCTTTAATAAGGGATGCACGTCGGGTAAGACCAAAAAGGAAAAACTTCTCTGAAAAAGGGGATATCTTAGTGAGACAGCCCCTTTTGGTATTTATCTGACAGTGATAGCAGGATCCGATGTACGAAATAGTGCATATTGTATAGTTTTTAAATAAAAATAGCGACTCACTTGAACAAATTACTTGTTCGTATGAGTCTCTATTGGTCTGAGTAAAAAGACTTGAACTTACGGCCTCTACCACCCCAACGGCCCCGTGCGCGTTTTTTGCGTCTTTTTTAGTCCGTTTAGTCCGATTTTGTAAACCAAACTGTACAAATAATCACATTATTTCCGTATGTTCCGTATATTCCGTTTCGCGAAATGGTCAAAACATGTGGTCAAATGTGGTCGAAATCAAGAAAAGATAACGCGTAAAATCCTCATTGCCTCGGCATCAAAGCCGAGGCTTTTGCTTTGCCATATTGTAACTCTGATTCGAAAATTATGCAAGTCATTTTGAAGACTATTTTCATTCTTTTCTTTCCAACAACGGCAAAAATCTTTACAGCCTTAATCAAAGAAAAGCGATTTTTTTACGATCATTTCTATATGCGCAGATTCATAGGTTCCTATATCATTGGTAGAAGCTCCACCGCGATTTGCACACATATAAAAAATTCAACGTTCTTGTAATTTATTCTGCAAAAGCTCTTGCATTCTGTCGATATAAGTGCTAAAATATATCTATAAATATTTTATTATTATTACGAGGTGAAATATGGCTGCCAGCTATAAAAAGCTATTCAAAATGTTAATTGATCGTGAGATGAAGAGCAAAGAACTTGCCGAGAAGGCCGGAATAAGTCCTGCAACTCTTGCGAAGATGAAAAAAGATGGTGCAACTATATCGAGTGATGTGCTCGTGAAGATTTGTACGGCACTTGATTGTACGTTAGACGATATTGTTGAAATTGTTTAAATTTCATTAAGTGAAATATTTGTTGGAGAATGTTATGTTAAAAGATAAAACACTAACTTACATAAGTTTATTTAGCAGTGCTGGAGTTGGTTGCTATGGTTTTAAGCAAAATGGGTTTGAGTGTATAGCAACAAACGAAATTATTTCCAGGAGACTGGATATTCAAAGGTTTAATAATAAGTGTAGATTTAATAGCGGATATATATGCGATGACATAACTTTGGAATCAACCAAAAACGCTATTCACAATGAAATAAACAAGTGGAAAAAACTTGGTAACGATAAGGTAGATGTGTTAATAGCAACACCCCCTTGTCAAGGCATGTCTGTTGCCAATCATAAAAAGGCAGATAACGAGATAGTACGAAATAGTCTTGTTGTTGAATCTGTGCAAATTGTCAAAGATATCAGTCCTCGGTTCTTCATATTTGAAAATGTTCCTGCGTTTATGAAAACAGGCTGTACCGCACCGGATGGTACAATTAAAGCAATCGGGGATATGATATTCGAAGAACTAGGTGAAGATTATGTTATTACAAGCAGAATTTTAAACTTTAAAAATTACGGTTCTAATTCATCAAGAACGAGAACCGTTGTAATTGGAGTTTTGAAAAGTTTGTCTGATTACATAACACCAATAGAGTTGTACCCACAATATCGAGACGAAAAAACTCTTCGTGAAGTTATAGGCGACTTGCCATCGCTTGAATGGGGCGAAATATGTGATAACGATTTCTATCATGCGTTCAGAACCTATCCAGTAGAGATGCGTCCGTGGATATCTGAGTTAAAAGAGGGTGAGGGTGCGTTTGATAATGAAGATGTAACCAGACGTCCTCACAAAATCGTAGATGGTAAAATAGTTTTTAATACTCAGAAAAACGCGGATAAATATACAAGGCAGTATTGGGATAAGGTTGGTCCATGTATACATACTCGTAATGATCAATTAGCAAGTCAAAATACTGTTCATCCTACAGAAGACAGAGTATTTTCGATCAGGGAATTGATGCGAATGATGACAATTCCTCAAGATTTTAGATGGACGGATTATTCTCTTGACGAATTAAATGGTCTTTCGCAATTTGAAAAATCCAGAATGCTTAAAAAAGAAGAAATTAAGATAAGACAGAGCATTGGCGAGGCAGTACCAACAAGCATTTTTTATCAAATTGCAAAAGCTATATCACAATTCATGAATCAAGAGCATTTGGATACCCCAACAATAATTAGACTTATAAAAGATCATAATCTTGATAATTCGGAACAACTTAAATCTTTTGTAAGAGACAATCCTTATAACTTAGGATATGCTTCATTGGCACGTGTAGCGGAGCTTGCTAATTCAAAAAGAGAAAGCAACGCTGCTTACTACACAAACAAGTTTATTGTAAATGAAATCTTTAAGGAACTTCCAACTTTCGAGAAAAATACCATAAATATAGTTGAGCCATCGGTTGGTGTGGGTAATTTTTTGCCATTTGTTTTCAAAAAATACGAAAACATTCCGTGTGTTAATATTGATGTCGTAGACATTGATAATGATAATCTGGAGATATTAAAGTTGCTTTTGGAAAAGCAAGGCATTCCACAAAATGTACATATCAGATACGTGCATCATGATTTTTTAACTACGAATGAAAGTCAAAGATATGATTTGCTCGTGGGTAACCCTCCGTTTGAAAAACTTAAGCCGGCAGAAGCAAAACTGTATTTAAAAAGCAACATCAACCAAGATACAACTAACACATTCGAGTTTTTCTTGGAAAAGGGAATGAGAATTGCAAGCAACGTAGCATTGATATGCCCTAAATTCATTCTTAATACGCCAGAATTTTCTACTACTCGAAAGTATTTGGCTTCTAAAAATGTGTATTGTATTCATGACTATGGAGAATGTGGTTTCAAAGGCGTGTTGGTAGAGACTGTTTGTCTTTTTGTTAAACCGAATGAAAAACCAGGGATTACAAAAATATTTTCGATGACGTTAGGGCTGAAGATCGATCAAAAGCAGTCTTATATTATGGATGAGGAGTATCCATATTGGATTATATATAGAAATTCTTTCTTTGATAGCGTTGCTGAGAAAATGAATTTTGGAAAGTTTTCAGTAGTTAGGGATAGACAAATAACCAATGCAAATACGACATTTGAAAAGAGAGAGAATTCAATTCGGGTAATAAAGTCAAGAAATATCAGTGACGATGGACAAGAAGTAATCAACATCGATGGATATGATTCATATATAGATTGTGAACTTGCAAAGAGTATGAGTGTATATCGATTTATGAATGATGATTCGGTTTATTTGACACCTAATATGACCTATAAACCTAGAGTGATGAAAAACAAAAAAGGGTTTATTTGTAATGGTTCAGTTGCTATTTTAATACCCAAAGAAAAAATTGAATTAACAAAAACCCAGATGCTGTATTATGCATCGGATGAATACCGTAGTTTTTACAAAATAGCTAGAAATTATCAAACCAGATCGCTTAATGTTGACACTAATAGTGTATTCTTCTATGGAATATTAAAAGAGGGAGGCGTGTGAGAAAATGAATGAAATAGACATCAAAGAGTTCTTATCTCGACGCAGTTATGACATAAGAAAGACGAACAACGGTCGATGGATAGACCAAAAATGCACCATGGATGTTGTTTGTTTGGTTTCAGACTGCATAGTTGAATATGTAAAACAATTCCCAAATAAAGAATTTACAGTTAATGATATTTGGTTTAGCGAATACGCTGCACGTAACGTACAGGAGATTTTTAGCAAACCCAATCCTACGAGCAAGGCTCCGTGCGAATATGATAAGTATTTCGGTCAACCAATTAAGATGATGGCTGCAGCAGGTATACTTGCTGAGAACAAACAAGGAAAGAGAAATTTTTATACTGTTGCAAACAAAGACCTTTTGGAGTTTATAAGTTTTAGAGAAAGAAATAGTTTTATCTTCCTGTGCCTGTACATTGAAAAAACATTAAGGGATAGTGAAATATATTGGGCTTTCGAAAAATTCTTTACATATCAAAATTCTGAAACTTATCAGGAATTGCGAGATGTATTTATTCAATTTACGATAAACAACACTCGTATTAACACTCCAGTAGAATGCGGTAGAATTTTCACAAAAGTTCTTAATCCTCTCGCTTGTAAGTATAGGAAACGCGGAACTGTGGCTGGACGTTGCTCGGATGATGTAATCACGCAGGATATGCTTATGTACAATCAGCGTAATTGGCGAGATATCCTTTCCGAGAAGCCGAAAGACCAAACGCGAGATGAACATGAAAGTCGCATGCCTGCTCGTTCAGATTCAGCAATGGCTCATTATCGCATTGAAAGAGCTAAGAAAAATTTGCGAGATTTCAACTTCAATTATCGTGGCGGAAAAACAGAGTTGTATGAAGAGAGACATATGGCCGATGTAGCTTCCCAGATGCACCACATTTTCCCGGTGCATTCCTATCCTGAAATTGCAGATTATCTAGAAAACCTCATAGCGTTAACCCCGACACAGCACTATACATATGCGCATCCTAACAACAATACACATATTATTTCAAAGGAATATCAATACCTTTGTTTAATAGCAAAGACCGGCTCTATAAAAGAAAATTTGCTTGGCAGAAAAGAAGAGCCTGTTATATATGATTTTTGTTTGTTTATAGAAGTGCTTAATATAGGATTGGAAACAGATGAATTCAATTGCGTTGAATATTTGAATTTCAATCAGCTTCTTAACATAATAGAGCAAAAGTATTAAATTTGTTGTAGCGAAAAGCATCTGTTTAAATGAAGCAAAAAGGAGATAAAATTATGAGCAAATTAGTATATGGAAAAAAGGGACAAGTACATTTTGATAGTGAAGCGGATAAAAAAACAGCTGTAGATTATATTTTGACCTCTCCTAATGTAAATTTTCATATTCATGAAAACAATCAAGATCAGGGGGCTTGGGCTCCTGAAGAGCGCATTCATTTTAAAAGTGAAGACGGTGTTCCCAATTGCTTGAAAAATATAATGACAGCTGGCAAAGGTGGCTTGTATGGCAGAATAAACTGTAAAGAGTTTTGCGAGGAACTCAGAAACGAAGCTAAAAAGAGAAAATCTTGAGGTGATTTATGGATAATAAAACAGGCGTTATTTACATACTAACTAATCCGTCTTTTCCTGAATATGTGAAAATAGGATATGCAGATGATGTTAAAGCACGGTTGAAACAATTGAACAACAGCGAGTGCATCCCTTTTGCATTTAGAATTTATGCTACTTATGAGGTAGGGTCAAGATTGTCAGATTTGCAGGTCCATAAAATCATAGATAAGTTGAATCCAAGCCTAAGATCTATTGAAAATTTCGAGGGTAAGCAGCGAGTCAGAGAGTTCTATGCAATGAATCCAGAGGATGCATACGGATTATTGGAAGCAATGGCCGAAATACATGGATGTACAGATAAACTTCACAAGCATAAGTTGACAAAAATTGAGGCAGAGGCTGAAATAATAGCGGAGGAGATTGACACTGAACACCAGGAAAAAGCTGAAAATTTCTCCTTTACAAAGTGTCAAATACCTGTTGGAGCAGAACTGGAGTTTTGGAGCAATACTGAAACATCTACAGGTATAATTTGTACCGTTGTTGATGATCGTATGGTAGAATATCAAGGTAAAAAAATGTTTTTAACAGGTTTGGCAAAGCAACTGTTGGGAAAACGCACTGGTATAGCTGGACCTAGATACTTTAAGTACAACGGCGAATGGCTTAATGACATTCGTCATAAATCAGGCTTTTGAGAGTATATGACAGTTTGTAGTTTGTTCAGCGGAATTGGCGGCATAGACTTGGCGTTTATGCAAGCCGGTTTCGAAATAGTTTGGGCTAATGAATTTGATAAAGATGCTGCTAAGACATATAGATATAATTTTGGACATAGGCATCTTGTTGAAAAAGACATACGCACGATTGATGTAAATACAATTCCAGATTTTGATGTTCTGGTGGCAGGATTCCCATGTCAACCGTTTTCTGTACTCGGAAAGCAACGCGGCTTTGAAGATCGTAGAGGTCAGTTGTTTTTTGAAATTGCGAGAATTATCCAAGTAAAGAAACCACAGGTCGTATTTCTAGAGAATGTTGCGAATTTGCTTGAGCACGATGACGGCAAAAGTTTTCTTGCTGTTTATAATGCGCTTGCCCCATATGGTTACACGATTAAGTATCGTGTTATGAATGCCATAGATTACGGTAATGTTCCCCAGCATCGTACCAGGATATTTATTGTTGCGTTTTTAGATAATCAAAAGTGCGAAAGATTTGAGTTCCCAGAGAAGATAAAAAGGCAAACAAAGCTGAATGATATAATCGTTCGTAATATCAAGCACGATAAAAGTTATTACTATGATGAAAGCAGCGAATTATACAACGATTTGAATGCGATTGTTCAAGATAAGAGTGCGCTGTATAGGATTTTTGAAAATGGTGTTTCGCTCAAACCAAACTATGTTGCGCCAACACTGGTCGCCAGCATGGGCGCGTTTATGGATAGAGTGCCGGTAGTTCGAGATGATTACGGAATTAGGAAGGTAACACCATATGAATGCCTTGCATTACAGGGATTCCCGAAAGATTTTAAATTTCCTAATATTCCGATGGCAAGCGCATATAAACAGTGTGGCAATAGCGTGGTTGTGCCTGTGATAAGAAGAATTGCAGAAAAGATTTATGAGGTGTTGAAAGATGAACGACCTGCAAAATTTTATAATTAGTAAAGGTTTAGAGAAGGCTTCGATGGAGGTTGTTAAGCAAGCCATCCGTCAAGATCCATCTTTGCCGAATGATGTGAAAGAATTTTGGATTGGATATATCAAAGGTGCTTCAATAACGAAGGATGTTGTTGATATTATAAAATTATTTAACAATAGATATTGATATGAAAATAACCGAAGTTGTAGCAGCACTTATATGGAATGACGATAAATTCATAATCTGCCAACGCCCGGCACACAAGGCGGGAGGACTCTTATGGGAGTTTGTTGGTGGCAAGGTCGAGTCAGGTGAAACAAAAGAGCAGGCACTTATTCGCGAGTGCAAGGAAGAATTGAAAGTTCTTCTTTCTGTCGGTGATGTGTTCATGGATGTGGTGCACGAGTATCCCGATTTAACGGTGCATCTGACTTTGTTCAACGCCACCATTTCCGAGGGGGAACCGCAGAAACTTGAACATAACGATATTCAATGGATTACGCCGAATGAAATCCCGAACTATAAGTTCTGCCCGGCAGACGAGGAAATATTACATAAAATAAAAGAGGAATATAATGATCAACGCCAATGACAAATTAATGGAGCATTTTGCCAAAGAGAGTTTGAAGCAAGCGATTGACAACAACTACAACTTCACGACTCAACAAAAGCATGAATTAAAATTGATTGTAGATGCAGGTAGGACTCCCGAGGATGTAATAAAAGGTATCCTTGCATATTTTGCGATTAACCGCTAAAGCGTATTGATGAGCTATGTAAGTCAAATGGAGTCTAATAATGAAGAATGATTACAAAACCGAAGCTCGTGAGCGTTGGGGCAATACCTACGCTTATCGCGAGCATGAACAGAAGACAAAGAACTACACAAAAGAAAAATGGGCAGAGATTAACGATGGATTGATGTCTATCTTTGCCGAATTTGCCAAGTGTAAAAATAACGGATTTATCATAAATTCGCCTGAAGTGCAAAGTTTGGTTGTCAAATTACAGGAATATATCACTAAAAACTATTATACTTGTACCGATAAGATTCTTGCAGGACTTGGTGAGATGTACGTTGCCGATGAGCGATTCAAAAAGAATATCGATAAGTATGGAGAGGGAACAGCCGAGTTTGCTTCAGAAGCAATAGCCATGTTCTGTCAGGAGAAGTGATATGATAAAAGAACTTATGCACGACCCGATATTCTTGGCAGGGAAGTCGGAGGTTGCAACAAAAGAGGATTTGATGGTTGCGCAGGACTTGCTTGACACGCTTATGGCACACAGAGAAAGCTGTGTTGGTATGGCGGCAAATATGATTGGTGTTCGCAAGTGCATCATCGCATTTCTTGACGAGAGTGGACGAGTTCCTACATATATGGTTATGCTCAACCCTGAAATCGTTAAGAAAGATGGTGCTTATGATACCGAGGAAGGGTGCTTATCACTTCTTGGTGGGCCTCGAAAGTGTAAGAGATATAAAACTATTAAAGTAAAATTTCAAACACTTGAAATGAAAACACACATTAAAAACTTTAGTGGTTGGACTGCACAGATCATTCAGCATGAAGTAGATCATGTTAATGGCGTTTTAATCTAACTCATTTTAGAGAATGCGGAGGGAATGTATGAGAATAATAGAAACTTTTAAGTTAAATTTGACCGATTATGGACTTCCGCAAAAAGATAACGTGTTTTTTGTGAGGATAGATCCAGAAAATTTGGCTGTTGCACTCCATGATATTCTTGCTGAACTAGCGAATTTTTCTTGGTTGAATAAATTTGATAAAGAAGCACTTCGGAAGAGTATGGAAACAAATGCTAGAAATACATGTGATATTCTGCAAGAAAAGTTTTTTGATGAAAACGGAGACCCTATCATTGAAGAGGCTGGGGAATATCTTGTTTCTGTGTATTCCAAAAGAGGAATTGTGGAGCACTTAGGACATTTGGATGTTCCTCTTGCGGAATTGTTGGGAAGAAAAAAGACCGGAAATCCTGGATTTGATTTTTTCACCGAGGAAGAAGATTTGCAATTGGTAACCTGTGGAGAAGCAAAGTATTTGCATGGGAAAAATGCATATACAACCAGTCTCAAACAAATCAATGATTTTATTGCGAGCAACAAACATATAAGCGATGTTGTTATTCTAAATGGATTGGTATCAGATAAGGGTTTGGATAATTTGGTATCAGGTCATTTTGGGGTTTGTTCCGCTTTTTCTAGCACAGGCATAAAAACGAAAGATTTAATTTCTCATATTTGTGCGAACTCGGATTTTAAAAGCACTTTGCAATATGATTATGTGATTTTGGTAGCGGTGAATATTATATGAAAAGTGTAATAGAAAGAATCATTGACGGCGATGGTGTCGAAATTATTTTAAGCGAAATAACAAATCGCATTTTTGCGCATGGTCCTAGCGATGCAACTGATTTGGAATTGCTGACATACATAAAAATATACCAACCTGAGTTATTCAAGACTCAAGAAAAAAGTATATTAATGATGATGGGGCTGTTTTTCAAAAATCTTGAAACACAGTCTTTTCGTGATGTGGTTTTTGATATCTATAGAAAAAGCATTGAGGAGGATTATAAGGGGAAATATACTCCTGTTCAAGCGAAATTAATTAAGAGTATAAATGAAAAACGGCATTTTAGTTTTTCGTCTCCAACAAGCACAGGTAAGTCTTTTGTTTTTAGACACATTGTAACGCGATATAAAAAAGATATAGCTATAATTGTGCCTTCGCGTGCGCTAATAAATGAATACTATATAACGTTAAACGATATGTTTAAAAACACTGACACAAATATCTTAACATACGTTGATCTTATTAATCGCAAAAGGGTAAAAAGAAGAATTTTTGTTATTACGCCAGAAAGATCCAAAGATTTATTTAAGAACAAAGACCAGTTGGATATTGATGTGATTCTATTTGATGAAGCACAATTGAGCGACGATTATTCTGTGCGCGGGTTGTACTACGATTCAGTTATCCGTAGGTGCGTAACATATTTCCCAAATTCCAAGTTGGTTTTTGCATACCCGTTTATCGATAACCCAGAAGTACAGTATGTAAAAAACAGAATTGAATATGATCAAGAAGATTTTCAAAAATTCACTCAACGTAATGTAGGACAAATTTTTTATAGTTACAAAGACACACAATTTTTCCATTTTGGACTTGAGGCCGATAGAAGTGGGAACAAGGTAAAAATTAATTATGATCCTGTCAACAAAGTGTTATTGGCGGGTGGAAGTGTTCTCGTATATTGTTCCAAGGCTAGCATATATGATAAATCAATATTTACAAAATTTATCCCATATATGCGACTTTGTCCAACCGTCAATGATCCGATCGCCAATGAATTAATTGAAAAGTTTAGATTATTGATAGGTGCTAGTGCTTCTAATAGAGGTGATTACTCTTCAAGAATGGTGAATATGTTAAAGCATGGTATTGTTGTGCATCATGGCTCATTGCCATTGGCTGCGCGCTACATTATTGAGGAGTTTACAAAAAAAGGATTTTGTAGGATATGCTTTGCTACTTCGACCCTTGAACAAGGAATCAACATGCCATTTGATATGGTTTGGATAGAAAAATTCGAACCAGGAAAGCCGTTGAATGTGAAGAACCTCATTGGTAGAGCCGGAAGATCGACAACAAAACCTATATTTGATTACGGTCAGGTTGTCATTAAAGAAAGTTCTCGCCTAAAACTGAGAAAGGTTTTGAACGGAGATGTCCGTTTGGACGAGGTTTCTCAACTTGATACAGTGACTGAAACAAATGATGACTATCGTGAGTACAAAGAAGCAATCAAGAGCAATGAATTTTCAGAGGAATACAATTTAACAAATAAGGAGCTTGAGAGAATTAGTAGTAGAAAAGTACAAAATGCGATAGAATCTATTTTAGATAGCTTGTTTGTATTAGAAGATATAGATATCAAAGAGGAAATAGATTTAACTGCTACATCACTTCTGTATAAGGATTTTGAAACAGTATATTCGTCATATTTGAACCGATCATTGACATCTGCAGAAAGCGATATATTAAATAGTGTTGTCAAAATAATGATGTGGAGAATTATCGGAAAAAGTTTTAGCCAAATTGTTTGGTATAGATATTCATATGCAGCTAGAACGAAAGAACGAAAAGAAATTCAAGAAAAAATTAGACACTCTATTAATCCCGATGAGCGCTATAGGTTAACTCACGAAGAAAGATCTTTATTAGCGCGATATTTACCAATGTTTCAAATGATTCCAAATAAAAAGCACCCCCAGTTAAACCTAACTCATCAAACTTATGCTTTTGCTGTTGATTACGATCGTGTGGTAGTAGATACGTATGATTATTTGGATAAGCTTATTGGATTTAGGTTAGGTGATGCTTTCTTTGCTGCATTTGATAAATATCGAGAGGCAACGGATGATCCTCGGGCGAAGAAGATGTGCAACTATATTCGATATGGCACCGACGACCCTAAAGAGATTATGCTTTTAAGATACGGATTTGATTTTGAAGATTTTGATTGGATAAAGAATATAGTTACAAGTATCGATGAGGATGAAATGAAGATATCTAGTCTTGAATCACTAAGCGAACAGCAAAAATCCAGGCTAGAAAAATTCATTTAATTTGTTCGGTGAAAGTGTTCTCTCGTATTTTGAATATTTTGCTAATGACAAAAAGAGCTTGGCCGCGATGGTCAAGCTCTTTTTACTATGATATATGTATCAACTTCTGGAATGATAGCACAGCCTCCCCAGGTTCCATGTATCTGACCGGCATCATCGATGTGAGTAACTACACCCTCTCGGTTAGTGTATTGAGGTTCACCTTCCATCTTGATGATTTTAATGGAGTCTCCGATTTTTACCTTTTCCATAACGTCCTCCTTAACTTGACTTTGCTTCCTTTTTATATTTATAATAAGAATTTCTAGAGCAGCCACATAGTTTCATTACATCTGGATCTTCAAGCGTACCACCAAAGTCTTTTGAGTGCTTTCTAATGATGGCGATACAATCTAGAGATTTCTTAGTGGTGAGTGAGGTACCTTTGGTGAGACCTATTTGAGTTCCATTCTTCTTTGCTTCGCGGATACCTTGAGAAATTCTTGAGTGAAGGTCGGTAACTTCTTTTTCAGATTGGTCGAAGGCAGCTTTGATTTGTTCTTCCGCAAGTGCCATCATAAAGTTGTTGATAAGTTCTATATTACCTTTGAAGAATGTATCGACTGCAGCATTGCCGGTTGTGATATCAATATTAAGTAAGTTGTTTCTAGTGGAGTCGAATACCGAAGTATTAATCAAAGGCTCGTTGAGGAAGATGAGGTGCACTCCGCGTTCATAGAGCATTTTGTAATCCTTAAAACCTTCTTCGGCGTTACGGCTCATACGAGAGACGCTATCGAAAACGATGGTATCATCCTTTTTAACTTGGGGGATAAACTTCTCCCATTGAGGACGGTTCTGGGTTGTGCCAGTAAAGAACTCTCTAATGATAGTGGCATTGGGATAGATTGCGGTGATGTTAGTAATCTGACGAGCGATCTTCTGGTGTTGGGTGCTAACACGGCAATAAGCGTAGGTCATAATATAAGCTTCCTTTCAGTATTAAATCAAACTAAAGTTTCTTGCGGTACTTATATTATGCCGTGTTTTGATCGTTTTGTAAGCCCTTTTTAAGCAAAATTAGTACAAAGTTTGCAAATGTTTCTTTCAATACTGGTTTGTTTATGGTTTTATATTGATTTAGTACCAAAAGTATGTTATACTATGGTTGTACTAATT
>JAZOTE010000005.1:0-1308 GCA_045657485.1 Eubacteriales bacterium
CGAAGAGCTCCGACCGCTTGTAAACGAACGGTTTCAGGTTCTATTTCACTCCCCTGCTCGGGGTGCTTCCCACCTTTCCTTCACAGTACTGGTACACTATCGGTCTTCTGGGAGTATTTAGCCTTGCGGGATGGTCCCCGCAGATTCAGGCAGGATTTCACGTGTCCCGCCCTACTCAGGTGCGGCTCTCGATCAATCAAACTTACCTGTACCGGACTATCACCGTCTATGGTCGGATTTTCCAAACCGGTCCAGTTCGTTAAACTGATTCCTATGAGCCGTCCTACAACCCCGATATTGCCGTAACAACATCGGTTTGGGCTCTTCCCCGTTCGATCGCCACTACTAAGGGAATCGATATTTTCTTTCTCTTCCTGGGGGTACTGAGATGTTTCAGTTCCCCCCGTTTGCCCTGACATTGTCAGTGACTGGCCTTCAGCCAGCCGGGTTGCCCCATTCGGATATTCCCGGATCAAAACCTGTTTGCAGTTCCCCGGAACTTTTCGCAGCTTACCACGTCCTTCATCGCCTCCAGAAGCCTAGGCATCCACCGTTCGCTCTTGTAACCTTCTCTCTATGAGTTTCTCTTTATGAATCACAAGAACTTTATGTGCTGTTTCTACACTTGTTCTCATTTACTCGTTGCCTTGAAATTGCAGTCCACAACAATACGATAGACTCTCTATCTTTTTACTCGTTACAGACTAATTAATTTCATCTTTTAACTTTACCTCGTTATCTTTTCTCAAACTTGTCAATGAACTTTCCGTTTTTTCTCAAACGGGCTGCAAAGATACGGACTTTTTTTTATCCTCCAAATTTTTTCGGCTTTTTTTTACACTTTTTTTGCAACTTTTTTACCACCCCAAACGTAAAACACTGAAAATCAACACATGTTATATAATTCAAAATTTATGATTATTTTTGTAGTCTATAACTCTATTATATTATATGGAACAGAAAAAAACACAATTACCGGAGAATGCGCATAGAGAGCTGAAGCCAGGTGAAGAGTATCAGCCCCTGCTTTCTCCTCAGAAGAATTATCCGGAGGTAACCCCTTGGTCTGTTACCCTGGGTATAATCATGACAGTCATATTCTCTGCTGCCGCTGCCTATCTCGGACTTAAAGTCGGTCAGGTATTCGAAGCCGCCATTCCTATCGCCATCATAGCTGTCGGTCTTTCAAGTGCACTCGGAAGAAAGAATGCTCTCGGCGAAAATGTAATGATCCAGTCCATCGGATCCTGCTCCGGAGCAATCGTGGCAGGAGCGATCTTCACCCTTCCTGCACTTTTCATCCTCCAG
>JAZOTE010000006.1:0-1022 GCA_045657485.1 Eubacteriales bacterium
GCTCACCGTCAGCGACAATCTCAAGATGGGCTACTATTCCAAGAAGGATAAGGCGGAGTTTGAGAAAAAGCTCGAGGAGATATATGAGAGCTTTCCGATACTCAAGGAGCGTTCGTCGCAGATCGCGGGCACACTCTCGGGCGGTGAACAGCAGATGCTCGCTATGAGCCGCGCACTTATGTCCTCACCCAAGCTCCTTCTGCTTGACGAGCCCAGCATGGGACTCTCGCCTCTGTACGTCAACATCATCTTTGATATGATAAAGAAGGTAAACTCTCTCGGCACGACGGTCCTGCTCGTTGAGCAGAACGCCAAGAAGGCATTATCGATCGCTGACAGAGCCTACGTTCTCGAGATCGGCAATATAGTGAAGACCGGCTCGGGCAGAGAGCTGCTTGACGACGAGGATATCAGAAGGGCGTATCTGGGCGGATAAGCGAGCACAGCTCGCAGTTATGATTGCCTAGCGGCAAGTTACGGAGTTATAATTGTGGGGGTGATGAAAATGGATAGTGGAAAAGAGTTACCGCAAAGAAAGCGTTTACGGTTAAAGAATTTCGATTACAGTACACCCGGGGCATATTTTATAACGATATGCACGCATAATAGAAAATGTACGTTGTCCCGTGTTGTAGGGGCGATTCACGAATCGCCCGAAATAGAATTAACGGATTATGGAAAGATCACAGACGAAACCATACGGAACATTCCCGAACGGTATAAGGCAACAGTAGACCGATATGTGATTATGCCGAATCATATTCACCTAATCATTATAATAACCGATGACGAAGAATTGCGGGCGATTCGTGAATCGCCCCTACGAGGTCGGTCCGTTATTTCAAAGGTAATTGGATACGTTAAAATGAATGCGTCTAAAGAGATACATGGTAAATATGATGATGCTGTGATATGGCAGAGAGGTTTTCACGATCACATCATTCGTGATCGGCGAGACTACGAAAAAATTGCTAAATATATTTATGAGAATCCGATAAGATGGCAATATGATTGTTTTTTTG
>JAZOTE010000007.1:0-2721 GCA_045657485.1 Eubacteriales bacterium
GTGAATCAGTCTTTTGACTGTAAATATAGAAAGGAGAATGAAAAGATGAAAATACAAACCTTAATTGGCAAAATGAGTGCTTTGTTAAGCAGCATCAAGGGGTCTTTCCTTGAAGCCTTTGCCGGAAATCTTTTCTCAGGCTCCGTGAATACAAACGGTAGCCGCAGGTGTGTGGTTGATAGACTTTTCTACAACTGACACACCCATCATCCTGATACAGTTAAATGAAAATATATATAAGCAAAGTCCTTTGACTATTAGATAAACATAAGGAGTACAAGATGAATGAATTCTTAGGAAGTATGGATATCACCGCTAAGGGGTGCAACCTTTATTACGGCGATTTTCACGCTTTGAAAAATATAGATATAGAGATTCCCGAAAAGCAGGTTACTGCACTGATCGGACCTTCGGGATGCGGAAAGTCTACTTTCCTCAAAATTTTCAACAGGATGAACGACCTTGTAGAAGGATGCCGCATTGAAGGCGAATATCGCATCGGCGGTATTGATATTTTCGATAAAGAAACCGACGTCAACGTTCTTCGCAAGAACGTCGGCATGGTCTTCCAAAAGCCTAATCCCTTCCCGATGAGCATTTACGACAATATTGCTTTCGCTCCGAGAACCTTTGGCATTACAAAAAAGAGCGAGCTTGATGAGATCGTAGAGCAGTCCTTGCGTCGTGCGAGCATTTGGGATGAGGTTAAGGACAGACTTCGTAAAAATGCGCTCGGTATGAGTGGCGGTCAGCAGCAAAGACTTTGTATTGCGCGTTCTCTCGCTGCAAGCCCCAAGGTGCTTTTGATGGATGAGCCGACCTCGGCACTTGATCCTATCTCTACGGGCAAAATCGAAGAGCTTATGGAAGAGCTGAAAAAGGATCTCACCATCGTCATCGTAACACACAATATGCAGCAGGCAACGAGAATTGCAGATAAGACTGCATTCTTCCTTCTCGGCGAGCTTGTGGAGTACGGAAATACCGATGATATATTTACCTCTCCGAGGGATGAACGCACCGAGCGATATATTACGGGAAGATTCGGTTGATTTCGTAACAAATTTATGATATAATAATGGGAGAACAACAAATGTCCATCAGAAAAATATTTGAAGAAGAACTTGCTGACTTAAAAAAGCAGCTTGTCGAAATGTGCAGACTCACCGAAAACATGATACAGGATGCTATTACAGCACTTTTAAACCGTGACCGTGATCTCGGCAAAAGTATCGGCGTTGCGGATAAGCGTGTCGACGAATACGAGATGGCAATCGAAAAGAAATGTATGCGTATTCTGCTCAAGCAGCAACCCGTAGCAAAAGATTTCCGTGAGGTGTCCACTGCCCTTAAAATGATTACCGATATTGAGCGATTTGGTGACCAAGCCGCAGATATCGGTGACCTTGTATATACGATGCCGGGAGATGCATACATCAAAAAGCTTACTCACATTACCGCTATGGGAGAACTCGCTGTAAAAATGGTGCGCGAGAGTGTGAATTCTTTTATCAACAACGACGCGGCTCTTGCAGACGAGGTTATTGCTCTTGATGATAAAATGGACGATATGTTCCTGGCGGTAAAGAACGATCTTATCGCGCTTATCAAAAAGGACGGCAAAAACGGCGACCAGGCAATTGAGCTTATGATGGTTGCAAAATACTTGGAGCGTATCGGCGATCATGCTGTTAACGTAGCCGAATGGACAAAATACAACGAAACGGGGGTACACCAAAAGTATTAATGGATAGACTTATTTATATAGTCGAAGACGATGAAGGCATCAGAGAGCTGTACGACGGTGCCTTTGAAGGCGTTTTCGTCACGAAAATGTTTGAAAACGGACACGATTTTTTCGAGTGCTTTGAGAAGGCACGCCCCAATCTTGTGATTCTTGACATCATGCTGCCGGACATGGACGGATACACCATCCTTTCGAAGATTCGAGAAATCGACGAAAAGATGCCGGTCATTATCGTTAGTGCAAAATCTGATGAGATCAGTGCTGTTAAGGGACTGAATAAGGGCGCTGACGATTATATGACAAAGCCCTTCTCCGTTCTTGAGCTTATTGCACGTGTCAAAACCAATCTCCGCCGCGCCAATCTATACGTTACAAGTCAAAACGGCTTTGTGGTCGATAACAATTTATATAAGATATTCTTTGAAGACAAGGATTTAGGCCTTACCTTAAAGGAATTCAATCTTCTGAAGCATTTGATAAGCAAAGCGGGTGTTACCGTGGAGCGCGAGGAACTTTTCCGCGAGGTGTGGGGAGATGGATTTATGGGAGAAACAAGAACCCTCGATATGCACGTCGCACAGCTCAGAGAAAAGATCAAGGCAAATGGAGGCGGCGACGTAATCGCAACCGTGCGTGGTATCGGTTATCGCTTTGAACGGCAATGAAAAAGAAGATTTTTATTCGATTTTTCGCTGTTACTCTTGTGTCGGTTCTTTTGATGTTTGCTTTCGGTCTTGTTGCTGTTAATCTTAACACCAAGAACGTTGTAAACGAACGATTGAAGGAAGAAACCGAACTTGCGGCAATGCTGCTCAACGAACAAAGTGATTTTACCGTTTTTAATGCTTATTCGGATAACCCCGAACTTCGTATCACAATATTTGACATTGAAGGCAATACTCTTTACGAAAGCGATACAAAGGCCGAACTTGGTAATCACGCCGACCGTGAGGAAATCATACACGCCATAGCCG
>JAZOTE010000008.1:0-2159 GCA_045657485.1 Eubacteriales bacterium
GGTGTCAAGGTTACCGTTGCAGGTGGCGGAAGCGGCACAGGCTACAACAACGCGAAGAATGGCGTGTCTGATTTTGGTATGATTTCCGAGAGCTTCAAACCCGAGAAGGCTGAAAACTGCACCTATTACGAGGTGGCAAAGGACGGTATTGCCGTAATCGTTAATAAGGCAAACACCTTTGACAACCTCTCTCTTGAAGATCTTAAGAACATCTACAACGTGGAGGCAGGCGACGCGGCTATCAAGACTTGGGCAGGCGTTTCAAAGTAATATGAGAAATCTGTACGGATTTATCAACGCGAGAGAAAAGGTAATGCGCGGAGTGTTCCTTTTCTCCGCGATCTTTTCAATACTCGCGCTCACGACGATTACAGTGTTCCTTTTCGTCAGCGGAGTACCCTTTATAGCAAAGACAGGCTTTGCAAAATTCATATTCGGAAGTGATTGGGCACCGCTTGCAGACAATCCAAGCTTTGGCATCTTCCCGATGATCGTGGCTTCACTTTACGTAACGGCTCTTTCCGTTATCATCGGTATCGGCATAGGACTTCTCACAGCAATCGCGCTCTATAAGTTCTGCCCGAAGAAGCTCGTCGCTCCAATAAGACAAATGATCAACCTGCTTGCAGGTATTCCTTCGGTCATTTTCGGTTTGTTCGGTATGACGATCATCGTGCCCTTCGTAAGAGATTATGTTTCACCTACGGGTGTCGGCTACGGTATTTTCTCGGCTTCAATCGTTCTTGGAATTATGATTTTACCGACCATAGTCAGCGTAAGCCTCGATTCCTTAAATAGCGTTTCTAACACTTACTATGAAGGTGCGCTCGCACTCGGTGCTACTAAAGAACAAGCCACATTCAAAATTATGTTACCTGCCGCAAAAAGCGGTATTCTTGCCGGTGTTGTACTTGCTATCGGACGAGCGATCGGTGAAACGATGGCTGTGATTATGGTTATCGGCGGAAGCCCCGAAATGCCCGAAAGTATGTTCCAAAGCGTAAGAACCTTGACAGCAAACATTGCAATGGGCGCACTTGAACTATCGGGCGATGCTCTATCTGCTTTGATTGCAACGGGTGTAGTTCTGTTTGTATTCACTCTGATACTGAACGTCAGCTTTTCGTTGCTCAAAAAGGATAAAAGCGACAAGGTCGCCGACAAGAATGAAAGACGAGGTGCGAAAAAATGAGAAAACTATATTCTGCACTTAAATACGTTTGCCTCGTCGCTCTTGTTATTTCGCTCGTTGCATTGATTGCGGTCATTGCATATGTGCTTATTAACGGAGTGGATAAGCTTTCGGCAGACCTTCTTTTTGGAGATTATAAGGACTCTCCCTCTATTCTCCCTGCATTTATTGGTACACTTCAGCTTGTCGGTATCGCTGCAATTATTGCAGTTCCCATTGGAATTGCGAGCGCCATCTTCCTTGTTGAATATACGAATAACAAAGGCAAGTTCGTTAAGATCGTACAGGTTGCCACCGAAACGCTTGCAGGTATTCCGAGCATCGTATACGGTCTGTTCGGCTATCTTATATTCGTCGTTGCTTTCGGTTGGGGATACTCCATTATCGGTGGCGGCATCACTCTTGCCATTATGATTCTTCCCACTATCGTCAGATCCACGCAGGAGAGCCTGCTTTCCGTGCAGGGCGGACTTCGTGAAGGCGCGTATGCACTTGGAACAAGTAAAGTCAGAACCATATTCAAAATTGTCCTTCCTTCTGCCGCAGGCGGTATCGTGACCGCAATTATCCTTGCCATCGGGCGCGTCGTTTCGGAAAGTGCCGTGTTGATCCTCACCATTGGTATGGTTGTCAATAAAGTTCCCGAAACCTTGATGGCACCGGGCACAAGCTTGGCGCTTGACATTTACTATTTCGCGAGCCACGGGTATCCCGATGAGGCAGCTGCTACGGCTGTTGTGCTTCTTGTATTCGTTATGATACTGAACCTGCTCGCAGGCTTTATCGGCAATCTAATTAGAAAATCTACTTACGGAGATGCAAAATGAATGAATTTATTGGCAGTATGGATATCACCGCCAAAGGTTGCAACCTTTACTACGGTGATTTCCATGCTTTGAAAAATATAGATATAGAGATTCCCGAAAAACAGGTCACGGCTCTGATCGGACCTTCGGGATGCGGAAAA
>JAZOTE010000009.1:0-1036 GCA_045657485.1 Eubacteriales bacterium
TACTATGGCTATGCTCCTGACACTCTCGGATCTTCTCGGCAAGGGGAAGATCCCATGCAGGAATATCCATTCTTTTGACATAGTCATAGTAGCCACTTCTCGACACCTCAAAGAACCGGCACATCTCGCTAATTGAATACTTATCTTTGTGACGATAGATCACCATATATTTTACGCTTGTCCTCACTTCCTTTCTGTGAGCGAGAGAAAATCCCGCATAAGCTCGTTTTCCATCTCTAATTGTTTTATCTTTGCATCCTTACGGGCAAGCTTGTAGCGTAGATCAGCAAGCTTGTCCTCTTCCGTTACTACGCTATCCTTTGCAGGTCTGCCTTTCTTCTTGATCGCTATTCCTGCTGCCAGCTTGCGTTGCTTTTGATTGTATCTCGTCTTAAAATCTCGCATTTGCTTGTAACTGAATCCAAGCATTTCTCCTATTTGTCTTAATGTCTTTCCTTCTTCCCAAAGACGTATAATCTCTTTTTCATATCCTTCTATGTGACGGTATTCTCTTGGCATAACAAAAACCTCCTATGATAGTACTTTAATTCTACCATAGGAGGCTGTTTTTTTCAATTGTCCGTTTTTAACGGACTTGTTCAATCTTACCCTGTTTTTTTGTTTACTCGACTATAATAGTTTACAATTTTTATCTATTTTCGGGAGCTTTCCAATCGTAAGCCAGCGGAACTTCCTCGAATTTCGTTTTAAAGAATTTATCATTCAAGGCTTCGCCGTACTTGTAATTTCTTATAACATTTACAAGCTGCTCCACGTCCTCTACGGTTTGAGAGTGATCGCCGTCACGCATATACCAGAGGAGCTTATCCTCGCAGCCGAGGAACTTATATACCTCGGAGGCGCCCATCGTGGTCTGCCAAGAGCCGACAGGGTTAGACATAATGTCGCTTCCCGCCTCGGAAACGAACAGCACTCTCGGAGCCACCATTGCCTTAAGATAATGCGAGTCAAAGGGCAGATTCTCCTCTTTATCTATATACTCTCTCATCCCCTCGCCAAGCCAGAGCGGAAAATG
>JAZOTE010000010.1:0-1358 GCA_045657485.1 Eubacteriales bacterium
AAAAATTGTATTGTGAGGAGAGAGTTGGGTGGCCGATCGTGTCCTACATCAACCGATCTGCTATTTTGTCGTCATCGTCTCCGTTGCCCTCATCATAAATGATCTCTCAACCTACAACATCCGATCCCCGCATTGACTTTATAAAAAAATTATGTTATAATATATATAGATAATAAAATAAAACCCAAAAGAAAGAGGTATATAAATATGACACTTGAAAATGATATTCTTGCTCGCCTCCGCAATGGTGAGGACGCAGAGATGATCGCCCAGGAGTTGATCAATAATCTGAATAGCGCAATCGCTACCAAGGATAAGGAAGATGCTGAGGCTAAGCGTATCGCTGAAGAGAAGGCTAGGGCAGAGAAGGAGAGACGGGCTAAGGAAGAGCAGGAAAAGAAGGCTCTTGAGGATAAGAAGAATAACCTTGCGGACGCTATGGCTCGCGCAATGGTTGAGTATTACAAACTCTCCCTCCCCGAGATTCCTGAGGGCATTATCAAGGAACTCAATGGATTGGCTATGCGCAAGCAGTTGGATGCGACCGTTAGTCTGTTGAAGTCTCTTGTTGAGTTGAGTAAGAAGCTGGATAAGATTGATCTTGATGATATTGATCTTGACTCGGCCAGCTCATGGCTCGGTTTGGCAATGGCTAGCGCTAAGCCTGACCCGAGCGCATGTAAACCTAAGACTTCTTATGAGGATGCTATCAATAGTTTCTTCAGGGCGAATAATCTGTAATTGAATAATATATATAATGAGGACGCAGGATAACTGCGTCCTTTTTTGCGGCTGCGGTCGGTTAGCCGATCGGGATTTGATTTTTATAAAAAAATATGGTATAATAAAATGGGAGGACTGTGTTCCGATCGGGTCCTCCCGCAAAAGATTATATTTGACAATATTATAAAAATATGATATAATAATGGGGGAACTCTTTTTCCGATCGGCCGCACATCAAAAAACTTTCTGACTTGCCCTCTCTTGGAAAAATTGCCTATCAGAGCTACTCTGTATCTAACTAGAAACAAATAACACTACCGCATATGATAAAGTTATCACATTTCAGGAAATCAGGGCGTAGAAGCCAAACCAACTAGAATGAGCCAAAATTTTGCATATGCTAGAACCGATCGGAGTTCGGAGTTAGGCGCTCGTCCGCGGCCCGGAGTTAGGGCAGGTGGCCGCATATGGGGACCGCAGAAGATAAGCGCGCAGGGGCGATGGTAATTTTTGGTGGAAATGGTAATTTCAGGAAAATGTGGAAATAACTGGAAATGTGAATTTTTTGTGAATATTTTTTGAAAAGGCTTGACTTTGTGGGAATTCGGCGCTGGCACAGCCATTATCGCGCCGGC
>JAZOTE010000011.1:0-43068 GCA_045657485.1 Eubacteriales bacterium
CGCGTGATGAGATACAAGGTCGGCTTGCCGACCTTGATGATATCCACGACTGCGTCGTGATGATATACCAAGCCTACGGGAACCCCCAAAGCTCGTCAAGCTCGCTTCGGGAACCCCTACTGCGGCTTGGATAAACAAAAACAGAACATTTGTCGGTAGACAAATGTTCTGTTTTTGTTGGCGGAGAAGAAAGGATTTGAACCTTCGCGCCGGTTACCCGACCTACACCCTTAGCAGGGGCGCCTCTTCACCACTTGAGTACTTCTCCATAAGAAACAAGCCGGTGAATTAGACTTGCCATAATATTATATCAATATTTTTGCCCTTTGTCAATAGATTTATTAAAAAAACAGGGCATTTTTGCTAAAAAATAAAAACAGCTTTGTTTTATATAAAATTTCAATAAAATTCTTCAAATATTAACAAATCGTCGCGAAAGTATGATATAATATATCTTGAGTAGATATACGGATCGCTTGATATCGTATATCGTGGATGGAAAACTGCGTGAGGACGGTGAGAGGATGTTCGGCTACGTAAAGCCAAAGAAAAGCGAGCTGTTAGTCAAGGAATATGAATTCTACCGTGCCACGTATTGCGGTATATGCAGAGCAATGAAACGGCACACGGGTAATCTGTCGCGAGTCACACTGAGCTATGACAGCGTTTTTCTGGCTCTGGTCAGAATGCTGTATATACCTGCCCACACTATATCCGCGCAGCGACGTCGCTGTATAGCTCACCCCCTTTCCAGCAGACCTATGCTTGAAGAAAACGAGGCGCTAAGCTACGTTGCCCGTGCTTTTGCCATACTTACTTATTACAAGATGCAGGACGATATAAGTGATGAAAGACCGGCCAAACGCATTGCGATCTCCGCTCTTTCTCCCATCGTTAACCATGCAAAGTGTAGGGCAGGGGAGGATGAGTTGGCAACGTTCGTCGGCGAAAAGCTGAAGCAAATTACAGAGCTTGAGAGGGCGTCACATCCCGGCGTTGACGGGCCGGCAACATTATTTGGCGAGCTGCTTGGAGAGATTTTTGCACACGGTATTGACGAAAAGGATAAAACGGTCCCCTACTACGTAGGTTATCACCTTGGCAGATTTATATATGCGGCGGATGCTGCGGAGGATTACGAAAGAGATCTGAAGAGCGGAAGCTATAATCCTTACGTCTTGTCTTACGGCGGTGCCGTACTTACAAGGGAGAACAGAGATACTATAAAATGCGCTCTTCTTCTGGAATGTAAAAAGCTTGAGAGCGCGGTAAATCTGCTTCCGTTCGGTGATCTCGCGACCGTTGAAAACATCATTTCAAACATAATCTATCTTGGACTTCCGGAGCGTATCAAATTCCTTGATGACGGGGATGCTGAAGCTCCGATATCAAAAATATAATTCGAATCAAGAGGTAACAGAATTGAAAGACCCATATTCAATACTTGGCGTATCACCGTCAGCAACCGACGAGGAGATCAAAACGGCATACCGAAATCTCGCCCGTAAGTATCATCCGGATAATTACGGTGACGATAATCCCTTGAAGGATCTGGCGAACGAGAAAATGCAAGAAATAAATACGGCGTACGACGAAATACAGCGTATGCGGTCCGGTAGCTCGTCCGGCTCTTCCGAAGGCTCTTATTCATACACGGGTAGCACCTCAGGTGTCTATTACGAGATAAGAACACTGATAAATCAAAGACGCTTTAACGAAGCCGGGAAGAAGCTGTCCTCGGTATCCGACGTTGACCGCGGCGCAGAGTGGCACTATCTGAACTCCGTGATTCTTGTTCAAAGAGGATATATGAACGATGCTATGAGGGAACTTGAGATAGCGTGTAATATGGATCCGTCAAATATGGAGTATCAGCGCGCCAAAGAGATGTTTAATATGTCGTCGCGCGGATATGGAAGCACGTATTACGGCGGCGGAACGTATCAGCGCCGTTCTGCAGAAAACGATGCTTGCGACTGCTGTATGAACCTGATGTGCCTTGATTGTCTGTGCGAATGTATGGGCGGCGACCTAATACGTTGTATCTAGTAAAAAGATGAAAAATACTAAAAAGCTGGCGATCTCGGCTATGACCGTGGCGCTTGGAACGGTTATAATGAGCATTGGTTCGATGATTGACGTGATGGATCTGACTCTTTCCGCCGTTGCGTCGCTGCTGGTCGTTCTTATATATATCGAGATAGGATCGCCGTATACCTGGCTCGTGTGGCTCGCAACCTCACTGTCAACAGCACTTATGTTTTTTGGCAGCGCAGTATGGGTGGAATATTTACTTGTGTTCGGTATTTATCCGTTACTGAAAGCATTGATAGAGAGATTGCCAAGGTGGTCCTGGCTTCCACTGAAGCTTCTGTTCGTTAACGCGATGTCCCTCGCTATTCTCACTCTGTGTCAGATGATTCTGGGAATACCTTTTTTAGAGGCGGATACCGACGTTATGCTGATTGGAACATTCGTTCTTATAAACGTCGCTTTCGTAGTATACGATGCGTTTATTTCGGTTATGGTAAGGCTCTATCTTCTGAAGTGGCGGCGTCTGTTTTCCGGTTTGTTTAAGTGATTTAACAACATTCCGCGCGACGAAATATTTTCTGCAGACGTGCTGCTGAAAATTATAAATACAAAATAAAAGTAAAGTTTGGTATACAAAATGACTAAGATTGGCTTTGTTTCTCTCGGATGCTCAAAAAATCTTGTTGACACCGAGGTTATGCTTTACAACCTTCACTCCGCCGGATATGAGATAACTCCGAACGAGGAGGAGGCTGAAATAATAGTAATTAACACTTGCGGCTTTATAGAGAGCGCAAAGCAGGAATCCATAGAGAATATACTTGATGCGGAGGAGCTGAAGAAGTGGGGCAAATGCCGCCACATTATTGCCACCGGATGCCTTGTTGAGAGGTATAAGGATGAGGTTATGGAGCTTCTTCCGGAGGTTGACGGAGTTTTGGGAGTAGGAAGCCTTTCGGATATTGCAGAGGCGGCGGATGCGGTTATGCGTGGCGAAAAATACTCCTCATTTAGAGATAAGGAAGCCTGCAAGCTCGGCGGTGACAGAATAGTAACTACCGAGCCCCATACTGCGTATCTGAAGATTGCGGAGGGCTGCGATAACAGATGCACCTATTGCGCTATTCCGCTGATCAGAGGAAGGCTTCGCAGCCGTCCGATTGAGGATATCGTAAAGGAGGCGAAGGACCTTGAGTCAATGGGAGTCAAGGAGCTGAACCTCATAGCGCAGGATACCACGAGATACGGACTTGACCTTTACGGCGAGTACAGCCTTGCCAAGCTTGTCCGCGCTATAACAGATTCCACCGACATACCCTGGATAAGACTGCTTTACTGCTATCCCGACAAGATAACGGACGAGCTAGTTGCCGAGCTTCGCGATAATCCCCGTTTACTTAAATATATGGATATACCCGTGCAGCACATATCCGACTCCGTACTTTCACGTATGAACCGTCACGGCGACGGAGCAACCATACGCGCTGCTATCAGGCGTCTGCGCGACAATGTGCCCGGCCTTACTCTCAGAACCACCGCGATGGTAGGTTTCCCCGGTGAGAGCGAGGAAGACTTCACCGAGCTTTGTGAGTTTATTAAGGAGATCGGCTTTGACCGATTTGGCGCGTTCACCTTTTCAGCTGAAGAGGGAACTGCCGCCGCAGAGCTGGACGGTCAGATCGACGAGCAGCTGAAGCAGGACAGATATGACGTTCTGATGCAGACTCAGCTCCTTATTACCGAGGAGAAAAACGAGAAGAAGATCGGATCAACCGTTAGAGTGCTGTGCGACGGCTTCGATACGGTCGCGGAAATCTACTACGGCAGATCAGAGGCCGACGCTCCGGACGTAGACGGCAGAGTGTACTTCAAATCGAAGCGCAGGATCAATCCCGGCGCGTTTGTTGACGTGAAAATAACCGAGGCTCTTGACTATGATCTGATCGGCGAGGTTTTGGTCTGATTTTAGGCTTTACCCATATAGCGTGTCGAATTTTAATCCATTTTTCAAGGAGAATGATATGAAAGGCTCACTTAATTTACCTAATACGCTGTCCATTATCAGAGTGCTGCTCGTGCCGGCATTCGTTGCGACTCTTCTGTTTATGCGAGATATCGAAGTCTGGGGAGTCGTCGTTCCGGCGATAGTGTATATTATCACAGGACTTACCGATATGCTTGACGGTAAGATAGCGAGAAAATATAATCTCGTCACCGATTTCGGCAAGTTTATCGACCCTCTTGCCGATAAGTTTATGGTTCTTTCCTCCATGATAGCGATTCTCGTTTGGATGATCATTCGCGGCGAAACCACCCTTGCTCTCGTATTCGTATGGGTCGTTCTCATAATACTTCTCAGAGAGCTTGGCGTTACCAGCCTCCGTCTTGTCGTAGCAGGTAAATCAGGCATAGTCGTTGCCGCAAGTATGCTTGGTAAGATAAAAACGGTATCTCAGATGGCAGGAACGGTTGTTCTCATCGTTGAGCCCGTGATTCCTTTCTTTAAGGATAATCATATTCTCTCCTATTCCTTTATGGCGATTATGGCATTTACAACTCTGTTTTCGGGACTTGACTATCTTCGGGCATATCTGCCTCACATAGATTCTAATAAATAATACCATCTGCAGTACCGTATTTGTCCCGAAGTCTTGCACGGATGATCGGACTTTTGAAATATGGGAGGTGGCTGATACATTAAGAATTCAGACGGGTCCACAGATTTTAAAACCTGCATTCTTGTGTTAAGCGCTCAGACGGGTCCACAGATTCTAAAACCTGCATTCTTGTGTTAAGCGCCTTTGTGTCTTGCTCGATTTTGAGCAGATACCGTCAGCTGACGAGCGAGAGGCGTACAATCGTACATCGAGCGAGAAAACGGCGATAAAATAAAAAATGTGATGAAATGAAGAAAACCACAGGCTTTCAAAATTAGTTATTGTCTAATCATAAAAAAACGGGATAGATACGGCATTTGCAATATCTATCTCGTTTTTATTTTGTTATACCTGAAAGAAGCATCCCTTTGCGTTATAGATTTTTTAGGTTACTTTCCGGCTTTGATGATACCCGTGTCAAGAAATACACCTGCGAACTATTGCTCCTACCTCCTCTGCGAGCTCCTCAGGAGATTTGTTCTTTCCGCTTTTGAGCCAGTTGAATATAGCGTTCGTTACGCCTCCTACCAGCATAGATGAGAGCACCTCAGCGGACGCGTTTATTTTCAGTCCCGCTGATACGCTCATCTGTATTCTCTCGTAAGTATCATAGTAATTCTGCTCTGACAGTATATTCAAAACTACCGTGATCAGAGGACTCTGCATTACGTGATCGATCTCCGACTCGTGACGCATAATGAAGGATATTACCTGCTTTGCGTACATTACGTAATATTCGGGCGTATCGTCAGGCTTACCCGCCTTCCAAATAATATTGTCAAATTTGGAGCGAAGTCCTCTTACAAATGATGCTATATAGTCGAATTTGTCCTTGAAGTGCTTATAGAACGTAGTACGGCGAACTCCTGCTCTTTCGCACAGCTCGTTTACCGTAATGTCCTCAAGACTCTTCTCCTTGAGCAGAGCCATAAACGCCTCTGCAATGGCTTTTTTAGTTTTACGAACTCTGAGATCCTCTTTTACAGTCATTTCAGTATCACTTTCAAAATTGTTGTGTTCGGGAAAAAGGGACGTGTGATGTTCCGCGAAGTGTATTGTACAGTATTCTACCATTTATCATGGGAAAAGTCAAGTAAAAATAAGAAATAGAAAATTGTTAAAAAATAAACAATTTCTATTGACTATAGCTCAAATCTGTGATAATATATAATGGATATATAATATATTATATAAAGGAGAAAAAAATGGCAACTTACAACAAGAAAAACATTGAGGACGTAGCCGTAGCGGGTAAGACTGTGCTGGTGCGTTGCGATTTCAACGTTCCTATGAAGGACGGCGTTATTACTTCTGATAAGAGAATAGTAGAGGCTCTCCCCACGGTTAAGTATCTTCTTTCAAACGGCGCGAAGGTTATTCTTTGCTCTCATATGGGCAAGCCTCACAACATCTTCACAGAGGGCTTCGGTCTTACGAAGAAGGAGAAGAAGGCTGTAGAAAAGCTTCCGGAGTCCGAGCAGGCAGCTGCAAAAGCGGAGTATCTTTCCAAGGCGGTAGCGTCTGACAAGAAAAAGCTTACTCTTAAGCCCGTATGCGACAGAATCAACGAGCTTCTCGGTGAGAATAAGGTTACCTTTGCTTCCGATATCATCGGTCCTGACGCAAAGGCTAAGGTTGCCGCTCTTAAGGCCGGAGAGGCAGTTCTCCTTGAAAACACAAGATTTGATGCCAGAGAAGAGAAGAATGGCGCTGATTTCGCTAAGGAGCTTGCATCTTACGCAGATCTCTTCGTAAACGATGCCTTCGGTGCGGCTCACAGAGCATACGCATCCACCGCAGGCGTTGCGGATTATATCCCTGCAGTATGCGGTTATCTCATTGAGAAGGAGATCTCCGTAATGGGTAAGGCGCTTCAGAACCCCGAACGTCCCTTCGTTGCGATCCTCGGCGGTGCTAAGGTAGCGGATAAGCTCAACGTTATAGATAATCTTCTTACTAAGGTGGATACTCTCATCATTGGTGGCGGTATGGCGTTTACCTTTGCTGCTGCAAAGGGTCTGTGCGTTGGTAAATCTCTTCTCGACGAAACTAAGCTTGACTATTGCCGCGATATGATGCAGAAAGCAGAGGAGAAGGGTGTAAAGCTTCTTCTTCCCATAGATAACGCTATAGCTGATAGCTTCCCGAATCCTATCGACGGTCCTATTGACGTTGAGTACGTTGACTGTGATAAGATCCCTGCGGATAAGGAGGGCCTTGATATCGGTCCCAAGACCGCGAAGCTCTTCGCAGACGCAGTCCTTTCCGCGAAGACTGTTATCTGGAACGGTCCTATGGGCGTATTTGAGAACCCCACTCTCGCTAAGGGTACCGTTGCGGTTGCAGAGGCTCTCGCGTCCAGCTCCGCAATCACCATCGTAGGTGGCGGCGACAGCGCTGCGGCTTGCGAGCAGCTTGGATTTGCACCCCGTATTACTCACATTTCCACAGGCGGCGGCGCATCTCTCGAATTCCTTGAGGGTAAGGATCTTCCCGGCGTTTCCTGCCTTCTCGACAAATAATTTATAAAAGCATCAACCGAGAGACGTAGTGCTCTCGGTTGACAGCCGTAATGGCGATAGTGATATCGGCTCGGTTCACCCACGCGGCGAAAGCGAGAAAACGCGCGAGTGAACGCGACGGACGGCAGGACTCTGATGGTTCGCCCGTCCTACGTTATACCAACGTATATAAAACGAAAGGAAACGAAAAAATGAGAAGAACTGTTATAGCGGGCAACTGGAAAATGAATATGACTCCTACCGAAACGGGCAAATTCATCAGCGAGCTTGCTCCTATGGTAAAGGGAATGGATAAATGCGATATCGTGCTTTGCGTTCCCGCAATAGATATTCCCGCCGCAGTAGAAGCGGCGCGCGGAACCAATATTAAGATCGGCGCGGAAAACGTACACTTCAAGGAGTCCGGCGCATATACCGGTGAAATTTCCGCCAAGATGCTTACAGACGCCGGTGTAGAGTACGTTGTTATCGGTCACTCCGAGCGCAGACAGTATTTTGGTGAAACCGACAAGACTGTAAATCTCCGCACTCTCGCGGCGCTTAACGCAGGCTTGAAGGCTATCGTTTGCGTAGGTGAAACACTCGCGGAGAGGGAGCAGGGTTATACCGAAACTCTCCTTAAGTATCAGACAAAAATGGCACTTACAGGTGTTAGCGCAGAGCAGCTTAAGAACGTTATCATAGCATACGAGCCCGTATGGGCTATCGGCACGGGCGTAACAGCTACTGCCGATCAGGCTGATGAGGGTAACGGATTCGTTCGCGCGGCAGTTGCTGAGGCGTACGGAGCAGATGCGGCAGAGGAGATCACCGTTCAGTACGGTGGCTCTATGAACGACGCGAACGCCGCGGAGCTTCTTTCCAAGGTGAACGTAGACGGCGGACTTATCGGCGGCGCATCTCTTAAGACTGATAAATTCACTGCTATCGTTAAGGCTGCAAACGCATAATTTTCACAGATAAAACAAATAACCGCGTCGGATCGTATGATCTGCGCGGTTTCTTTTTGAAAAATCAAACGGCTACTCGATGATTTGACACGGGTAGCCATTTTTATATCAATTGTTAATCTAACTTTACGTTTCTGCAGCTTATAATGCGTTCTACCGTTTCCTCGTACGGCAACGTGGGATCGAGAAATACCGAAGCGCACATAGCCTCCGGCGCCCATATATCACCGTCGAACAGTCCTGCCATACATAGGTTTATATCTCCGCCCGTAAGCTTTAGTGCGTGCTCCGCCATGCGCCTTGCGTATTCTCCGTATCTTATCCACTTGGCGGTATAGACGCGCCATGAGTCAGCACGCAGCTTTCTGTCATGTGCGGACAGCTCGCTTGAGCCGTCGCCCAATATAAATCTTCCGCGCTGGTGGACGAAGCGATTTCTTTGCCAATCGAGTATTGCAAATCCCTTGAAAACAAGCCCTGATTTTGCATCGTTTCCGCGTAGTTTTACTATTTTTTCGGTAAACTCCAGAGCAGCGTTGAAATCATCGTTGGTTGGTTCTTCCGGCATATAGGCGTAGGGGAAGGCTCCGCAATCCTCCCATACGATCTCGATACGTCTGTCAATTTGTGCTATTTCATCGAGCTCATCCTTTACAGAAGTGGCGTGCAGGCCGAACTGAATGTGTAGCATTGGGTCTTTTTTGTATAGCTCTTCTGCCACGTCGTTTACCAAAGAACGCACGGCGTTCGCTATGCTTCTGCCGCCTATGTTGCTTACTCGCTTTTCGGTGAAGGATTGGAAGTATATTCCGTCGCCGATGCCGCGCCACACCTCGTCATATTGCCGCACTATCTCTAGCTTCAGCTTGGATAACGTTTCGTCTTCTATGTCCGCAATACCTTCGCATTGTCCTTCCGTCCATCCCCATGCGTACCCCCATATTACTTCTATGCCGTAGGAATGTGCGTATTCTACTATATCACGTGCATTGATAGGTGCGAAATCATTCCACAGTATCAGCTGATTCAGTCCTATTCTTGCCATATCCGAGATAAATTTCCGATAATCGTTTATAGGATGTCCCCAGGCAAATATTGACCGCGTTTTTACTTTAGCTATTTTTATTGTGGAGCTCTCCGACATTGGAGTCTTATACATGTCCTGTTTAAGATGCAGAGAAGAGCTTTTTGGAGCATAGCGTACCGTGTGATCGTCGAGATAGGTTGCCGCCGCAAGATATAGGTGCTCCATTTGACGCGCTGTTATAAGCACTATTCTGCCGTCTTCGCAGTCCGGATTTTTCACCGTCTTAACTCCGTACGCACGTTCCGGAAGCTCTTCCTGAGATACGTATTTTTGGATAATTCTGCTTTCGTCAAACGTTCCTATAACTATTGCACTGTGCTCGATGGTGGTGTTTTCGTTTTCACGTTCACAGGGTAGAACGTGGAGCTTATACACCTCCGGCTCTCGCACCAGTCTTTCGCCGACCTCGCGTGATATCAGCTCTACTGCACGTTTTTCGACGCAGTCGTAGGTTGAATAGATTATCTTCCATGATGTCTCTCGTATGTACGTGTTATCCTGCATTGATCGTGAATCCCTTCTTATAATTCAATTTTTAATTCAATTTTCCTCATTATATTATATATAGTTGGATTTATGTATTGCACAGCACGGCAGAGGCTACGGCGAGAATTATTCCTACGATGCCCCTGATGCGTATTTTCTCGCGGAAAAATATAACGTCGGTCAGCAGTGTCAGTGGCATTGCCATAGCATAGGAAAGTGGAAACAGTATTTCGCTGATCAGCATACCCGATGCCATAGTTTGCAGATATTGTGCGCTGTATAACATTACTATAGCTATGATTATGTAAACTATTGTTTGCGGTTTTGCGGTAATTTTGTTTTGATCGCGCTTTTGCTCATTCTTTTTCAGTAACTTCAGAGCAAAATAAACAGTGGCGAGTACAGGTATACATACCGCGAAGGTTACGGTGCTTAGATCTGCCGCTGTTCCGCACTCGTATGCTGTATACAGCTTCTGTGATATGATGCAGCCTGCGTTTGCCGCTCCGGCCAGCAGTAGCATTGGAAGTGACGAAAATGAAAATCTGCCCGTCGAACCTCGAGGGAAGAGAAGTAGTGTTGCGGGGAGTAGAAGCAGTGCGCCTATCCACGCTGGAATCCCGATGCTTTCGCTCTCGATGAATAATGGCGTGATAATCATCGGTATGATAACTCCGCCTGTCATACAGAAGACCTCTACCGTGCACAGTGACGCTTGCTCTGCGGCGAGAACCCAGGAGAAGAGCAGCAGTGCGTTTGCTATACCGCATACGACGGATATCAGCACGCCTGTACCGCTCATGCCGTCAAATCCGATAGCGAGAGATACAACGAGTGAGATCACTAGACATCCTAACGAGCGGATCAAGTTTATACGCAGGCTGTTTTCCACGCCTGAAGCTATGTTTCCGCATTTTTTCATAGCTATCATTTTGCCGATGCCCGCAAGTTTGGAAAGAAACAAAAAAATATATCCCATTTAGTCCACCGCCTTTAAAAACTATTATATACGTAATGCCTTTCCCGTTCAAGTGATAAACCGATAGAAAAATATAATTTTTCGAAACTCTTGATATTACTGTCGTGACGTGGTAAAATGTATATAAAACTTTGCTTGAGGGTTGTAGAGTGAGATTGTGCGAATTTTATAAAACCGATTACCGTATTTCGTTTGTAAACTGTCTTAGACAGTATTGGCTGCAGAGTAAAACGTGGACCTCTGTGGGAGCACCGAAGGAAAGGCATCTCCTTTTTCTTCTTGAGGGATGCTCGGCTCATTACCGGTTTCCGTCGGGAAAAACCTATGATGCGACTTCGGGCGACGTCGTCTATATGCCGCGAGGCAGCGAATATACGGTTACCTTTTCGGATTTTGAGTCTGACAGTTCGGGAACCGTCGGAGTGAATTTTGTCATTGAGAGCGGCGCAGAGCCTGAGGCTGACGGTATAGAAATATTTTCTCTTCCGTCTGCCAAGTCCATATTTGCCGAGATCGAGTTTCATGCGCGCTCGCTCTGCCGCATTCCCGCGCGCTACAACGCCCATCTGTATAATTTAATTACTCTTCTGGGGGAATACGGTGATTATGAACGTACTATAGGCGGTCGCAATCTCATAGGTGCGGGCGTTGAATATCTGCATACGCATCTGGCTGATGATATACCGGTCGAGAAGCTCGCCACAATGTGCAACGTCAGCGAGGTGTATTTTCGCCGTCTGTTTCATAAATATATGGGTTCCTCTCCGGCAAGCTACCGGTTGAATATGCGTCTTGAGAGAGCTTGTGAGTATCTTATCTACACGGATAGCTCGGTATCCGAGATTGCCGCGGTTCTCGGCTTCGGTGATACGTCATACTTTATCAAACGCTTTAGAGAAAGGTACTCGGTACCTCCGCGTGTATATCGAGAGAAAAATCTAATAAATTAGAAAATCGACCTTGAGTAGTATGATATTCACAAAATGTCCATTGGAATTTTGAGCATTCTGTACAAAACCTAGCCGAAAAAATCGGCAGGTTGACGATTGGAAAATTCTATAAAATCTGTTATAATGTTAGCGTTAGAAAAATAATTTTTAAGGAGAAACCAAAATGGCAGGTCTTTCACTCAGACACATTTACAAAAAGTATCCCGGCGGCGTTACCGCGGTATCCGACTTCAACCTTGAGATCAAGGATAAGGAGTTCCTTATCTTCGTTGGTCCTTCCGGTTGCGGTAAGTCCACCACGCTTCGTATGATCGCAGGTCTTGAGGAGATCACCGAGGGTGAGCTCTACATAGACGACAGATACGTTAACGATATCGCTCCTAAGGACAGAGATATCGCGATGGTGTTCCAGAACTACGCTCTGTATCCCCATATGACTGTTTTCGACAATATGGCATTCGGTCTTAAGCTCCGTAAGGTTCCTAAGGAGGAGATCAAACGCCGTGTTGAAGAGGCTGCGAGAATACTCGACATCAGCCACCTTCTCGAACGTCGTCCCAAGGCTCTTTCCGGTGGTCAGAAGCAGAGAGTTGCTCTCGGACGTGCTATAGTTCGTAACCCCAAGGTATTCCTTCTTGACGAGCCTCTTTCCAACCTTGACGCTAAGCTCCGTGCATCGATGAGAACCGAGCTTACCAAGCTTCACAAGAAGGTTGAAACTACGTTCATATACGTTACTCACGACCAGGTCGAGGCTATGACAATGGCTACCCGTATCGTTGTTATGAAGGACGGTATCATTCAGCAGGTTGATACTCCTCAGAATCTTTACGATTCTCCCTGCAACCTCTTCGTTGCCGGATTTATGGGTACTCCTCAGATGAACTTCATTACCGGTAAGCTCGTTAAGCACGAGAACGATCTTTACGCTACCTTCGGTACTGCCGAGGTTAAGCTTCCCGCTGACAAGGCTAACAATCCCGACCTCAAGGAGTACATCGGTCAGGACGTTATCTTTGGTATTCGTCCCGAAGCATTCCATGACGAGCCTATGTTCCTTCAGACTCTTTCAGACACCACTATGTCCGTTGACGTTGACGTTACCGAGCTTATGGGTGCTGAGATCTACCTTTACCTCGGCTTCGAGGGTATGGAGGATGCTACCAACGGTAAGAACCTTATCGCCAGAGTTTCCTCTCGTTCCAGAGCTCAGGCAGGTGACAGAATCACCGTTGCTATTGATACCTCCCGTATCCACATCTTTGACAAGGATACCGAGAAGTGCATTTGCCACTGATTTTTTAACTCGGATTATGCGAAATTGCCCTGCGGCTCAGCAGGGCAATTTCTTTGTTTTTTTCGCCGATTTCTTTCATTTTGTAACGGCTACTGTGCATTTTTGCGCAAAATCAACGAAACTGCCCCCACCGGCGCGCCAAAAATCGCGAATTATAACAAAAAAATCTTAAAAAATATTTATATACTTATTGACACCTATAAATTATTTTGGTATAATAATATTGATATGAAATACCGCATAGCGGAGAAAGAGGTAAAACTAATGAGTGAGACGGCAACTATGAGCAAAAAAGAAGTCAAGGCTTTTGTAGCTGAGCTTTACAGCACCATTTCCGTAAATAAAAAGAAAGTGAGTCACGAGCTTGGTCTTTACAAGGCTGCTGCTAAGGACGTTGCAGGCTCTGCGAAGTACTTCGCTAAGGCAGAACGTGCATACGCCAAGAAGCAGAGCTCCAAGAATGAGGCAAAATACGAGGAAACCAAATATGACCTTATGGAGTGTGCCGCTACATATAACAGCATCGGCGAGTGCATCAATTCTCTCATAATCGACATCCGCGCGGCATATGCGGAGATCGTTTCCGTTCTTCCTGAGAAGAAGGCTGCTAAGTACGCAGCTGAGTGCGATAAGTATCTTGTCGGTATCAACGACGACATTAACAAGATCCAGGCGATTACCGAGGGCGTTCAGCTTCCCGCTGCTCCAGTTGTTGAGGAGCCAGTGATCGAGCTTGCAGAGGAGGATATTGCTCCCGCAAAGGAGGAAGCTACCGCTCCTGTAGAGGAGGAAGCTCCCGCTCCCGCTGAGAAGGCTGAGTGCAAGTGCAACGCAGCTCCCTCGGCAAAGGTTCTTCCCGTATCCGTTGACGTATCTTCTATCGTAGAGAAGGCAATCGCGGCAACTATGCAGAAGTTCGTTCTCGCATTTGATAAGCGCATTGAGAACTTCCTTATGGAGCATCCCGTTAACATTCCTACTTGCGGCGCAGCTCCCGCAGCGGTTGATCCTGCAGCTCCCGCAACTCCTACTCTTGTATCCAGAACCTACGGCGCAGACGAGATTATGGCTCTTGAGAGCTCTATTCTTGATGACGAGCAGTTCCTTATCGACAAGCTCTCCGCTATGATGGATAACCTCAAGACCTTCACCGCTAATATGGCAGAGCTTACCGCTCTTTACACTGAACTTTCCGACAAGCAGGATGAGATCAACGAATCTCAGAAGCAGACCAACGATATTCAGCGTCACACTCTTCGTGAGCAGCAGGGTATTCAGGTTAACCAGAGAGTTATCGCACAGGATCAGATCTCTATCGCTCAGGAGCAGACGATGCTCATCGAGCAGCAGAAGTCTATGGCAGAGCGTCAGCAGAATCTCACCGAGGCTCAGCAGACCATGGAGGAAACCCAGCGCGTTCTCATTGATACTCAGTCCACTCTCGAGGAAGCTATGAAGGCAGTTATGCAGGCGCAGAAGGATATTATAGCTACTCAGCAGTCCCTCATCGCAGGCAATAATAAAAACGCTGATCTCCAGGCAGAGATTGCAGAGCGCCAGGCAGAAACCCTTGCCGCTCAGAAGGAAGCTCTCACCTCTCAGAAGCAGATCCTTCGCGAGCAGAGATCCACTCTTGAGAAGCAGAAGGAAGTTGAGGCAGGTACACCCCGTAGAAAGACTCGTTCTCGCAAGGCAGCTGAGGCTGTAGCTGAGGAGGCTGTTGAGGCTCCTGTTGCAGAAGAGGCTCTTGAGGCTCTTGCAGTTGAAGAAGCTCCCGTTGTAGAGGAAGCAGCTGAAGAAGCTCCCGTTGCAGAGGAAGCAGTTGAGGAAGCTCCCGTTGCAGAGGAAGCAGTTGAGGAAGCTCCCGTTGCAGAGGAAGCAGTTGAGGAAGCTCCCGTTGCTGAGGAAGCAGCTGAAGAAGCTCCCGTTGCTGAGGAAGCAGCTGAAGAAGCTCCCGTTGCTGAGGAAGCAGCTGAAGAGGCTCCCGTTGCAGAGGAAGTAGCTGAAGAAGCTCCCGTTGCAGAGGAAGTAGCTGAAGAGGCTCCCGTTGCAGAGGAAGTAGCTGAAGAGGCTCCCGTTGCAGAGGAAGAGTAATTCATCAGAACTACCCTTTAATTCTTAAAAATGAAAAACCTACCGTGCAAAGCGGTAGGTTTTTATATAGATAATCGTAGTTTTCCTTTATTTATACTATAACTGCTTCGTCCTCGTATTCATCGCCATCGTGCTGTGCCGCTACGAGCTGAACGTGGTAAGCATCTATAACAGCTTCTTCGAGTGCGGCTCTGAAGGCGGAATTGATAGGATGAACGATATCTCTGTAAGTGCCGTCGGGATTTTTTCTTGAGGGCATAACTATAAAATATCTGTCACGGGCATAGATAACCTTTATGTCGTGAACAGCCAGACAATCATCAAAGGTTACCGAGGCTATAGCTTTCATAGGACCTTCATCGAAGAACTTTCTGATTCTGATATCTGTTAATTGCATTGCTTGTGTTCCTTCCTGGATGTTAAATTATGGTTATAGTATACTATATGAATGTTAATAATATTCAAGGATGTAGCAAACTTTTTTATACGATACTGTGACTTTTTTGTTAAAATTAACCATTTTCTATTATAAAAAACGAAGCTTCTGTATCCCAATATACCGGAAAGGCATAAAATAATACTGTTTTAACTATAATTCAGCCGCTTAATTCAGTATTTATTAAGCGCCGCATCCGGAGGTAGAATGTCTGAAAAGAATAAAGCGAATACACAAAAGGAAATTTTAAAAATACTTCGCTCAGAAGCTCCCTCTGACCGTACGCTTCACTTTATAGGGATCGGCGGATGCTCTATGTATACTCTTGCCGTTCTTTCGAGGAGCAGGGGATTTCGCGTCACGGGAAGTGACCGAGCCGAAAGTGACAGAACGCGTCGGCTTATGGAGATGGGAGTGACTGTATATATAGGTCACGAGCCGTCCCACGCGGATGGAGCGGATCTTATTATATACACCCACGCCATATCCGAAAGAAATCCGGAATATCTCGCCGCCTTAGCTCTTGGCTTGCCTATGCTTAGCCGCGCGGAGTATATGGGAATTTTGATGAGGGATTATAATAATAGGATAGGAATTTCCGGCACTCACGGTAAAAGCACGACCGTAGCTATGCTTGACCGTATCTTTACCGCGGCGTCATCCGATCCTACGACACTGTCAGGCGCGGAGCTGTCCGACGGTGAAAGCTTGCATATAGGTAATGGAAAGCTGCTTATATATGAGGCTTGCGAGTATAAGGATTCATTTCTGAGCTTTGCTCCCACAGTAGCCGTATCATTGAATTTGGAGCTTGACCATACGGATTATTTCACCGATATATCCGCTCTACGCCGTTCCTTTGCTTTAGCGATGTCCCGCGCGTCCTCTTTTGCTCTGATAAATTACGATGACGAAAATCTGAGGGCGATAATACCGGATATAAAAGCGCCTGTAATAACCTTTGGTCAAAGCGAAAGGGCGGATTACAGATATCTGATAACCTCATTTAGCGACAGCTCCACCGAGTTCACAGTATACAGCCACGGGGTAACCGTTGGAGTGTTCAGATTGAATATACCCGGTGTCCACAACGTAACGAACGCCGCGGCAGCTATATCGGTAGCGCTGGAATTTGGTATTGCTAAGGAGCGCATAGCAACGGCGATCGATGAGTTCAGACCGATACCTCGCAGAATGGAGCTTGTCGGAGCTCACAGGAGCAGGGCTGTATATTACGATTATGCTCATCATCCTACGGAGATTTCCGCAACTATAAGCACCCTGAAGCTTATGACGTCCGAGCCGATAACGGTGGTTTTTAAACCCCATACTTACTCCAGAACAGCATCTCTCTGGGACGGCTTTTTGTCCGCGCTTTCTCTGGCGGACCACGTAATTCTGACGGATATTTATCCGGCCAGGGAAGACCCGATCCCCGGAATAACCTCACGCAGACTTTCTGACAATTTGGGAGAAAAAGCTATATTTTCTCCCGACGGAGAAGTCCCATCATACGTAGATAGCTTTACCGATGGCGTTATAATCGTGATGGGAGCAGGGGATATGGAGGAAATAAAAAACAGTCTTATAAACAAAAAATAACCGACCCCGTGTCGAGATTTCAGCGAGAAATCAGCCTTTATTTCGATATTGGGCAAGGTTTGGAAAAATAAAAATTACGGATTTGGAGAAGAATATGAAGCCTGCTCTTATAATCAGTGCCTGCCTTATCGGAGAGGCGTGCCGCTATGACGGAAAAAGTGTTAAGAAGGTTAATATCGAACCTCTTGTTGAAAAATATCGCCTCGTGCCCGTATGTCCTGAGGTGGACGGCGGTCTTCCAATCCCCAGAACTCCAAGCGAGAGAATAGGCGACAGAGTCATAATGCGTGACGGAAGGGACGTGACGGACAATTACAGATTGGGAGCGGAGAAGACCCTGGAGGCAGCTATATCCTCCGGAGCAAAGGTTGCCTTGCTGAAATCCCGTTCTCCCTCTTGCGGAAAGGGAAAAATATATGACGGAAGCTTTTCCGGTACGCTGACTGACAGGGATGGGGTGACGGCTGAGCTGTTGATTTCTCACGGTATAGTCGTATACGGAGAAGAGGAGCTTTGCAAGCTCTTATAATTTTTTATTCGCGTTTCTTGTTTTCCGTTTATTTTATATTGGATCTGTTTTTCTTTTATTAAGTCGTTTTTATTACTATTGACAAAACTCGCATTTAGATTTATAATAATATAAAAACAAAAAAAGAGGTGATTTCTGTGACTGACGGCGGTCGAAGTACATACCCGTGTATCATTGTTAAGAATATTCAGACGGCAGTCGTCACAGCGCGGATCTGATGCGCTTTTTCGTTCTGCCGAGGAGGTAGAAATATGGAAGAGAAAATTACCATTGGCGAAACCCTCCATAGCATTACCGACAGTGAGATGCTTTTGGAGTTTTCCTCTTTTGCGGAGGATTGTTTAAAGAATAGAAATTACAGAGAGCTGCGTGAGCTTGTATCAAATCTTCAGCCTGCCGACGTGGCGGATGTGTTCGATGAAATATCCGAATCCTACCATAGCGTATTCTTCAGGCTTTTGCCTAAGGAGCTTGCGGCAGAAACGTTTATTGAGATGACGGCAGACACCCAGCGTATGCTGATAGAATCCTTTACAGACCGCGAGCTTTCCGATATTCTCTCGGAGCTATACATCGACGATACGGTTGATATCATCGAGGAAATGCCGGCGTTCATAGTAAAGCGTATACTAAAGTCCTCGTCTGAGAGCGACAGGGTCTCTATCAATACTATACTCAAATACCCGAAGGATTCCGCGGGCAGTCTGATGACCACTGAGTATGTGCGTTTCCTTGAGTCTATGGATGTAGAGGCAGCGCTTACGCATATCAGACGCGTCGCTATAGATAAGGAAACTATATATACCTGCTACGTTACCGATGGCGACAGACATCTCCGCGGTATTATCACCGCAAAGCAGCTTCTGACCGCTGACCTCTCCACGATGCTCGTCGATATAATGGACGAAAACTATATTGCCGTGCACACGGGTGACGATAGGGAAGAGGTCGCCCATATGCTCAACAAGTACGACTTTTTGGCTATGCCCGTCGTAGACTCCGAGGAAAGACTCGTGGGCATTATTACTCTTGACGACGCGGTGGACGTCATTAAAGAGGAGTCCGAGGAGGACTTTGCAAAGATGGCGGCTATCACTCCCACGGAAACCCCTTATCTGAAGGCGACCGTGTCATCGCTATTTAAATCCCGTATTCCCTGGCTGCTTATACTGATGCTATCCTCTACCGTGTCCAGCACGATACTTACCGGATTTGAATCTGTGCTACCCGCTGTGCTGGTGCTGTTCGTACCTATGATAATGGGAACGGGCGGTAATTCGGGCGGTCAGGCATCGGTTACCGTGACCCGTAGTATATCTCTTGCCGAGGTGGAATTTTCGGATATTCTACGCGTGTTCTGGAAGGAGCTACGCGTTGGAGTTATGTGTGGATTGGCACTCGGTATAGTAACCTACATTAAGGTTATGCTGGTGGATATGCTTCTTCTTCAGAACGGAGATATAACCTCTACAGTCGCACTTACCGTCGCGCTTTCATTGGCGGTTACTATTATTGCCGCGAAGGTAATAGGCGCTATACTTCCTCTCCTTGCCAAGAAAATAGGTCTAGACCCTGCGGTTATGGCATCTCCTCTTATCACTACTCTTGTTGATGCGCTTTCTCTGCTCGTTTACTTCTTCGTTTCCTCATGGATACTCACAGCGTAAGGCGTGTTTCGTTGCCTGAAGGTAACCTTTGAATTAGCTTAGCAACTTGAGTTATACACAATTTTGAATTAGCTCACCGCCTAAGCTGCATGCGACTTCGAATCAGCTCACCATCTTAGGCTATATGCAAATATTAAGCCACCCCGTGCTAAAAAATTCACACGGGGTGGCTCTTTCGTCCTAAAAAGCTTATTTTATCTTACAGGAGCTGAGAGCAAACACCAGCTCATCCTTCGTAGCGCCGGAAAGATATGCCTTGTCAGAAACGGATACGGTTATCTCTCCGTCCTCCTCCGTAATAGGCAGATTATCTCCGATAAATTCGTTTTTATAGCTGATTTTTTTACCGTCAAGTCTAAGTGTTACTTTTCCCTCGCCCGTTTTATGCCACAGAGTAGCATACGCTTTCTTTTCATACTCAAATACGTAGGCTGTGATATCCGATGGGGTATTTACTCGCTCGTATTTTACCAGCGCGTATCCCGAATCGGTTTTTAATATAGTATGCTCGTTTTCTGCGCTGCGAAGCTCCAGCTTTTCCTCATCGGTCAGGAGAGGTCTGTATTCTTCCCAGCGGCGCAAAACCTCAAGGTTATCCTTTGTACGAGGATTTTTTGCCATAACGGAAAGATCCGTAAGCACGGCGACAGGACAATCCCAGGATGCAGCGCGGCTGGTTCCGAATTCGTAAATATCCGGTTGGGTTTCCAAATAATATTGCCACCAACCGAAGTTTACTCTGGTAAAGTCCTCCTTCATATGCTTTGCCTCTGTGAATGGAAATTCCAGAATAAGCTTCTTAAAGGTATCGCAAGGGAAAACGTCGAAAGCGTTTCCACCGCTCAGCCAATGCCAGCCGAAATGCGTTTTAGCCGCGCCCTCCGAATATATAGGCGGATTTTTTAATTGCTTCAGAACACGGTATTGTGCGTTCGATACGTGGTAATCAAAGGGAGCGTTTGTACCCTCTGAGCCGTCGAAATAGCAGTATTCAAATCCAAGATCGTATATTTTTGCGATTTTCTTCGCGATCTCATCCTGCAGAGAGGATAGCTGGTTTACGTATACGCTTGTAGCTCCGAATTCCGACACGTCCAGCGTTCCGCCAATCTGACCTATGGAATGATCGGTTACGTTCGTGCCAAAATGACCTCTCCTACATCCATAGAATGCGTAAGGGTATTCATCCGTATATCCCTCGTAGCTTATCAGCTCTCCGCCAAACTGCAATACACGGCAATCCTCCTGCATAGGCGCGTCCGCCGTAGGCTCCTCAACGTAAACGGTGGTATCCTCCGCGCCGAGAGGTCTTGCAAGCGTAAAGTGACGGGTGAGATGCAATCTGTGGTCTGCCACGGGCGTAACGTATTGTGAATTGATGCCTATATGGGTGTGCAAGAAGTGTAAGCCCGGTACTATTCCTGCCGCCTTTACACGACGGAGCAGCTCGGCTACATCAGCTTCGCCGTTTGGATACGAGTCTTTATAATCGTAATCTCCGCAGTATTTGTAGCCCCCCTCTTCCTTGAAAAAGCACTTATAGTAGAAGAGGATTGCCTTAGTACCCGCCGCTTTGGCAATCGAAATAATACTGTCAATATTGGAGAGGTTGGCATTGGTCGTCCATAGCGAGCTTACGTTCAGCTTTCCGGAGCGCCTGGACTTGACTCCTCTCGGCAGATCCAGCTCCTCCTCCAGCGTGTCAATAGCGTCTAATACGCTTTCCTTGCCTTCGGTTACGATCAGCGCCGCAGAGCAGCCCACGAGCTTTATACCGCGCACGGCATCTGCGGTAAGCACCAGACCATCTCCTCTTTTTTCGTGGTTAATACGGGTTTCCGGCATAGTAGCAATCACCGCTACGGCGGCGCTTTCATCCCAGGTTACGTTGAGCCATTCGCCGAAATTCTCCATTCTCTTTACGGGCAGACACAATAGGCGAAATTCGTCAACCGGTGGAATATCCATATTCAGCTTTTTCGTAGTTGACGGACCGACACAGAAGTCCTTATCCGTG
Source organism: Eubacteriales bacterium (assembly GCA_045657485.1). Lineage (GTDB taxonomy): Bacteria > Bacillota > Clostridia > Oscillospirales > CAG-272 > UBA1740. The sequence goes on from JAZOTE010000011.1 coordinate 21,308, forward strand.
ATGATGAAACTACCCAGACGGAAAATTACGTATTCGTCACGTATATCCACCTCTACCGTCGCTCCGAAGGTGACGAGCTCGAAATGTACTATCAGCTTATCTCCCTCAAGTTTTATGCTTTTCGCTTCAAAGGAGGTGCGCTTGTTAGGGTACATCAGCTTTATTTCGTTATTATAGGGACGTTTCTCCGTCAGAGAGAAGATAGAGCGCTTCTCTGATTTGTTGAGAAGCTCCCGACCGTCAGCCTTAAGCACGAGGCTCTCGCACACGGCGTTCCCGTTAAGCTTAAGAATGAAATGCTTATTTTCTATAACGATGAGTCCTTTTCCATCGCAGTACATTGCTTTTGATTTATCCATTTTTTATCCCTCGCGTGTTTGCTCTGTAAATATATAGATTTGATTGCTTATATTTTACCATATATCGTTACGTTTGTATTTATAAAATGGTAAATAAATTGTACAATATTGTAAATTGATAATAGGATTGAATCATACTCCTCAAGCAACAGAAAAAGCTGTCTTAAAGACGTTTGCCAAATTTAAGACAGCTTTCTTCATAGAAAACAGACTTTATTTTGATGAGGTTTCGAGCATTATCCTTATGATTTCTTTGTCGGTTTCTGACATACCGTCCTTTGCCAGCCTGCCTACGTTTCTTATGGTATTCTCGACGCCCTTGGTGACTATGCCGTCGCCGCCGTAGAACTGCTTGTCGCTCTTTGACATATGATAACCGAGTATTCCGGCTTCTACCGCCATAGCTATCTTTGCGGCGCAGGACGGCTTTGCGCCGTCACAAATAGTACCGGAAAGTATAGCTACTGCATTAACCACCGTATGAGCCACCGCTCTGTAGTCGCCCCCCATAAGATAGCATATTCCTGCCGCCGCGCCTACGCCGGCGCTGATCGCTCCACAATACGCGGACAAAGTGCCGATGCCTGTTTTTTGGTGCACGGTTACAAGGTCGGAAACGATCAGAGCCCGATAAAGCGCTTCCTCTCCGAATCCGCCGTCCTTTGCATATATCACAACAGGCACGGACGCTGTAATTCCTTGGTTTCCGCTGCCGGAAATAATGCACACGGGTAGCTCGCAACCGCTCATTCTGGCGTCTGAGCCGGCAGCGGCATAGGCTCTGGCGCGCGTGGGAGTAGAGGAGTCGTTTTCAAGCAGTATTTTGCCTATAGAGGCTCCCCAATCACCCGTAAGACCCTCCTCGGCTATAGCCATATTAAGCTCTATCTGACGGCGAAGCAGAGGAGCTATTCTGGCCAGATCGCACTCAGAGGCAAATCTCAATATCCCTTGAACGCTAATTTTTGAGCGGTCAACTAAGCTTCTTTCCGCATCCTCGGTGGAGCGGTATGCGTATTTTTCGGTAATATTCCTGCCGTCCAGAATAACTTCCGTGACGTTCGTGTGCTCTCCCGCGATTTTAACGGAAGCGCCGTGATGCTCGGATACTCCTTTGATAAGAAGCTCAAAGGTGCAGCCGGAGCTGATCTCGCTAATTAAGATATCGGTTTTATCCCGAATGTTTTTGATTTGCTCTCGCGCGTCTTCGGGTAAAACGGTAAGCACCTCCAGGAAAAGATCCGGCCTTGCGGAGAGAAGTCCTGCCGCAATAGCGGTATCTATACCGCAACCGCCTCCGGTCATAGGCACTATGACGCTCTTTACGTTCTTTATAATATTGCCGCTAAAGCCGGCGTCGATCTTCAGAGCATCCTCACCTAAGGCATCCCGAAGTATTGCGGCGGCATATGCTATTGCGATAGGCTCCGTGCACCCCATGGCAGGACGAAGCTCATCTCTCAATATGCTTTCGTAGAGCTCAAACTCCTCAGTATTGCGCATAAATGCAAACCTCGCTTTACTTTTTGGCTGTTAATCGTTATGTATATACCATACTCGTTCGCTCTCCTCAGGTCTGTAGCCGTGGGAAGAGTTCTGCAGTACTCTTATTTCCTTTTTGCTTGCTTTTGTCAGCGCGTTGTAATAGGTCATGATATCCGGAGTCGGACAGGATTCGTCACCGAGTGCCGCTCTCTCTATTCTGACGGGGCATTTTATGAGATATGCGAGATTTGTCGGATCGAAGAAATCTATTTCGGGAACGTATCTTCTAGTCAGACCGATGCATCCCTTCGTGTTACACATAGCGGGCACTTCAGGATACGAGCCTCGTATTACGAACGGTCCGCATATGTCCCGCATAAGCTCTGCGAGGGCAGGGATCATACACGCTTGATAACCACCCATGCTGCCGCCTGAGAATATTATCTCGCCGTTCCATCTATCGTGCAATCCGACTATTTCTCCGGAGAACTCCTTTTTCGTTATGTATCTCAGCATTTGCAGATTGCGAAGCCAGAAGTAGGTCATATAGCAATCGTGCGGATCGTCGTAATCAGAGTTCGGCTTACCTGTCAGTCTGCCGTAGTCCTCACATATTCCGCCATCGCCGCTTAAGATCTTATAGTATCCCTCGGCTGGCTTTGCCAGCTCGTAGCCGTGATGCGTGCAGTGCAGCCGTATCTCCTCCTCTGCGTATGCCGGCATAGGCATATAGGCGGAATATCCATCGTAGGTGATATGTATAGGCATCTTTTTTTCTACACGGGGTACGGTTAAATAGCCGCTTGCGTGACAAGGTCCGGGCGCTTTCAGATAAACCTCGTAGGAATCGTGGGTTATCAGCGTTTCTTTATCGGGCGGAGTATATCCCGCGTCGGAGAGAAGCTTCAGATACTCCGCGTCAAATTTTCTCAGACTGTGGACGTTCTTTTTCGGCATATTAAATTCATACAGCACACGACCCTCGTAGCCGTCCGCCTCGTCAGACAGAGGATCTACCCCAACAAGTCTGTTTATTTCGGATAGCCAGAACTCCTCTATATCTTCTTGAGCTCTCGTTTCCATTACTATTTTCCGTCTGTCAAAAAGTACGCCCGCAAATCCGGGATCGCAACCGAGCATAGCCTTTCCGTTCGAGTCAAACACGTTTATCTTCGCAAATGCGTGACCGGGCTTCGACATAGTGAATTTCACCGTCATAGACGATACGTTCCGAAGCGTGATCTCGCGGCTTTCACCGTCGCAGGTCCATACTGCGCCGAGAATAGCGGCGTCTATTAGCTTACCCGTGTCCCTGCTTTTTAATGTGAAATTGATCACTGCTGTTTCGCCGGGCATAAATTCGGTTGCTGTGTAGGGAATAAGACCGCCATCCGTCTGCTTATAGACCTCAACGGTGAAATAACAGCCGCCGCTGTAGTCGTCGTCTTCGTATAGCACCAGACTGTCACGTATGTCTAGGCCGTAGCCCGTATTGTATTCCGCAAAGAATTTATCTATCCGATCAACCAGCGATCCATCCATACCCGTGTCGATTTTTTTCAGCTTTTCTGCGTATTCAGGATCTCTTTTTGCGCGGCAGGATACGTTGTATATTATGTTTAATTCAAGAGTGCTGACCCACTTTTTCGGCTTTTTAAGTACTCTTTCGCATATTTCAAAGATTTTCTCAACCATATTTTATTCTCCCATTAGCTTTTTCGCTACTGTCAAAGTGCCGTGTATTCGCGTATAAGCTCCTCGTAGCTTTTCGGAGCGTCGTACGCTTCTTTCTTTTCGTTGATTCTCTCAAGCTTCAGAGCTCGGTGTCTTGATATCAGGAAGTTTTCTATCCAATATATAAACTCAGTGCTCGGATTCAATCTCTCCAACGCCTTCATTCTGACGTACATAGGCTCGCCGTCCGACGCATCGCGCCAGGTATCTACGAATGCTACGTCAAATCGCTCGTTCGGCATTACATGCTCCGCGTATTCAAAGGCATCTGAATTTACGATTTTCACCTTATGCTTATTAGGGAATTGCGGTAAAATGTGTTTTTTGAAAAGCTTAATGATTTCTTCACTTTTCTCTACGACGGTGATGCTCTCCACCTCCGCCTTTTCCGACACCATATAAGCGTAGTATCCAAGTCCCAGTCCAAACGTAACTACCCTTCCGAACGCAGCGCGTATGGCATCCACAGACGTGTCTAGATCAACCGGAGTCAGCGTCATCCATTCGTTGTCCCCCTCCAGCACCGCGGGAAAATCAAATTTCTCGGTGAAAAAACCAAGGGGAGGTATCTCGCTGAAATCATCGTTAAGCATCATATCAGCCGCTATAACTGCTCTGTACGGGGGATAATGCTCAAGCTTGAATTCCCAGCTGCCCTCGCGTATGTTGTCTATTTTTATGTTCTTGTAATACGGGTCGTTACGGTATTTTTCTCCGTCGAGTATTCTGACCGACGGGGTAAGGTAATTCATTATAATCGCCCGGTCCTCACTATTCGAGAAGCTCAGACCGAAAAGCTCGGAGAGTATAGCTACGATAGCCTCCTCTCTTGATATATCACCGCACTCTGTCAGCGCGTTCACCATATCCTCGGTAATTATTTCAGGATATCTCTCCAGATACTCCGCATACATACGCGTTACGCGGTAATTTCTGGATACCGTATTTCTAAACCTTTCGGTTTTAATTTTATCCAAATCGTTCATAGCGATCTCCATACAGAATACTATGGATATTTTACTTCATTTTGCTCATAAAGTCAATAGATTTACATTTATCTTAAAACAATGAGCAAAAACTTGTTATAAAAGCAAAGGGCAGGGCGAAGAGCCGATCTCCGTCCTACCCGTTTTGCAGATACTGATTTTAAAAGTCTGACTTAATTCTTGCAGTAATCTATTATATCCTGCTGCGTTACGGCATCCTTAAACACATCGTATACCGTCATCACCGTGTCGTAGCCGTAGCTTATCATAGCTATATCGCTCTTTTCGACGTTGAGAGAAACCTGAAGAGATTTGAGAGCCTCCTTGTTACTCTTCGAGAAATCGTCTTCAAAGCTGTCTATATGCTCGGTCTGGATAAACAGCATAGGTATCTCCATAGATACGGACTCGTATTTTCCGCTTTCCTCATCGCATATGAAGAAATACATAGTCTTAAATTCTATATCGTATCTTCTCGACGCCGCCTTGCCGTTTGTGAGTCCTGCGAGTCCAACCAGAGTCGTGTGAAGCTTGTCCTCAGAGCCGTTTATGTATATGGTGTCCGCGTTAGTGCCGCTCATTTTGTCCAGCTTTTTGATGGTTAATACTCCGTAAAGATCGGCGAGAGGAAACCAATAGGTATTGTAGATTATTCCTTCAACGTCCTCCCGTACCTCAGTTCCGACGAGCAGTCCGGTTTCATTGGAGTATACCTCGCAGTTTCTGCTGTCGCTCGTGGGAATAAAGTCGCCCTTAGTGCCGATAATAACCGTATAATCGTCGGTTACTTCTATCATAGCGCTGGTTGCCACTGCCTCAATTCCGCCTACCGTGAGATATTCGTAAATGAATCCTACCGTATTGCCCTCATCATTTGTAGAGAATTCTAACAGCATAGCCGAAGAATCGAGAATGTTCAGCGCGAAGGTAAAGGTTTCTCCGCTCACGCTGTATTTTACTGCGGTGGTATTCGTCAGCTGAATACGCGCGCCGTATTCCTCGCTTTCGAGATCCGAGAACAGAGTAATGCTTACCGAAGCCACCGATGCGTAAAGAATATAGCTCGTATCGGTGATTTCTATTGAAAAGGCAAAGGTTCCCGTGTCGCCGCTAAAGCTCTTGTAATCGTCCGGTTCTCCGTCAAGATATGCGGAATACAGACTTTTGATAATATTCATAGCACCGTATACCTTGTTGACATACGAGGACGCAAGCTCCGTATACGTCAGAATACTGTACACCATATTCATCTGCTTGCCCATTCCGTTTATAGGAATATTTGATACGGGTGTGAAATCATCGTAGCTTATCTCTGTCTTTACGGTATGGTTATCCGGGTCGAACGCATCGGGAAGAAATTCCCAAGCATCGGGAACGGAACCAAAGGCTGATATAATGTCGCTTGCCAGATTTCCAAGCGATAGCTTTATCTTGAAACTTACGTTTTGAATGAGATCGTTGTAATTTTTGCCGCTAAACACCATTTTAACGTCGTACGTGCCTGGCTCACACAAGCCTGATGTTTCTTTTTCGTTAAAGTAGTACTTGACGGTAATACCGCTTTGAAGCTTTCCGTTGTACGTAGGTAAATGCAGATCGCCGTCCTGCTTTACGGATTGATCGGCGTCGGCTGATATTCCGGTAATATCCGCTTTCTTTATCCTGAGCGTTGCCGTAAGCTTAAGCGGATTATATCCGTCGCAGGTAATATTTGCGGTCGCGCTGTACTCTCCCGCGTCAATTGCTTTTGCGTTGGTATATTCTACCTTTGCGCCGGTAGGAAGAGTGCCGGATACGGTTATGCTTTTTTCGCTTCCGTCATAGGTGAAGTTACCGTCGGAGAAGCTGATACCGGTAAAATCCTTTTTGGACTCACCGCCGGACTCACCGCCCGACTCACCGCCGGACTCACCGCCGGACTCACCGCCTCCGCACGCGGTAATGGATAAAACCAAAATCAGTGACAGAATAATAAATAATAGCTTTCTCATAATAGTCCCTCAAATTGAAATTTAATAATAAATTGAAATTTAATAATATACTCCTACGTTTATTCCTGCTTTTGTGTTTTCGATGTCTTTGTTGACTCTATACAATACGTATGGGAATACGAATGGAGATATAAGAAGTCCAAGCACCAAGCCGAATGCCGCGCATAACAAGCCGAAGAGGAAACCGAGCGTCGCGAAAAGCAGCTTCATACCGATAACCCACAGTATTCCGTCCAGATCCCAAGTGAAGATCAGTCCCGGCCATTTGATCGAGGCGGTGCACATATCCTCAATTACGTTCAGCACCGGTGTATCGTAGAACAGTGAAGCGACGAATGAAAATACAGAATATCCTAATACGACGCCCCCCAGCATAAGCGAGAAGCTGAAATTAGAAACCAATACGCAGATAAAAGCAATGAGATATATACCCGTAATAACCGAAGCTACTATCAGACTCTTTTTTCTTTTCGCTTCAATATTCAAAATAAGTATTTTTCTGTTTCTTTCCTCTTGTTTTTTCTGTTCCGCTTCCTCGCGTGCTTTCTTTTCCTTTTGCTTTTTTTCGGCAATACGCTCCGCCTCCAGACAGTTTCTACATTTAACTATAGGCTCGCGCACACCAAGATTATCTTCTGTAACCGCAATGCCACACTTCATACAGTAACCGAGAGTTTCAGGTCCCGTCTTAAGCTTTTCGTCAATAACGGTTGATACAGCATCCGCGATAGCTTCAGAAGAAACAGCGTGAGCGCCTACGGCGGTTAAAGCGGGCTGTACCTCATCACTCAGATCTATCAGCTCGTCCAGCGAAACCTTGTATAAGCCGGCGAGAGCTTTGAGAGTAGAAAGATCAGGCTCGGCTAGATCGTTTTCCCACTTTGATACAGCCTGCGCGCTTAAATTCAAATAGTCGCCAAGCTGTTGTTGAGTTAAATCTGCGAGCTTACGGTAGTTAGATAGTTTTTTTCCTAAAGTCATATAGTCATCTCCTTGTTTTTTTGCTTCTATAATACCACGCACGGTTGAGAAATACAACAGATTAACGGTTGAATTTTACTACTTTTAGTGGAAAATATCCAAATCATCTAATGTATACATTATATAATACAAATGTCTATTTGTCAACATTCAAAATAATATATAATTTTTATATTAGAAGAAGCGAGGAAATCGTCTATGAAACTTCGGATAAAGGAAATTTTAGAAAAAAAGCAGAAAACTAAGTATTGGTTATATATTCAGCTCGGTCTTAGCTATCAGAATTTCAATAGGCTCGTGAATAATGAAACCACTGCTATAAAATTTGAAAATCTCAAGGCACTGTGCGATATTCTTGAGTGTACTCCCAACGAGCTCTTTGAAGAATATTATCAGAAGTAAACTATTGTTATGCAGAAAATGTAAACTATAATTATAAAAAGGACTGCAGTCTTATTGGGACTGCAGTCCTTTTTATATAAACTCACGCAGAGCTTTTGTTATCAGTGCTTTGGTGCACTCTCTCGGCTCTGACAGGGGCAGACGTACGTCGGGCAGGCATAGGCCGCAGAGCGACATTGCGTATTTCACAGGCGAGGGATTGGTTTCGGCGAACATCGCCTTTATCAGCGGAATCATTCTTTGCTGTTCTTTTAACGAACAGGACGGATCGGGCAGGCCGGGTTCAGCGATCTTTCGCACGCTTGCGGGTAAAATATTTGACAGCACCGATATTACACCCACACCGCCGAGCGCCATAGTGACGTATATCTGCGAGTCGTTACCGGCGTATAACGGCAGCCCATCTCCCAGCGTGCTCAGCTCGACGAGTCTGTCCGTGCTGTCGCTTGCTTCCTTGATACCGACTATCCTGTCATGCTCACTTAATCTATGGAGCAGATTGAGTCCCAAATTAACGCCCGTACGCGACGGTACGTTGTACAGTATTATCGGTATATCCGTGCTGTCGGTAATGCTTATATAATGACGGTATACGCCCTCCTCTGTGCCTTTGTTGTAGTATGGGGTAACGACTAGGGCGCCGTCAGCTCCGCACTCCCTCGCGAAGCGCGTATGCCGCACAGCTACGGCAGTATCGTTCGTGCCGGTACCGAGAACCACCCTTGCCCGTCCGTCTATCCGTTCCGTAGCATAGGAGTAGAGAGTGTATCGCTCCTTTTCCGAGAGAGTAGCCGCTTCGCCGGTGGTTCCTCCGATTATCAGAGCGTCGATTCCGGCTTCCAGCTGCATATCTATCAGTCCGTCAAGCTTTGCGTAATCTATTCCGTTGTTTCTGAACGGGGTGATCAGCGCTGTACCTACGCCGGAAAAAATAATATTTTTCTTTTTTATCATAACTAATTAAACTCTTTTCCCGTTATGTCTTGAAAACAGTATAGCTTTCGTGTATAATATTAAGTCGTACGGATATTGGATAAGTGCCAGCATACCGTATATTTGTATTTTATGTTTTATTTCTCCCAGAGGTGACCGTATATATGTCAGATGATAAGAAAATTATAATCAACGAGAGGATCGCAACCGATCTTACAACTCACGATTTTTACTATGATTTACCGGAAGAGCTGATAGCTCAGTTTCCCAGCGCACAGCGTGACGGATGTAGGCTTATGGTGCTAAATCGTGACACGGGTGCGGTTGAACACCGTATTTTCCGTGATATCATTGATTATCTTCGCCCGGAGGATATGCTTGTGGTTAACTCCTCAAAGGTTATCCCTGCAAGACTTCTCGGAAAAACGGATAAGACTGGAGCTGATATGGAGCTTCTGCTTCTCAGAGCGCTTGGAAACGACGAGTGGGAAACGCTTGTTCGTCCGGGCAAGAGAGCCAAGATAGACGCAGGCTTTACGTTTTCTGACAGACTTTTTGCTACGGTTACCGGAATAGTCGAGGGAGGCAACAGAACGGTCAGATTTTCTTATGACAAGGATAGATATTCCACCATATACGAGGTCCTCGACGAGATAGGCAATATGCCTCTTCCACCGTACATAACGAAAAAGCTGGAGAATAAGGACGATTATCAGACCGTATATGCGAAGGAGGAGGGGTCTGCCGCAGCCCCAACCGCAGGACTTCATTTTACGGACGAGCTGCTTCAGCGAATAAGGGAAAAGGGAATCGGCTACGGTGAGGTTACATTACACGTCGGACTTGGCACGTTTCGTCCTGTAAAGGTAGATAAAATTACCGACCACCAAATGCACGGCGAGCTCTTTCACATAGGTGAGGACGTGGCACGCGAGATAAATCGCCGTCGCGCAGCCGGAGGCAGAATAATTGCCGTTGGTACCACGGCGTGTCGCGTTTTGGAGAGTGTATCCACTTCCGAGGGCACCGTTGTGGCCGGCAGCGGAGAAACCGGAATATTTATCTACCCCGGCTATAAATTCAAGGCCGTAGACGCCTTGATCACAAATTTCCATCTCCCCGAATCCACTCTCATAATGCTTGTCAGCGCCCTCGCCGGTAAAGAAAACGTGATGAACGCCTATAAAACGGCGGTAGAGGAGAGGTATAGATTTTTTAGTTTCGGAGACGCGATGTTGATTGTATAAAATCCGCAATACTGCGTTGAAACTTCGACTCATAACGCTCGTCATAGGTAACTATGCCGTCGCGTTATTCGCTCGTTTCGCCTTGTCTTGCGAATTTTCTACTAACCAACATTCCAATTTTCTTATATCACACATATCGCGTACACATACATATCACATACACATCGTGGACGCGATGTTGATTGTATAAAATCCGCAATACTGCGTTGAAACTTCGACTCATAACGCTCGTCATAGGTAACTATGCCGTCGGGATTTTCGCCGTGGCAAAAATCAATCGAAGTTATTCGCTGCTCACTTTTTATTGGCGCCAAAGACACGCCCTGATAAATATGCCTCTGTCACGCTCCGCCAAGCTCTAATAAAAATTTCTTGACTTTTGAAAATAAGTATGCTAAAATATTTAGGTAAAAAGCGCATAACCACGTTGTATGACGGTGGTTATGGCTTTTTTAACGCGATTCTAGGAGAATTGAAATTTGAAGCTAAGTTTTTTGTTTTTCTTTAACAGCGCTCTCATAGGAGTAGGACTTGCCATGGACGCCTTTTCCGTTTCATTAGCGAACGGTCTTGCCGATCCCTGTATGCGCAAACGCCGAATGACACTTATGGCAGGCGTTTTTGCTTTGTTTCAGGGACTTATGCCTCTCATAGGCTGGCTGTGCGTTCATACCGTTGCATCATATTTCAGCGTTTTTGCAAAGATGGTTCCTTGGATAGCTCTGGCTCTTCTTTCTTTCATAGGCGGTAAAATGCTCTTCGAAGGTATAAAGGAGTGTAAGGCGGGCCCCGGTCCTGCATCCTGTGATCTGGCAGCTGAGAAGAAAGTGGGTGCGGTGGCGCTCTTTGTGCAGGGAATAGCCACCTCTATAGACGCGCTGTCCGTTGGCTTTACCATATCCGAATACAATTTTCCTGAGGCGTTAATATGCGCTCTGATCATTGCGGGCGTTACCTTCCCGATATGCTTCGGCGGTATAGCGATAGGAAAGAAATTCGGCACTGTTATCAGCGGCAAATCCTCCATATTCGGCGGCATAATATTGATAATTATTGGACTTGAAATTTTCATCACTTCGTTTATTTGACGAGTTTACGAAATTTTACGGTCACATAAGGTTATAAAAGGAGAAAAGTATGTTTGATTTTATTCCCACAGAGTATTTTCTTTTAGCATTCGGCTTTATTCTGCTCATTAAAGGCGGCGATTGGTTTGTTGATGCCGCATCCGGTATAGCTAAACGCTTCAAGCTTCCGGAGCTTCTGATCGGAGCTACTGTTGTTTCCATCGGCACTACGTTGCCTGAGGTTATGACCTCCGCGATGGGCTCAATAAGCGGATCAGGCGCTATTTCCTACGGAAATGCTATCGGCTCAATAATCTTTAATACTTCGGTTATCGCAGCGATGACCATAGCTATCAAGCCCTCTCGCACTGATAAAAAGACTCTCGTATTTCCTGTATGCTTCTTCTTTGGCACGGCGATATTCTACTCTCTCATCTCTTATATAAGCGGTGGATTTGATCGTTGGACAGGTATAGTTCTCCTCGCCGGCTTCGTTGCGTATATGATAATCAACGTAATAAATATGAGGAAAGCTCCGGCGGAGCTTGACGTCAGCACTGCTGATTCGGACAGCTCGGAAGCAGACGGCAATGAGGAGGACAAGTCCTCCATCTCGGTGCTTCTGAAGGATATACTCTTCCTCATCCTAGGCGCGCTTCTTATCGCCGTAGGAGCTTATCTTCTCGTAGAGAGCGCCACTTCTATCGCTCATCAGCTCGGTGTACCTGAGTCGGTTATCGGTCTTACGGTCGTTGCCGTCGGTACCTCTTTACCGGAGCTTGTTACCGCTATTACCTCTCTTGCCAAGGGGCACGGAGCACTTTCGCTCGGTAATATTATCGGTGCGAACATATTTAATCTTGTTCTTGTTAGCGGTGTTTCGATCACCATAAGTCCCTTCGACCTTCCGGTAAATGCTCTCCTCTTTGGACAGAATTCATCTCTCCTATTGGATATTCCCTTGATGCTCGCGGTTATGGGTATTATGACCTTGCCGCCACTCTTCACGGGCAAGCTGAAAAGATGGCAGGGCATATCCCTTCTTCTGCTTTACGTGTTCTTTATGGTGATGCAGTTTGCATTCGTTAAGGGCGCATAAATCGCTTTTGGTAGACCCGTGTTAAATTTTATCACGCAGTTTGCCGTAAAAACGTGCTTATAAATCTCTTTGGAGATAAATAAAAACGGGATGAGTCAAGCTTAATTTAAGCGTAAGACTCAGCCCGTTTTTATTTATCTGTTTTTCAAATCGTTTAATAAGTCAAGCTAAAGAGTGTGATTTAAAAAACCGTACTAACGAAATTCAACTGTGCTCACGGGTGAGTTGAATAGCTTATCGTGAACAAATCAAGCCGCTAATATTTTGCTTGCGTATCATCGTATCAGCGCGGCTTGGTCACCCTTTCGCTTATTTTTCTGAATCCGATCTTGTATACCGGAGAATCATCCGAAATGGTGAAATCTCTTTCTTCAATTGATGAAAACATCGGATCTGCAATAACTGTACCGTGATCCAGGTTGTATATTCTCTGCCAGTCCTCAAGTCCGATTTCATCGCCTGCACGTGTGCGGAACATAGCGACATCGCGCCCTGTGGCATCCCACACAAGATTCGAACGCGTCGCAAAGGTATTTGAGCCGCTTTCGGGATTATATACGGTGCTGCCAAAGCTGACTATAATGTTTCTCTCAAAAACAAGCTCGTCGAGAAGCTCGTTTTTTGATGTTCTGACAGGGAAATAGCCTGACGTACCAACAAAAATATTGTTTTTCACTACGCTGTGAGAGCCATAGTGTATGTCAAAGCACTCTCTTTTCGTGTCGTAAACCACGTTATTTTCAACGGTAACAGAGCTTGTTCCCTCGTCAAGATAAATTCCCCAAGCTCCGTAATTTTCACAGTCTACGTGATGTATTCTGTTTTCGGATATCACCGTGCCGTGTTGTCTGCCGAGAATGTAGATACCGCCCATATCAGAGAGATTACCGTATCCGAGATGATGTATATGATTTCCTCTTATAACGTTTCCGTAGGTTTCACTTTCGGCATATCCCCATACCCAGCCGACCGATATTCCCGTATAACCTCCGTGGTGTATCTCGTTATTTTCAATGATATTATCGTGTGCGTGAATTATCAGAATTCCGCACCCCGCCTCGTATATTCTTCCAAGGTTTCTTATTTCATTGCCTACGATCGAGCAGTCGCTCGTGTGGTACTCTTCCGGAGATCCAAACTTTCCGCCGTATATTTTGATACCTCCTGCCGCTATATCCTCGATCAGATTGTTTTCTATTCTGATGTGATGACATCCCGACTCAATGGCGATACCGTGTATTCCAAGAGAATGAATATGACAGTCAGCTATCGTGACCCGACAGCTGTCCTTGATGCTGATAGCACCGGGAGCGCAGCTGACCGACTGCCCGTCTCCTCCGTAGGGGATCTCACACTCAAGGGGCAGACCGGTTATAGGATCGTTTGAGAAATTTTTGCTCTCGTAGTCGCATTTCGTTACCGTAAGCTCAAGATCGCGTATGATTACATCCTTGCTGTTTACGGTTAGCAGCTTGTCTGCGGTAGGCACGAAAGCCTCTATGCTATCCGCTCCTTCGCCGTCTTTGGGAATATAATAGACCTTTCCAGCGCTTCTGTCGAGATACCATTCTCCCGGTTCGCCAAATGAGGAGGGAACGTTTGAAAGATAATAATACATATCGCTGGGCTCACGTGTTTCATAAAGCGTCGTGAGAGTAAAGCGAGAGGGATAAGACATAGTAATTTTCATTGTATCCACGTCAAAGCTCTTTACCGGTGCATGCTCGTCTATCCAGAAGTGATAGTAGTTAACCGTGGCGTCCTCTATTCCCTCGACCCCCACAAGATCCTCTCTCTTTGCGATAAACCAGTGCGAGTGACCGAGCAGCTCGCGTCTGTACTGCTTCTTGTTTTCCTCGGTCATAATGGCGCGCAGAGTACCGCTTTTTGGGAATCTTGTGATTTTTGCACGGCTGCCGTTTATGTATAGATCGGTAAATACGGGTGCCTTGCCATCCTGCATATCAAACGTCGCAGAAAGACATTTTATACCTCTGAAGGTGTCCTCGTGCCAGCCCTTTATCTCAAAGCCGCCTATTATTCTTCTTCGCTTGCCGTAGGACTCTATAGTCAGATCGGTGACCTCCTCGGGAATAACTATCGGCTTGTTAACATAGTAATCGTCTGTCAGAGCTATCGTCAACGGACGGTAGAAGCCGGTCGCCCGAAGATTTTTTATCACCTTGAGCGCAAAATCAATGCTTTTGTACGGTCCGTTACCGTATGCGTCCTCTTCCGGACACAGACCGCTTAAAATCTCGTCTTTTCCGATTTTTTGATTTACGAATAACGTTGAAGAATTTCTGATGTTAAACATATTTTTTCTCCTTAAACGAAAATTGCCAGAATTCCGACTGCCGCAGCAAGATAAGAAAATAATCCCAGCCTTTCTTTGAATATGAGCGAAACTATAACGCTGACCACAATACTCCACGCAGAGCTGACGGGAGAAAAGATCGATACGTTTATTCCGACGAGTATCGGTACTGTTACAAGTGATGTGACGTTTGATGAAACTACGTTTCCAAACGTAGAAAGCACGCGCTTCGGTTTGAAAAAGCTAAGTCCCGCTTTAAGATTTCCACGTCCCTTAAGAGCGCTTGTAATCAGCATTACAACACCCCACAAAAGCATAAAAACGTTGGTGAGAAGGTAGAATGAATGCTCGTTTGTAACACTTTCCGATATTACGAACGCTTTGAGCAGTAGCGTTTGAATTGCCCCCAGCAAAACCGATAAGAGCATCAGCGGCACGTAGCGCTTCAGATCGATCCGACCGCCTTTGTCATTTTCTTTGTCATTATCACGTTCTTTATTTCTTTGAATATCTATAAAAATGAGGACGGCGGAAACCGTGGTTACAAGAATTTTCAAGCATACGGAAAGCGTAATATCTTCCCCAAATAAAAGATTGCCCGCCAAAGCAATCAAGAGAAGATTTAAGGGGGTGGTCAAAATTCCCGCGCCAAGCACGTTCATATACCGTAGTTTAAGCATCGAAACCAGCATATTGATCAGTATAACGGCAGCGAGAGCTACGGAAAATAAGAGCGTCGCCGTGTTTATCGAGATAGAAAATCCACCTGACAGTATGAAGAATATGCAGGCTACTAAACTGTGGGTGACGTAGTAGTATCCGTATGACGTACCGGATTCACCGGCCATAGATGCCGAGCAAAACTTATGACTAAAGCTCTCGGATATCTTTGAAAGGGCGTAGATCAAAATCAAAAAGGGCATAGCGGCACCTCAGGTTTTTGTCTACATTATAACATCCGCCTCTTGATTTTGCTAGTCAAGTGTGGTAGAATATATAGACAGTTTTTAACATGGAGAGGGAAATGACAAACTATTACAGGATAGACGAGTTGTACTATCCGTATGCGGTAGTACAGGAGTCACACGATTCGGTAAACTGTGCAAGACATATGCATATAGCGCCTGAGATTATTCTTGTGAGCGAAGGTGTGCTTAATATGGTCATTGCAGACCGCGAATACGAGATAAAGTCGGGTGAGGGTGCGTTCGTGCCTCCGCTCGTGCCCCATGAATTTATATCAAGGAAGAATAATTTCTGCCGAGTGATCACTTTTGCAAAGGAACTTTTGCAGGACGCGGGAGCTGAGGGAGGCGTTACTCACGTCAAAAAGTATATTTTCCGGGTAGAGAGTGCAATAAGCAGACTCGTTGATCTTTATCTACCGGGTAAACGGAGTGTAGGTGACGCTTCACTCGCCAAGGCTGTGCTTTCTCCTGTTTTGTACGAGGTGTCCCGAAGATGCGAATTCTACAGCGAAAGCTCTGCCGAAAAGGACATATTGCTACGCGCATTGATATATCTAAACAAGCATTACTCCGAGCAGGTAAGTCTTGAGTCGGTGTCCTCAAAGCTTGGTATTCATCCGGCGAGCCTTTCCCGACTTTTTTCCGATAGGACGGGTATTGGCTTTTTGAAGTTCGTAAAGTATCTCAGAGCCACTGCGGCTGCCAACCGTATACTTGCCGACAGAAATACGTTTACAGAGATCGCCTATGAGGTCGGATTTGGAAGCGTCAGAAGCTTTAACCGAGCTTTCTATGAAATTTACGGCATGACTCCCAGCGAATACAAATCGCAAAATATGTGACATACTAAAAACGTATGAATTATTAAAGCGAGAAAATGCTAACTAAAGTTAAGTATTTTCTCGCTTTATCTGTTGATATGTAAATAATTGTTGTAAAAAACAGCTGAAAAACTGTAAAATATAAACGTCGGACCTCACAATATAAAAGGAAAGTCCGTATAGCATTACCTAAAGCAGTATGCTCCTTCAAGCATTAAAGTCCGAGAGCGTCATATACGAGATTTACGATCGCGGGGTGAATTTTGCGGTACGCAACCGTACAGTCAAGCACGTGCTGAAGATAGAAAATGGATATTTCTTTCGGACGGTCTATAAGACAGTACGCGCCGCCGGCACTGTCCCAACCGAATTCACCGAGCGAGCTTCTGATCATAGAATGAGCCGGCTTCATATGTACTCTGCAGCATAGGCCGAATCCGTATCCGAGCTTGCCGTGAATAGAGAAATCCTCCAGAAGCTTGCCGGATATTCTGTTTTCCTCTGCCAACTTAACCGTTTCCTCCTTCAGTACTCTGTAGCCGTTTTTCGCGGTACCGCCGAGAGAAAGAGCGGTAATGATCTTTGAGTAATCCCGACAGGTTCCGAAAAGGCCGGCACCGCCGCTGTCGTAATCGTCGGACAGTACGAAGGTATTGTTCTGATTTTTCGCAATGTAGGATTCCCCCTTGCCGTTATAGAACGAGTAAAGAGGGACGAAACGTTTTTTCTGCTCGCGCGTCGGGTGGAATCCCATATCCTTGATTTCAAGTGGATCGAAAAGATATTTTTTCATATAATCCCTCAGAAGCATACCCGACGCAACCTCGATCACAGCGCCCAGCACATCGTGACATAAGCTGTAGATAAAGCTTTCGCCCGGCTCTGCCGCCAGAGGATCCAAAGCCATAGCGTTAACAAGACCCAGCGTGCTCTTATCCCTTGAACCGAGAATTGAAGGAGTATCTCTGTCATAGGTAAGACCTCCCGACATTGTGAAGAGATGCTCTACTGTCATGGCGTTTTTTGCTTCGGAAACAGTGCCGTCGCTCTGCCTTACCGTCAGCTTACCGTACGCAGGCAGGTATTTTGATACGGGATCGCTAAGGCTTATTTTACCTGCTTCGAGAAGCTGAAGGGCGCACACACAGGTGACGACCTTAGACGCGGAATAAAGCCAATAGATGTCATTCTCTGACGCGGGAATTTTCTGAGAAGTGTCCTTCAAGCCGAATACCTTGTGGTATTTTTCTTCTCCGTTTTTCATTACTGTAAGCTCGCCGCCCGGGATCGACGCGTCGGGCAGAGATTCAAGAAAGCTGTCAAGCCTATCAAAGTTCATTGCCGTTACTCCTTGTTTATAAATGAAGTATATATCTGCTAAGCGATAATTTTTTACAACTCAAAAAAGCTTTATTATCGCCGAATTGTTCTGTTGCTTTTGCTATAAAGTAAACTATAATTTGCAAAAACTATTCTTTTGCTGCAATTTTCTCGGATTCGCTCCGCTTTTTCTTGTTGTAAAATTCCACGAGCGCGCCGGCTCCCATTATTATGGCAAACACGATAAGATACCATACGTTAGCGATTCCGTGCTTCAGTATGCTCGCGGCTACGATTATTCCTATGCCGCCGATGGCGACTGATGGAAGCACGAATCTTAAGAATGGGTTAAGTCTTTTCTCCCTGATTATCATTATAATGAGAATGGGAATATACATCGGGTATATCGTAATAATCGGAAGCTCTGAGGAATCGAATCCGTATTCGCTTATTGTACCGAAATCAAAGAAATTCTGCCCCATCAAAATGTAATACACGAACCAGGCAGCGCAGGTGAGAAGCGCGAATGCGGCTGAATTGTGGGGGACGTTGGTTTTCCTATCCACCTGATTGAACGTTTCCGGTGAGATACCCTCTCCTCTCGCGGACAGAGAGTAAATTCCGCGGCAGCAACCAAGCATCAGTCCGTTAAGCGTACCAAGACAGGATACGACGATGAACGCATTGATCATCACGGAGATCACGCCGCCCAGCTTGTTGAAGGCTGCCTTCGTACCCTCGTTTGAAATCGTAACTATTCCCTCAAGACCCAGAATACCAACGTTGTAGAGCGTATAAGCCAACATGATTATCAGAGTACCGATGCAGAGAGCGATGGGCAGATTTTTCTTTGAATTTTTTATTTCAGAGTTTATGGACGTCGCGACTATCCATCCCTCATACGCGAATATGGTGCTGCATATAGCGGGGAAGAGTCCGGTTGCGGTATCCGCGCTCGGTTGATGTATCGCTCCGGTGTCTATAGACGTCAGATCAAAGTTTGCATTAAGCTTTCCGTTTATTAAGCCGATGATCATACCTACGATACCGATCGTTGCGATTGGGATAAGCTTAACGAACGTTGAGGAAACCTGAAATTTACCCGCTATCTTCGGAGCTATAGTGTTAAGGAAATATATCAGCACCAGATAAAACAGAGCCAACGTTATCGTTTCCGGACTGTTCAGCGAGCTTTTCAGATTAACCGAGATAGACGCTTCGTGGTATCCGAACAGCACCAGCGTATATTTCGCCGACGCCCACGCCAGCACCGACGTCATAGCGGGGTAGTATATCATAGACAAAAACCAGCCTACGAAATAGGCGTAGGTCTTACCGCAGGTTGCTTCGGCATAATCTACTACGCCGTTCATCTTTTCGTATTTGGTTGCCATAACCGCAAAGCAGGTCGCAATAGACACCATTATAAGTCCCGAAATTATCCACGCCAGCACACTGTACCATGCGTTGCCGTTAGCGGCTGTCAGCACTTCCTTTGTTTTAAAGAATATTCCCGATCCTATGACTATACCGACCACCATACATATGGCGGTAAATAATCCGTATTTTTTTGTTAATCCTTCCATTTTTCCTCCTTTTATAGATATTATCAACGCGGAAAAAGAGCCGTTCCGAGTTGAAAATAGAGATTATAATTATTTTACCATAAAACTTCTAAAAAACAATAGACAGGGCAAAAAAATAGTCGGCGCAACGAATTTATTTTTGATTTTGCGGGTCAAATGTTAATAAATTGTTAATTTTGTGAATTATTTGCCACAAAAAACACTAAAACTATAGATTTTTTTAAATATTTATGATATAATACTACGGATTTGCTAGGGAATAATTACTTTCCCGTCAATCTCCGGTGGCGATTCCGCCGGGTAATCATTATGCTTGTAAAATAAAAACATAAAAATGGAGGAAAATTAAAATGGCAAAGAAGTATTGTTATCTTTTCTCCGAGGGTAATGCAAATATGCGTGAGATCCTCGGCGGTAAGGGCGCGAATCTTGCAGAAATGACCAACATTGGTCTTCCTGTTCCCCAGGGCTTCACTATTTCCACCGAAGCCTGCACACAGTACTATGAGGACGGCCGTCAGATCAACGACGAGATTATGGCTGAAATCATGGAGTATATCGTAAAGATGGAGGGTGTTACCGGCAAGAAGTTCGGTGATCTTGAAAATCCTCTTCTTGTTTCCGTTCGTTCCGGTGCGAGAGCATCCATGCCCGGTATGATGGACACTATCCTCAACCTTGGTCTTAACGAGCAGGTTGTAGAGGTTATGGCTAAGAAGTCCGGCAATGCTCGTTGGGCTTACGACTGCTACCGCAGATTCATTCAGATGTATTCCGACGTCGTTATGGAGGTTGGTAAGAAGTACTTTGAGGAGCTCATCGATAAGATGAAGGAGGAGAAGGGCGTTACTCAGGACGTTGATCTCACCGCAGAGGACCTCAAGGAGCTTGCAAATCAGTTTAAGGCTGAGTACAAGGCGAAGATCGGTTCCGATTTCCCCTCTGACCCCAAGGAGCAGCTTATCGGCGCTGTTAAGGCAGTATTCCGTTCTTGGGACAACCCCCGTGCAAACGTATACCGTCGTGATAACGATATTCCTTACAGCTGGGGTACTGCAGTAAACGTACAGGCAATGGCGTTCGGTAATATGGGCGATAATTGCGGTACCGGCGTTGCATTTACCAGAGATCCCGCTACCGGTGAGAAGAAGCTTATGGGTGAGTTCCTCACCAACGCGCAGGGCGAGGACGTTGTTGCAGGTGTTCGTACTCCTATGCCTATCGCAGAGATGGCAAACAAGTTCCCCGCAGCATTCAAGCAGTTCAAGGAGGTTTGCGAGATTCTCGAAAACCACTATCACGATATGCAGGATATGGAGTTCACCATTGAGAATGAGAAGCTCTATATGCTTCAGACCAGAAACGGTAAGAGAACCGCTCCCGCAGCTCTCCAGATCGCAGTTGACCTTGTAAACGAGGGTCACAAGACCAGAGAAGAAGCAGTTCTTATGATAGACCCCAGAAACCTTGACACTCTCCTTCACCCCCAGTTCGATGCTAAGGCGCTTAAGAAGGCTACTCCTATGGGCAAGGGTCTTGGCGCATCTCCCGGCGCGGCTTGCGGTCAGATCGTATTCTCCGCAGAGGA
Source organism: Eubacteriales bacterium (assembly GCA_045657485.1). Lineage (GTDB taxonomy): Bacteria > Bacillota > Clostridia > Oscillospirales > CAG-272 > UBA1740. The sequence goes on from JAZOTE010000011.1 coordinate 42,192, forward strand.
TGCTGAGGCTTGGAAGGCAGCAGGCAAGAAGGTAGTTCTTGTAAGACTTGAAACCTCTCCTGAGGACATCACAGGTATGAAGGCAGCTCAGGGTATACTCACCGTACGTGGCGGTATGACCTCTCACGCAGCAGTCGTTGCTCGCGGTATGGGTAAGTGCTGCGTATCCGGTTGCGGAGATATCAAGATGGACGAGGAGAACAAGAAGTTCGAGCTCGCAGGTAAGACCTTCGTTGAGGGTGACTGCATTTCTATCGACGGTACTACCGGTAACATTTACGACGGTATCATTCCTACCGTTGATGCCGAGATCTCCGGAAACTTCGGTACTATTATGGGTTGGGCTGACGAGTTCCGTACTCTTAAGGTTAGAACCAATGCAGATACCGTTACCGATGCGAAGAAGGCTCGTGAGCTTGGCGCAGAGGGCATCGGTCTTTGCCGTACCGAGCATATGTTCTTCGAGGTTGACAGAATTGCCGCGTTCCGCGAGATGATCTGCGCAGACACCGCAGAGGAGCGCGAGGCAGCTCTTAACAAGATTCTTCCTTATCAGCAGGGCGACTTTGAGAAGCTTTACGAGGCTCTCGAGGGCTGTCCCGTATGTATCAGATTCCTTGATCCCCCTCTCCACGAGTTCGTTCCCACTACTGAAGAGGACATCGCAGCTCTCGCGGCAGCTCAGGGCAAGTCCGTAGAGGCGATCAAGAATATTATAGCTTCTCTCCACGAGTTCAACCCCATGATGGGTCACCGTGGCTGCCGTCTTGCAGTTACCTATCCCGAAATTGCAAAGATGCAGACCACCGCTGTTATTCGCGCGGCTATCAACGTTCAGAAGGCTCATCCCGACTGGAACGTACGCCCCGAAATTATG
>JAZOTE010000012.1:0-2106 GCA_045657485.1 Eubacteriales bacterium
TGGGCAGACCACGGTATCAAGACCGACGACGGCTTCCTCTACGGCGGCGACTTTGAAGAGCCCGAGCATGATGGAAACTTCTGCGCGGACGGTCTTCTCACCCCCGATCGAAAAATTAAGTCCAACGCACTTGAAATGATGGCTGTTTACGGCGGAAAGACTACCTCAGAAATGTGCGAGGTTGAGATTCCCAAGAGCACCTATAAGTTCTCGTCCGCAATTGCCATTGAAGTCAATGAGCACACCGGTGAGATCACCTCGATCAAGGCTGACGGAAACGAGGTTCTCTGTACGCCCGTTCACTTCAATATCACCAGATACACGGATAATGACCGCGATCTGCTTCCTCATTGGGTGGGACGTTGCCATCTTCCTTCCTGTAAGCCCCATATCTTCTCTTGTGAAAAGTCTGAGAACAGATATAAGTTTGAGGGAGTTCTTGCAGCGAACTGCTTGATGCCCGCAGCGGAATTCGAGCTTGAATACGTTGTTAACGGCAATGAGCTTACGGTTTCCATCGAGTACAAGCTTGCGGATTACGTGGAGAATTTCCCGAGATTCGGTATTGAGTTTGGTGTGGATAAGGGACATTGTAACTTCTCCTACGTAGGTTTTGGACCTATGGAAAGCTATATTGATAAGCATGTTGCTTGCGAGTACGGATACTACGTAAGCTCTGCGGAAGAGAATTATGACAGAAACTACATTCGTCCGCAGGAGGCTGGAAGCCATTACGCTTGCACGTATATGGCAGTTAAGGATCTCTTTAAGGTAACGGCAGAAAAGCCCTTCTCCTGCTCGGTCAACCCCTTTACCACGGAGCAGCTCAGAGAAACAATGCATTCCTTCGAGCTTGAAGAGAACGATTTCGTAAACGTATGTATTGACATTGCAATGCGCGGCGTGGGATCTCACTCCTGCGGACCCGCACTGCCCGAGGAATTTGAAATTCCCAAGCAAGGTAAAAATACCTTTACGTTTACGTTTTAACCGATAAAAAATCAGCCGATGCAGCTGTGCATCGAAGATAACCTGATGCGGTACGCCGCCGGGAGATCGAAAATGACCTTCGGAGGCATCTGCAAGGATGCCTCCTGTTTTTATAAGAAAGGATTACATATGAAAATCGCTTTAATTGCCCACGACAAAAAGAAAGAAGAAATTATCGAACTCGCCAAGAAGTACAAGGAAGTCCTTGCGGAATATGAGCTTTATGCAACCGGAACCACGGGAACGCTTATTATGGGTGAAACATCGCTTCCGATACACAGAATGAAAAGCGGTCCCCTTGGCGGAGACCAACAGATCGGCGCTATGCTTGCGAACGGCGAGCTCGGTTTAATCATTTTCCTTCGCGATCCTCTCACCGCACAGCCTCACGAGCCTGATGTTTCCGCGCTCCTTCGTCTCTGCGACGTACAGAAGATTCCCCTTGCAACTAACGCAAGCAGTGCAACGATTATGCTTGAGTCCTTGAAAAATGGAACCTTCCCAACAAAATAAGTATGGGGCATATTTGCATTTTGCTCCCATGTATGCAAGATATTTTCATGACTTACGTACCAGCGAATCGGTCTTCGTATCTCCGCTTTATCCAAATCGGAGGGGCTCGCTCTCTCAAGTGATGGCGGTATGTGAAACCCAACTGACTTAAATAGGGTCGTTTTACGTCCCACACCCTCCGCCAAAAAACCTGTACCGCGAATGCGGTGCAGGTTTTTTGCATGAGAGGAGGGTGAGAATCCTCCGCAAAAGATATACGTATCCTACAGCTCAAGTAGAGTAGCTTTGTTCACAAATAAATAGTTTCCTCACAAATAAATATTTCCCATAGCCCTTGACAAATAGCCGTTGTTGTGGTATAATACTCACGTTTGGGAATTCCCCGATAGGGGCCATTAGCTCAGTTGGTTAGAGCTACCGGCTCATAACCGGTTGGTCCTGGGTTCGAGCCCCCGATGGCCCACCAGACGCGCGCGAGCGCAACATGAGCAGGGAAGGATTCCTTCTCTGCTCACATTTCTATAAGTCAATATGCCTGCATAGTTAAATGGATATAATAAACCCCTCCTAAGGGTTAGTTATGGGTTCGATTCCCGTTGCGGG
>JAZOTE010000013.1:0-54134 GCA_045657485.1 Eubacteriales bacterium
AAAATCAAGGTGTATCCCGATACTCTCGATAATATAACATTGATTATCGAAGAAACCGCAATGTCGGTTGTAAATGTAATTGAAACCGATAACGCATACATTATTGTAAGCAGAAAACAATAAAACAAATTCCAATTTGTATGGCAGGCTTGGAAGAGGGGTATTCGTCTCCGACGAAGATTTTTCGCCTTGACGCTTACAAGCGAGCTTGACGCGCTCTACGGCTCAAATGCGAACCCCTCTCCTCGCGAGTTCGCTCAGAGAGCGGATTTGAGAGCCTCTGACTGTGGCAAAAAATACAGGACACCCACAAGGAGTGTCCTTATTTTTTGGCGCAGGAAGAGGGATTCGAACCCCCGTGCCTTTTGGGCAAACGGTTTTCAAGACCGCCTCGTTGTGACCGCTTCGATATTCCTGCTTATATATGGTGTGGTTTACTACACCATATATAAGCAGTCCTATTTTGAAGTGGCTCGTGAAACTCGTTTCACGAATCCGCTTCGCATACCCCACGAAGATGCGTCAAGCTCGCTTGTAAGCAACGAGTGAGGGTATCCTCGACAGAGATAATCCTGCGGTGTAGTAAATCATCATACCGGTTATTTAATTGTTAGATATTACGTTAGATGTGCGACTTTTGGTGATTTTTGCAGTGGCGAAATAGCCAGTGTTTTCAAGGGGTTTCGGCTTCTTTGCGTCCGATTGACCGACAAATTTTCAAGACCGCCTCGTTGTGACCGCTTCGCATACCCCACGAAGTCATCGATGAGCTCGCTCATCAGTGACGAGTGAGGGTATTCTCGTTTTTAACGAGATATTCCGTTACAGCCTTTTTGGATTGTAATTTACTATTAAATTGTGATTTCGGAAAGTATTGGATATTACATCACAAATTGCGACGTACGTTTAATTTTTATGCAAAATTCAGAATAAATCCAAAAATCAAGCATATAATTAAACAAAACGGAAAGTCGCTTATATATAATATCATATTTTGAATTCTATGTCAAGATGAAAAATCAATGTTTTTCAAAAAAATCAAAAAAAGTATTGACTTTTGTGATTGTCGATGATATAATATAAGGGCGATGCGGATAAAGCAGGTCGTACAATGCCGGAATGGCGGAATTGGCAGACGCCCGGGACTTAAAATCCCGTGAGATTTTTTCTCGTACCGGTTCGACCCCGGCTTCCGGCACCATTATATCGCGGAGTGGAGCAGTCTGGTAGCTCGTCGGGCTCATAACCCGGAGGTCATGAGGATCAAATCCCATCTCCGCAACCAATAAAAAAGAAACTTTTGTCTACCAAAAGTTTCTTTTTTGTTTATCCAAGCCGCAGGCTTGGCATATCATCACCCCCTTCAGGGCTGTATCTCATCACGCGATAGCGTGCATTTTCCTGCGACTTGATGATATACCGCAACAAGTTGCGGATGATATACAAGGCTGTGCCTTGATTTGTTTACCAAAATGTGATATAATGCTCTTAAAGGAGGTGATGATCTGGCTAAAAAAATTGATTTAAAAGATATTCCGTTACCGATCCTAATAATTGTTGGTATTTTAGCATCGGCTATATCTTTTGTTTATTATTTTGCTCTGAAAAACCCATACGAAATTATATTTTGGATGATCTGCATTATCGACTTTTTGCTGTTCGCCTTAAGCGCATATCGAGTAGTAGAGTGTTTTGATCTAACCAAAGCAAAAACCGTCATCTTTACGATTGTAACAATGGTTGGTTCATTTGCGTTTGCTGAAATCGTGGTACTTGCATTCACGCAAGGAACGCGTTTTGAGTATACTTTGGAGTTGTTTCTTGATGTCTTGAGATTTAGTTTGTTTTTGTCTCCGTCGTTAATTTTATTACTTCCGATAATATGGTTCATTGCTCAAATTTTAAGTTAAATGGACACCTTTTCACTGTTCTTACTTACATTTACACACCTTTTTACTGGTCTTTCGCAAAAACGAAAGCAGTCCATAGGACTGCTTTTTCGTTTTTGGAACGATGTGTTCCGCTTACGCGGAACGAGATGCGCACTGCGTGCGTGATGACGGCTTCGCCTTGTGATGTGCCCTTCGGGCGTGAGGCGGAACACATCACATCACTTTGCGCGACGGCGCAATACATCACTGTGTCACAAGGCACAACATCACTTGCCCGAAAGGGCAAACATCACTATTTACAAGCATTCAGAAATATGGTATAATTGATATATCAAAGCGAAAGACGGTGAGCATGTGAAAAAAACAATAAGAAAAAGAGAAAACAAACCTCGTTCTGTTTCTGCAATTCTTTTGAGTCCTCTTTCTCGGCTTTTGCCTTTGTAATATTTGTAGTGTTGCTATCGGTTGCATTTTTAATGGATTTGATGTATTTTTAACACGAGTGATAGATTTGCCATATTTGCTCTATTTAATCTTATCCTTAATTATTTCAGCAGTTTGGATTTTAATAATACGCGATAAAATAAAGTAATGTGTTTTTAGCATTATATAAAACACGTGAGGTTCAAATCCCGTAAGCACTTACCCGAAAATATCTTTTTTATAGCCCTTTCACATATTGTGCATCCAAAATAGATGCACACCCCAAAAAACCAGATGCCATAATGCTTCTGGCTTTTTTGTGCCCATTTTCATAGTGCGATTTTAACAGATTCCAATAGCAAAAAACGCCGCGCAGATGGGATTTGAACTTTAATAATCAATAATTTAAATATAAGCTTGACAAATAATGGGTTTCATGATACTATGAAATAAATTTAAATATAGGCGGTAGAAATATGAAAAAGCTGTTATCCGTATTCGCGCTTTTGGCAATTATGATTACTATGGTGTCTTGCGAAAGTTCAAAAGGCGGAAATCCCATAGATTACGGAAAAAAGTATAAGTCTATTTTGGACGAAAATCAATATTACGTATTTGAGAAAGACCAAACCGGTTATTATGAGTGCTATTACAAATATGATAGCTCCATCGACTCAAATTACAATTTCACTCTGTCGGGACGGGTTGAGTTCGTCTGGCGAGAGGCATCCAACGGAGCGGTATATCTGTTTGAAACAGAAACCTCTTATAACGAAGGCCATACAGAAGGAAAAGAGCTTAGCGTGATCACAGATCCAATCTATTTTTCAGAAGAATTTTTTACGTATTCCTATAGTAATCAATTTGGTGGAAAAACTGTAACTTATATTAAGGAAGGTTCAAATTTGGAAAAGAGCCTTGAAAAGTGATTAAAGTTGAGATCATTTTTGCGAATGCTTCCTATGATTTTATTAACTTTTTCACCGTGGCATCTATTTTGGCTGTACAACACAAAAAACTCAGTTATCCTATAGGGGTGACTGAGTTTTTCTTTTTTCTATGCAAGCGGAGATTGGGTTTGAACCTCATGAGCTACGCTCTATGACCTGAGCGCGCGGATAAGCACCCTGCTCTGCACGCGCACTTTTAATAATCTATACTATAAATCCAATCTTCCGCGCGCCGTCGGGATCTATGTCCGACACCGCAGTGGCGGCATACTGCGTTATTTTGCGCGTACGATCGCAAATACGTTGTTTCAGTCACAAATTATTTTATCAAGTTCGGTTGTGGAGCAGACAATATGTGTATAGCGTTCACCGCGTTTGGTATGGTCAGCTAAAAAATCACGCTTTGCCGACTGTTTTAATACAACTCGGCGAAGCTCGGTTTCTCTTTCCGACCAATCGCTAACCACACCGTCGTCAAAGCCCGCGCTGGAGAAAAACGTTGCATCGAAATATACCTTACGCACTGTATCTATTGCCGTCGAACCAACATATGCTAGAGATTCCGCTAACAATTCCCCACCCGTAGAGATAACACGAATTTTGGCCTCGGCAAGTCGCATTGCCGTTTCTGCACCGTTTGTATATACGGTCAGTCGTTCAACGGCGGCAAGGTACGGAATCATATACTGCACTGTCGTGGAGGCATCGATAAATATCGTGCTACCCACTTCGACTAATTCCGCCGCCTTTGACGCGACGGCGTTTTTTTCACTTTGATTCCGATGGCGGCGGATGATCTGCGGCGGCCGTAGCGATAAAACCGATTCGGCCCATCCGTGATGTCGGCGAAGCAGACCTTGCTGCTCCAGCTTCTCAAGGTCGCGGCGAATTGTGGATCGGCTGACGTAGATTTTCTCCGAAAGCTCCCCGACACTTATAACACCGCAACTATTAACAAGCTGCAGTATTTCTTCGCTTCTGCTGTTTTTTGACATGTTTTTCTCCGTTTTTGCTCATTTGAGCATAATTTTGACGTATTTTGCATAAAAAAAGTGACTTCTCACCAATATAGCACCCACGTATTGCACTTTTTGCTCGTTTGCGCTATAATACTATCATAAAATGAAAGTCCTGTCAAGATTAAAACAAAAGAAAAAAAGCAGGACTGAGAGTAAAGGAGCAATCATATGGTAAAGGTATTTGCTTTTGATCTTGACGGTACGCTCACGCAACACAAAACACCGCTGGACGAGAAAAATCGATTGATCCTCGAACAGCTTGCACAGCGTTATACTCTTCTTATGGTAGGCGCGGGAAACTGTATGCGTATTCACGATCAGCTTGGCGGATTTCCCATGGACGTTATTGGGAATTACGGTATGCAGTACGCGAAATATGCCGAAGGCACGCTTAAGCTCGTGCGCAATGACACTATCACGTGTAAAAACAAAAACATAATTGAAGAAAAGGTCACGTTGATTCGAGAAAAATACGGTTTTACACAGTTTGCCGGCGAGAATTTGGAATATCATTCATCCGGCTGCCTAACGCTCCCTCTGCTTGGCACAAGAGCAAAGCAAGCCGACAAGCTGGAGTTTGACCCGGACAGAAAAAAACGCCGTGCTTTTTACAGTGAGGTATGCGAAGCATTCTCCGAATACAACGTCTTTATAGGCGGTTCTTCGTCTTTTGATATGGCCCCCAAGCCATTCAATAAATATTATGCTCTTGATCTATGGTGTCGTGAAAACGGCTATCTTCACAGCGAGGTAGTCTTTGTCGGAGATGATTACGGCATTGGCGGCAACGACGAAAGCGTTTACAGATCTGATTTTCGCTTTATTTGCATTGATGATTATACCCGTCTTGACGAGGTGTTGGCGCCGTGGTTGGATAAATCCGTCCCTGACGTTGCGGGGCTTCTCGGTGTTAAAGAGAATTGTGCTTGCGGCAAAACCCACACCTGTACAATTGATCGCGTCGTCATCCGACACGGTGCGCTAAACGAACTCTCTGCTTTGACGGCGGGATACCATCATATTCTGCTTGTGTGTGATAAAAATACCCGTCGGGCATGCGGTGACCGAGTGGACGAACTACTGGGCGATGCAATTGATTCCAGACTGACGTATAGTGAAAACGGGTTTGTGATACCAAACGAAGACGCGGTGGCAAAGCTTGAAGCTTGTCTGAGTGACAAGACGGATCTTATTATCGGTGTAGGCTCAGGAGTTATTAACGATCTTTGCAAATACGTAAGTTTTCAGCACAATCTTCCCTATTATATCGTCGCGACCGCGCCCTCAATGGACGGTTACGCATCTAAAGGAGCTGCGATGCTGTTCGACGGAATGAAGATTACGATAAACGCTGCCGTTCCAAAAGCAATTATAGCAGATACCGCAATTCTGAAGGATGCTCCTGTCGAAATGCTGCAGGCAGGATACGGTGATATTATCGGTAAATACAGCTGCCTGAACGATTGGAAGCTGAGCCACGCAGTCAACGGAGAGCCTCTATGCGATTATATTTACAGCCTCACGTATGAAACCGTTGCTTGTATATCAAAAATTGGCGAGGCTATCGTTGCGCGTGACGAGAAAAGTGTTGCGTCGCTGATGCGAGCGCTGGTTATTGTCGGAATTGCCATGGCATATATGGGAAATTCCCGTCCCGCATCGGGAAGCGAGCATCATCTTTCCCACTATTTCGAGGTAACGGGACTGTTGCGCAATGAGCCGTATTTTTGTCACGGCATTGACGTGGCGTATTCCACCTGCTTAACAGCACGACTTCGTCAAGAGCTTCAAGCCATAAAAATGCCCGAAGCGAAAGCCTTCGATGAGTACGGGTGGGAAGTCGGAGTCCGTCAGGTGTACGGAGCAAAAGACAATACGACTACTGCCGATGGAATTATTGCGTTGCAGAAAAAGCTCGGCTGGATATATGAAAACAAGCTCCCCGTCTACATAGAAAAATGGTCAGAGATCCGCAAGATCCTTGCCGACTCGCCGACACCGGAACAAGTAATCGAAATGATTGGAACGGTCGGACTTCAATTAAAAGAATTTGAAAAGATGTATAGCGAGGAAAAGCTGGCAGACGGCATTAGATATGCAAAAGATCTTAAGGATCGTTATACCGTTCTTTGGATGTACGGACAGGTTAAATAAACCTTTTAAATCTATCTGTTTTTGATGGCATCTATTAAGGACGCACTAAAAACCGCCACAAATCCCGAAAAGCACTTGTTTTTATTGACTTTTTCTCCTTAGCATCTATTAAAGCTGCACAGCACAAAAAATATCCTTGGAACAATAGGTGATGTCCTTAACGGAGAATTTGAAAAACATCGGTAAGTGCGAGCATCGCATTTGATTAGTCAAACGCAAATGGGCTAAGCCCAAACCCATATACAAACAGAAAGAGCAAACACACAGGACGAAAATTCTGTATGTCTGCTCTTTTTTCTGTTATTTTAATGAAATCGTGGTTTCACCACGATGAAATCTTCGCTCTGCTCAGATGAAATCCAAGGTCAAGCCTTGGATGAAATCAAATCCGTCAAATTACAACCCTGCGAAGCAGGATTTCACCGCGAAAGCGATTTCTTCCACTGAAAGTGGATTTCTCCCGTCGAAGACGGATTTGACTGCGTGATACTCCGATAAGAGTATCACGCTAAGTCCGAGGATATTTTTTACCTCTTCTCTTTTCACTTTTCACTAAAACCTCGATGATTTTGAAGTAATAAGAACCTACTTCGCAGAACCTTGTTATTCGCATTGCTCGTAATATGTGAATAGTGAAAAGGTATTTCGGTAGAGTTCAAATCCATATAAAAATTACAGAATATATCTTTTTTATCGACCTATGGACTATATAGTAAAGAAAATTGAGGGCGAATATGCCACTCTTGTAAATACCGAGGACGGCGAGGAGCTGTTTATCGCGCTTGCTCTTCTTCCCCAGGGCGTTGATATCGGCACTGAGCTTCATTTTGAAATTTTTGAATATACTATAAAAGAATAAAAGCGAGGATTTCCTCGCTTTTTTCTATTTTTCAAGCTTAAATTCAAGCTTACCGCCTGCGGTTATCTCGCTGTATGTAAGATAATATCTGTCAAGCTTATTGCCATTTAAATACATTTCTGCAATATAGGGATGCTCATTGGGGTCTTTATCACACTCAACTGTAAATGAATTTGCAACGTAGCAAGAATGATATTTGGGATCAAGAGAAATTTTTGCGCTCTTAAAAAGAGGTGTATTAATATAAAATTCCTCATTTGCAGGGCAAACCTGAGCAAATCCAAGTGCGGAAAGTACATACCAGGCGGAAAGCTGACCTACATCCTCATTTCCGCAGAAGCCGAACGCACCAAGTCTGTACGCTTCCTTTTGCACTCTGCGTGTCCAATACTGAGTGCGCTTGGGTAAGCCAAGGATATCAAAATAGTGAGTTATATTGTGGCAAGGCTCATTTGAATGGTTGTAATCCTCATTCCAGAGAGAACCAAAATCTGCCCTCTCAAATAGGCGCTCAAGAAGCGAAATCGCTCTTTCTCTGCCCATCAGCTCACAAAGACCGACTACATCGTAAGGAATAAACCATGATTGCTGGAAAATATTGCTTTCCGCGCATCCGCAGCCGCTGTATTCATTCTCTATGGGCATGAACTCACCGTTTTCGTCCCTTGTACCCATAAAGCCCGTTTCAGGATTGAAATTGTTTTTATATGTGTTTACTCTGTCAAGGAAATATTTTGCATCCTCTTCCTTATTAAGCGCTTTTGCAAGCTTGTACATTGTGTAATCCGCAAGAAGAAATTCCAGTGTTTCGCTGATACGACCAGGAACAAATCCCTCGCTTAAATACTTTTCGTGCTTGGGGCGTTTAGATGTAAATGGCTTGCCATTTAACTCCTTGTAGCATTTTGAGGATGCCAAACAGATTTCGTATGCCTTCTCTATATCGTAATTTTTAATGCCCTTAAGGTATGCGTCGCAAAATACGATAAGACCGGGATCGCCAACCATACATCCCGAATCAATGCCCATAAGCTCCCATCTAGGCAAGGATGAATTTTTTGAAACTGCAATATTAAGAAGAGAGTTTATTTCGTCATTTACCATCTCGGGATTGATAACCGTGAGCAAAGGGAACTCGCTTCTGTACACATCCCAACCACTGAACACCGTGCGGTGTGTGTAGTTGACTTTTTTTATCTCACCGTCAGCGGTTTTAAATCTTCCGTCAACGTCCATAGATGTTCTGGGATCAAGTAAAGTATGATATAGACAAGTGTAGAAAATAGTTTTATCCACTTCATTACTTCCTTCAACCTCTATAACGGACATAGCTTTTTCCCATGATGAATTTGCATCATTAAGCATAGCTTCAAATGTGGAATTTTCGCATTCAAAAGCAAAATTAAGCCTTGCGCCATTTAAATCTGTATAGGAAATGGCGCATTTTAGTTCAATTTGCTCATTTTCAGCGGTTTCAAAGCGAAGCATCATTCCTACATCTTCACCCGAAAAATCGCTTAGGTATTTGTCTAAATACTCTTCGTTTTCAAAAATATTGATAGAGCTTGCAGGCTTGGAAAGCTTACACACAAAATAGAGGTCATAGCCTATCCCACCTAATCCTCTGCCGAAGCCACCGCCCTTTGGAGTACAGTGAATATGTCCCTCAAAGCAAGAATTATCTATGATTTTCACCTCTTGAAAATCTGCACGTCCGGCTATTCTGCGAGACAGATTAACTATAATTCCCGCTTCGCTGCTCTCCGGGTACGTAAAGCGCAAAATGCCCGTATGACAGGATGCGGTAGCCTCTGCCTTGATTCCGTATCTGTCAAGTATAACGGAATAATAGCCCGCCTTGGCTGCCTCTCTATCGTGGGAAAATGCTGATTTCCATCCCTCTTTTCCCTTTCTGATTTTTACCTCTTCATTGCTTCCGCTTCTTAAATCGGTTTCGCCAATAATAGGCATAACCTGTATATTACCCAGGTCTCCATACCAACCTATACCGCTCATATGGTTAAAACTGAAGCCCTCTATGGTATTCTGACAATAGTTGTAGCCCGTTCCGTTATCTCCGCCTGTTACAGTATCAGGTGAAAGTTGCACCATTCCGCAAGGAGTACACGCACCGGGATGCGTCTTTCCGCCCCCGTGAAAGCTTGTATCCTTCTGGTCACCTACTGTACCTATAATCGGGTCAATATATCTTACTTTCATTGAAAAATTCTCCTTAAATCAGCTTGTATTAACATATTAGCATATATATTGCGCGAAGTCAATTATAAAATCATTTTCTTTCGTCATATCAACTTATGACAACACAGAATTTAATGGTATACCCCTTGCTTCGCCATATTATGTGTCATAGTGTGTAACGCTTTTTGTAACGGTTTCAAATTGTATCCATAATATCAGCCAGTATTCAAAAAGCACAGAAAACGTTTGTTTTCTGTGCTTTTTTCTTTTATTTTTATGGGAATAACATCGCAAATGCTCAGACAGCAAAAAGCTTGGGATTCTTCTTTACGAACATTATGCCGACACCGACAAGGAGCTTACACATTCCGTGCATAAGAGCTATGCTAAAGGCTCGGATAATACCGTCGACATATTGAAGGAATTGCTACTCAAAAGGTAGAAGACATTTTACAAAACGGCAATTCCAATACCAACCGCCATAGCTGCGGCACAGAGCGCTTCTTTTTTAGGCGTGAGAACCGTTACGAAAAATATCAACAAATTCATCGCCCTGCTCGGCTTTGATCCACGGCATATCAGTGCGATTCACACCGCGCCTTGCCCTGTCCGTCAAAAAGCCTCGTGAGACTCAGTCGCGTCTGTTACGGCGCATAATAATATCGAACACGCTCGTCTTCTTTTCGCGTTTCTTTTTATAAACCACCTTAACGTGCGCATTCAACTCATCTGCATCAAACTGACTGCAAATACGCTCCAGGAAAGCTACGTGAATGCTCTCCGCCTCTATCAGCTCGGAATTTTGCAGCTGCTCTGCGGGAGTTTCCTCGATAACAGCCACGGTTTTGGGCGCCTTTGGCGGCTTTTCGACCACGGATTCCTCAATCACTACGGGCTCTTCAACCACAGGCTCTTCAACGACAGGCTCCTCAACGACAGGCTCCTCGACCACCTTGGTCTCTTCAACCACTGGCACATTAAGAGCTACTGCTTCAACAATCACAGGCTCATTCGCCACCTCAGCTACTGCCTCACCATCGAGGTCATCGCCTTCGTCTTCTCCATTGGCATTACCCTTGGTTTCGATCAGCTTTATCAGCTGACGTTCCAAGAGCTCCTCAAAGTTTTCGTAAGGCAAAACGTAGTTTTGCGGCTCGAATTTCTTCGAGAAAGTCATATCATAAAGTGCCGCCATATGCTCGATGAGCTCCAGCACGTACTTCAGGCCTCTCTGGGAGCGAACCTTGATACGCATAGGCACAGCTTCATATCTTTTGGTTTCTGATGCATCGCGGAAGAAATATTTAGACTCCTCAAAATCAGCGGGATTGAGGGCGAGATATACGTACAAGGTCTTGGTTGTTAAAACAAGTTTTGCGAGCTTTTCTCTACCAAAATTGATGGTATCGCAATTCCAGCTAATACGCGACTTTACCTTTTTGTATGCCAAAAAGGCATTTTTTATTTCGGAATAATACTGCGCAATATGCTCGGGAGCCTGATGCAGACGAGCCATAAAGCTCCAGCGATATCTGCTAAATACCTGTTCTTCGTTTTCTTGCATAGTGATGTCGTTTTCCATAGTATTCTCCTCGTTGATTATGTTAGATTGCTCCGTTTCTATTTGAAGGGATTCTGATGTTAGCGCCAGCAATGCGCGTTCGTTTACTTTGATCAATCCGTCGTCTATCAGCTGCTCTATCGAACGCATGGGCAAGGAATAATCCTGCTCGGTAAAGCTTGCCAGCTTTTGCAATTCGAGGCGTTCTGCCAAGATATCTATTAATTCGCCTGCGTGCTTAAATCCTCTTGATCCGCGAATTTTAAGCCGCATTGGCACCTGCTCGTACTTCTTTTTCTCCGAAGCATCGGTAAAGAAGTACTTGGTGTCCTCAAACTGTGCGGGGTCAAGCGCCAGATAAACCAGGAGCGACTTTTGACGCATGGCAAATTTGACGATGGGCTTGCGGCGGTAGCTGACGGTATCGCAGCTCCAGCTTATGCGCGAGCGCACCTTCTTATAGGAAAGCAACTGATTTTTGAGCTGAGTGTAATACGAGGCAAGCTCATCCGAGGCGCGGTGTAAGCGAGCAGTAAAGCTCCAACGGTAGCGGATGTTGTCGCTATCCTCATCGTCCTCGTACAAATTATCCTCGGGCGCATCGGGATTGACGTCGGCAAAGGTCGTTGCACCTTCGGGCAAAATACCGTTTGCCAGGCGTTGCTCAAGACGTTTTCTTACTCGACCCAATTCGATCTGAGGAATAACTCGCGAGAAAATAAATCCTTGTGCCAGATCAATATCCATAGCGCGTGCTCGCTCAAGCTGCTCGAAGGTTTCAATTCCCTCCATCAGCACAATCACGCCAAGGCTGTGCGCCGCAGTAATAATGCCCTGCAGGAGCGTAATGCCATCGGCGGTATCAAAAAGCGAGATCATCGACCTGTCTAGCTTCAGGTGTGTTACGTGATACTCGATCAAATTCCGGAACAGCGCATATCCGCTTCCGAAATCGTCAAGCGCCAGTGAGAAGCCCGCTTCATTAAGTAGCTTTGTGTTGTGACAAGCATTGCTACGGTTATAAACAAGGGTTTCCTCGGTGATTTCCAAAATCATGTGCCGGCGATTAAAATTGTACCTGTCTGCAATTTCTATTATACGCTCGAAGAAATCGGGATCTCCTATCGTCAAGCGGTCAAAGTTGCAGGAAACGCAAAAATCAGTCAATCCCTCGCTCTCCCATCGCTCTAACTGTTGACAGGAGCGCTCGAACATATAATAGTCCAAAAATCCGATCGCTTTTGCTTGTTGCATAAGCTCGATATAAGCTCCGGGATCAAGCAACCCCTCGCGCGGATGCTCCCAACGGGAAAGCCCCTCTGCGCCATATACGCGGTTGCTTTTAATGTCAACTATGTATTGCATATAGTAAAGGATCTGTCCTTTTTTAACAGCCTGAACCGTCTCTCGCTGCAACAGCGCACGGCTCTCTATAATCTTGATAAAGGTATGATCGGCAAAGAAGCACCTCAGCTCCTTCTCCCCGGCGCGCTTGTACGCCTCGTTTGCTATATTGAGAACGCGGTCCGACGGATCCTTCTGACGGTGCAAGCGATAAGCACCTGCGTGGATCGTAAGCTTGTAATCTTGTGTGAGAATTTCGTTCTGAGTATTCAAGGACTCTATCAGAGCATCAAGACGCTCCTTAGCCGCTTGCTCGGTTGCGGACATATAAATTACAGCAAAGCTCACGTCATCCAAATAAGCGGCGATCTCGTTTTCGTCGCAAAATTCACGCAAGCGGTCGGCAATGTAAGCCTCAATTTTTTCTGCGTTATCCTTGCCGTAATATTTGATTAGGTCTTCGTAATCTATGCCGATCTGCGCCATCACGTAAAGCTCGCGCAATTCCGTTGGCAGCCTTTCTTCTAAAAAGTCAGCGAGATACTCCTTACTGTAAAGCCGAGTTTTTTCGTTGAATCGGTATTGATTGGATGCGTTCCTTTTGTGCTTGCGTAAAATGCTGATCAGCAAAATGCCCACGCCCAACAGAATGACAGCACATATGATCGCAGCTACGACCCAGTACACCGTCAACCTAATCCGTCCATCATCCATAACGAAGGAAACGGTCAGGTCGGTCAGATCACTCGCGGTGAGATTGGAAAAATAGGTCTTTATTTGATCCATAGCCTGAGGGTCGCAGTTTTGGGTAAAGCCTATTGCAACCTTGTATTCCTGCCCATCGTATGTAAAGGGCAAGAGGGTATAATCCTCGGACAGATAATTTCCTACCTCACTGCCTACAACGTGTGCCGACACCATATCTACCTGTTGGTTTTTGGCAAGATATTCCTGTTTATTTGCACCGGAGGAATAAATATAGGTGAAATCAAGACCGGTTTCGCGTGAAATATCCTCGTAGATGCGAGGCAAAACGCCGTCGTAGCGCTTTGTTTTTTCATCGAAATATTCTATTGGATAAAGATCGGGATTTCCTGCCACAAACACGCTGAGGCTATCTCCCTTATTATCCGGAGAGCAAACCACGTCGGCAAATACCGAAAGAGGGAAAGCCATTAGCAAAAGCCATAATCCCAACAAAAACGTGATCGGCCTTAAAATCTTCTTTTTCATCGTCTGCTCCTATTACTTAGAGTTGATTTTCTTGCGCTCAATACGTCCCCACTGGAGCTTCTTCTTGCGGTAGCCGATGAATGCCGTTGCGCGGACATATGTCAGCACCGTGTGCATAAACACAAGCTCAAGCAAGCACATCAGCGCCGCTTTGATCACGTCGCGGAAGCGCAATTTAAGATCGGAAATCTGCGCGCGCGTAAAGAATGAGGTCATAGTCAGTGATGCGCCGAACAAAGCGTAAATTAAGGTAAAGGTCAGTAAAAACTTGAAATTAACCAATCCTGCAATCATTGAGACAGTCGTAACGATAATGCCGAAAAACTCAATAAACGGAGAAAGGAATTCGTAAATGAAGAAATACATATACGAAGCAAATCCCCAGGGTCCTGAGCGCAGGTCGGTAGCCATAGATCTGTGCTTCATTAAGGTTTGGAACAAGCCCAGATGCCAACGCTTTCGCTGCTTCATCAGATCTCTGAGGCGCTCGGGTGCCTGAGTCCAACAAACAGCATCTGTGGCATATTTAATGGCATACGGCTTCTTATTGGCGATACAGTACTTATGCAGGTCTACTACCAGCTCCATATCCTCGCCCATCGTTTTGGTATCGTATCCGCCTATTGCAATAACGGCTTCCTTTTTAAAGAGTCCGAACGCTCCTGATATAATGAGCGAGCCGTTAAAGCTATCGAACAAAACGCGAGTGCCCAAAAAGGATCTGTCATACTCAACCACCTGCATACAGGCGACAAGATTCTTTGGCAGACGGTAGGTCTTTACCCGTCCACCCTCCAGCTCTACGTCATTACAGGGGCGTACAACTCCGCCAACCGCCACCACGCCATCGTCTTCGAGAACGGGGCGCGTGATTTTTATCAGCGAATCGACCTGCAGGACCGAGTCGGCATCCATACAGATAAAGTACGGGAAGCGAGCGGCGTTGATACCCATATTCAAGGCATCCGCCTTACCTCCGTTGATCTTACGCACAAGAACCAATGGGACCTTTTCGGTAAAGCACTCGTAAATTGCCTCGGCATCACGGCACGGGACCTGCTTACGGATAGGACGGCGTACACGGCGCATATCAAACGCCTCTCGAAGCACTGCCGTTGTGCGGTCCTTAGATCCGTCGTCAACTACGATAATCTCATATGACTGATAATCCAGCATCAAAAGCGATTTCACGGTTTCAACAACAGTAACCTCTTCATTATAAGCTGGTACCACAATTGTAACCGGGGTGTGATATTTATGATCGGTAACGTTCTGAAAGCGCACCCTCTTATTTCGGTAGTAAAGAATAGAGGAGCTGATCAGCACCGCAACGAACAAAAAGGTGGAATAAAGCACCAAATACGCACCGTAACCAACAGTCATCCATGAGAGAAAATCGGAAATCAGATTAAGGATCTCATCTCCCATTCGTCCACCTCCTTTTCCAAAATGTATCTTTGATCGAATTTGTATTGTAGCATCTCACGCGCGTAACGGTCGCGGCCGTCGAATATATCCACAAGATCCTGATACTCTATGCCGAGCATCTCCATACTCTCCGTTGCATTGTAGCGTATATACCAGTTGGGATGGTGGATATGCCGCACAAGAATTTGCACGGTGCGATCGCAGGGATAATTGCGCAGTGCCATCAGCGATACAACCGCATATTCCGCACGGCGGCTTTCAGCGTGATCGGCAAAATCGGCAATAACCTCGTACGCCGGATCGTAATGATATTTTCCAAAGTAACGAATACAGCAGAAGCGCACCTCGTCATTCACGCTTTCATCCTTCAGTATCTCTAGGATCTCCTTACAGAAGCTGTCATCGGTAAAGCGCAAATAGTTCAAGAGATTGACCTGCATTTCGGGTGAAAAGCGCCCAAGGCTTGAAAGAATAGAAGTATTCAGAGCAGCGCGATCCGCCGTGTAAGAAAGTATACCGTCGCTGATGATCTTCGGGTGCACGAATTTTTCCGATTTATCGATCAATTCCAAAAATTCCAGCACGCGATCGGGATCACCCATCGTGTATACCGCCAGCATAACTCCCTCTGCGCAGGCGCTGTCGCCAAGCTCGATCAGATCCTTGAGATTAGCTACAAGATCGCTTGTACAATGATATAATGGGAAGCGGTATTTTTTGAGAACAAAAACGTAAAATGCGTGTAATATATTCTCCTTTTTGCGATACGCTTCCGTAAGACCGATAATTCCCGGGGATATAGCCTTAAGGTAGCGCTCAAAAGCATCCTTCGCAAGATCGCATCCGAGAGGGCGAATCAATTCCTTTTTGGGACGCAAGCGCATGAAAATGCGAGAACGGCCGCGGGAATGCTCCTCGGTGTCATAATTTTTGGCGTTATGGCGAACGTAAATGGTTACGTTCGTAATTTCATCTGGGTCACGCAGGCAGAGCGTACCAGCCGAAGCCTCGCTGCGAATACTGTCCAGTGCCCTTTCATAACAGTAAATGGCTATTGGCTGTGCAAGGTCATTCGCAATAAAGGAAAGGTGTCTGTCTGCAAGGGGCTTGTTTTGCAAAATACGTTCCATCTGACCTAAAATGTCGCGGCGCATTTTTTTGATCGCTCGCCGCTCAATATACATGCGAATCGCCAATACTGTCAAATAGCCGATTTGGAATATGATCAGCAACAGGCAGACCAATATATAGATCTTAATCAACAACTCAACCATAACAAGCTCCTTTCTTTTTATTTAACTTATTTAACGCGATTTGCCGTACTCAAATGGCTTGTTTGCAAAGTTTAGTTTCCATTTTTCCAACATTCTCGCAAAATATAATAGGAATCCTTTAAACGTTCGCTGTAATTCACATTACCGTTCCAAGCGTTCAAGCGAAAATCTTCCATAGCAATACGCCCCTCATCGTTGCCGTCACCGATGCCAACGTACAAGCGCTTGATGGTGATGGGCCTCACGCCGTAATTATCATAATAATCGCCGTGAATCTTCATTCCTGCGGGGTTGGAGAAATTCAACAGCCTCCAGGGCAAACGGATTTCCACGCAGCCGTCACCAGCAATAAAATCTGCAAGCGTGCTGTAATCGTCATCTGCAGGATCAACGCTCCCGTACGTCAGTCGACCCGTTTCGTAAGGGATGAGCTCTCCATCATCCGACCCTAAGTCGATAGGCAAATACCAAGAGCCAAACGAGGCGCTGTCGCGGTCGGGAACGTTCTGTTCATAATAGGCGTGCACATTGCTACTGAGATAAAAGTCGTAGCGCTCCTGCACCAAAAGACGGGTATTGTGGCTTCCGTTGATAACCAGCAGAAAATCTGCCGCGCGGTCAAACTTAACGTCCAGCTCCGAGCAATAATTACTGCCGGAGAGCTGTGTGGTATCTATCGGGATATAAATAACGTCCTTTGAAAAATCAAGATCCGACTTTTTAACCATAAAGTATATGTATTTCTCATCGTACTTCACGTAGACCGCTTCACCGTTTTTTCCTACGGATACAAGATCGTTTTCACACCACTCGTCATTGCTGCCGTCAAGCGTGCAGGCGGCATCGGGAACAAATTCGAGAATACCCATTCCTTGCGTTGCCGACTGCACATCCGACCAAAAAACAGCCGTATCCACATCGACCTCTGCGCGAGAAGCAGACGTGCGTCCCCAATCCTCCTGCCATGCCGTAAGGATACCGCCCGCACAGCTCGCCGATACGATATCGCGCCACGAGGCAACGATAGCTTCACCCTGCTCACGCTCGGTCATACCTCCGTAGTGACGGTCGGTGTTATATTCGAATTTATTCGGTGCACGACCGGAGGATGCGCCAAACTCGATCAGAATGGGCATAGCGTGGTGATTTTGCAGGCATTTCAGGTATGCGGCGTAATAATTGTATTTTCCATCTGCAACGGCGTAATCCTCACGGGAGATACCGAGCGTCTGCCATATCGCATCATCCGCCAGGATCAGGCGGTCGATGGAATAAGCATACAGCTCATACGCCGCAAACTGTCCTGAAAGGACCGCTTCGGTAGTGAGGATATTTTCGGTATTGATCTGCGCCTTTAAAAGCAGCTCACTTCCCTCATCGACAAGCTCTCCCATATCCAAAGGGTCTGTGTCGGAATTACCGTAAAAGCCGAACACACGCTGCGTTTTGTAGCGCTTGGCTTCATATTCTATCATTGAATCCCCTACGTAAGCAAGCATTGCTTCAACAGGGGTTGCATCACTGTCCGTAGTGAGATATTTACCATTGTAAGAGCTGTAACGCTCATCATTTTCATAGGTGCGATTGGCGTAAGCCACGGTTTCGGGCTCCCACGCAGATCCCAGAATATAACCGATCACCCAAGGAGATACGTCACGCGTAAAGCTACCGTATCCCGCACTCGGAAGCTCGTTACGAGCAAGCTTGCGCTTTCCGTGAATAACGTCTACTGCTATCAGACAGGATTTGCGGAATTCCTCGCAAAAGCGCGCATCAAAGATGTCATATGTAGAATCCATAACGTACTCGTCAATTGAAATTCCCTGGATCAGATAGAGCGGCTCGGAATGCGAGATATTATACTCGTATAGCGCCATGTAAAACGCCTCGGACATAATGCACGGCACCCGCAAGGTGTTTGCACCAAGCTCACCGATCTGCGAAAACCACGCAAGATAAGTCTGCTCGGTGGTTGTAAAATTACCCGCAAATTCACCGGGCTCCGCCGCAGTAACGGTAACGCCGCGGATTTCCAACGGCGTCCATGCACCGCTAGCGTCAAGAATACATATTGCGTTTTCTTCTGTTTTTGTAACCGCAACGGCTTGCGCATTTGGGCGAACGTCAATATACCACCCAAGGCGGTAATACGCTGCATCCGCAAACACACAAAGCGAAATGACGGACAATATAACAATTATATATTTTTTCATAGCACACTCATATGTAAAGAATTGCTCAGGGAGCAAGCAATAATGCCCTGCTCCTTTTAGCTTTTGCGCTCTGTGACGTACGCTCTCAGGCTTTCGATGTTCTGATCCATCCAGCGCCCACGCTCACAAACGTACTGCTTAAGGTCTTCGACCGCCTCCTCATAGCTGTCAGGGTTGCGCTCTACCGGCAAGAGGAGGTCGTAAATGAAAGCATCGTCCCAGCGCTCAAAGTTACGATCGACAGCGTCACCCAAATAAGCAATGGTGGAATCAATATACTCCATAAGGTATTCTTCGTTCAAATAGGTCTCGCGCAGCTCTCTGTAACGCTCGATAATGCGCTCCACGAAAGCCTCGTCACGCATAAGAGCCTCAAACCAAACCGCGTTTGGTATGAAGAACGCCTCGCGATCCATTGCCTCTTCCTGATAGTTATCGCAAGCTGAGTTAAAATCCCAAATGCAAAACTTATAAAGTCCGTCGATATCCTTGTATAGATAGGTTGAAACGCGGCCCGCATCATAGTTGGAGGTAAACTCGTTGATAATGAAATAATCAACAAAAGAATCAATGTCGATGTATGCGGAATAGCCATTGGTTGGGTGATTGAAGTCGGAGGAGTACAGCATACGCTCAAACTCCGAGAACTCCGCTTCTATCTTGGCTTTCAGCTCCGGGGTGATATTCTTTGTGCCCGGGTAGACCAGGTTTAGGATCTGACCTGTTTTTTCTGTGTACATTGTAAAGGTGTCAAGATCCTTCAGCTCGTCAGTGCCGCGGTCATAGCGGACACAGTAGCCGGTGAAGGTATTGTTTTTCTTGTTGACCGAGAGATTAAGACGGGAATTAGAATCACCCGCCGTAATTCTTTCCGTCATTAAGTAAAGCCCCTCGTATTCACCGTTAATGAACATCTCGAAAAAGCGAGCATTTGGCGCATAATCCATAATTTCCCCGCCTATGTTATACCACATATAATTGCGGATCAAGGTCTTATCAAGTATAGGACCGTGGATGACCCAATCGTGATGCGAGTCCATTCCCATCATTTGGGCAGGAGCGTTATTTCCAAGCTCATCCACCAGATTGAGCGCGTAGCCGTATTTAACGAAATGGCGCGAGGAATTGCCGCGGATGTTCATCTGCGCAAGTGAGGCTTGAGTAGGAGCATCCGTAAGGTGATTGTTAGCGTCGGCGTGATCGGTTACGGTAACGGAAACCGTAACGTACGAATCACCGTTCGGTGCCGTAGTAATGATCTTATTTCCCTCATCGTCATAATACGCTCTTCCGGGAATGGTTGCCCCGTTTGTGTCCACACAAAGAAGCGGCAAATGCGTACAGAAGGAACTGTCGGCGTGCTCACACACACGGGAGGCATCACGTGCCTCTTCAACGTGCTGATGATAACGCGCCTGCTTCGACGGAGTATGTTCCCTCAGCGTCCACGCGAAAACGCACACCGCGCAAAGAGAGAGCGACAATGCGATAGATAATTTTCGAAATTTCATAAATATTAACCAGAAATCTCATCGTTTTGCATAACGATGTTTACATATTCAACGTTACCAAGCTCGTAGATCTTATCGCAGATGCTGTACTTACCGAGCTCGGCGCGACGTAAAATCTCGGAGGATATCTCATAGATCATTTCCACCTTATCCTTGGTGGTATTGCGTACACGCATAATGGCGCGGCGCTCAAACATATTAAACACCGTAGCTTGAATAGATTCCTGCAAAGCACGGTCGGCGCGAATGATCAGAAGCATACGCTTATCGTTTTTGATCGAGCCGAAGATCAGAAGAAGAGCAAAAACGATTCCACTGCCTATACCCGCAACAAGGAAGTCGCTTACACCGCAGCAAATACCTACGATTATTGCCCAGAATATGTACATAGTATCACGTGCATCCTTGATAGCGGTACGGAAACGAACGATGGAAAGCGCACCGACCATACCCAGTGAAAGAGCCAGATTGTTACCTATAACCGTCATAACCGTTCCCGTAAGCACGGTCAGAACGACCAGCGAAAGATTGAATTTCTTGCTGTAAATGGTGCCGCGGTGAGAAAGATAGTAGGAAAGGTAAATCAAGACTCCGATCAACGCAGAAAAGATAATGTTGATAAGAATTTGCTGCCACGTAAGGGCGTTTTGCTTACCTAAAAGCTCGGTAATACTTTGTTTCATAAGTTATCTCCTTGTTCTGTGTTTTATACTACGGTATATTTGTAAGAGCCCTGTCGCGCCAGCATATATTTACTGACTGAAAGCTCGCTTTTATCAACATTCGAAAGCAGATCGCGAATGTAATCAAGCAAAAAGCCGTTAAACTTAACCTCCAGCACCACGAAAAACTTATCGAACACAGGGTTCATATTAAGCGTGGGCGAAAATACGTCAAAATCGTTCTCGGTCGCAATAATATTGTTGTCAAAGGTGATACGGATCTTGTTTTCCTTCGCGATAAATGCCAGTCGGTTGTATTCAACGATAGTCTTGGGACGGTAAATCTCGCTTTGCATAAGAGCGTAGCACTCGGCCGCAAAATCCTCACTATAGTGAAGCAGAGGAGTGTAATCGCACCTGACAAGACGCTCTGCATCCTCTCTTGTAATTCTCAAAGAGCGCTTCAGCTGGTACGGACCTTGCTTTTGCTTCATCTCCAGCATTGCAAAGTCGGCGGCGGGGTCGTAAATACGCAAGCGAATCTTGCGGCGCAGCTCCAAGCCGTCCATTTTGCTGAAATAATCGGCATCCCCCTCCGTATCAAAGTAAAGGGATCTGATACGATAGCCCATCGCACCGTTGTGCTCATCCTGCATCATAAAATGCGAAAAATGATGCGACAGTCGCCTGAAATCCTCTATATTTATCAAAAACTTCTTCTCTTCTCGGTAAACCTTATTCAATCGGTCACCCTCCTTTAAACAAAAAAGCGACCGGTTGCAACACAAAAAACGTTGCAACCGGTCGAGCATACGAACGTGGGTTCGCTTAGCCACCTAGCTTTGCGTCTCTGCCTTTCGACAGATTTGCTAAGGGTCAATTTTTAATACTTACTCAATGTAGTTTAGCACACCTTTTGCGTTATGTCAATGGATTTTGGAAAAATAACATATTTTTTGACATATTAAACGTTTTCAACCTCATACGCCGGCTTACGCTTACAATTCTGCTTGTGTAAATACATTGCATGATCGGCATTTACGGCAACGTCCTTAAAGGTGTTGTCTATATCGGGGTTATAGACCGCAAATCCACGAGCGAGCGAAACCGGTAGCTTAACTCCCTGCACTTCTATGTAACGCGTCGCGCATTCAGCATCCATTTTCTCTATCAGCGTTCTGTAAATTTCAAAATCGCTGTCGCGGAGAATGACGACAAATTCGTCACCGCCGATTCGGAATACGGGGCTCTGACTGAATACGTCGCAAAGCAGGCGCGCAGCACCGATAATAAGCTGATTACCCATGTCGTGGCCGTAAAGATCGTTTGCCTCCTTAAGCCCGTTAATGTCTGCCAGAAGCACGCCGAAGCGAATGAACGAGCTGTGCATAACGGTCTCTATTGCAAAGCTTGCCTCATTGTACGCCGCGCGGTTTTTCACACCGGTCAGAGGATCACGGTAAGCCAAAGCGTTGATCTGGCTCATATGCTCGCGCTGCTTGTCCACCGTTTGCTTGAAAATACGCGAAAGCATGCCGACCTCGTCCTTAGAATCGCTTACCAGCTCGAGCTCGTCGCCAATAGAGTTGTTGGTCACAAGCTGCTCGGAAATCTGAGCCAGTCGCTTAAGAGGTCTTACGATACGGTTTGTTAAAGTTACGGTAATAGCGATAAAAACAATCATTAAAGTAGCAGATACCACCAAAATGTTGAACAGCATAGGGCGGCTTTCGCTTTGAATGTCCTTGTAATCGGCGCGGACCGAGAGCTTCATACCGTTGATCAGCTCGGTGGTTGCCTCAGTATACTGAGCGCCGTGGCTTGTCTTATGATAGTTGACTGCATCGGGTGAGCAGTACAAAAGCTCGCCGTTGGCATCGCTCAGATATGCGTAACCGTTTTTATAAACCTGAATAGTATCTATACGGTCGGTCAAGGTGGAAAACTCAGAATCAATACCGATAACACCGATCAATCTGCCATCCTCATAGAAGGGAATAACGTAAGAGATCATGCGCTTGCCGTAGTTTACAGCGTTTCCCTTGTCCAGCCAGACCGCGTGTCCCGCATTTACCGGCACGTGATACCAACCAACGTATTCGACATTGGTATGATCGTACTTGGAAAGATCTGTGGCTTGAATTTCAACGAAATCCGCATCCTTAGTCTGCTTGGTATAGCAGAATCCCGCCGTATAAGAGGAAACCAGCTCGGGAGCATAGCGGAAATAGAACGTGACCGCCCCCTCTGTGTTTTGTGCAATGTCAAGGAACATCGTCCTCATTGATTCGGTGTATGCCTCGTATGCCGAGGGATCATCAAATACGGATAAGCCGCTCAGGCTGTTATCTGCATAGCTCTCCATCATTTGCACCGACTTTTGCATATCGCGGAACACGCGGTTTACGATAGTGGTTTCCGCCTCACATCTCGCGGCAAGAATCTTGTCGGCATCCTCGTGCATAACACCGTGCATGGTAGTAAAGGAAACGTACGCCAATGACGCCGTAGTAACCAGCAATGCCGCAATAACCACGATAAGCAGCTTTGTTTTAATTGATTTCAAAAAAATTCACCCTCTTTAATTTATTTTGAGCATCCGTTTTAAAAACGCAGTCGGACGCGTCTGTATTGCGGATATGAATTATCATAGCCCAACCTGATACAATTGTTTTCTGCAAGCAACGGGATTCTTTTATATCGTTACCGTTTTGTTTTTCATCGTTCTTTTATTCTTGTACATAATTTCGTCAGCGCGCCTGAATACGTCAACGAAGCTCGAATCCCTGGCCGGATCATACCCGGCAAAGCCGCTGGCAATGTCTATTGAAATGTGTTTATCCTCATCAATAAACGTATTTTGGCATTTGAAATTCAAAAGCTCGATCAGCTCGCCGTAATTCTCCAGATCCTTGTTCTGAAGAACGACAAGAAACTCGTCGCCGCCTATTCTGAATACAGGACTTTTTTTGAAAACCTCGGAAATGGTTGCGGCAGCAGTTATGATCAGCTTGTTACCTGCGTCGTGACCGTATGTATCGTTAGTTTTCTTAAGATTGTTCAAATCGAATACAACAACGCCGAAATCAAACGGGTTTCGTTCCAGCTCCTCGTCAAATCGGGTTACCCATCTTGAATATGAGGCGGTATTTCTCAAGCCTGTCATTGAATCGCGGTTAGCCGAAAGACGCAAATTCTCCTCTCGCTCCTTAAGATAAACCACCATATTTTCAAACGCCGTATTCAGAAGCTTGATCTCATACGCATTGCTTTTCTTGATTTCCATATTATAATCACCACCCGAAAGCTTTACTGCGGCATCCGTAAGGTTTTTCAACGGATCCGAGATCTTTTTGACTACAAAGGTGGCTATCGCCGTAAAGATTATCGAGAGGATCACAACGGTATAAATAATATGCAAGCCGATGTCGTATCTCGTCTGCATGATGTCATCATAGCTTACAAAAAGCGTAAGCTTCATTCCGTTGACCAGATCCTTGGATGCACGCATATATTCCGAGGAACCCGTCTCGTCATTTACATTGGGCACCGATTCGCCGTCAGACAGGATGATTCCGTCCTGCTCAAGGCACGCAAAGCCGTTTTCGTAAATCTTGATCTCGTTTACCTGATTGACAAGCGCCTTGTAGTCAAAATCCATTCCCACAATTCCAATAAACCTCTCGCCGCAATACATCGGTATCACGTACGATATCATGGTTATACCGTTATTCTGATTGTGGTATGGCTTCATCCAAACGGGTGCCTTTTTCTCATAAGGCTCCCAGAACCATCCGACGTGCTCTGTATCATCCTTATCATACAGCGAGATGTCGGTCGGCTCGACAGCCACGAATTCATCTGCTCCGTCCAGCTTGCTGTAAAACAGTCCCGCCTTGCTGTCCGAGATAGCCGGATCCAATCTGAAGTAGAAGGAAACGGCACCCTTGGTGCTGGTATGCTTGGCAACGTCGACAAACATTTTATCGGCGCTTTCAATCGCTTGCTTCTGCATATCCTTATCCAAAACATCCGCCTCACTACGGAAAAAATCCCTCATATATCTTTCCATAATGATTACCGACTTTTCCATATTCTCAAGGCTGTTATTAATGCGCTCCGTTTCATTGCCGCAGACAACGTTCACCAGCGATTTGGATTGCTCCTGAACGTAGCTGTCCACCTCATAAATGCTCAAGTAGCCTATGGCTACCGTTATGACCAGCATAGCCACTATGACGGTAGTTAAAAAACGAAATCTTATGGAATTCGCTTTTGCAAATTT
This sequence comes from Eubacteriales bacterium, assembly GCA_045657485.1. Taxonomy (GTDB): domain Bacteria; phylum Bacillota; class Clostridia; order Oscillospirales; family CAG-272; genus UBA1740. The sequence continues at coordinate 25,008 of JAZOTE010000013.1, forward strand.
TTGTTTAATTTTTTCTTGTAATTTTTCCCTTTTCATTACACATTTCCCTTTTTATTTTCGCTTAAAGCATTCAGCCTTAAGCTTGTGCATTCACTGCTTTAAAGAAAATAAATAATATTCTCATATATTTTAGCAGTTTAAGCGTTACAAATGTGTTACAAATTCAAGAAAATCGAGCAAATCCGCATGTTTTACACACTTTTATAGTCGGAAGCTACAGTTTATCTGCGAAAAATCACGTTATTTTCACCTCGTACGGTAATCATGAATGCGATAGCAATATAAAAACATCGGGAAGGAGCATATCATACGATGATATGAACACGTCTGATCAGACCTTAGCAGTGACGGTGCCGACAAATGATGTTGCCTGCGTATCGACACCGTACGAGCTTGCGGCGATTGTGCTCATGCAGCTCTGCGGCACGCTTGCGTCGGTCGCCGCACAAACGCCGCCTCGTGAAGAGCAGTACGGTGATGTGGGCAACATATAGCCGCGCAGGATATGTATGCATTCAAAGTACCCGTTCGCATATTTTTCCTTATGCTTATTAGACTCACACGCCGTATATTTTGCACCTTGCACGAATACACTTTATTTAAGAAAGTAATCGGAGTAGTATATGAAAAGATCGGTTTGGTTATGACAATTTTTCGGCTTTGCGCTGACGTCGTTTATCGGCACGCTTTTACACTTTGCATACGATTGGCTCGGCGGTGCGGCTTGGATCGCGCCGTTTTCGGGAGTAAACGAATCGACGTGGGAGCATATGAAGCTTCTCTTCTGGCCGATGGTCCTCTTTGCCGCCGTGTTTACATTTCTTCCGCCCCATTTAGCCATCTTCCGCGACCCTCTCACCGGCGGTTTCGGAATACAGTCTGTAGCGTAGACTGATAGAGCATCTCGGTGAGCTTGCCGTCACCACCCTTAGTCGTTTCCGTCACGAATGGCTTCACGAATACCATATTGTACGCAAACTGCAACAGGATGCTGGCGAAAAACGCAATCACAAGACACAAAGTAACCGTTTTCATAACCTTTTTTATTAAATTCTCCATTTCACTGCCGCATGACGACTGCATGAGCAACCGCGCAAAATCCTAAAAGCGCCTCCTTGAGAAAGCACTCCGCGCTCCGTGCAATCGTCAAAATCGACTAAATTTGGACATTTACTACCAATATTTTATCAAATTCCGCATATCCTCGTCAATACTTTTTTTATTATTTATAATTTAGCAGTAAAACGCCGCCAAACCCGCCACCCGATCCGCAAAAGAGCCGACGAGAAATCTCTTTTTTGTATAGCGAAGACTTTGCGAAAAGGAGATCGCGGTGACGATTTCCGCGATCTCTGTTCCTTATATTATGCAAGCATATCCATAAGATCACGCAGAGCGGTTTCAAATTTCGCTCCGTACCAATGATTCTCATCGCCCTGAGTGTTGATTATACATTTTACTGTATAGTCTGCGGCGATCCTTGCCGCATCGGTAACGCTCTTATCATTCATAAGCGCGCCCGTGAACGCCGAGGCATATACGTCTCCGGTTCCGTGACAGCCCTTTGCTACCTTTTCATGCTCGTAATAGCTGAGAGCGCCGTTCTCGTACACGGCAACACCCGTCTTTGCGGGAGTGTAGCTTACGCCCGTCAGAACTACGGTTTTTGCGCCGAGCGCGGTAAGCGCCTCAACAAGCGCCCTGATGTAGCTCTCATCGTATACCTCGCGGTATTCCATATCGGCGAGGAGGGACGCCTCAGTAATGTTGGGTATCAGAATATCCGCCGAAGCGCAGAGCCCGCGCATCGCCGCAACGTATTCATCGTTGAAGATCGAATAAAGCTTTCCGTTATCAGCCATTGCGGGATCGACGATGCGAACGCAATCCTCTGTTCCCATAGTGTTGAGAATGCTCTCTACGTATCCCACCTGCTTAACGCTTCCGAGATATCCGGTATAGATAGCCTTGAATTTGATATTTTCCTTCTGCCAATGCGCCTGAATGGCGGGCATATCATCGGTAAGATCGCGGAATGTGAAGCCGCTGAAGCCCGCCGTATGAGTCGAAAGCACGGCAGACGGAAGAATACAGGTTTCAAGCCCGCAGGCAGAGAGTATGGGGAGCGCGACCGTAAGCGAGCACTGACCGACGCAGGATATATCCTGTACGGTTAAAATTTTTTTATATGTCATTTTTATTTTCTCCTTGCAATTTCTGTGAAATTATTATATAATATTTTTGTTTATATAAAAATAATCAGAACAGGAGAAAATTATATATACAGATGAAGTACGCTGTCAACAGAAACGAGCGTCCCGTATACCTGCAGATCTACAAGCAGATCCGCCGTGATATTATAGACGGTCTTTATCCGCACGGCGCGAAGCTCCCATCAATGCGCCTGCTCTGTGACGAGCTTGGGGTTAGCACGGTCACAGTCGATCACGCCTATGCTCTTCTTTGTGACGAGGGGTACGTTGAGGCGCGTGAGCGCAGCGGATTCGTTGTAATATTCCGCAAGGATGACAGCTTTGCCGCCACAGCCGAGCCATCCGCTATAAAAATCCCTCTAGAGCACAGCAAGCGCGATTATCCCGATTTCCCCTTCTCCGTGCTCAGCAAAACGATGCGCGGTATTCTCACCGATTACGGCGAGGACATTCTTGAACGCTCACCGAGCTCAGGATGCCTGCAGCTTCGCGATGCGATACGTCAATATCTTGCGCGCAACAGAGGAATAAACGTTTCTCCGGAGCAGATAGTTATAGGCTCGGGCGCGGAATATCTTTACTCGCTGATCATCGAACTTTTGGGAAAGGGGCGCATCTTCGGAATCGAATCGCCCTCATATAAGAAGATCGAGCAGGTCTACCGCGCCGCCGAGGTAAAATACGAGCTCCTGCCGCTATCGCACGACGGTATTGACCGCGCCGCCCTGCAAAAAACGCGGGCAAGCGTGCTGCACACCACCCCATATAGAAGTTTTCCGACCGGAATCACCGCCTCCGCCAGCAAGCGCCACGAATACATCCGTTGGTCAAGCAGGGGCGACAGATATATAATCGAGGATGACTTCGAGTCCGAGTTTTCGGTCTCCGCGAAGGCGGAGGAAACGCTCTTCTCTCTCTGCGAGCAGAACAACGTCATCTACCTTAACACCTTTTCGAAAACCATCTCTCCAGCCCTGCGTGTCGGATACATGGTGCTTCCCGCGCGCCTCGCCTGTGAATTTGATCGGCGGCTCGGCTTCTATTCCTGCACCGTGCCCACCTTTGAACAGCTCGTGATCGCCGAGCTGATAAGCAGCGGTGATTTTGAAAGACACATAAACCGTGTCAGAAGAAACATAAGAAAATTACAGAGCTGAACACTCCCCGCACTCAACCGACAGCAGAATATACGATTCCCCAAGATACATATGAGTACAATTCATTCTCGTGACACAGAACCTGCATTTCAACCTGATAATTTCGCAATTTTTCTGTAACCGTAGCCTTTTTTATAAAATTCCCGTAGACATCGGCGTTCTTCTATGGTAAAATGGGTATAGCTCATATTGTTCTCCTCTTGTTATTTTGGTGTGTGGTAATGAAGAATTTATATTTCTTTGGGAGAAGCATCTATGTGGATAGAAAAAGCAAAAACGGAATATGACAATTATAGAATTCCCGGACTAATTATGACAGAAAAAGGGACCTTGCTTGCCTATTATGAATGCAGACGAACAATGTCTGACTGGGCAGATATTGATTTGAAGGTGAAAAGAAGCTCTGACAAGGGTCAAACTTGGGAAACCGTAAAGATAATACCAAGCGGCGGTGATACGACAAATAATCCGGTTATGATAGCTGACGGAGAGGTAGTCCATTTTTTGTATTTAAAAAATTACAAACAGCTTTTTTACTGTCAAAGCAAGGATGACGGCATAACATTTACCGCGCCGCGTGAAATAACCGGCGTATTTGATGAAGGGGGCTTTTTCTATAATTGTGTCGCCATTGGTCCCGGACACTCAATAGTTCACAATGATACGATTATAATTCCGGTGTGGTTTGCACATAACCTCGCTGAAGAAAAGGCGCATTTGCCATCGTTTGTATCTTGTATTTACTCAAAGGATCACGGGGAAAATTGGCATCTTGGTGAAAAAATAGATGGGGCAGGTCTTATAAACGGAAATGAGTGTGCTTATGCCGTCACGAAAGACGGTAAGGTGCTTATTTCTATCAGAAACACAAACGATCATCACAGGCGTTATCTCGCTGTAAGCGATAACGGATATGATAACTGGAAAGGGTTAGCTCCTTGCGAAAATCTTCCCGATCCGTTTTGCCAAGGCAGTATGGATAGCAGGAACGGAAAAATATTTCACATAAACTGCTCCAATTTATCTGCCGAAAGAATAAATCTTACTGTAAAAATAAGCGAGGATTGCTTCAAAACGTACGAAAGCATTCTTGTAGATGAAATCGGTGGATATTCGGATATAGCCGTTTCGGATGATGCGATATACGTTCTGTATGAAAGAAGCGCTGAAAACGGACTGTATTTCAAAAAAATACCTTATCCGTCTTAAAGGTACTTATAAAATCGCACAAACTCTCCGTGATCAGAATATTCTGATTTTTCATCGCCGTATGCGACCGTCGTGCTTTACGGCGCGTTCAGAACCTCCACCGTTGCGGTTCGATTCCGAGCTTATGAGAGAAAAAAACGGAAGAGTATCTATTGAACGATTTCCGAATTATACCGCAAAAAATAAGGGTGAAGAAGCCGAGCATTCAAGCCTGTGGCCATTCACCCCTTTTCATTATCAAAAGGCTTAAAAATTTGGCGCTTCCTATTATTTGATCAACGTATGAGGATTGCGGAGAGCTTGTTTTTGATATGGGTTTACAGTCGCAAATCAGCTGTCACACCTTTGCTTCTTACGGCTAAGCGCAAGACGAGAAAACCGTTCAATAATTTATATTTTGCATAAAATAACACGAATTGTACAAAAATATGTACAAAATTGAGGCGATTTTGTTTAAAAAAGCAATAAAACGTGCAAAAAAATTCGTCAAAGAACTTGAATTTATCTTGAAAGTATTATATAATAGTAACATAATTTTATTTTGGAGGATGAAAGTTATGAAGAAAATTATGGCTTTGGCATTACTTATTTGTATGTCTCTCGTTGCTCTCGCTTCCTGCGGCGGCGCTACGATGACTATGGGTACAGGCGGAACTGCAGGTACTTATTACGGCTACGGTGGAATTATCGGTACACAGATAAAAAACTCTACCGGAATCAACGTTAACGTCGTTTCTACTGACGGTTCAAAGGCAAACATTCTGGGTATTGATGTCGGCAACTATCAGCTCGGCACGGTACAGTCCGACGTTATGGCTTACGCTTGGAACGGCTCACGTTCCTTTGCAACAGAGGGTAATATCAATTCCTTCCGCGTCATAGGCGGTCTTTACGCAGAGGCTGTTCAGCTCGTTACTATGAATCCCAATATCAAGTCCGTTGCGGATCTTGCAGGTAAGAAGGTATCTATCGGCGCATCAGGCTCCGGTGTTTACTTCAACGCTATAGACGTTCTCACGGCTGCGGGACTTACCGAGGAGGATATTGTACCTCAGTATCAGTCATTTGCTGACTCTGCAGACGCCCTGAAGGACGGCAAGATAGACGCTGCGTTTATCGTTGCAGGTCCTCCCACACCCGCAATTACCGAGCTCTTTACATCAAATACCGCATATCTCGTTCCCATTGACGGTGAGATTATGGATACTCTCTTCGAGAGCTGCCCCTACTACACCGCTCACGCTATTCCCGCAAACACCTATCCCGGACAGACTGAGGCTGTTAACACCGTAACCGTTAAGGCTACTCTGATCGTAAGCGCATCCGCTTCCGAGGATGACGTTTATAACATTACGAAGGCTATATTCGATAACATAGAGGCGATAACCTCAGCTCACGCAAAGGGCGCAGAGCTTTCTATCGATAATGCTACCAGCGGTATGACGGCTCCATTCCACAAAGGCGCTGCAAGATACTTCGCTGAAAAGGGCGTAACCGTAGAAGCTGAGTAATTTCATTAACATTGCAATGCGGTTGTAGCAATTACTGCAAAAACCGCATTGCTTTTTTGCTTCAAACTTTTCGGAAAGGGAAAAAATATGACGTTTTTCAAGAAAAAGAAGGCGGCGGCAACAGACGAGCCGATGGATCTTGATTCAATACTTAAAAAGTATGACAAGGAATCTACCACCCGTATATGGGAGGGTACACCTAAGATTATCGTAACGACGGTGCTCGCGCTTTTTTCTGTAATGTGTATATACGTTACCTTTTTTGCAACTTGGCTTGACGAGCTAAGACTGACTACGTTTATGGCGTATATAGTCCTGATCGGTTATTTAGTCTTTCCTGCAAAAAAGGGAGTGCAGAAAACCAACTACATCCCCTGGTACGATATCGTGCTGGCTGTAATGGGTGTGGGATCGTTTTTATATTTCGCAATTAACGCGGCGGATATAGTTGCCCGTTACAAAATCACAACGCTTGAGGTTATAATCGGTCTGTTGGCAATTATATCTGTTGTTGAGCTGTGCCGTAGAAGCGTTGGATTACCTATACTTTGCGTAGCAGGCGTGCTGCTTATTTACGCTTTGTTCTTCGGTCTGAACAATCCGAATTTCCTCGCGAGGATCACGGAGAGCGTGCGTATTCTCTTCTATTCAAAGGAGGGTATGCTCTCTACTCCCGTAAACGTTTGCTCCAAATACATCGTTATGTTTATAATTTTCGGCGCATTTTTGGAGCGCACCGGAATTGCGGATTTCTTCATTCAGATCGCAAACGCGCTGGTAGGACGGTTCTCGGGCGGTCCTGCGAAGGTTGCGGTAGTTGCTTCCGCGCTTGAAGGAATGGTATCCGGCTCTTCTGTAGCAAATACCGTCGGCTCCGGCGCTGTTACCATACCCCTAATGAAAAAAACGGGATATAAGCCCGAATTCGCTGCGGCGGCAGAGGCCTCAGCCTCTACGGGAGGTCAGATAATGCCTCCTATTATGGGAGCAGCCGCATTCCTTATGGCTGAGACTGTAGGCGTTCCCTACTCTAATATTGTGGTAAGAGCTATTCTGCCGGCTATTCTTTACTTTGCCGGAGTGTTCATCACCGTTCACCTTGAGGCGAAAAAGGAAGGACTTCGGGGTATGACCAAGGAAGAGCTTCCGAAAGTGTTACCGCTTTTGAAAAAGCTCTATCTTCTGCTCCCTCTGATCGTTCTGATCGTGCTCGTCGGCACAAGCACACGCTCTATCGCTTACGCGGCTGTTATCGCTATAGTTGTGGCTATCGCGGTGAGTCTGTTTAACAAGGAAAACAGAATAACACCAAAGCGCATTTGGGAAGCCCTGGCAGCAGGCGCGCAAGGAATGATCACCGTTGCCGTAGCCTGCGGCATCGCCGGTATTATCGCAGGTCTTATAAGCGTAACCGGCCTTGCGTATATGCTGTTCAACGGTATCGTAGCATTTGCCGGAAATCATCTGATAATAGCGCTCTTCCTTACGATGCTTTGCTGTATCGTATTGGGTATGGGCGTTCCAACCACGGCGAATTATTGTATAATGGCGGCTACCTGTGCTCCTATTCTCGTGCAGATGGGCGTTCCGCTTCTCGCGGCACATTTCTTCGTATTCTATTTCGGTATCGTAGCCGATCTGACTCCCCCGGTTGCTCTTGCTGCATATGCGGGCGCGGCAATCGCACAGGCAAACCCGATGAAAACGGCGATCACCTCTACGAAGCTTGCGATCGGCGCGTTTATAGTTCCCTACGTATTCGCGCTTAACCCCGCGATGCTCTTTATAGGAACGAACGGCGCGTTTGACATTATACTGATCATCATATCCTCGCTTATAGGTATTTTCGGCGTTTCAGCGGCGCTTGAGGGATATATTCTGTGCAATATGACCTGGTATGAAAGAGTGATATCCATCATAGGCGGACTGCTTTTGATCTATCCCGGTCTTGTTACTGACCTGGTCGGAATCGCTCTCGTTGCCGGAGTGGTTGTGATTCAAATATTGAACCGCAAAAAAGCTAACGTAGCCGCTGCCTGACGGAGCCGCACCTTAATCGCGTAATTTGTTTCAACTCAATGGATGTAAGGATTACGCGCCTCAGAAGTTATGGCTTCGCTGAAAAGCGCAGGTCGATCTCTTCTTTGAACCTTTAGTAAAGCCAACCTCGCGGTTGGCTTTATTTTTTTTACAAATTACTCCTTCGCGGATTTGCTCGCCGCATCAAAATATATTAAAATAAAATCGTACTCAGGGATTGAAATGACCGAAGAAGTATGCTATAATCAAATTAACCACCGCGCAAAGCGAAAACGGGCAAATCAGAGCATAGGGACGGTAAGGATATTTACTTATTGTTTTAAGGGCGCTGACTGTCGCGTGCGGCGACGATTACTTCGCGCAGAGAAATGACCGCAGTATATTTTTCGAAAAAAGCTGTGAGGTTCGATTGATATACGAAGCTTTGCGATGGACTCGAAAAACGATTAGGATAAACTGAATTTAATTAAAAACGGACATATAAATCCGCAAGCAAAGGAGAATTAAAATGAAAACAGCATTTGAAAATTCAAAAGAACTCATTCAACAGGTGAAAGCTACGATGTCATATGACGGAAAGGATCTGAAATCCTGGCAGAGTAAAGCGAAAGCAAAGCTCGCCGAGCTTCTCGGAATGGATAAATTCCAAAAAGTAGATGCTGACGTTAAAATAGAATTCACGGAAAAAATTGAGGGAGCAACCGAAATTCGCTTTACCTTCGAGAGCGAAGCCGGATACCGTGTTCCCTGCCATATGTGGCTGCCCGACGGAGTCAAAAACCCTCCCGTAATGATATGTCTGCAGGGTCACTCCACCGGTATGCACATCTCTCTCGGCAGACCGAAATACGACAGTGACGTAGAATCCATAAAAGGCGGCGACAGAGATTTCTGTGTTCGTGCTGTCAAGGAGGGTTATGCCGCTATTGCAGTAGAACAGAGAAACTTCGGTGAGTGCGGAGGAACTGAAAAGGGTCCTCAGTGTATGGAATCGAGTATGACCGCTCTGCTGATGGGCAGAACCACCATAGGAGAGAGAGTTTGGGATATTTCAAGACTTATAGACGTTCTGGAAAGCAGCTTCAGCGATAAGATCGATACTTCTAAAATATGCTGTATGGGTAACTCCGGCGGCGGAACAGCGACCGCATACGTTGCGGCATTGGAGGATAGAGTCGTGCTGGCAATGCCCTCTTGCGCTATGTGTACCTATAAGGACTCTATAGGCGCGATGCGCCACTGCACCTGCAACTACGTACCGCATATAGCCGAGTACTTTGATATGGACGATCTGATGGCTATGGCGTGTCCTAAATATTTCATTCAGGTGTCGGGTATAGAGGACAAAATATTCCCTATCGGCGCAGCTGAGAACGTATTCAATAAAGGAAAGGCAGCGTATGAGGCTATGAATACAGCGGACCGTTGCTCACTCGTAAAAGGCAACGGCGGTCACCGATTCTATGCGGATGACTCCTGGCCTATCGTACATAAATACCTCGGAATATAATAAATTTCAAAGGCGGCGATGCTCTTTTGCTCGCCGCCTAAATATGAGGAATACCGATTGAAATATTGATGAATGCTGCCTATCGCGACAGGTGGGATAATATACGAGAGATACTCGGTATTTCAAAATTTCCGCGAGAGATACTTGAGCTGCTTGACTCTGTAGGACTTCAGCTCGTTGATTTCAAAAACGAATATACGGAGTAAAGGATACGTGACGGTATAGAGTACGCGATGTATCTTAAGGGCAGGTATACTGCGCTGCGGATATGCAGAAGCGCGATGTAAACTGCCTAAGTTTATTTCTTAAAAATTTGGTTACCAGCAGTTTTGTTATGATAATTTGGCTTTTAGCAGTTTTATTATGGCAATTTGGCTTTTGGCAGTTCCGTTACGGAAATTCGGGTTTTAGAGGTTCCGTTATAAAAATTCATTCTCAAAAAAAAACAGGAGAGCGTATAAGATGAAGTCATCATTATTCGGTTACAGACCGGAGGAAAAGCAGAATCCTTATATCGGTTTCGTATCCTTTCAGCATTTCAGTGGTGAGAAGCTGTACTCGGATATAACCGTGCTGCCCGAAAATCGAAGAACCGAGACAGAGAGAGTGGAATGCTTCCCTGTTTCACCTGATGCGGAGGAGCTGGGCAGAGATCAAGGCTGGTATCCGGACAACACGGTAGCTTATATACGGATTTTATGGAAAGAATTCGAGCCAAAGCGTGAAGAGTACGATTACGCTTTTATCGAGAGAATTTTAGATGAAGCGAAGCGTCACGGACAGACGGTGCTATTTCGTCTGATGGCGCATAGCACAAGAGCCTCAGACGACGTGCCCGAATGGCTTAAGGAGCTGATTCCCTGCCCTGAACGTCCTCCCATGGAAAGAATAAAGGATTCACCGACGGATCCCTTGTTTATGGAGCTTTTTCTGAAGGCTGTACGTAAGATAGGTGAGAGATTTGACTCCAACCCGTATCTTGATGGGGTGGATATTTCTCTGCCGGGCGCGTGGGGCGAGGGCTATAAGCTTGATCTGTATAGTGACGATCTTCTTAACACTATTATGGATACCTATCTTGAGGCGTTTCCAACGACGCAGCTCTACACGCAGATCTCACGTCCAAACCTTATAGATTACGCGAGCGGACGCGCTGACGTCGGTTGGAGAGGCGACGGTCTGGGAGACCCCTATCATACGGAGGAATACTATCCGCCGAGGATAGAGCGCCTCGCTGATAATTGGAAAAAGGCTCCCGTATCCTTTGAATCGTATTGGTGGATGGGAGAGTGGCAAAGACAGGGTTGGGAGATCGATACCATTATTGAAAAAACTTTGGATTGGCATATCAGCACCTTTAATCCGAAGTCTATGCCTATTCCCTATTCCTGGAGAGAAAAATGCGAGAAGTGGATACGCAGAATGGGCTATCACTTCACCATAAAAAGCGCGCAATACCCCGAAAGTGTAAAGTGCGGAGAGCGATTCACGGTAAAGCTGGAGATAGAGAATTGCGGCTCTGCGCCATGCTACAAGCCGCTACGTCTGGTGCTTCGGGCGAGGGGGAGCGAGTTAATTGAATTTGAGCAGGACGTAGACACTCGCAAGCTTCTGCCGGGCACGCACTCTCTCACGCTTAGCGGTGAGCTATCCTGCGATCTGCCGTCAGACTTATACGACCTAGAGATAGCTTTGATCTCTCCGCACGGCGACACGATCTATTTAGCAACCGACGCGCCATATAATGACGGAGGATATCTGATAGGCAACATCTCTGTTGTCAAGTTATAATTTAATCTTGCAAACGCACGCGAGGAAAGCAAAATGAACTTTGAACCATTACGGATCTTTATGGATAAGCTTACGGGGTGGCGAATACCCGGCAACTCGATAATCGTATCCATAGACGGCAAAGAAGTCTTTAAATATCAATCCGGCTACGAAAATCTGGAGCGCGGGATAAGAATGAACGAAGGAAAGCTCTTCAACATTTTTTCCTGTTCCAAGCCTATAACCGTCATAGCCGCCATGCAGTTATACGAGAGAGGATTATTTTCTCTGGACGATCCTCTCTATGAGTATCTGCCGGAATATGAAGATATGTACGTTTCAGACGGTAATGGGGGCGTAAAACGGGCAAAGAATCCTATAACTCTCCGTCATCTGTTTACTATGACGGCAGGATTTAACTACGATCTGAGCGCGAGCGCCTTTGATGTGGCTAGAAGGCTTACGGACGGAAAAATGAACACGAGAACGGTTATTCGCTGTCTTGCAAAAGAGCCTCTGTCATTTGAGCCGGGAGAGAGATGGCAATACAGTCTGTGTCATGACGTGCTGGCGGTTGCCGTAGAGGAAATAAGCGGCAAAAAATTCCGCGATTACGTACGTGAAAACATATTCGAGCCTCTCGAAATGAACGACTCTTACTATCACTATAACGGTTCTGAAGAGAAAATTGCAGAGCTTTACCGATACGATGAGGGTGGCGAGGACGATCCTGTAAAGCAGCAGGCATCGGGCTTCAGCCGCGACGGCGGTCAAATAGTGAACGTAGGTAAAAGCGTCAGATATATTCTCGGCAGTGAGTATGACAGCGGCGGAGCCGGTATTACCACGTCCTTAGAGGATTACTCAAAATTCGCGATTGCTATGTCGCTCGGCGGACGTGGGAAAAACGGCGAGAAAATAATCTCGGAAAACACGATAGATCTGATACGGACAAATCAGCTGTCTGCGTCGCAGCTCACGGACTTCAATTGGCCGCAGCTCTCCGGTTACGGCTACGGACTTGGCGTGAGGACTATGATAGACCCGAACGCAGCGTATGGTTTAGGAAATATCGGTGAGTTCGGTTGGGGAGGAGCGGCAGGCGCTACTCTGCTCGTCGACCCGGAAATCAAGCTTTCTGTTGCGTACGCGCATCATATGTTAAATCAGCAGGAAAGCTATTATCAGCCGAGGCTTCGCGACGCGGTATATCGGAGCATCAGAGGATAGGTGCGGATAACGAGCACACCATAACAGACAAAAAATCAAGAAATAGGTAAAACGATGAAGATAAACGGCGTAATATTTGATATGGACGGCACACTTGTGGACTCCCTCTCGTTCTGGGAGCATTTATGGTGTGAAATAGGTACGAGATATCTTAACAATCCGAGCTTTTTGCCGGAAAAAGATGACGACAAGCGTGTGCGCACAATGATATACAAGGACGCTATGCGCTTCATAATGGAGAAGTACGGAATAGTAGAGGACGAAGAAAGGTTTGAAATTTTTGCGGTCAATCTCATAACCGATTTCTACAAAAGTATAGCAAAAGCAAAACCCGGCGCTGTCGAGCTGCTTGAGTATCTTAAAAAGCAGGGGATAAAAATATGCCTTGCCTCCGCCACGGCAAGACGGGAAATCGGAACGTCCCTTGAGTCAACGGGTCTTTTAAAATATTTTGATCATATACTGTCCTGCGCGGATCTTAGCATAGGAAAGGAGAAGCCGGACGTATATATTGAGGCTCTGAAAATGATGGGACTTAACGGTGAGGACGTATGGGTCGTAGAGGATTCCTACGTTGCCCTGGAAAGCGCAAATCGGGCAGGACTATCGACCGTGGGCGTATACGATAAATACAGCTACAATCAGGAGAGGCTGAAGGCTTCTGCGGATATATATCTCGGCGAGGGACACGCGCTGGATGAGCTTATCGTACTTTTCGGTAAACAGTAAGCAAACGGTTCGGTAAAAGACGCTCGGTGAGCCGATCGGTGTTTTTCGGTAAATTTCGAATAAAAAGCGAGGACAGTCGGATGGGAAAAATCTCATACGCACAGTCCTCGTTATATTTTATCAGAAATTTTTTGCGGTGCTTTTTTCTTTATCTATTTCACCGATATCCTTGCAGCGACGATCTGAGGAGGCAGACTCATCATTACCTGACCGCTGTAGAGTATCTCAACGGTATCGCCGACCTTAAGATCGTCACGGGATATGGGACTGCCGTCTTTGCCGTAATATTTGGTAGCGTCGGGTGTGATGACCCAGTGAGTACCAAAGGTATACTCGCTCTCAAGGACGCTGACCTCAAGCTTCTCACCAAGCTTATCTATTTTGGCTAGCATACTGACCGAGCTGCCTATCTCACCGTCAGCTATATGAGAGCCGCCCCTATCGCCTTGAGCACCGTCAGAGCCTCCCTGCCCCGCGTGGCAGGACGCGAGAGTAAGAATGGATAAAAGTAACAGAATATTTATCATAATTTTTTTCATTATTTCCTCGTATTAGTTATTTGAATTATAGGTAATATTATTCTAGCAAATTCGGCTAGAATTGTCAATATTTTCCTTTTTACATAAGTTTAATCGCAGACGTGGGTTGAAATATCTCTATTTTTATGTTATACTACTACATAGGCAACGTGCCCTAAAAGGAAAGAATGATGAAAAACAAATTTCTATGCGCGCTGATACTTCTGATTACGGCGCTGACTATCGTATCCTGCAGCGGATTTGGAAATTCGGGCGGCGGATGCGTACATACTGACGCGGAGGATGACGGTGTATGTGACAAATGTCTGGAATCGGTCATCGTAGTAATAGATTTCTACGTTATCAACGATCTGCACGGAAAGATGCTCGATACCGACAGACAACCCGGAGTGGACGAGCTTACTACCTACTTAAAGGGTATGTGCGCGAGTCAGCTTAACGAGCACACGGTGCTGTTATCTTCCGGAGATATGTGGCAGGGCAGCTCGGAATCTAATATGACGCGCGGTAAGATAATTACCGAGTGGATGAACGAGATGGGATTCGTTTCTATGACTCTCGGAAACCACGAATTTGACTGGGGCGAGGAATATATTGAAGACAATCTCGAACTGGCGGAGTTTCCATTTTTGGCAATAAACGTATATGATGCTGAAACGGACAGGCTTGCTGATTACTGCGCTCCGTCGATAACCGTGGAAAAGGGCGATATACGGATAGGCATAATAGGCGCTATCGGCGACTGCTACTCCTCGATATCTCCGGACAAGGTGGAGGACGTATATTTCAAGACCGGATACGAGCTGACAGAGCTTATAAAGGACGAGTCAACGCGACTTCGGGCTGAGGGCGCTGACCTTATAGTTTATTCCCTTCACGACGGATACGATCAATCCAATACGTCCGGCGGCACGGTATCATCTAATAGATTATCGTCTTATTACGATTCTTCTCTCTCTCAGGGATACGTGGACCTGGTATTTGAGGGACACACCCATCAGAAATACGTTTTCTCTGACACGTACAACGTATATCATCTTCAGAACGGCGGAGAAAACAAGGGTATATGTCACGTTGAGATAGGAGTGAACTCGGTGACCGGATCACGCAACGTAAGCGAGGCGGAATTTATCGCGTCCAGCGAATACGAAAAATTTAAGGACGATCCTCTGATCGAAGAGCTGTCGGAAAAATACGCGGATGACATTGCCATAGGAAACGTGGTTCTCGGTAACAACGCGTATTACCGCAACAGCTACAAGCTGTGCGATATAGTAGCGGAGCTGTATGTGGAATTTGGTCTGGAAAAATGGGGCGAGGCTTACGATATAGTTCTTGGTGGAGGATATCTGTCGGCGAGAAGTCCCTATTCACTTGACAGTGGCGAGGTAAGATATTCCGATCTGCAAATGCTCTTCCCCTTTGATAACAAAATAGTTCTATGCTCCGTAAAGGGTTACGATCTTAAGCGCAAATTCATAGAAACCAACAATTCGGATTACCATATCGCGTACAGTGAATTTGGCGAGAAAATAAATGAAAATATCGACACGGATGCCACCTATTACATAATAGTGGATACGTATACCGCTCTTTACGCGCCGAACAAGCTGACGATCGTGGACGAAATTCCTGAGGAGATCTACGCAAGAGATCTGCTTGGTGAATACATTAAGAGCGGCGGACTGGAATAATAAAAAACAGGCTATTGGAGAATACAATCTTCAATAGCCTGTTTATTATATTGTGATAGAGCAACGCTGACACTGCACGTCATACTATACTGTTTAGAAAGGCTGTCAGCTTTTCCTTTTGCTTAGCGTTAAGCTTAGATATCACCCCTAAAAGTTGATCGGTATTACTCTGAATATCGAAAAAACTAACCAGCGATATCTTGAGCGCTTCACATATATATTCCAAATATTCCACTGTAGGTTTTTTATTTCCAAGTTCAATATCCCTAAGATAGCTTTGCGATATTCCTGCGAGATTTGCTAAACCGTTAACTGTAAGTCCTCTTTCTTCTCTCAGTTGTCTAATTCTTGCGCTTACATCGAACATATCACATCTCCTTTTTTACATTATATACTATTTTACAAAATTTTTCGGCACAAAATCACATTTATAGTATTGACTTTTAATCGCTATAGTGATATAATATGAAATAAGTTGCTATTCCTATAGCAATAATAATTTTAAAAGGAGACTTTTATGGAAAAATTTGAAAAAGCAAAACGTATCAGTGGCGTAGTTTTTAACGCTATATGGCTTGCGATCGCACTCTTTATGTGGGTCGGCGGCTTGGTGTCTTTCCTTGAAATGAAAGCAAATAGCGGATTCGGCGCCTGGTTGATGTGGGGAGTTTTATGTGCCATACCAATCATTATTCCTATTCTGAGATCAGCTTTTGCTCAAGGAAAAAGCGGCGCGCGTGACGGTGCAAATGAATACTCTGCATCTGTAATTGGAAATACTGTTTACGTAGAAAACCATCCTATCAGAGGCGCAATACTAGGCTTTATTGGCGGCTTGATAGGCGGTGTTCTTATCGGTCCTGTTATTCTTCCTATTTACGTAATAAAAACAGTTATTAAACTTATTAGCGGTATAATTGAGCTTAAAAACGCAGCTTGAGGATAGTGCATTATGGCAAACAACGCTAATTATGAAGTAATAGACAGGTTAAAGCGTTATTTTAACGAAGACGACTGGCTTATAAAAGCAAAAAAGAAAAATCTTGATTTCGCAGAAGCGATCGAAGGATTAAAGGCTGAAGATATATATTATGGTGATCGTCCAACACTGATACGCGGTTACGTTTGGGGAAATTCTACGGGGTCCGGAGAAAGCACCTATGGTGACACGACTACTAAGCGAACCACGTCAATAGATTTCAATACCGATGAATATTTGTTTGTAGCAGATAACAATACTGCTACAATTCCTACCTGCCGTGCTGCTGCTAGGTTTGTAGTGGACGGTTTTGGATCATCTGATGTTGTAACAAAAAGCGAGGCTCACTCTATCGCAGAAAAAGAAGGAAAAAGAGTGTGCCGGCAGGCATTGAGTGATCTGGACTTCAACATGAGTGAATGCAGGCTCAACAGATTCGGCGTACAATATACGTCTGATCCCGTTGAAGTA
This sequence comes from Eubacteriales bacterium, assembly GCA_045657485.1. Taxonomy (GTDB): domain Bacteria; phylum Bacillota; class Clostridia; order Oscillospirales; family CAG-272; genus UBA1740. The sequence goes on from JAZOTE010000013.1 coordinate 42,060, forward strand.
CCTATATGGCCAATATTTGCTGATATAAACAAAAGCAACGGTAAAAGTACCAGTATACATATGGGTTATTATTACACATATGAAAACACAAATTACATTCATCTGGACATTGCAACACCTATGACTGATAAGGCGAAGCTTATATTGTTTGGTGCAATAGCAGCTGCTGCAACGATCGCTGTTATAATTATATCTTCACTTTTATAAGTATAATAAAAAGCCGATCAACCATCTGACACAGTATGGTTAATCGGCATATTCTTTTTATATTTGCATTTTTTTAATGATCAAATATATTTCTTTGCTGATTCGGAAAGCTCGCCTGAAATGCGTGCAATGTTCTCGCCATCCCGCTCGTCACCCATAGTAAAGGAAACGTAGGTGCTATTTACTGCTTCTGCGGTATCTCTAACTGAGCCAATATTCGCTATAAAGGCAAAGAAACGGGGAGACGTGTCGCGAATTTCACTATAATCGCGCACGTTCTGTGCAACACGGCTATCGTATTTAGCCTGCCCCTCCGGAGTAGGAGCATCGCCTATGAAGCGAAGGCGAAGACGCTCTCTTATTACGTCGAGATCGTCATAAACGTATACGCCACAGGGATTAAGATCACCCGCGTTTCTGACAAGAGATCCGACTCCATTGATATCGAGGACCAGAAGGGGTATCTTGCCCTCGGATAAAATTCGCTCGACCTCTGCTCTTGGAGTGCCGTAAAAGTTTCCTGCGTACTCGGTATGCTCCAGCACTCCGCCGTTCGCGATCAGCTCGTGAAATTCGGGAATAGTAATATAGATATACTCCGCGTCAAAGGAGTCGCCGCGCTTCTGTCTGGTCGTAACACTGCGTACAAACTCAAAGCGGGGATCGATCTTAATCAGCTCATAGGCTACGGTAGTCTTTCCGACCGCGGACGGTCCTGCTATGATAAGAAGACAATTATCTCTTTTCATCTCTCTTTTTCCTCTTTATTTTTTATGAGCGAAAAGGGGTATTTACAGCGTTTTTTTCGCAAAAGCGCTACACGGGTGTGGGGTAATCCACTGATCAGCACTTGGGAACAAGCTTGTCTATACCACCCATATAGGAGCGAAGCGCTTCGGGGATATTGACGGTGCCGTCAGCGTTAAGGTTATTCTCAAGGAACGCAATGAGCATTCTGGGGGGAGCTACGACGGTATTATTGAGAGTATGTGCAAGATAAGGCTTGCCGTCCGCGCCCTTTACACGTATCTTGAGTCTGCGAGCCTGCGCGTCGCCAAGGTTGGAGCAAGAGCCTACCTCGAAATACTTCTGCTGACGGGGTGACCAAGCCTCTACGTCTATAGACTTAACCTTAAGGTCGGCAAGGTCGCCGGAGCAGCACTCAAGGGTTCTGACGGGTATGTCAAGAGTGCGGAACATATCAACGGTGTTCTTCCACAGCTTATCAAACCATACGGCAGAATCCTCAGGCTTGCAGACGACTATCATCTCCTGCTTCTCAAACTGATGGATTCTGTACACGCCTCTCTCCTCTATGCCGTGCGCGCCCTTCTCCTTACGGAAGCAGGGGGAGTATGAGGTGAGTGCGTACGGAAGCTCTGCCTCGGGAATTATCTGATCAATGAACTTGCCTATCATAGAGTGCTCGGAGGTGCCGATCAGGTAAAGGTCCTCGCCCTCTATCTTATACATCATAGCATCCATCTCGGCAAAGGACATAACTCCTGTAACCACGCCTGCGCGGATCATATACGGGGGGATGCAGTAGGTGAAGCCGCGATCGATCATAAAATCGCGCGCATAGGAAAGCACTGCGGAATGGAGTCTGGCGATATCGCCCATAAGATAGTAGAAGCCGTTGCCCGCTACTCTTCGCGCAGCGTCAAGATCAATGCCGAGAAATTTCTCCATAATGTCGGTGTGGTATGGGATCTCAAAGTCGGGAGTTACGGGCTCGCCGAATCTCTCTACCTCTACGTTTTCGGAATCGTCCTTTCCTACGGGTACGCTTGGGTCTATAATATTGGGTATCACCATCATAATATTGGTTACGCGATCGTTAAGCTCGGCTTCCTTTGCCTCGCACTCAGCAAGCTCTGCCGCCTGCTCCGCTACCAGCTTCTTTGCTTCCTCCGCCTCGGCGAACTTTTTCTGTCCCATAAGCGCGCCTATGGATTTGGATATCTTGTTTCTGTTCGCTCTGAGATCGTCCGCTCTCTTTTTATTCTGGCGAAGCTCCTCGTCCAGAGCTATTACCTCGTCTACGAGGGGGAGCTTGGAATCCTGGAACTTTTTGCGGATGTTCTCCTTAACAGCCTCAGGGTTTTCTCTTAAAAATCTGATGTCGATCATTTCTTTATCCTCTTTCTTATATTCTCTGTATTTATTATTTTAGTGATATTTGATCTGCATTTAAATCGGTTTAGTAATATCCGATATATCAACGATAAAATGCTCTATTTGATATTCGCTTTTAGCCAATCAACCATTTCAACAGAGAGCAAATTCCAGCTCTGGTATCCCTTGTTGTGCACTCCCGCGCCCGTGTCGGGATCATAATACTCGTGCATCTCACCGCATGCCTCTATATCTCTGCCAAGCATTAGTACGGTTTTCTCTGCGATATCATATGCAAGATCCTTGTATCCGTACGCCAAGGCTCCCTTGAATATCATATAATTTGCTATGACCCAAATCGGACCGAGCCAGCACGACGGATTGTTTGATTTCTTTACGGAGTACATTTTCTCAAGCTTGCCAAGAGAGCGTATACCGTTGTTTGAATAAAACGTTCTCTTATCCATACAGCGCTCGATCATTCTCTTCGCCTGCTCTTCGGTTGCTATGCCCGCCCACATCGGCATAAAGCCCGTCCAAACGTCAATACGTTGTATCAGGGTTGACCAATGCCTCGGTGCGCCCGAATGAAGCCGCTGAGTAGGATCTATCGGTACGAGATTTACGTCTACGTTATAGAACATACCGTCCCTCTCGTCATATGACAATTCATTTATTATCGCCTTCAGTGCATTGGCCCTGCCGAGATATTTGACTGCGATCTCCGAAAGAGAAAGCATTGAGGCAATATTTGACAAGCTGATCAATTCCCGATACATTAGGCAATTCAAATAAATTGATGCCGAGCTGCCGTCAGGACGATAAAATACACAAGGATCGTTATCTACACCTATGGCAAAATCATCCAGCCAAACGTAAAGTCCCGATTCGTGAAGACAATTTTTCTCATACCAGTCGACGAAAATACAAAGCTTATCAAAATTGCTTTCAAGCCACGATGCACTACCGATTTTTTCTGATATGAAAAGCGCGTGCTGTGCAAGAGTGGGCTTGTGTATATTTTTAGTGCCCGGATATATTTCAAACGACGTGCGCTCAGAAGTAATCCATATCGGCATTTTACCGTCATCCGACATGTGATCAAGGAAATTCAGAACACACCCTTTCTCGTAATCGATCTGATCATCGGATGAAAGAAATGGAGATATGGCAATATCTGTCAGCCAAGAATCCCAATCCCAGAGCTCGTCAGAGTATACGGAACCCGGAACTATAAACTTATATTTTAATATTCCTGACGGATTACGCATACATTTTACGTATTCACGGAGAACGTAGTCCTTTATAATATCCCCGTACTTCTCAAGTTCCAACATAAACAATCCTCCAAAAAACAAAAATCGGAGTCCCCGTCCAACAAAAAATGGGACGAAAAGCTCCGTGTTGCCACCCAAATTGCGCGCAAAAAGCGCACCGCTCTATATCCGATAAGGGCGGACTGCCCCCGACTCGTCGCCGGATACTCAGGAAGCGGAAAGCCGCGCGTCCCGCCCGCTCGCACCAACCGCGGACTCTCTTATGGGACTGTAGCGGAATTTTCTCCCGTCAACGTACTCCTTATACAAGCTTATTATATACCAAAATTCCGATAAATGCAAGAGTTTTTTTAAAACTACTCATTTTTTCTTTTTTATTCACGCCCGTATTGATTTTTTCAAAGCAATTTGATATAATGAAATAAAAAAAGGAGGACGGACTATGTTCGTTAAGAATGAAGACGTAAAGCTCACCGAGCTTGGCGGCGGAGTATCCAGGAAGATACTCGCCTATGACGATAATATGATGAGCGTCGAGGTAAGATTTGAGAAGGGCGCTGTGGGATCTATGCACACACATCCTCACACGCAGATATCCTACGTTCTGGCAGGTAAATTTGAAGCGACTATAAACGGCGAAACCACCGTTATATCAAAGGGTGACACCTACATAACTCCCCCTGACGCACCTCACGGCGTAGTATGTCTGGAGGCAGGAGCGCTTCTCGATATATTCACGCCCAAAAGAGCGGACTTCCTGAAATAAAAGCACTTTTTAATAAAAAGGTTTGCATTTTAAGAAGCTTTGTAATTAAAAGTTTTATAATTAAAAGTTTTGTAGTTAAAGAAACTTTGTAATTAAAAGCGCGGATGAACAGATTTCATCCGCGCTTTGCTTTTTACCGTTAAAGGCGTAATCAGACTGTAAGCCTCATCATGCCCGTAAAAAACGTAGGGATATTAAAGCTTTACTGTCCTATGCAGTATTTTCCCGTTTCGCTCAACCACATTTACCGTGACGGAGTCGGAAGAAACGGTTGCCTCCGCGGTAAGAATACAGCTCTCGCTCTTATACGCCTCGATAACGTTCACAAATACGGGAGAGCTATCATAGCTGCGAAGCATATAGTAAGAAAGCAAAGAGGATGCGGGGTTATTCGGTCCCTTAGCAAACACTGTGTCACAGCCTGACGAGAGTGTCCGTACTGACAGGTTGAAATCTCCGCAATCGTACTCCGTGTGGGATATCTCTCCTGTGTAAACCGTCGCGTCGGAAAGGTAGGTTTGAGCGCCTTTTTTTGACACGGGGTCGGGTATTTCGCCTTTAAACGCTGTTTTACGCTCTCCGTCAATATGTAAGATCCATTCCTTGCGAAGCGCGTTATCGGATGAAAGCTTGAATATATCAACGAAGTAATTTCCCTGCCAAATTATAACGCGGTGCATACGCACGCCACTGTACGCCTCATCGTTCCACTGCTTGATGGTAAAGGAGTCGAGCATCTTATAATTTTCAGGCGGCAGGGTCTGCGCGTCAAGGTATGCTGAACCGTCAGCATTAACAAGATATTCGTTTACAACGGTATCGCAGGGCGGCATATTTTCGCCGTCGATAGCTACCGTATTGTGTGATGCGGTATTCTTGAAATAACCGTAATGCAAAGGTGAACCGTAGCCTCCAGCCGTGCCGAAATCCGCGCACGTATTCCTGCCGAATGGATGATAGGACATTGCAAGTCTGTCGTAGTGATCGTGCTCTCCTCCGTAGGGCGTTGCCTTGAAGAGCAGCTTGTGTCCGTCCGTATTCTGAAGAATCGCCAGCTGAGAGCCCTCTCTCGTAACGTAGTTGCTCGCGGGCAATTTGGGAATTACTTTGGGAAGATTATCGACGCCGTGTATCAGCGCAGACAGCGACTCGCTTCTCTTGCTTATATCCTTATAGCATACGCCGAGAAGCGCGAGCATATCCTCATCGCCCTCAAATGCGGAATATCCAAATTCGTACATAAATTCCTGGCCGAAAAGTTGCGCGGTGCTGTCGTTCAGCATTGGAGCCTTACCGCCACCGAGATGCAGATTTTTCGGATACGTAAGAGCGCGATAAATTATGCTGCGGTAATGAGGATCGGATAGAAGGCTGTACTCCGTGTTCTTTGCCATAGTCTCAAAACGCAAAATCCAAGTTAGCGAATAGTAGTGGTAGCCGAGAGCTCCCTCGAACCAAAAGCCGTCCGAAAGATAGGAATTATCCATCTGATATTTCAGACAGTATTTACCGTCGGTAGCGTATTTTATAAGCTCTCTATCGCCTATCGCAAGGCCTATCGCGCCGATCGACGAGCATACAACCACCTCATGATTGTGAAGCTGTGGAGTAAGATTATCTATCTGATGCTTTGCCGCGGGACGAAAAAGATCGTTTTCTATATGCTCCCTCTCCGCGTCGGTAAAGTATTCCTTCGAAAGAGAGTAAGCAAGCGAAAGGGAGTAGAGTGGGTGGGCGTCGCTGATAACCTGCGCGGCAAATCTGCCGGGCTTGTTGTAGGGGATACCTCCGTGAACCTCGTAGTTTTTGTAATTATCCGCGTATCCAAGCAAAACTCTGCGGACAACGTCAAGGTGCTCTGCCTCACCCGTTGCGATATAGGAAAGAGAGAGAAGATATGCTGCGGAGCAATTCAAACCGAGAATCCATTCCCACCAGCCACCGAGATATGGCTCTCCGCTGACCGTATGGGAGCAATTCGGACAGGTAAAGCTCTCGTTATTATCGTAATCGTAGATCAGTCTGACGCCGCACAAGGGGCAGACGAAATAATGCGACCATGTTGCAAGTCCGCTGCTTTGCACGTATAGCTTACGTCTGACGTTCGCGGTGCGCAATTCTATCTCGCGGAGCATACGCGGATTGCCGATAAGCCTATCCTTTATGCGATTTTTATCCTGTTCTGTAAATACGTTGATCATAGTTCTACTCCTTACAAAAAAGGCTCAAAAAAACAAGCTTTTTAGATTGAATAAACTATAGCACACTCGCGGTGCAATTGTCAAGTTTTTATTTTCAAAAAAAGTTTTTCATCTTTACCTATGAAGCTCACGCATTGTACCGCGCATTATACCGTGCTGCGTACGTTATTTCGCCCTTTCAGGTCGGGATCTGCAAGTAAATTTTACTCACTTTATTTATTTTCTTTTAAATTTTTAAAAACAGTTGACTTTTTTCGCGCAATCATATAAAATAAGGGCAAGTAAAAAACCTTGGAGGAACTATGAATATATTACCCGGTCAGAAATTTGATATAGAAAAGCTTAAGAATCCCGGCAATGAATATACCGTTACTTATATGTGGTTCTGGAACGTCCCCATTACCAGAGAAAAGGTGGACTCGGAGCTTTCGGAATACGTAAAAGCAGGGATTCGCTCAATATACATAGTTCCTATGCCAAAGGATTTCAGCCCTGAAAATTTGCGGACTTATATGGATCCGGAATATCTTTCAAAGGAATTCTTCGATCTTGTTGAATACACCCTGCGCAAATGCGTGAAGCTCGGCATTACGCCCTGGATTTACGACGAGGGCGGCTGGCCCTCCGGCGGCGCGTGCTACAATACGGTAAGACAAAATCCCAAAGCAAAGCTTAAGCTTTTAAAAACGCGTGATGTAACCCTTGGCGCAGATAAAAGATTCTGCCCCGGTGAGAATTTCGTCGCGCTTTTTAATAAAAAACACAGACTGCCCGACGACTACATCGCCTCCCGCGACGTGACGCTGACTGAATATTACGTGTCCGAGGAGATACAGCGCGGATGTCGCGTAGACTACACAAACGGGTCCGTCACCGATACCTTTATATCAAACACCTACGAGAAATATAAGGAGAGAGTGGGAGATCTTTTCGGGCATACGATTCCCATATTCTTCACCGACGAGCCGGGACTTTTGCGCAGCTCTGTAGCGGACAGTGAGTTTGAGCTGTTTTTAAAGGAATACGGCTATGACCTGCGCGACTTTGCGTACGTGCTGACGGATGACGGAGCATTAGCCGTTACAAAAGAGGAGAAGAAAGCCAGAATCGACCACCATAAGCTGCTAGGTAAGCTGTTTCGCGAGAACACCTTCAAGAAGCTTCACGATTGGTGCGAGAAAAACGGTATGTACTACGCGGGACATCTGGATATAGATAATCGCCCGTACGGAGGAATGGTCAAGGGCGTATACAGTATGCCGGACGCGCTACGTCAGTTCCACGTCCCCGGAGTTGACGTAATATGGGAGCAGATTAGATATCCCCACGGTGAGCGAACTCCGCTGGACGACGAAACACTGGGTATGGGATTTTTCCCAAGACTTGCATCCGGCGCGGCAAGACAAACGGGAAGAAACGTTTCGGTTACGGAGTCACTGGGAATATACGGCGACGGTCTGACACACGACACCATACGGTACGTGATGAACTACCAATACGTAAGAGGAATAAACGCGATGAATTTCGCGCCTATCTCCTTTGGCAATTCAAGGCTTTCCGCCCTTATGACAAGACCTAATTTCAGACCGGAGAAGCCCGGCTTCTACCATCTTCGCGAAGTAAACGAGTACGCGGAGAGAATGTCATATCTTACCAGACTCGGTTATGCCGAGGGAGATACGGCACTGTATATGCCCTGCGCGGACTACTGTGCGTGTCCAGATGATCTCGACGCCGCGAGCGCTTCGTTCAAGGCTTTGGGCACTATGCTGGAAGAAAAAAACATCGCGTTTGATATCATAGACGACGATGGCATAAGACTTGCCGAGATAACCGATCGTGGACTCAAGCTCGGCGACGCGGTGTACAGTCATATTGCGGTGCCTGAAAACAGGCATATGCCAAGCGACGTCAGAGAAAAGATCTCTCCGTATCTGAGTTACGGCGACCCCGTGTATAATTTCAAAAACGATAAACTTCGGGTAATGACGAGAAGGCTCGACACGGGTAGGCTGTATTTCATCTTCAACGAGGGTGAGCCTACTGTAACGGAAAAGCTTATTCTCCGGGGAGATAGAAAATACCTGATAGATACTAGAAGCGGAGAGCTGTACGATATTTCGGATGATACTACCGTGACGCTGGTTTGCGGCGATATAGCCGTAATACTCGCGACAGACGAGAAATATCCGACGGTAAGCCGTGAGATAGAGTACACCGCGGAGACTTCAGCACTGAAGCCGTTTGCCCATAGAAGATTCGTGCTCGACTATACGGGTATATCCAACGAATATGGGGACGGAAGCGTGGCTGCTGACGGTGATTTCTCCGGCGAGATAAGCTATCGATGCAGCTATACTCTGCCCTCTGCGCCAAAGGAAAACGAGAGATACAGAGTGAGGCTTGAGGGATTCTCTGCCTCCGCATCCGTAAAAATCGGAGACGTCGTAATTCCGTTTGGACTAACACCTATGGAGGCTATCCTATCGGGCGAGCATCTCTCGGAAAACGGCGAGATGGAGGTATGCGTGGCGAACACCGCGCTAAACGAGATACACGCAAAAAAGTACGTAATAGAGAGTATGCCGGAGGCGGAGCGAGGAACGCATTATATGCCCAAGCTCAGCAAATTCGAAGCTCGCGTACCTGAATTTAAGGTCGGACGGGTATACATTGACAAATTTTTAGCTTAATCGTAAAGCACGTGTATAGAACGCGTGCGGTAATATAGGAGAATTTATGAATATCAAATCGGGAGCAGGACTTGATCTTACGCTTTTGAAAAATCCGCCTGCAGACTGCGAGGCATCTTATTCTTGGCTGTGGAACGTGCCTGTGAGCCGTGATGATATAGACACGGAGCTTACGGAGATCGCTCGCGCCGGAGTTAAATCTCTATACGTTCTGGCAATGCCGAAGGACTTCAGACCTGAGAGAACCAGAACCTATCTTGAGCCGGAGTATCTTACTCCGAAATTCAACGCTCTCGTCGAGTACGCTATCAGAAAAATGGTAGAGCTGGGTATCACTCCTTGGCTCTACGACGAGGGAGGTTGGCCCTCCGGCGGCGCGTGCGGCAGAACCCTGATGCAATATCCTGAGGGACGCGCGGCGCTCCTCAAGGTTCGCGAGGTGAAGCTCAATGCCGGAGAGAGCTTTGAGCCGACGGAGAGAACCATCGCGCTCTATGACGGGAAAACGCGGCTTTCTCTTCCCTATACCGCAGACACCGAGCTCTCGCTGACGGAATACTATTATCTTTATAACACGGAAACCGACGGAGATGCAGACCGCGGATTTATCGACTTTACCGACCCCCGTGTAACGAAAACTTTTATTTCAAATACTTACGAAAAGTATCGCGAGCTCGTAGGGGATCTTTTCGGCAACACCATTCCACTCATATTTACTGACGAGCCGGGTATACGGATGGGTACTCTGCCGAAGGGAATATTCGATGAATTTAAAAACAGATACGGATACGACGTCAGAGATCATCTCTACGTTATAAACCAAAACGAGAAAATCGAAAGTGAAACGGAAAGGCGCGCAAGAATAGACTATCTGTCGCTCGTTGGCGAAAGATTTATCTCGGCTACCTTCAAGCCTCTCGGCGAATGGTGCCGTGAGCACGGCATATGCTATGCGGGACACCTGATGGCAGACAACTATCCCGATGCTGTAAGATGCGGTTATTTCAGTATACTTGAGTGCTTGAAGCAGATGGAGATACCCGGTGTTGACGCTATATGGGAGCAGATAAGATATCCCTACGGTAACCGTGAGCCCTACGACGCGGTTGAAACGGCAAGAATGCCCTTCTTCCCGATAATTGCCGCAAGTGCCGCAAGACAGACGGGCAAAAATATAGCTCTTACCGAGGCTGTGGGAATTTACGGCGACGGCGTCACGCCCGACGAGGCAAAATACGTCACGAACTATCACGTAATAAGGGGTATTAACTATCTTAGCTACGCTCATATCCCATTTGGAAATCAGCGCTTCTCCGCTCTGGCGACAAGACCCGATTACCGCAGAGAAAAGCCGGGATTCTACAATCTCGGTCATATGAACGAATATTATGCGAGAATATCATATCTCGCAAGGCTTGGATACAGAGAGGGCGACACTGCTCTCTACCATCCTACGAGAGATTACGCGGCAGGTAAGGATTGTTCCGAGGCGGCTGTAGCATCCTACAGAGATGCGGGTGTGAGCCTCGAAAACAGGAATATCCCCTTTGATATAATTGACGACGCGGCAATTCGCGGCGCTGAGGACGTAGGCGACGGACTGAAGATAGGCTACGCCACCTACAGACATATAGTAGTACCTGCAAACAGATATATGCCGGAGGACGTAAGAAAAAAGATCGCGCCTTATATCAGTGAGGGCGCGCCCACTTATACGTTTAAGAGTGAAAAAGTACGGGTAATGACGAGAAAGCTCGACACGGGTAGGCTGTGGTTCGTATTCAACGAGGGTGAACCTACCGTATCCGAGAAGCTTGATATACCCGATGCGAAGCACTTATACCGTATCGACGTACAGAGCGGCGAGTTATACGAAAGTGATGGCTCTGCAAAGCTCCTTTGCGGCGATATAGCGGTATTTTACGCAACGGATGAGGTACTAACCACCGTTTCGGAAAAGGTTGAGTTCTCCTGCGGTACAGGCGAATTAAAGCCTATCCGCTACAAGCGTTTCATCATAACCTTTGACGGTCTTGAAAACGTGTGGGGCGAGGGTGAGCCGGACATATCGGACGGCTTCTCCGGCGAGATCACCTACGAGGCTGATTACGAGCTTCCCGACGAGCCGAAGGATAACGAGCGTTACGAAATATTACTTGAGGGCTTCTCGCTTACCGCATATGTGAAAATAGGCAATGCTGAATTTTCACTCGGCATGACGCCGATGAGAAGGATAATAAACGGCGCTTGCCTGAGTAGGCGCGGAAAAATAGAGATAACCGTGGCTAACTCCTCACTTGATGAGATAAAAAAGAAACGGTATCTTATGGATCTCTATCCCAAGGCGGAGATTGGTCCGTACGTAAGTAGGCTTGAGGAACTGGAAGTCAGAGTTCCAAAGCTTACGGTCGGTAAAGCTACTATAAAAAAGCTGGTTAAATAACCAAAAACAAGGAATATGTATGAACATTAAACCCGGACAAAAATTTGATCTTAACAGCCTTAAAAACCCACCCCTCGAATGTGCGGTATCTTACGGCTGGATATGGAACGAGCCAATCACAAAGAAAGGTATAGACGAAAGACTTGAGGGATTCGTCAAGGCGGGAATCAAATCTCTCTACATACTTCCCTTCTCCAAAGACTTTCATCCTGACAGATTAAGAACGTTTCTCTCTCCCGAATATCTGACAGAGGAATTCTTTGAGCTTGTTGAATACGCTACGCGCAAATGCGTGAAGCTCGGTATTATGCCCTGGATATACGACGAGGGCGGCTGGCCCTCCGGTGCGGGCGGACTTAAGACCGTAAGA
>JAZOTE010000014.1:0-1025 GCA_045657485.1 Eubacteriales bacterium
TGCCGAAAAAGAAATATTTTTTCTGAAAAAGTATTGACAAAAGGCAAGTTCCGTTGTATAATAATATGCCGCTTGAAATCGGCTCTTTTAAGTGCGTCCAAAAAACGCCGCCGAGGTACAGCGAGTCTATAATGAAAGAGAGGTGCTTTCCAGTGTTTGCTATTATCACTACTGGCGGAAAGCAGTACAAAGTCACCGAGGGCGATATCATCTTTATCGAGAAGCTCGGCGCAGAAGAAGGCAGCGAGGTTGTTTTTGATCAGGTTATGGCTGTATCAAGCGAAAACGGTTTCGTAGCCGGCACTCCCACCGTTGAAGGTGCAAGCGTAACTGCTAAGGTTATCGCGCAGGGTAAGAACAAGAAGATCTACGTCATGAAGTACAAGGCTAAGAAGAACGAGAAGAAGAAGATCGGTCACAGACAGCCTTATACCAAGGTACAGATCGAAAAGATCGTAGGCTAATTCCAAATGACAAAAGTCGTATTTTACAGAAGCGGCGGAACCTTTTGGGGTTTTGAGGAAACGGGACATACGGGCTACGGCGATGCGGGTGAGGACATCCTCTGCTCTGCTCTCTCGGCTATGACGATGCTTATCGTCAACACGGTTGAGATCGCTTATGCTTCAAATATCGATTACGATATCAACGAGGGCGCAACGAAGATAAAGGTATCATCGAAGGCTGCTCTTCCCGAATTTGAAGACGACGAGCGCAAGAGATATGCTGTATCGGGGCTTTTTATGGCTTACTATTACCAGCTCAACGATCTTACGCTTGAGTACGGAGATTTCCTTGAGGTCGAGGTTGAAGACCGCGATTACATCTGATTACGACGCACCTAATCCGCAATTCTGGCGGAAAAACTTAACGGAGGAAACTTAAAATGCTTAGACTTTCATTACAGTTCTTTGCTCATAAGAAGGGCGTGGGTTCTACCAAGAACGGTCGTGATTCCGAGTCCAAGAGACTTGGCGTTAAGAAGACCGACGGTCAGCCCGTTATCGCCGGCAATATCATCATCA
>JAZOTE010000015.1:0-1562 GCA_045657485.1 Eubacteriales bacterium
CAAAGTAAAGGGCGTTATGAGAGGTTATAACGGATTGATTGAAAATCATTTCGTGAACCTAGATATCAGATCGGTATCCGATATTATCCAGCGCGGAGGAACTGCGCTTTACACAGCTCGGTGCCCGAAATTTAAAACCGAGGAAGGTATCAACGAGGCAATTAAGAACTGCAAGGAAAGCGGCATCGAAGGTCTTATCGTTATCGGTGGCGACGGCTCCTTCCGTGGTGCAAGAGATCTTTCCCTTCGCGGTATTCCCTGCGTTGGTATTCCCGCAACGATTGATAATGATATTTCTTCAACCGAATACACAATCGGCTTTGATACCGCAATGAACACAGTTGTGGAACTTGTTGATAAGATCCGTGATACCGCCTGCTCTCACGACCGCTGCAGTGTCGTTGAGGTTATGGGACACGGCGCCGGTGATCTCGCACTCCAATGTGGACTCGCTGTTGGTGCCACCTCTGTAATCGTTCCGGAAAAGAATTATGATCCCGAAGCTATAATTACAAAGATCCGAGAGACACAAAAGAGAGGAAGAAACCACTTCATTATCGTTGTTTCCGAGGGACTTTGCGACGTCAGAGAGCTTGCAAAGCAGATTGAGGATGCTTCGGGAATCGAGAGCCGCGCGACCATTCTCGGTCACATTCAAAGAGGCGGAAGCCCAACCTTACGCGACAGAGTCGTTGCATCCAAGATGGGATACGCTGCCGTGGAGCTTTTGAAGAACGGTATCGGAAACAGAGTAATAGCTCTGAAGAACTGTGAAATCGTTAACTACGATATTTTCGAAGCGCTGAATATGCCGAAGACATTTGATGAGAAGACTTATCTCCTTGCCAATATAATCTCGAGCTGACTTATACAAATATCTGGAGGGTAAAGAAATGAAATACGAAATTGAGCTTACAACAATGAACGACGTGCAGGAGTTCAACAAGATCGTTACTCGGGTTGAGGGTGATGTGAAATTGAGAGGAAAGGACGAGCACGAAGCCAACTGGGAGCTTTCCGCAAAATCCATGCTCTGCGTACTGCTTCTCGGCGGTCATATTCGGCACAGACATCACGCTCCGCAGGATATTGACTGGAACGCGATCTATTGCGAGTGCGATAAGGACATCTATCCTTTAATCAAAAAGTTTGTAAAGGAGTAAGCATTATACTCTTGATTCGTTACGATTTCTGCGACCGAAAATGTAGATTAGGTTGAGCAATTCGTAAAAATGTGGTATAATACTATATATCAAATGCTGATTGCAAAAGGAGCTATGTATGGAATATAAAGCAAACGAAAACAGATATGACTCCACAGAATACAGACGATGCGGTGAAAGCGGCTTGAGGCTTCCCCCGGTATCTCTCGGATTGTGGCACAATTTTGGAGACCGTTCGGATTTTGATAATATGTGCCTGATGTGTTTTACCGCTTTCGACAGCGGAATAACACATTTTGATCTTGCAAACAATTACGGTCCCGAAGCGGGGAGCGCTGAAACGAATTTTGGAAAAATTCTTCGCAACCATCTCTCACAGTACCGTGATGAAATGATCAT
>JAZOTE010000016.1:0-3246 GCA_045657485.1 Eubacteriales bacterium
CTCTGGTATACGGCCAGATGAATGAACCGCCCGGAGCCCGTATGAGAGTTGCTCTCTCCGGCCTTACCATGGCAGAATATTTCCGTGACACCCAAGGGCAAGATGTACTGCTGTTTATTGACAATATTTTCAGATTTACACAGGCAGGTAGTGAGGTGTCCGCACTTTTGGGACGTATGCCCTCTGCAGTAGGTTATCAGCCTACATTGCAGACGGAAATGGGCGCTTTGCAGGAGAGAATCACCTCTACGAAGCGTGGCTCTATCACCTCGGTTCAGGCAGTTTACGTGCCTGCGGACGACCTTACCGACCCTGCTCCCGCTACTACATTCGCGCATCTTGACGCTACAACGGTTCTTTCACGTAGCATTGCTTCGCTGGGTATTTACCCTGCGGTTGACCCCCTTGATTCCACCTCTCGTATTCTTGCTCCCGACGTTGTGGGCATTGAGCATTACGAGGTTGCAAGAGGCGTTCAGAAGATTCTGCAGAGATACAAGGAGCTTCAGGATATTATCGCAATTATGGGTATGGATGAGCTTTCCGAGGAGGATAAGCTTATCGTTTCCAGAGCGAGAAAGATTCAGCGTTTCCTTTCCCAGCCCTTCTCGGTTGCCGAGCAGTTCACAGGTATGGAGGGACGTTACGTGCCAATTAAGGAGACTGTTCGTGGCTTCCGTGAGATTCTCGACGGTAAGCATGATGCCCTGCCCGAGTCTGCATTCCTCTTCGTAGGTACTATTGACGAGGCTGTGGAAAAGGCGAAGAAGCTTTCGGCTTCGGTTTAATCAAATTTGAAGGGACACATCAAAAATGAAGCCATTTCACATTGAAATAGTGACTCCCGACGGACTTGAATACGACGGAGAGGTAGAAAGCCTTCTTGTACGTACCGATGACGGCGACGTAGAGATACTTTGCGGTCACACCGACTTTTTCGCATCGATTTCAACCGGGCGAGCAAGGATAATCGCTGATGGAAAATCTCGTTTTGCCTCTGTGAACGGCGGTTTTGTCTCTGTACAAGGCGGCAAAGTAAGATTGGTTACCATAACCTTTGAGTTTGCAGACCAGATTGACCTAAATCGTGCTAAAGCAGCGAAAGAAAGAGCCGAGGAAGCTCTTTCAAAGGCGGCAAACGAACGCGAGGAGCGTATTGCAAAGGCAAAAATCGCCCGCGCAGCAAGCAGAATCGACGTAGCAGGTATTAAATAATAAAAAATTCATGCAAAAAACACCTTCTCAAAAAAATGAGAAGGTGTTTTTCGTTTTATGATGCCGATAAAGGCGGCATTTTGGGATACCTATAAAGGTGTCTTTTCAATACCTATAAAGATATGTTTTTATTTTAAGATATAATAAGGAAAATCACAACCGAAGCTACAAGACAGACGCCTCCAACGGAGAGAATAATCACCGTGTTTTTGTTGAATTTGAAATTGATTTCCTTATGTTTTATTATTTTTGCCTTTGAAAGCGCCAGGAGCAGAGGCTTATAAAGCATTACTGCAATGGAGGCGTTCAAAAGTGATTTTGCAAAGTTAAAGGGCAAAAGAACCTTTGGCAAAAGGTCAATTACCGTTGCAGTGGCAACATTTTTTGGCATACCGACGAAATCCGTAAGGTAAATCGGGGTTACGAAGTTATTTAAAAGAAGCATTACTCCCGTAGTTGTAACAACTGCGGCGAGGAATGAAATAATTGCACCGTTAATAGTCCTGATACGCTTATAAATCAAAGCGGCGGTCAGTGAAAACACTGCCGAGGACACAAAATTCATCACAAGACCGTACCATCCGGTTGTGCTGAATGTTAAAAACTCTATAAAAGCAGCAATAAATGCTATAACTACGCCCGAGATGGGACCGTAGATAAATGCGGCAATTGCAATTACCGCGTCCTTGACATCAAGGGATAAAAAGCCTGCTATGGGCGGAATTATGTTACAAATAAGCGCTATTATAAATGCGAGCGCTGAAAAAATTGAAATACCTATGACCCGTTCAAGATCACGATGACTTTTTGATTTTTGAATACTCATTTTTCTTCCTTTCTCATCCGGACTTTACCGTCGGTCAAGGAGTTGCACCTTGTCGGGAGCGCCACTATATTTTTGCGCTCTTCGCAGACTTTACTGCCGGTCAGGAGTTTCACCTGCCCCAAAGAATTTATTAAATTATTACATTATTTAATATAATAATATGATGATAATCTTTAAATAATTATATTTTTATGAAATTCCCCGGCGCCCTAAGGCACCGGGGAAATCTATTTGACTAAAGATTTAATTCTTTAAATTCAAATTAACCAAGGATTTCGCCTACAACGCCGGAACCTACGGTACGGCCACCCTCACGGATAGCGAAACGAAGACCCTTCTCGCAAGCGATAGGAGTGATGAGCTCAACGTTCATGTTAACGTTGTCGCCAGGACGGCACATCTCAACATCCTCAGGAAGAGTGATAACACCGGTAACGTCGGTAGTTCTGAAGTAGAACTGAGGTCTGTAACCAGAGAAGAAGGGCTTTGCACGGCCGCCTTCCTTCTCGGAAAGAACGTAAACCTGACCTACGAACTTGGTGTGGGGCTTAACGGAGCCGGGCTTGCAAAGAACCTGACCTCTTTCGATAGCCTTCTTATCAACACCACGGAGAAGGAGACCAACGTTGTCACCTGCCTCAGCGTAGTCCATGAGCTTGTGGAACATCTCGATACCGGTTACAACGGTGGAAGAAGCCTCTTCCTTAAGACCAACGATCTCAACAACGTCAGCCATCTTGATGGTACCTCTCTCAACTCTACCGGTAGCAACAGTACCACGGCCAGAGATAGAGAATACGTCCTCTACAGGCATAAGGAAGGGAAGGTCAGCCTTTCTGTCGGGAGTAGGAATGTAGGAGTCAACTGCTGCCATGAGTTCCTTGATGCAAGCGAACTCGGGAGCGTCGAGACCATTGGAAGAAGTGAGAGCCTCACGAGCGGAACCACGGATAACGGGAATGTCATCGCCGGGGAACTCGTACTCGTTAAGGAGGTCACGGATCTCCATCTCTACGAGATCGAGAAGCTCTTCGTCGTCAACGATGTCGCACTTGTTCATGAAAACAACGAGTGCAGGAACGCCTACCTGACGAGCAAGAAGAACGTGCTCTCTGGTCTGTGCAAGAGGGCCGTCAGTACCAGCAACTACGAGGATAGCGCCGTCCATCTGAGCAGCACCGGTGATCATGTTCTTAACGTAGTCA
>JAZOTE010000017.1:0-1509 GCA_045657485.1 Eubacteriales bacterium
AGCGAGACAACTGTTGTAAAGGAACTCTGCAAAATGACCCCGTAAGTTAGCGAGAAGGGGAGGTCTAGCGATAGACCCGCAGTGAATAGGCCTAGGCAACTGTTTAACTAAAACACAGCTTTATGCTAAGCCGCAAGGCGACGTATATGAGGTGATGCCTGCCCAGTGCTGGAAGGTTAAGAGGATTTGTTAGCGCAAGCGAAGCTTTGAATTGAAGCCCCAGTGAACGGCGGCCGTAACTATAACGGTCCTAAGGTAGCGAAATTCCTCGTCAGGTAAATTCTGACGCGCATGAATGGTATAATGATCTAGGCGCTGTCTCTACAGCAGGCTCGGTGAAGTCTTAGTACCTGTGAAGATGCAGGTTACCCGCGACTAGACGGAAAGACCCCATGGAGCTTTACTATAACTTGATATTGAGACATTGCTATTAATGCACAGGATAGGTGGGAGGCTGAGAAGGAGAGATTTTGGTCGCTCTGGAGCCTACGGTTGGATACCACTCTTTAATAGTGATGTTTCTAACGAAGACCGTAATCCGGTAATTCGGACAGTGTCAGGTGGGTAGTTTGACTGGGGCGGTCGCCTCCCAAAATGTAACGGAGGCGCCCAAAGGTACCCTCAGTATGGTTGGAAATCATACGTTGAGTGCAAAGGCATAAGGGTGCTTGACTGCGAGACCTACAAGTCGAGCAGGGACGAAAGTCGGGCTTAGTGATCCGGCGGTGCTGAGTGGAAAGGCCGTCGCTTAACGGATAAAAGCTACCCTGGGGATAACAGGCTGATTGCGCCCAAGCGTTCACAGCGACGGCGCAGTTTGGCACCTCGATGTCGGCTCATCGCATCCTGGAGCTGTAGCAGGTTCCAAGGGTTGGGCTGTTCGCCCATTAAAGCGGTACGCGAGCTGGGTTCAAAACGTCGTAAGACAGTTTGGTCCCTATCTGTCGCGGGCGCAGGAAGATTGAAAGGATCTGTCTCTAGTACGAAAGGACCGAGATGGACACACCTCTGGTGCACCAGTTGTCACGCCAGTGGCACAGCTGGGTAGCTATGTGTGGAACGGATAAACGCTGAAGGCATCTAAGCGCGAAACCGACCTTAAGATGAGTCTTCCCATTCGCAAGAAGTAAGAATCCTCCAAAGTCAGGAGGTTGATAGGTCAGGGGTGTAAGTGTAGTGATACATTAAGCTGACTGATACTAATAATCCGAGGATTTGTAAGTGTTTGTTAATAAATATATAGAAAATAAAATCCATATCTAGTTTTGAAAGATTATTCTTTCGAAAAAAAGTCTGGTGACGATGGCACGGTGGACACACCTGTACCCATCTCGAACACAGAAGTTAAGCACCGTAACGGCGAATGTATCCGTAAGGAGAGACTAGCAAGTTGCCGGGCTTTTTTTTTTGGCCTTTTTTCTTTATAATAGATGTTATTTATGATATAATTTTTAGGGAGTGATTTTTATGGCAAGAATTATAGTTGGTTTAAGTGGTGGCGTTGATAGT
>JAZOTE010000018.1:0-1149 GCA_045657485.1 Eubacteriales bacterium
CATGGGCTCGTCGTGAATAGCCTCAGGACGAATACCGAAGATAACTTCCTGACCAACATACTCCTTGAGATCGGGGTTGTTAGCCTTATCGGCGGGAAGCTTAATCTCGGTAGCACCGAGAGTAGCGTAAAGATCGCTATCGCGTTTTACGAGCTTTCCGGTGATGAAGTTCATCTGAGGAGTACCTATGAAGCCTGCAACGAAGAGGTTGCAAGGAGTATCATAGAGATTCTGAGGAGTGTCAACCTGCTGGATAACACCATCTCTCATAACAACGATACGGGAAGCCATGGTCATAGCCTCTACCTGGTCGTGTGTTACGTAGATGAAGGTGGTTTCTACCTTCTTGTGAAGCTTGGTAAGCTCGGTTCTCATGCTCGCACGAAGCTTTGCGTCAAGGTTGGAAAGCGGCTCGTCGAGAAGGAATACCTTGGGGTTACGAACGATAGCACGTCCAAGCGCAACTCTCTGCTTCTGACCACCGGAAAGAGCCTTGGGACGACGGTCGAGAAGGTGGCTGATGTCAAGAATTCTTGCAGCCTCCTCAACACGTCTCTTGATCTCTTCCTTGGGAACCTTACGGAGCTTAAGACCGAATGCCATGTTATCAAATACGGTCATGTGAGGATAAAGAGCGTAGTTCTGGAATACCATCGCGATATCTCTGTCCTTAGGAGCTACGTCGTTAACGTATCTGTCACCGATGTAAAGCGCGCCCTCGGAAATTTCCTCAAGACCTGCGATCATACGAAGAGTGGTAGACTTACCGCAACCGGAGGGACCAACGAAGATAAGGAACTCCTTATCCTTGATCTCAAGGTTGAAGTCGGAAACGGCTACAACGCCGCCGGGATACTTTTTGTAAATGTGTCTGAGTGAAAGACCTGCCATTTTTATTTTCTCCTAATAATAAAATTTATTTTTACAATATGTATTTTACCAAATAAAAACAAAAAAATCAATCGCCAACTTCACTATTTTAGCCCTGTTTTTTTGTGAGGGTTGTACAAAAATGAAGTTGGCGATTTTCATATTTTAACTAATTGAATTTCAAAATTCTAATTTATTAGAAAATCAATTTAGTGTTCTGACGATTCCTCGTTATTAACGGTCAGTCCGCATACGTCGCAGAAACCGTCGGCATTTGAG
>JAZOTE010000019.1:0-9060 GCA_045657485.1 Eubacteriales bacterium
AAATGGGAGCATAGCTCAGCTGGGAGAGCATCTGCCTTACAAGCAGAGGGTCATAGGTTCGAGCCCTATTGTTCCCACCATTTTGGCCCGGTAGTTCAGTTGGTTAGAACGCTAGCCTGTCACGCTAGAGGTCGTGGGTTCGAGTCCCATCCGGGTCGCCATCTTGTTTTAGAACAAGATTTGCCTCTGTAGCTCAGTTGGTAGAGCAGGGGACTGAAAATCCCCGTGTCGTTGGTTCGATTCCGACCGGAGGCACCATATGCGGATTTAGCTCATTTGGTAGAGCGCCACCTTGCCAAGGTGGAGGTGGCGGGTTCGAGCCCCGTAATCCGCTCCAAAAACAAAGACCGTCCCTCGTGGGCGGTCTTTGTTTTTGGAATCGTCTTGCGAGGCTGGCTGAAAGCCAAACGCGCTGTCCTTTGTTAAACGATCAATCGTCGGTCTTCTTGTATTCGTTTTCGCGAATGCCGGGATATTTTTCGTCAAGGAACTTCTCACGGTACGGATTAACACCGTCGGAAACCGTAAGGGGCTTGTTTGGAAGTGACCAGCTCTTCTTACGGTAGAAGGGATTGTGGAATTTGTTTTCGGTTCTGTTTGCCTTCTCCAGCGCGTTCATGCAGGCTCTGATACATCCCTTTGCACCGCATATTGCGAAATATCCTGTGTGAGTAATGATGTAATCGTAATATCCTATAACACTGTTTGTATCCGGCTTTCTACCCCATTTGCTGTTGGCTATGGCATATGAGAAGATATACGCCTCTTCCTCGGTCATCTCGCTTGTGCGTACGTCAAACGCCATATTCGGAAACTCCTTCTTCAAGAAGGGAGAGCATTCGTTGTTCATACCGTGGTGGGACAGAGTACATCTTCCCATACGAACGTCACCGTACCAGATATCCTTTTCTCCGAAGCTGACGGTGAGTCTTTTGTTTTCGTCCTTTACGGGAGGGATAGCGTTGCCGGGACACTCTCTGACGCAAGCACCGCAGTGGATACATATGTCACCCGTGTCGAGAATTGGGTCGGGCTCCAGCTCGCAGTCTGTGAAAATAAGACCGAGTCTGATGCGAGGACCGAACTTCTTTGTCAAGAATACCTTGGAGTATCCTATCTCACCAAGTCCGCATCCTGCGGCAATAACTCTGACGCTGCATACAACGTCCGGAGGAATACCGTCACGAAGTGGCTCGGCGGTCGTGCCGTTGCCCTCAGGTACGGCAGGGTAGTGGGCTACTGCCTCCCAGCCGTGATCCTCGATGAAGCAGGCAAGCTCGTAGGAGAGCTTGGGTCGAAACAGGGAATTCAGCTTATTGTAGGAGTAGAAGGTGTAGTTATGCCAATGCGTACCCTCTTCGATACCGCGATACGTGCCTCTCGGTATACGCATTGCTACCGCTATTACCGATTTTGCACCGGGGAAATACGTCAGCGGTGACATTAGCTTAGGAGCATCCTTGAATCTCTCAATATTGCCGATAGCAATACAGTCAATACCAAGCTCCGCCGCCTTGTCCTTTATCATTTGGGAGGTGAGAGTCATTATCTATTCCCCCTGTTTCCGTCCTTGGAGAAGCTTCCGCCCAGCACGTTCGCCGCTTCTACGTTGCGTTCTGCCGCCCTTGCCGCGCCGCCAACTCGCCATTCTTCTCTCTGACGGAATGAGTTAGCGAAGCGATTTTCAACGAGCGCTTCTTCTTCCAGATGGCAGAGGCAGGTTCTGTTACAGAGCGCAGCCACACGGTCGGGCTTTGCCGCATCGCCGAATCTGCTCTTGCAAGCTCCGTTCTTACACGCGCGACAAATATCGTAGTTTATGGAAGCTACCTGCATCTTTTTGCCGCAAACGTTTATTTCCACAGTATTTTTTGCGTCAATAGCGCCGAGAGGGCATATTTCCGCGCACTTGCCGCAGCCATCGCAGATCTTTCCCTCGAAGAGAGGAGTTTCCTCTATCTCAGCGTCCGTTATTATCATATGGAATCTCTGACGAGAGCCGAATTTGGGAGAGAGAAAAATGCCGTTAAGACCTATCTCTCCAAGACCTGCAGCAACCGCCGCATAGTCAAAATCCGGATAAACGTTAGGCTCAGGACGTCCCTCAGCTACCGCAACGCCCTGAGGACCAAGCTCGGAGGGATTGGGAAACAGAGGGCAAGCCTCCCAGCCGTTATCCTCAATCATTCTGACGAGATCGTAGCAGGCTATTGAGAGAAACTCATCCTCCAGCCAATTCTTTCCGAACAGGGCGTAATCACCGAAGTTCGTGCCCTCCTCAACGCCGCGAAGCGCTCCGCGGCAAATGCGCTTACCAACCATAATTACGGTTTTTCCCTCAGGGAAAATTGAAAATGGATTGTGCTGCGGATCAACGCCCTCAAATCTTGCCTTTGACGCAAATCCTATCATATCTATGCCTATTTCCTTTGCGGCAGCCTCTATCGCTGCCTTGAAGCTGGTTTTTTCCATACCTGACCTCCTGATTTTTTTTGATTTAATTATACATTTATAAAGATACTGTGTCAATCATAACATTCGACACCGATTTAGAAAAACGCAACTTGACATCAGGATTTCGGCGTGCTATAATGAGGTGGGAGGTGAGTGCTATGGCGGAAACGAATAAATCGGCTGTCAGCGAGATGCTTGCGTTTTTTTCAACGTCGGGACGGTCTAAAAGAGTTTTTGTGGAAAAACGGGATTTTTATAGCCTATCATATAGATTAAGTGGAAAAATATCCGTCTGTCACGGCGTAAGAGAGCTTATATCGGATGGCGGCAGTATTACCTTCGTGCCTAAGGGCGTATCCTATGAAACGGAAATACTTGAGGATACGCGCAGAGCTATTATACATTTTAAGCTCTGTCCCGATATTGATTTTCGCAATCCGCAAGTGGTAGAGATAAACGACGGTGAAATACCTCTTTTGTTTGAGAAAATTTGCAAGTCGTACAGAGTGGACGATCCTATGAATTTCAGATGTATGTCGCTTTTTTACGCCCTTCTTGAGAGGCTTGAGTCGAGTGTAGCGACAGATAATATGCAAAAGACGCCCGACGTTATCAGAGATGCGAGAGAGCGTATGACAGAGGGCTTCAGGTCGCCACTATTCTCGATCTCAGCGCTTGCGGAGGAGCTGGGTATCAGCGGCTCTTACCTGCGTCGAGAATTTTCGAGAAGCTTTGGAAAAAGTCCCGTATCATATCTGAGAGATCTTCGCATCAGTCAGGCAAAAGCGCTTCTCGAATCGGAGTATCTCAACATAGAGGAGATAGCGGAGCAGTGTGGTTTTTCATCATCCAGCTATTTTATTCAGGTATTCCATAAGGCTACGGGATTTGCGCCTGACAGATACAGGCACTCTTTGGGTGTGTAGGTAACCAACCGCCGCACAGAGATAAAGCCTACAGCGCGTCGCCGTTTGACGATGGGCGGACAGAGCAGTCCTGAGAGCGAAAGATTTGCTTTTCGTACGTAAGACGTAATGATATAAAAAGACGTTAAGAGCTTAGATAAACCGGCAGATTTTGTAGGTTTTTGTTATATAATGAAACAAAGAAAACCGCAGGTTTTCAGCATTATTAATTGTCTGATTTTAAAAAACCCGGATAGATACTGCATTTGCAATATCTACCCGGGTTTTTATTTTGCGATGCCTAAATGAAGCAGCCCCTTTTCCGTATTCAATACGAATCAAACCGTTACGTTGATCAAATATATAATAAAATTCAGAACTACCGTTATCATTGCGGCGGCTTTTACCGAGCGTTTAAACTTTATCAAATCTTGAGTGATTAGTATCCATACCGAAACAACCATAGGAATCGCCAATGGATGATAGGAAAAATACGATTTCAGATCCAAAGATAAAAGCGATATTAGCGCTCTGCTTATTCCACAGGTGGGGCATTTGATTCCAAGGAAAAACGCAAACGGACAGTGAACGTTAAAAGCCGTAAGCAAAGAAACGTATATCAACAAGAAAATGAAATAAACTAATGTTCGGCTAAAGAGATTTTTATGATTCGTCATTAGAGAAGCATCATTATATTATTGAAATTGAGATCCTTCGCTTTTTTCTGAATAGAGAACCAGTCTACTATAGTAAGTATTCCGCAGCATCCGCCCGTAAGGAGCTTTAAAACGCCCATACCGGTTTCCTTTAGCATAAATCTGTCAATGCCAAGTGTACCCAGAAACAGTGATATGAGAAGCAGAGTGGTCGGGTCCTTCAGCTCAATGGTAGACAACAGAGCAAATTTGCTCTCGTCCATACTGTAAAGCTTGTCCTTCAGATACATAATTTTTTCCGTGGGGAAATACTTCTGGTTAGACATAATAAACATATCCGCCTTTTGTCTATCCACGGTGTTTTTTTGTGCTACAAAGAATTCCTGGTTGTTTGCATCCATAGTGATGTCCTCCAAATGATATAGATAATTCCGTTTTGGAATTATTAATATTATAATTCCGTTTTGGAATTTTGTCAAGTGCTTTTAGGTATATAATTCTAAAAAAGAAATGAAAAGGACATAATTCTATGAAAACACGGAAGCAAGAGTATGGCAAAGCAAACATAGTAGGCAGAAATATTGAAAAACTTCGAAAAGAGAGGAAAATTAAGCAAAAGGACTTTATAGCGAGAATTCAGACGATGGGATGTGATATGAACCCTACCAGTTATTCTAAATTGGAAGGTCAGCTCAGAAGCGCAACGGACAAAGAGATTTACGTTATAGCAAAGATATTGGGTGTTTCGATTGAAACGTTTTTTGAAGATTAGTGTCAGTTATATGAATTTCAAAAAAACATATGACGGATTAAACTACGTTAGACTGCTGTTTATAGGGACGGAAAATCTATAATATTCGTATGTATCGGATGCTTTATGCAAAGACGGGAGTATCGGTGGGATATTTCGGATTGCAGGTAAACCTAGGGGATTAGTATACCCCGTGTGCAAAAAACGCGTTTTATATCAATTAAAACTAAACAAACCAAGGTCGGAAAGCGCGAGTGCTTTCCGACCTTGGTTATGTCTTATACAGTAATGGCATTTCTCGTTTTTTAAAAATCAAAAGCTTGTATATGGGTTTATTATAACGCTTACTTTGTCATCTCAAAGCAATAGAAATTACCGTAGCTCCAATTATAATCGCTTCCGTTATGTCGGTCAAAGGTAAGCCAAAAATATCTGTCGCGGCTGCCCTGCTTTATTTTGAAAAGCGAGCCCCATCCGCGGAAACCGCCGTCGGGATAATTGAATTTTGCTACAGACATTTTACCGTTTTGGTATACACGGTATTCGGATTTTTTATCGAAGCCGTTTCCGCAAACGAATGAAAGCTCACCGTTAATTCTGACAAACGATCCGCCCGTTTCAGCGCCGTCATATCCGCGACCGATATACTTGAAATTCTCAAATGGGTTATCTGACTGCCAGAACGTGTAAACGTATGACTTCGTTTCGGGGGCGAGCCTGCATATCGCCATAAGCCATCTGTCCTCTTCCTCGTCGTAGATCAGGTCCGGGTCCTCATCCCCCTTGAAGCCCGCGAAGAGAGATATATCCGAGTCCTCCGGTGCGTTTTGCATCAGTCTTACGTCAATCACGTTTACACCGAATCTCACCTCTCCGCCAAAGGCAGCGTAAGCCAGCACGTGCCTATGCTCAAATGAGCTTACCCAGACGTGCCATTCGCCCTTTATTCTGTTGTAAATTAACACGGGTGCCAGGTAATTGCGCCATTTTCCGTCACCTGCGTCATAGAACATCGCTCCGCAAAGCTCTAATTCCGCCGTGCCGGGCACCCAGGAGAATACCCCCTGGAAAGAGTTTTCCTGCATACGTATGGACGCTGTAAAATGTATTTTGCCGTTTTCGTATATTACCTCGCCATCCTCATATCTGATAGGACGGATATCCGCCAGAGATACGCCGCTGTCAATATATGAGCTGACCGCATTTACTGTTATCTTACCGGATGCGTAGAGATACGCGTAACTGTTTCTGAAAACGTTTTCTGCGTTTGAATCCGCAAAGGCTTGCTCGTATACCGTGCGCAAAAATTCAGGCTTTCCGTTGACTTTTAAATATACGTCAAACGCTCCGGGGCGACAGCTGATTATCAGCGTGTTATCGCTTTTCAGCAGCATACTGTCGATCTCTGTGCACTCGCAGTGAGTACCGCAGCTGAATGAGATGCGTCCGCCCAGTATCGTAATACGGGCTTCGGCGTTGGGAAGCGCAAAGATGAATCCTACCTCGCCCGTTGTCGCGGAGAAAGCGACCTCGTAGCTGGCGAAAGGGAAAAACTGACAGATCATACGCGAAGCATTACCTTGCTCGACGGTATATTGGTTTTTATCTATTTTCTCTATACAGTCAGCGGATCTTTTGTACAAAGGATAAAGATCTCCGCGCCCATCATTTACAAAATCCTTATGAAAAGTCATCTCACCGAGCTTCAATTTTAAGCTTTTGTATGTGGACATAGAAAACTTGCGTACAAATTCAGAACCGTAAAAATTCATATCAGTCACCTCTAGATGTTTTCTATCAAGCATTATAGCATATTTCCGTCTGAAAAGCAACCGCAAATCATGAATTTGCAGGAGAAGACGTTCTCTGCGACCCGCTTACGAGGAGAGCTTGCCGGCATTCGTAATTTATCGGCTTTGGCAAAGTGACGTTATGCCTTTGGCAAAGTGATTTTTGCTCCTTTACTGCAAATCAAGGAGATGCGTTTCGTATCCTCACTCGCGAAGCGCACGTCACTCGCGAAGCGCAGATCACTTGCGAAGCGCACGTCACTCGCAAAGCGTACGTCACGCCATAAGGACACATCTCGTTCCGCACAAGCGGAACACATCGCTGAAAAGAATCCCTCGACTCTCCGGAAGAAATCTTTACAACGCAGAAGACAAAGATAAACCCCGACAGATTTTTGAAGTCTGTCAGGGTGCTTTTTGTTTTGCTCGATAAATTGGGATTTGACTTTCAGTTTTTCGCATATTCAAACAAGCGATACAACCTTTTGGAAAAGCCGCCTGCGTATAGCTTCGAAAAAATAAAACGTTCAACCCCTTTCAATTCGTCTATGTATTTTTGGGGTGTCATAGTGTGTTCTTTTACAAAAGTAAATTTATCACTCTGATAGGATTTCGGATCGTCTATGCCATAAACCTCGGTTACTCCAACGTCGTTTATCGGGTTTCTATACTTCGACATCTTAGCCGCAAAGGAAGTGTAGCAATCCACCAAAAGAGAGATGCTTTCAAAATGAGCGCACAAACAATCTGCAAGATTTTTCATTTCATCAACAGTCAGATACATACTCACGCCTTCCATAATGACAATGGCAGAGTTGTTTTCTTTAATAGCTGTGAGCCATTTACAATCTCTTGCATCGCCTGTAATCATCTGATAACATTCGGACTCGGAATAGTATCTTCTTCTCTCAGTTATAACCTCTGCAAAATCCACATCATACCACTTGCGCTTATCAGCACCGATTCTTATAGCACGGCTATCCATTCCGCAACCGATATGTATAACTACTGCATCCTGCAAATCCGCCATTCGATGACAGAGCCATTCGTCAAACACGGCAGAACGAACACCCATATAATATGCAAGCCATTTGGATTTGGATTTTCCTTTAAGCTTAAACCCTTCCGCCTCCCATATTTCTTCGGCTTTTTTATCATCAAGAAACAAGCCCCTTTTACTCACGTAGGATTTGCCGTATAGGGGAATGTATAACGTTTTGTTTACACTGTTCATATATGCTCCTGCAAATTCTTATTTATCTTTCCGTTTTGTCACAGGTTTCGCATTTGTTTTACAAAGGCAAAGCCCGTACCCCTAAGGTTGCGCGTCCTAAGGCTCATTCCGAGAGGGAGCCTTTTCGTTAGCCTTATTATAACATAAATCGGCAGAGAAAACAAGCTTCCTGCCGAAATATATGTGGCACGGACAGTCGATGGTCTAGCTGCAGCTCCGGTCAATGTGAAATGAAATTTTCCCACATTCGCGAAGCGAATATTTCACATTTGTGTAGCAAATATTTCACAGCGTAGCTATTTCACTTGCCCGCAAAGGCAAGTTTCGTTAAAAAAAGCTCACATTGTCTAGGTAGACAAATGTGTGCTTTTTCCTGGCGGGCAAGTGGTGATTGCGTTTGAACTTTTTGACTTGATTATTTTAGTTTTTTATGATATAATAACAATAATAGGAGGTTTGGCTATGAAAGAAATTATTGAATCACAAATCACCTTACTCTCACAAACAAATAAAATATCATTGCCTGTAAAAATTTCCTATACCGACAATGAAGTTGAAATAATATTAAAATATAATAACATAGAATATTGCGGAACAGGACGGGATTATTTGTGGGTTGACGCTTTTGCGAATCTGCAAAGAAAACTCCCACACGGTATATTTCTTGCCTGTTGAATGACCTGCCGACACGGTAATATGTGTCCGTATGGAAATAAAGAAAATCAACTTTACTGCACGAAAGATGTTCCAATAACATCTAAAGACTCTGTAATAGAATTGATGGATGATAAAGGTCATGATTCTTTCTTTGAAAGAGCGGTTTCGTCAATCCATTGTTGCGATGATTTTATTTATCAAAGTGATGATTGCTATACATACAATGATTATTTATATCACTTGCAAAAAAACTAATTGGTGTACTTTTAGTCGTTCTTACCTCACCCTCCGCACCTTTTTGTCGTTCTTAGTCAAAAAAGAAGTAACTTTTGTCTACCAAAAGTTCTTTTTTTGTTTATACATTGCGAAAGCAATGGCATATCATCACGCTTTAGCGTGTATCTCATCCGCTTTGAAGAGCATATCTCGTCAAAGCGAGTATATCATCAGCCGTAGGCTGTATCCCCTTTCGCAATGATGATATACAATGCTACGCCTTGATTTATTTACGAAAGTGTGATATAATAATCTCACCGAAAATCCGGAATTTGACGGAGAGTATATAATGAAAATCTACGATATTTCCCAAGAAGTTTTCAGCTGCCAAGTGTAT
>JAZOTE010000020.1:0-2066 GCA_045657485.1 Eubacteriales bacterium
GACACCTCGGGCGGAACGCTTCGAGCATCTAAATTCACAGTAAAAGAGCTTTTGAACAGCGTTTCCGGCGGACTTCCCGTAGAGCGTGACAGATGGGCGTATTTTTACATTCTTTATAGCTCTCTCGGCGGCGGTGAGCACGCGTTTATGACGATGACTGACCTCAACAGAGCCGGATACGAGCTAAGCACCGGAATCTATAAAATATACGCCTGTGACCGTCTCGGAAATATGGTCATGCAGACCATCAAGATCAACACCGAGGACATCAATGTTACGGGAACGGTTAGCACATCGGGACTGACGGTCACGTCAAACCGAGCTCCTGCAGACATTATGCCGGGAACGTTTAAGGTATGGCGCGATAATATGCTTTTGTCCGATGTAAGCTACGCGCAACTTTTGAACTTCTCGCAAAGCGGAGTTTACCGAATTGAGTTCGAGGACGTTTATGGAAACTTCGTAAATGAGACCTTTACGTTCAGACGCAATCTCCCCGTAGTCAGCTTCTTGCGTGAAAAGAAGGAAGGCGCGGGAATATATGAGCAGATCACCGTAAACGCAGAAGATAACAATAATAATCTTTCAAGCGTTATCAGCGAGGATAACCAGCTATTTACCGTCTCCACGTCGGCAAACATCAGGATATCTTATCCCGTAAGCAGCGGATATGATTTTGAGTTTATAGGCGGTGAGCCTGAATACAAGAGCGCTATCCTTTCTACTGCAAATATTGATATAAAAAGCACTTCAAAAAATTGGACGTTAAAGATCTTCTACAAAAACGATCCCGACGTATATATCCTTGTTACCTGTATCGTGGACAAGGAGGCACCTGTCATAAGCGGTTCGGTGCTTGCCAAGGAATATACGTATCACGACCAGACGGGCGCAATAGATAACGTTCTGTTTACCCCCACAGGAAACACCGCAAGCAGTATCTTTTACAGCGGTGAGAGTGCCGTTGGAGACAGCGCAGTGATCTCTTGGACAGACGAAACCAGGGTCGCAAGTATCTCGTATTCCTTCAACGGCGGTGAAAAGATCACCATGAATCCTTCTGTCGGAAGCCTGACGCTTCCCGAAAACGGAAATTACGTATTTGAGGCAGAGGACCTTTTCGGAAACAAGTCTACCTTTGAGTTTACATTGACCGATCATATTGATTTCAATCTTATGATCGGTAGCGAGGAACAAACGGTCGACTATGAGTCCGAAAAATATATCGACGGAAACAGATATACGCAAACACTCTATGCGGGTAAGGAAACACAGCTCATCTTAAAGGAAAATGCTCTTCTGGCATTGTACTATACGGATGGCAGCAAGAGCTTCCTCTATCACCTTGAATATGAGGTAAAGGACGGGAAGGCAACTCTGCTCATTTATGCCTTTGATGCCGCAACCGGAGAGTCTGTCGTTATCGAAAACGGAGAGATAACTTTGGCGTCAAGCGGAAAGATCTTTGACGGAGATATCGTTATGAGCTATACGTATCAGAACGGTATTTTGACATTGATCATTCCAAAATGTGAAAAAACGTATGAGCTGTGGCAGCTTCGCATTTCCGATTTTACCGGTCACAGCCCCGTAGTCGTTCAGATCGAACGGTCTGACAAGGTTTCCAATATGGAAATTTCCCGTGAAGACGGTACGAAGTTGGATCTATCCTATGACGGATTTGTGGGAAGCAATCAAAAGCTGACCTTACAAAGCTCTTCCATATCCGAGGATACCGTCGAAATAGTCGCGTATTACTCCGCAACCTATACCGAAAGCTTTGCGAACGCAGAAAAAATCGTTCTCTACGGTCAGGGAGCAATATCTTCTCTCGAAAAGGAAGGATATTACAAGATCGTTGCTACCAACAAATACGGAAATGAACGAGTAATCTACGTTGCGCTAAGCTTTAAACTCTCGCTTGACGTTCATATTGAGTATGACAAGATAGACAAACGCATACAAACGCTGAATATCCCCGATACATATTCGATCTTTTCCAACAAATCAGTGAATATCGCTATATGGGATACAAGAGCAACCGTTGTTTGCTTAAAGAACGGTGT
>JAZOTE010000021.1:0-5461 GCA_045657485.1 Eubacteriales bacterium
TTATTGATGGGGGTATAAAACAATGCTAAACGTATTTATTAACACTTGGGGCAACTACAACGAAAACGGAGCGGATGGCGGTGAGTGGGTAACGCTTCCCATGGATGCAGACGAATTAGAAAACACCTTGCAACAGATCGCAGATAATATGGGGGATCTTGACCCGGAATTTTGTATTCATGATTATGAGTGGACAAGCGAAATCGAACCGCGCGACATTGACGAAAACGAAAACATTATGGCTCTGAATGAGGAAATCAACGAGCTGAACGATCTTGACGAATGGGACCAAAAAGAAATAGCTGCCGCAATGGAAGCATTTAGTTATACCTTTACGGAAGCCATGGACAGACAGCAAAGAGGATATTTTACGTTTTATGCCGGTATGGATCTAACCGACGTAGCAGAGGAAATTATAAACGAATGCTATAACCTCCCAGAATTCGCGTTACGTTACTTCGATTATCAAGCCTTTGCCCGTGATTTAGGTTTTGACGGTTATACAGAAACAAGTTATGGTGTTATTATCGATGGTTAATGAAGGAGGAAAAACAATGCAATATATAAAAGCAATCGACACAGAGGGCAAAACGCAAATAATAAACCTATCAAAAATTATCAACATTTCAAAGTATCCAAACGACAATATAAAACTATTAGCGGGGGCTGGCTTGTATTGGGAAATACAGCCCAATACAATCGAATTAATTGACTGCCCCAACGATTTATTTAAGGAGATCGAGAAACTATGATAGGCATCATTATCGTTCTGCTGATTGTATATGCTCCGATCTTCTTTATCTTAGAGCTAACAAAGAAATACAAATAAACACAAGCCCGGCGAACTCGTCGGGCTTTTCTTATGCCCTCCATCATTAGAGGGCTTTCGTTTTGTATATATAACGCTCTCAGGCTCATTTTAAGGCCGTTTTAAGCGTGTTTTGTTGTGAGGTAGTGTGTTAGCCTTTGTTTGATGTAAAAGCCGTTACAAGGCAAAATAACGCAAATTAGAGCATATGACCAAAAAACAGAGGGAAAAAGCCCATATATTACCATATTTTGGGCAAAACATGACCTCTTTTTTATCAGATGTCCCTGTCTCGGGCATCAACACGCCCTGTTTTCCACACTCCAAAAGTCCCAAAAGTCCCAAAAGTCGTGAAAGTCGTAAAAGTCCTGAAAGTCGTAAAAAAAATACCGCCCACATAGTCGTGAGCGGTAGTCGTAAATTAGTCGGGAAGCTCGTCGTATTTCTTAGCGATAGTCGTCTGATCCGCTTCCTCGCCCAGCGGATTATTAGGAGTCAGTACATATTCTGTCTGATCCTTATATCCGAAATGGTTCTTAGCAAGGAATATGCCGCTTACAGGGTTAATCTTACCGTTCTGCATGTAGTTCTCCCAGAGCATCTGTAAGGAAGCGTAAGCCTGCTTAATGTAGGCCTTGGACTCTGCCGGTATCGTCAGTTGCCGTTCATTATCCGACGCTATTTCCCAAAGTCGTTGACGGTTGGTGCCGAGACAGAGAGCAAGTCCATTGACTGCGGGCTTCATGTCATGATCGGCGCAAATCTGGAAATAGTCGATAATGCGCTGACGCACTTGGGGCGGATCGTATAAGTCGCAGGCATCCATTCTCGTAATAGCAAGAGCCACCGACGTATACTTATTGTTGTCGCCTTCGGGAAGCTGTGGCAGTTGTACCGAAAAGTGGCCGCCCCTCATAGGCTTGGGAGCCTTCACGACATCGGTGGGGGAAGCGACTTCTGTAGGCTTGCGCGGTCTACCGGGTTTGCGCTTAGTTGTTTCGCTCATAAGTGATATCCTCCTTAATTTTGTTTAATTGTTCGGATAGCTTCATAAGGGTTTTATACGGCCTGTTATGTATTTTGTTGAGGCGGGCTAAGACACGGAGGCCGTATGCCGCTTCGGAAAAGTCTCGCAGTATTTTGTCAAGGGCATCGCTGTCACGTTCATAAATTTTCATAAAATCCTCCCTTCGGGGTGGACAAGTGGTGTCAGGAAAACGCCAAAAGTCCTATATATATTTTTATGCATATTTTAATTACCTTTTTTTACTCTATTACTAACTATATTTTTACTTGTCTCACTTGACTCATATAAGAAAAAGTAAAGAAATATAAGGGTTTATGCCGTGCCAAGGTCATCCGAAATATATGGCACGCACTTGGCACTGGCTGGCACAAACTTGGGTATTTCTGTCCATGCCAGCCAAAAGTGTGTCAAGTGGGTGTGTCAGGCTCATTCCTTAGCGAAGACGAAATATCGGAACTGTTTACCGCTCATACGTCGACGTACTTCCTCCTCAATTCTATCTCCCATCACGGAACGGAACTTCGGCATGAACTTCTCACGAGACAGCGGTTTGTGTCCTGTGGCCTCACACCATTCCTGATAGTCGTGGTAGAGGGTTTCGCGTGAAACCTCACCCTCAAAGATATTATCCTCACAGAATACCGCCACGGGATTGGAGATGGTCTCAAATTCCTTAATCATGTTTTCCTGATCCGGGTTATCGGTGAAATAGTCCACCGTGCGCAGAAGATTATAACCGCGATAAGCCCAGTTGAAGATCCCCGGTAGTTCCTTTAAGAGCTTAGGCAGGAGGTTTACATCCCGTCTGCGCTCCAAAGGATTCTTCGGGTTCGGATGCTCCACGTAACGACATGGGAAGTTGATGAAACGTAAACGGCGGTTTAAGCCGTTGATCGTCTCAGCCGTCGGCATCACGTTGCAGGCGTATACCAGCTTGCATCGTGGAATAAAGTTGATATGCGTCATGCCCTTGTAACATGCCTGAATGGAGGTACCGTCGGCAATCTTCAGAAGCCACTCACGGATTTCACCCTTTGAAAAGTCGGAATTGATATCCGAGCCGATGTTTAACAGAGAGTCCTTCAGTAGCACCCGCTGAAATTCAGCTGTCAGTCCGTTTGGTTCTACGTGAGTGACGTTGGCATCACCGAAGATTTTCTGAATGACCTCAAGGTATACCGATTTACCGTTACCGCCGTCACCCATGAGAATGAATACCTGCTGATACTTACAGTTAGGAAACAGCACATACCCGGCAATCATCTGTAGGTTCTCTTGCGATATCGGTTCATCGTTAGTAACATCGGTAATGAAACGCTCCCACGTCGGACAGCCGGCGTTGGGATCATAGTCGTAATCCATAATAATGGAACAGTAGTCGTGCTCCGAGAAGGCACGGAACTTGCCCGTCTCGATATCCAGTGTGCCGTTCTGGAAGGTCAGCACCGGATTGCGGTCGAAGGTTATCTCCTTCACGGTACGTGCCTTCAGTAGATTGCATACGGCGCTTACACGCTGGGATGTGGTGAATTTATGGCCGTATAGGCGGTCTGCGTATTTCTTGATATCGTTGTCGGATACCTTGCTCCAGATACGACCGTTCCACTCATAAAAGCCCACGTTGTTGACGTACATAACCTTGTGATCACGGATAATTTCATCGGCGATCCGAGATTCCGAAGGCGGTTTGGTTGCCGCCTTGATAAGCATTTCGATCTGTCGTGCTGGGAATTTGTCAGCGCATGCCTCGATAATATTCCCGATGGTTGCCCCGTCACAGAACCGATTGATAGAGAAAACGAAATCCTGTAGCTCCTCAATCGTCTCAGAGCGGGATGCTAAAAACTTCATGCCGTCGCAGGCGTTGGCGATAATCAGCGAAATATCGTGTCCCGCGGCGTAATAGTCGGAAATATCATGATAGCCCGGTGTGGTGCCGATCTTGAACGGAATCCGATGCTTGAATAGGATCTGTGCCATGTCGAAGGTGAACTTCGCCCCGGCGTCGGAGGTCTTGGAATCATCGTCATAGCAGATGATCACCTGCTCAAACATCTTAGCGATAGACAGAACCTCGCTGAGCTGAGACTTGGAAAAGCGCCCCGTAATGGCCGAGATGGTCGGATAGCCCGCTTGTATCACCGAAAGGGCATCAAAGGCGCCCTCGGCGATAAACAGAACGTCACGGCGCTCTGTCAGAGAGTCGAGACCGAAAACACAGTGGTTATTGTATTGGTCGATGGGCATCTTACGGTATTTGGATTCGGGATACATGCAGCCGGGCATGGCTCTTGTGGCGTAATACACCACGGGACCGCCGGGCTCACGATAATAGGGAATGACCAGACGCCCTTCCTCGTTCCTGCCGATGCGATACCGATTGATGGTGGCATCGTTAATACGGCGGGAATGCAGATACTCACGGTCCTCCTCGGTGAGCTGGGTGTGATAATAGGCAATCCGATTGCACAGGTTCTGGGTATAATCACGCCACTTAGAGAAATCCTCGGTCACCGTTCCCGTCTCTTGTGCTAAGAAGCGGATAGCCTTGCCGATATCACCGCCGAACTGATGCTGAGCGCAAAGGTCAACGACGTCACCGCCCTTGCCGGCGCCGAAGTCCCACCAGAAATCTCGCTGTACCGAGAAGGAGGTGGGATTGGTAGCCTCCGGGCGCAGCGGAGAGGTAATTCTTGCATTCTCCGCTACGGTTATGTTAAGATACTTAGAAAGATAATCGAGCACCGATATTTTGTTTTTAATGGTTTGGATGTCGTTTTTCATAGATGGCGCTCCACTTCCTTACTGTATTCCTCCAGCGCCTTGGCCAGCTCTCGCATGCTGACCGTTGCGCCCTTCATAGACTTGGATACCTGCCGTAGGGATGTTGTCCAGATACAGCGGTAATAGGCCTTCGGAAAGAAGGTCTTCAAAAACCACAGTTTAATTTTATACATTTGTCGTCATCCTTCCTTGTAATCCTCGCATTCTTCCATGTTGGCACCACCGTAGGTCGGCTTGTAGTGAACATCACAATATCCGGCGCCGCTACCATCACAAGGTTTCGCATAATGGAAATGCTTACAGTTTTTGCATAGTTTCATAATCTGTACGCTTTCCTGTTGGTTTATCGCTTTTATCAGCGTTTCCTTTGCGAGAACCACGTGCGCCCACGTTGGAAACAAATTTACGTTGTCGTTTAGGTATTCAATCAGCTTGTCTGCGTCAATGTATCGTGCCATCCCTACGATCCTCCAGTCCTAATAGATAATCCGCACTCACACCAAGCACCTCGCATATTTGCCGTAAATAGATAGCCGAGGGCATGACATTCTTATTGATGTAAAAATACACGCTGGTTTCCGATATCATGGCTCTGCTGGCTAATGTGTGCTGTGACATGTGTCTTTCGTTCAGTACCTGTCGTAACCGTTCTCCGAAATGTTCCATGATGATCCTCCCTCTACAATGCTAATGGCTTCCTCAATACTGGTGCACCACCCGGCGATGGCACCGGTTCGGATCATGGCCTCTATAAAGTCCATCTGATCCTTGCGTGGCTTCTCACCGGGCAGCTTGACTTCGATATAAAATGCCATACCGTCGGAGCGATGTCCCCAAATGTC
>JAZOTE010000022.1:0-1042 GCA_045657485.1 Eubacteriales bacterium
TCTCTGTGCTGGAAGAAGATATCGCCGTTCTCTGCGGAGCCGCGGAGTACGGGATGCTCGGGGTTAATGGAGCGTGCGCGGAATGCGTTAACTGCATCCCAGTCAACCATCTCCTTGAGGTCCTCAACGTCCCAAGCCTCGATCTTCTGGATCTCGTGGGATGTACGGAAACCGTCAAAGAAGTTAAGAACGGGAACTCTGCCCTTGATAGTTGCAAGGTGTGCAACAGCGCCGAGGTCCATGATCTCCTGCTGGTTTGTCTCAGCCATCATAGCGTAACCTGTCTGACGGCAAGCATATACATCGGAGTGATCTCCGAAGATGTTGAGCGCGTGAGAAGCAACGCAACGAGCAGATACGTGAATAACGCTGGGGAGAAGCTCACCTGCGATCTTGTACATGTTAGGGATCATAAGAAGAAGTCCCTGCGATGCTGTGTATGTAGTCGTAAGAGCACCTGCTGCGAGCGAGCCGTGAACGGCACCTGCAGCTCCTGCCTCGGACTGCATCTCTACAACGCTTACTCTCTCGCCGAAAATGTTACGAGCGGGCTTGCCGAGAATGTTCTTGTCAACGGCAGACCAAGCGTCTGTTGTTTCAGCCATGGGGCTGGAAGGTGTGATGGGGTAGATAGCGGCAACCTCAGTAAACGCGTACGATACGTGCGCGGCAGCGGTATTACCGTCCATGGAAACCTTTTGTCTTGTAATTGCCATGTGTTTTTTCCTCCGATTTTTATATTATATTATTTTTAATATTTCTAATATAGTGTAAACCAAACTGCACCATTGTTAATGATATCACAAACTTATAAAAAAGTAAAGAGTATTTAATAAATTTTTTGAGGGAATTAGAGAGAAAATCGCCTTTTTCTTGTATTTTTTTTAAAAATAACAAGATAAAGATACTTTTGTTTGCAAAAAAGAAAGTTCAACTCAATATGTCGCTTTTTTCTTTGGCGGAAAGAGGCACAAAGAAAAAAGCTCACACCTTCGGTGTTTCGCAAAAAAGAAATGCCGCTTTTTAGGGCGCCGCCCTATGA
>JAZOTE010000023.1:0-1219 GCA_045657485.1 Eubacteriales bacterium
TATCTCTCCCGAAAACCTCCGTTGGTGCGCAGCTTTTCACAACAAGGAAGAGAATCCTCACGTGCATATGTTGATATGGTCGGCACGACCGAAAGATCCTTATCTCTCCGAAGTCGGTATTCATAACATCAAACAAACTCTCGCAACCGATATATTCAGGCAAGATAATATCTCGATTTATAAAAAGCAAACCGAGGTCAGAGATGATTTGAAAGCAAAATTCAAAGTTCGTATTCGAGAACTTGTCTCTGAAATTAAATCCGGTGAACACAAATTCACACCAGAATTAATTTCAAAAATGCAATTGCTTTCGGAAAGACTTGAGAATCACAAGGGCAAAAAGGTGTACGGTTATCTCGATAAAAACACGAAATCTTTGGTAAACGAAATCGTAAAAATGCTCGGAAATGATCCTCAGCTTAAAGAAATGTACGACTCGTGGTACGGTTATAAATGCGAAATTGTTCGTAACTATACCGATACGATGCCCGATAAAATTCCGATTGAGGAGAACGAAGAATTCAAATCTATACGCAATGCGGTAGTCAAATGCGCAGGCGATATTCACTCACCGAGAGAGCAACCCGACAGAGAAATCGATTACGATTACACGAAGTTAAAGGAGCATGCAAACGACTTCGATTACCTTTACCGCTACGCAAACGCATACGATGATCCGATAGGTTACTACCGACTCGGAAGATATTATCTTGAAAAGACTGACAATATGGATGAAGCTGAATGGTGGCTCAAGATGGCGGCAAACAAAGGTAATGCGGTTGCCGCCTATCTCATTTATAAAGCATACCGTGACGGTAAGTTCACCGAAACACCCGGAGAAAAGCTGAAATATCTTCGCATAGCTGTCGATGCAAAGTTCGGATATGCGGAGTATGAGTACGCAAAGTTCTTAAAAGATAAGTCCCCCGAAGATGCAAAGGAATACCTAAAACGAGCAGCTGAGCACGGCAGCTTCCAAGCGGAATATACTCTTGCAAAAATGCTTTTCGATGAAGGAAAACGCGATGAAGCACGAGAGTGGTTTGAGAAATCCGCAAGGAATGATCCGTGGACGAAGACGAGAGTCGGATTGCTTTTATACTACGAGTACGAGGACTATGCGAAAGGCAAAGAGTATATGCACGATGCAGCCGACGAGGGATACGAGCCTGCGAAGGAAGCGATGAAGGCAATAGAAAATAATCTCAACGCAGAGATT
>JAZOTE010000024.1:0-5458 GCA_045657485.1 Eubacteriales bacterium
GCTTATACATACCGCCAAGCTTCTTAATTACGAATGGCAGTACTGTAAGAGCTACGACCATAGTGATGTTGATTGCTATAGACAAGTCGCTGAACAGACCCTCGTTGCCGAGGATATACTTAGCGTAGTAAGTACCCATACCGATAACTGCAGAATACAGCTGAGTCAGAATATAGCTGCCGCAGATAATGAGGTAGTACTTGTTTTTGAGAAGGATCTTAAAGGATTGAATAAAGGTAAGCTTGTGCTCTTCTTTCCTTTCTTCTTCCATACCTTCATCAGCTTCGGGAAGCTCCTTTACGGAAAATACCGAAATTGTGTTTACGATAAGACCGAGCAATGCATAGATGATGGCAATGTTTCTCCAGCCCATTGCACCACCGCCAAGCCATGTTACAGCATAAATGGTAACAGCTTCAATGATAATCTTTGTAGCAAATGCGAAGATAAAGCGGAAAGAGCCGATCTGAACTCTCTCGCTGGTGTTTTTTGTGATCAGTGCAGTGAGAGATGCGTATGCAATATTGTTTGCAGTAAAGAATACTGCGTTAAGAAGAGTATATGCGATAAAGAAGAATATGTACTGTGCGGTATCTCCCCAGCTTGTAGGAATAGCAAAGCAAGCTACAAGACAAACAGAGCAACCAATGTACGGCCATAGCATCCAAGGACGAGCCTTACCCATCTTCGTGTGCGTTTTGTCTATCATTCTTCCAAAGAAGAAGTCCGATACACCATCAAAAATCTTTGATACGGCAATCAAGGTGCTAACAATGCCCATGCTGAGTCCAACCGTATCGGTCAGATAGATCATCATAAACGCCGTGAGAAGCGCATACACACAGTTTCCTGCTATGTCGCCCGATCCGTATCCTATCTTGTGATACCATTTCAAATACTTCTTTTCTTCCATGATTAAATCTCCTTTTTTCTGGAATTATAAAATCAATTTTGGAAACGCTTCTTGCCTGTGACTATATTATACATGATTTTCGTGGCGTCTTCAATAAATAGAATCAAACAATATATGCACAAAATCACTTTATCGCGGTTGACAAAACAGCTGTTTTGGTGTATAATATGAACATAATCACAAGAGGCTAAAAAGGAGGGCTCACTTTGTATATAAATGTAGCGTATGTAGACGAAGAAAATCCGAATTTAGAACATCTATCCGTGCCACTCCGAATCAACAACTGTGGGTACTATCGAGTACATACTACCCCCGTTATAGAAACCCCTCATCCCGAGGGCAGAAACGATTATCAGTTATTATATATAGCGGCAGGAAAAGGCGAGTTTTATTTTAAGGGTAGTAAAGAACCGACTATTGTTACCAAGGGTAATAAGATTTTGTTCCGCCCGGGAGAGCCGCAAGTCTATTACTACTATGCAATTGACAAAACCGAGGTATATTGGGTACATTTTACCGGTTGGAAAGTTGAAGAATATTTGGAGCGCTATGAGCTGCCAAAGGATGAAAATGTATTTTACACAGGCGTTTCCCCCGATTATCCTTGGATCTACAATCAAATGATCCGTGAGTTACAGCTTCAGCGCGTTAACCATGAAGATATGATCAGCCTTTATATGCACCATATCTTTATAACAATTAACCGTTATATCAAAGAGGGCAGAGAAACCAAAAACGATACCATCAACGATATAGAGCGAGCCGCGCATTACTTCAAGGACAATTTCACGAAATCAATTTCTGTTGAGCAATATGCCGAGGAACATCTGATGAGCGTGAATTGGTTTATACACAGCTTCAAGAGCGTTATGAAGGTGTCCCCGATGCAGTATATCATATCCTTGCGTATTTCAATGGCAAAGGGTTATCTTGAGAACTCAACAAAAAACATATCCGAGATCTCACTCGAAGTCGGCTATGATAATGCGTTGTATTTCAGTAGGTTATTCCGGAAGTGTACCGGAATGACTCCGACGGAGTATAGAAAGCGTAATAAGAAGCAATAAAAAGATCAAGCCTCGTTCCTTTAGGAGCTGAGGCTTGTATTTTATTGATACCTAAACATACCACTTCAAATACTTGCGTTCTTCTATATTAAGCACCGGAGATTATCACAAATTTTGGTAAGTATTATTTACGTGGTTTCGAGTTTGTGAATGAATTTGCCAAAAGCGATTTGTCCTTCTTCGGTTCTCTTAAACACGCCTGCGTCCTTTAGAACCTCAAGGAATACTTCGCCAATTTCTTGCTCCAAAATACCTCGCGCGTTTTCTGCACAAAATTCGGGATGCTTTGCGAGCACCTCGGTCGCCCATTTGGCATGATGTGTCAGTTCGGGGAGTGCGTAAAGGCTCTGACCTGAGACCATCAGCTTTTCAAGCATTCCAATCTCTCTTGCCAGTCTTGCCGGGAGTACGGCAAGTCCCATCACCTCAATTAAGCCTATATTCTCTTTCTTGATGTGGTGGAGAAGGGGATTGGGGTGAAATACACCCAAGGGTCTGTCCTTTGTAGTAAGATTGTTACGGAGCACCAGATCGCAAACGTAAGTGTTACCATTCTTTCTTGCGATCGGTGTTACCGTATTGTGCGGATTTCCATCGGTTTCCGCAAAAATAAGTGCCGAAGCATCACTGTATTCTCTCCAAGCTTCCAAGACGAGATTGGAGCATTTTGCAAGTGCCTCTCGGCTCTCGCTCTCCAAGCGAATGACCGACATAGGCCACTTGACGATGCCTGCTTTGACCTCCGGAAACTTCGGAATCTCAAAGCGCTTCTCCACCTCGGCTCTTTCCATTGCGAAAGTGTATCTGCCGCCTTGAAAATGCTCGTGGGTGAGGATTGAGCCGCCGACGATGGGAAGATCTGCGTTGGAACCGACAAAGTAGTGCGGAAAGCGGTCAACAAAATCGAAGAGCTTACCGAACACCGATTCGTCGATCTTCATCGGGACGTGCTTTGTGTTGAATACAATGCAATGCTCGTTGTAATAACCGTAGGGAGAATATTGGAACTCCCACGGCTCATGACCGACTTCAATGGGAATCGGTCTTAGGTTCTGTCTTGCAGGGTGCTTTGCGTTTCCGGCAAAGCCTGCGTTTTCGGGACAAAGCTGACATTTCGGATAGCTGCTTGCCTTCTGCTTCTTGGCTGCGGCAATATCTCTCGGGTCCTTCTCGGGCTTGGAGAGATTGATCGTGATGTCGAGCGTACCGTACTCGGTATCGTATGTCCACTTCTGATCCTTCGCAATGCGCCCCGCCCTGACGTAGTTGAGTTTACAGCTGCTCTTGAAGTACCAATCCGTGGCTTCCTCGGGGCTGATGGCATATCTGTGATTGAATTCTGCGTTGATCTCACGCGGCATAGGTGTTAACAAGCCCATGATTCTTGTGTCAAACAAGTCCCTTGAATTCGCCGTGTTCGGGATAATTCCTTGCTTGCAAGCGTATTCTATGATGGGCTCGAGAATGTCGTCTATCGTCTCAGGCATAGGCTCGGATGCACTTTCCTTCCAATCCGTAAGATGCAGTGCGTCCATGATCGCATTGCGAGCCACGTAGATATCATCTTCGGTGATCAAATTGTTCTTGACGCCATAGCTCAGAAGATTTTGAACTGCTCCGCAAATCATATTCTCCGCCTCCTATATTTAGATTTTATCGTATCCGTTCGGATGGCTTGAATGCCAAGCCCATGCGCTGCGGATAATGTCCTCAAGCTCTGTGATCTCAGGCTTCCAGCCCAATATTTCTTTTGCTTTTTTTCCCGATGCAACAAGCCTTGCAGGGTCTCCTGCTCTTCTCGGGATCTCTACTGCGGGAATCGGATGTCTGGTTACACGTCTTGCG
Organism: Eubacteriales bacterium; assembly: GCA_045657485.1. Classification (GTDB taxonomy): domain Bacteria; phylum Bacillota; class Clostridia; order Oscillospirales; family CAG-272; genus UBA1740. Next base: position 3,826 of record JAZOTE010000024.1, read on the forward strand.
GTTTCGATGACCTCGCGTACCGAATAGCCAACACCGTTTCCGAGATTGAATACGTTGCTCTCGCCGCCTCTCATCAGGTACTCAACTGCAAGGATGTGTGCCTTTGCAAGATCGGTTACGTGAATGTAGTCACGGATGCAGGTTCCGTCGGGCGTATCGTAATCGGTGCCGTAGATGGACACGCTTTCTCTCTTTCCGTTCGGGACTTGGAGGACTAAGGGAATGAGATGGCTTTCGGGATTGTGAGCCTCACCAATCTTTGCACTCTTGTGTGCACCGCAGGCGTTGAAGTAACGAAGGGAAACGTATTTCAGTCCGTATGCGTTTGCCGACCACTTCATCATCTTTTCCATTGCCAGCTTGGTCTCGCCGTAAGGATTGGTCGGGCAGGTTCTGTCATCCTCAAGGATCGGAATATTCTCGGGCTCACCGTAGGTTGCCGCTGTGGAGGAGAAGACGATCTTGTTGACTCCGTTATCGATCATCGCCTTCAGAAGCACCTTTGTTCCGTAGAGGTTGTTCTCATAATACTTTAACGGATCGGTCACGCTCTCACCGACAAGGGAGAACGCTGCAAAGTGGATGACCGCATCGATCGCTTCCTTTTTGAAAAGCTTGTTCAAGAAGTCGTAATCTCTGATGTCGCCCTGATAGAAGATCGCTCCCTTCGGAACAGCCGCTTCATATCCGGTTACAAGACTGTCTACAATGACTACCTCGTGTCCGTTTTCGAGAAGTTCAACTGCTGTGTGAGAGCCGATGTATCCGGCTCCGCCCAAAACAAGAAGTCTCATATCTTTCACCCCTTTTTACATTTTTTATCAAAGTCCGCGCTCGCTCTTCCAAGCTTCAACTTTATCCTCGGCGATGCGCTTAATGCTCTCCTTCGCGTGGATCGACTCTTCGCCACCGTTGAGATAAACAAAATATTTTCCGTTCGCGGTGACGTACAACGTTTCTTCGTAGCCGGTAGGATCTCCAAAAGCACCTACCGTATGTTTTGCTACTAACGTAGCAGCTTCGGTATCGTACTCTACTTTGCATATAATCTTCTTCATGATTTTTCTCCTAATTTATATTTTACTTTTATATTTTTACTTCGATACCGCCAACAGGTCTGATGATCAGTCTGTGGCAGGTATCCTTTCCAAAGATCTTTTCCATTTCATATACGTACTCATCAACGAGATCGTTGGGTACGAATGCCTGAATCGTTCCAGCAAATCCGCCGCCGTGAACTCTGACCGCTCCTCTTCCGTTCAGGATCCGCTTGCTGATCATTATGGCCAAGGGAAGATCCTGCTTTGTGGGATGCTTGGTGGAATAGAGATTTTGGAGAAAGGAGGCGGAGGACTCACCGGATTCGTTTACAAGCTCAAGGAACTTTTCGAAATAGCCGTTTTTGAGTGCAGACGCCTCCATCTTAGCGCGCTTGGTTTCCGCAAAGAAGTGTGCGGCTCTCATCACCGCTCTATCGGTGCTTACCTCGCGGAGCTTCGGTATGCTCTCGTAGAATTTGTCCTCATCCACACGGCTGAGAACCTTTTCTCCGAAGAATCCTGCAATGGCTTCCATCTCTTCTCTGATTGCCACATAATCATCGGTAAGATCCTCGTGACTGCTTTTCGTATCT
>JAZOTE010000025.1:0-1165 GCA_045657485.1 Eubacteriales bacterium
AGATACGAAAAGCAGTCACGAGGATCTTACCGATGATTATGTGGCAATCAGAGAAGAGATGGAAGCCATTGCAGGATTCTTCGGAGAAAAGGTTCTCAGCCGTGTGGATGAGGACAAATTCTACGAGAGCATACCGAAGCTGCGTGAGGTAACAACCGACAGAGCGGTCATGAGAGCAGCGCACTTCTTCTCTGAAACCAAGCGCGCTAAGATGGAGGCGTCTGCACTCAAAAACGGCTATTTCGAAAAGTTCCTTGAGCTTGTAAACGAATCCGGTGAGTCCTCCGCCTCCCTTCTCCAAAATCTCTATTCCACCAAGCATCCCACAAAGCAGGATCTTCCCCTGGCAATCATGATTAGCAAGATGGTTTTGAAGGGACGCGGAGCCGTAAGAGTTCACGGCGGCGGATTTGCCGGCACCATTCAAGCCTTTGTCCCGAACGATCTCGTTAGTGAGTACGTCAGAGCGATGGAAAAGATTTTCGGAGCGGACACCTGCCACAGACTGATCATCAGACCTGTTGGCGGTATCGAAGTAAAAATATAAAAGTAAAAATATAAATAAGGAGAAAAATCATGAAGAAGATTATATGCAAAGTAGAGTACGATACCGAAGCTGCTACGTTAGTAGCAAAACATACGGTAGGTAATTTTGGAGATCCTACCGGCTACGAAGAAACGTTGTACGTCACCGCGAACGGAAAATATTTTGTTTATCTCAACGGTGGCGAAGAGTCGATCCACGCGAAGGAGAGCATTAAGCGTATCTCTGAAGACAAGGTTGAAGCGTGGAAAAACGAGAGAGGACTCTAATTTACAAAAGAACAAAATTGAAATAAGGGGTGATAGACATGAGACTTCTGGTTTTGGGCGGCGCCGGATATATCGGCTCGCATACCGCAGTAGAGCTTCTTGAAAAAGGACACGAGGTGGTTATCGCAGACAATCTCATAACCGGCTACAAGCAGGCTGTACCGAAGGAAGCAATCTTTTATCAGGGAGATATCCGTGATTACGAGTTCTTAAACAATCTTTTTAAGAAGGAAAGAATTGACGCGGTGATCCATTTCGCAGCCTTCTCTCTCGTAGGAGAAAGCGTAACAAATCCTCTGAAGTATTACGAGAACAACTTGTACGGAACCAAGGTGCTCCTTCAAGCGATGAT
>JAZOTE010000026.1:0-1085 GCA_045657485.1 Eubacteriales bacterium
CTGCCTCCCGTAGGAGTCTGGACCGTTTCTCAGTTCCAATGTGGCCGTTCAACCTCTCAGTCCGGCTACTGATCGTCGACTTGGTAAGCCGTTGCCTCACCAACTATCTAATCAGACGCGAGCCCATCTTTGTGCGATAAAATCTTTGGCAGCAAAACCATGCGGTTTCGCTGCTTCATGCGGTATTAGCGACTGTTTCCGGTCGTTATCCCCCTCACAAAGGCAGGTTGCTCACGCGTTACTCACCCGTCCGCCACTAAGTTCAAATTCCGCTTCCGAAGATTAAGAATTCGAACTCCGTTCGACTTGAATGTGTTATGCACGCCGCCAGCGTTCATCCTGAGCCAGGATCAAACTCTCGAAAAATGGTATATAAAACGTCCGAAGACATTTAATATCTTTCTTCGAGCTTGATTGCTCTTTTACTTTTTGTTTGAGTAGTATTCTCTTTCAAAGAATTTCCGAGATCTGTTCTTGCACATACTTCTATGCTTTGTACTTCTCTCATTGTTGTTCAATTTTCAATGACCGAACGACCTCTGCGGTCGTCTTTCGCTCTCGCTTTCGCGACAGCCTTGATATTATATCACAGCGTTCTCACTTTGTCAACCCCTTTTTTAAAGTTTTTTCAAAACTTTTTTCAGTGTCGACTCGCTGTCGCTGTGGTATCGCCGTCTTGTTGACAGCTTGTATATTATAGCACATCTCCTACGCTCTTGTCAATTGTGAGTTTTCCCAAATTCTGTCGGTTTATACAATCTCTATCGGCGTTTTTGTACAAATGCGACAAAAAGAGGATCTCTCACCCGAGAGACCCCCTTGAAAGTAAACCTGCCGGACTTATTTCTTCGCATCCGGATAGAGGCGATCGAAAGCCGTCTTCAATTCAGAATACATGTAAAGCGAGCCGAGCGCCAGCACGGGAGCCTGTCCGCCCGCTGTCTCCACGGCCAGACGCACGCCGTCCTCCACGGTTGCGGCAAAGGTTGCCCGACCGCCCTGTGAGATGATCTTTTCCGCCAGCTTATCTGCCGGCAGGGCACGCGGATTGTCGGGACGAACGGTGACGAAGCTGCCCGCGATCG
>JAZOTE010000027.1:0-1256 GCA_045657485.1 Eubacteriales bacterium
AAGGTTCACGAGCTGACGAAAAAATATAACGTTCCGCTGATCATTGACGACCGCATCGACGTAGCCCTTGCCGTAGGAGCAGAGGGCGTCCATCTCGGAAAAGAGGATATGCCGATTGCGACTGCTCGCAGAATCCTCGGTGATGACTTTATCATCGGAGCAACCGCAAAGACAGTTCCTTGGGCGCTTGAAGCATACGAGGGTGGCGCGGACTACCTCGGTGTTGGCGCGATCTACCCTACAACAACCAAGGTAAAAACCGTCCTTACATCAACCGAAACACTCGCTGATATTTGCAAAGCCGTTCCTATTCCCGTAAATGCTATCGGAGGTCTTAACAAAAACAATATTGACGTTCTCGCAGGTATTCCCATCGCAGGCATCTGCGTCGTATCCGCTATTATGAAAGCCGAAAGTCCGAAAACAGCAACCATAGAGCTCAAGGCAAGAGCAAAGGAACTAGGAATCATATGATCAAGGGCGCTATTTTTGACCTTGACGGAACGCTCCTTGACTCCATGTTTATCTGGGACACCATTGGAGAAGAGTATCTGCGCTCACTCGGCAAGGAGCCTCACGAGGACTTAAAGGAAACCTTTATGACACTCACCTTAGAGGAGGCAGCCGAATATTACCGCGAGCATTACGGAGTCACCCTTTCTGTTAAAGAAATCGTGGACGGCGTAAACGCGATGGTTGAACAAACTTATAGAACAAAGGTTACTCTCAAGCCCGGAATCGCCGAATATCTCGCTTGGCTCAAAGGAAACGGAGTTCGGACGTGCGTTGCCACAGTAACGGACAGATATCTTGTAGAAGAAACCTTGGAGCGACTTGACGTTCGTCATTATTTCTCGGAGATATTCACCTGCGCAGAGGTCGGCTTTGGAAAGGATAAGCCTGTCATTTATCAGAAAGCTCTGGAGCATCTTGGAACAGAGAAGAGTGATACTTATGTATTTGAAGATATGCTTTTTGCTCTGAATACGGCAAAGACAGATGGCTTTCCTACCGTTGGCGTATATGACAGACACGAAGTACATCAGGATGAGCTGAAGGAGCTTTCGGATTATTACGTTTTGGATTTTACTGATCCCATTTTGAAAACCATATAAAAAAAGCAGCGGCAGACCGGGGGCACCACTCTCTGTCGCTTAAGAAAAAATAATGTTTAGGAGTAAAATTATGAAAACAGCATTATCAATCGCAGGAAGCGATTCCTGCGGAGGCGCCGGTATTCAAGCAGATATCAAAAC
>JAZOTE010000028.1:0-1472 GCA_045657485.1 Eubacteriales bacterium
TCAAACTGACTTGCACGCTCAAAGACAAAGATGCGGCGACCGATATTGTCGGGAAGCTCCTCTCTGAATACCTTTGACATAGAGAGCGTCGGTACGTAAGGATCTGCGTGCGCGATCTCGATATAGGGAGCAAGATCATCATATGTGATATTAGGCTTGTTCGCAAGCGGATGATCCTTGCTCATGATCAGCATATAAGAGAACTCAGCAACGATCTCGTAGGAAAGTCCTTTTTCTTCAAGCATAGACTTGAAGTATTTATCGTGAGATTCGGAATAGCGGATGATACCGAGCTTATATTCGTTTGTCAAAACCTTGTTGATGGTTTTCTTAGAGTTTGTTTCCTTATAGTATATTTCAACGTCGGCACTTCCAATGCGCTTGGAGAATTCTGCAAGTGCTGCAGAAATGTAGCAGGCACGGGGAACAGAGATAGAAAACTTTCTTTTTTTATGGGAACCGTCACGGTAGGATTGCTCCATGCGGTCAATTCTGTTTAGAATATCGGTTGCGTAGTCGAGAAATTCCTCGCCGTCCGGTGTCAGAACAACACCCTTTGCGGAACGCTGGAAGATCGTAATGCCAAGGTCAGCTTCCAACTCCTTGATTGAACGGCTGATATTAGGGGTTGCAATCATAAGAGTCTCAGCAGCCTTGTTTAACGAGCCGAGTCTTGCGACCTCAACCGCGTATTTCATATGCAATATATTCATAAACAAAACCTCCTGATTTAATGCTTTTACTGTATATATTATATCATTTCTTTTGATAAAAATCAATTGACACAACAAAACAAATGATGGACAAAACAGTATTTTTAAAAATCTGACAGTCAATTTAATACTTGTTTGTCAAACGGCGCGTTGAACAAATGATACAACGGTTTGCCGTTATCTGCTTGAAATGCTTTGTGACATTTAACAAAATACGTTTTTTAGTCAAGAATGTTTACAGCTTCTATTGACAGGTGAAAACAAAAGGTGTATAATAGTGAGCGTTAAATCGTCATTCAACAGGTAAGGAAAGGTTGATATGAAAGAAAAGATACTACAGTTAAAGAAAGAAAAGAATGCGGTCATCCTCGCGCATTACTATGCACCCGCCGAGGCGCAGGAGGTTGCGGACTACGTTGGCGACTCCTTTTACCTTGCAAAGATCGCAAAAAAGAGTACGGCGGACATCATTGTTTTCTGCGGTGTCTCCTTTATGGGAGAGAGCGCAAAGATACTGAACCCGGACAAAAAGGTACTGATGCCCGATCTTACGGCAGACTGTCCGATGGCGCATATGGTGAAGCCCGGACAGATTCAAAAAATGAGAGAAAAGTACGAGGATCTCGCAGTCGTATGCTACATTAACTCCACGGCAGAGCTGAAATGTCAGAGCGACGTTTGCGTAACCTCATCCAACGCCATCAAAATCGTCAGGGCTTTGCCGAATAAAAACATCTTCTTCATCCCCGATAGAAATCT
>JAZOTE010000029.1:0-2410 GCA_045657485.1 Eubacteriales bacterium
GAACTGCTCTTGGCAGTCTACAAAAATCTTGAATAAGTTGAGCCGATTTACCATCGGCTTTTACTTAGATATAAAGTGTAGCGCGCTACACTAAAAGGAGGAACCTATGATCAAAACATTAGCAAAGAGCCTGCGTGAGCATAAAAAAGGCTCTATCCTGACAATCATTTTGTCGATACTGGAAGCGGCGTTTGAGATTCTGATACCGCTTTGTATGGCAGAAATTATCGACAAGGGTATTGACCTTGGCGAAATGAGCGCCGTATGGAAATACGGTATTGCTCTTTTGATATTTGCCGCGCTTCAGCTCTTTACTGGCGTGCTTTCGGCACATATCGCCGCCAAGACCTCGGTGGGATTTTCCGCCAATCTAAGGCAGGATATGTACGATAACGTGCAAACCTTTGCCTTTTCCAACATCGATAAGTTCTCCACGGCATCCATCGTGACAAGACTTACCACCGATGTGACCAACATCCAGAACTCGTATCAGATGCTGATCCGTATGGCGATTCGCGGTCCTATTATGCTGATCTTTTCCATGGCAGTAGCCTTTAGCATCAACAGCTCGATTGCGTGGATATTTCTTGCCATCATTCCACTCATGGCAGGATTGCTGCTGTTGATCGTCAAAAACGTACATCCCGTATTTAACCGTGTTTTTCGCACCTACGACCAGCTGAATAACGTAGTACAGGAAAACGTGCGCGGCATCCGCGTTGTCAAATCCTTTAATCAGGAGAGCAACGAGATAAAGAAATTCAAGGGGATTTCCGAGAGCATCTACCGTGATTTTGCAAAAGGCGAACGGCTTTTGGCTTTCAACTCTCCCATCATGCAGTTCTTTATGTACGCCTCCATGATCCTCATTTCGTGGATCGGCGCAAAGGCGATCATCGTCAGCGGAAACAATGCTGCCCTCGGCATGACCACGGGTGATCTGACGGCTATGTTTGCGTATGCCATGCAGATACTTATGAGCCTTATGATGCTCTCTATGGTTTTTGCTATGATGACCATATCCTTGGCTTCCGCACGCCGTATTGCCGAGATCTTGGACGAGAAAACCGATATCGCCAATCCCGAAAATCCCGTAATGAGCGTAAAAGACGGCTCTATTCGTTTTGAGGGCGTTGATTTCGTGTATGCCTCCAAGGCCAACAAGAAGGTGTTGGACAACATCGATCTGTCTATCGCCTCGGGCGAAACCATCGGTATTATCGGCGGCACAGGCTCGTCCAAATCAAGCCTTGTTCAGTTGATCCCCCGTTTGTACGATGTAACAGGAGGACGGCTCACGCTTGGCGGCGTGGATGTGCGAAGCTACGACCTGACCGTTCTGCGAAATGCCGTTGCCATGGTGCTTCAGAAGAACGAGCTGTTTTCGGGCACGATCAAGGAAAATCTGCGTTGGGGAAACGAAAACGCTACCGATGAAGAAATTGAACACGCTTGCCGTCTTGCCTGCGCGGACGAATTCATTCAGGGATTCCCGGATAAATATGACACTTACATCGAACAGGGCGGTACCAACGTATCGGGCGGTCAGAAGCAGCGCCTCTGTATTGCCCGCGCTCTTTTGAAAAAGCCCAAGGTTTTGATCCTCGACGATTCCACAAGCGCGGTGGATACCAAAACCGATGCGTCCATTCAAAGGGCGTTTGCGGAATATATTCCCGACATCACAAAAATTATCATCGCACAGCGTATCAGCTCGGTGCAGCACGCAGACCAGATCATCGTTCTGGACGATGGCAAGGTAGTTGCCGTTGGTCGTCATAACGAGCTGTTGGAAAGTTGCGATATCTACCGTGAAGTATATGCATCGCAGAAGAAAGGAGGCACCGATCATGAATAAGAAAGAAAAAATGCCGTCTATGGGAAAGATGCCCGAAGGTATGCCGCCCAAGGGAATGCCGCCCGAAGGTATGCCACCTAAGCCTCAGTTTGATATGAAAACACTCTTTCGATTGCTTTCGTATATGAAGGATTATAAAGGCAAACTGATCTTTGTCGTAATCTGCATACTGATTAGTTCGATTGCATCCGCCGTGTCCTCGCTATTCCTGCAAGCGCTCATTGATGATTATATCACCCCTCTGCTCGGTTCTTCGTCACCCGTATTCACCGGACTTTTGCAGGCTCTGCTTGTGATTGGCGGCGTTTATCTCATCGGCGTACTTTCTACCTTGTTCTATAACCGCATTATGGTTACCATTGCACAGGGTACGCTCAAGAAGATCCGTGACGAAATGTTCGAAAAGATGCAACGCCTTCCCATTCGCGCGTTCGATACGCGCACGCACGGAGATATTATGAGCCTTTATACCAACGATACCGACACGCTCCGTCAGATGATCGCGATCTCTATGGCGCAATTGGTTTCATCGGTATTCACCATTGTTTCGGT
>JAZOTE010000030.1:0-29840 GCA_045657485.1 Eubacteriales bacterium
AACGAAAAAAGCTTGACCGATAGGGGTGTACCCTAAAGGACAGTTTTACCTATCGGCAGAAAAAAAAGAAACCGCAGATTAATTTTCTGCGGTTTCTGTGGTATAATTAGGTATAACCTAAATCAACTTCTTTTTTACAACTTAATGGAGGAAAAATTGTGAAAACAATTGGAATATGCATCCTTATTCTTGGCGGTGTTTTACTAAGTATATCCGGTTTATATTTTGTTGCTTATTTGATATTTGAAAAATTACCACACAAAACAGAAAGGACTCTTGGCAAACTGTATAGTAGCAAATACAAAAAGGATGTTGATGTTTGGACTGGATTTGGAAAATATGATGGTCCTCCGAGAATTGCTTTCACCATAAAGCATCTGACAAAAACAAAATACGTATATAGTGTAAACAGCAAACTTTATCTTTGTGCTTTAGAGTTTTTTAGAAAACCGCATAAAATACCAAATAATTCTTGGGTAGTTTATCTCAAAGCGTTTCCGCGTATTTCATACTTAGATAACGAGGAGAATTGCATCGGAGCTTTTGACTTTTGTGCTAAATCATTTATTTTTCTTGGAATCGCAATATGTACATTTGGTTTGGGAGTTGCATTTTTATCAAGAGTTTAGAGGCTGATATTACAAATACATAAATTTATAGAGAAGCATTATGGCTTGGATATGCTAAAAGGCTATGGCTTATCAATTTTCCTGACAAGCACTGACTCAATTAAAGACACCAAATTTTGTCTTTGTCAAATTATCAAGCTTTATTGACAAATCAACAGAAATGTGATAAAATATTCTCGTCACACAATCTAATATTTTTTCGTGTTAGTGGGAAACTACCCTTGGTAAAAGGTGTTTCCTTTTTTCCTCATACCCACTAACACTGGCGAGAGATTGTGTGACAACAATGAAGGAACACTTTTTCGGTGCGTTCCTTCATGGGGCGCACTTTTTTATATGCTGAGGGGAATATATGAACAATAATGATATACCAAGAAAGATAATATATATTACCGGCGTAGAACTTACGCCCGGAAAGCCTGCCGTTTGTCTTGGCAACTGAGAGCAAGGCTTTGAATGCTGTTGCGACGAATGCGACTACTTCTTGCTTTGTTTTCCCGAATTTGATTCAAAAAGCGAAACAATTAACAAAACAGAAATCCCCCAGACCTTACTATGACAAAAGCAACGCAAAGGCACTTTTGACATTAGCATATCAAAAGCCTATGCGATTACCTTCCGGTAGGTAGAATAAAGGCCCCTTTACACAAGGGTGCCTTTTATTTTTACAGACCTATTTGTTTGCAAATAGTCAGAAGGTTTTGTAGTCCTTAATTTAGTCTTAACAAGCACTGCATTTGTGGACACAAACGCAAAAATACGGCATACCCCCCTTTCGAGATATGCCGTATTTTATAATACTGTCCTTTGGAGAACAGATCTAAAGACTGGGATTTTTTCATTTGTGCCGCAAGGCACGACATCATTTAAGTGTCAGCTCAACTTCATTGCCGCACCGCGGCACAAATGAACGATGTTGCACTTCGTGCAAACGATGTGCTTCTCAATGATGTGGGCTTGCGCCCAATGATGTTACGGCTATGCCGTAAATGAAGTTGCGCTTTGCTCAAACGTAATTGAACCGTTCGAAGATAAATATATTATCGCAGTTAATATTGAAAATCTGCAAACGATGTGGTATAATCAGGGAGAGAGTTATTCTCTCACACATAATCAAACGAATGGAGAATTATATGAAACGAGCTTCAGATTTCAGAAAAGGCGCGCGTGATGCCCTGAAGGGTAAGTGGGGCATTGCTGTTCTCGCCGGAATTATCACGTCTATGCTCGGCGGCTCAAACTCATACTACGGGGCGCTTAACCTGAATTTCGATATACCGAGCGACATACCGTCCGGCAGTGGCGAGCAGATGCTTGAAGGTTTGTCATTTGAGTCGCTATTCGCAAATATTCCCACTGAGGTTTTAGCCTTTCTGGGCGCGTTCCTAGGTTTCATCGTGATAGCGGGACTGATATTTGGCACAGCATTTTTCATCCTCGGAAGTATAATCAACGTAGGTTATTCCTCGTTCTCTCTGGATCTGGTTGACGGAAAAAGAGGGGAAATAGGAACGCTCTTCGCGTATTTCAAGCACTGGAAGGTATGTGTACTGTCAAATCTTCTGCGCGCTTTATACGTTTTCCTCTGGTCGCTTCTGTTCGTCATTCCCGGCATAATAGCCGCATACAGCTATATGATGGTTCCGTATATCGTGGCGGATAATCCTGATATTTCTCCCTCGGAGGCTCTAAGGAGATCTAAGTCTATGATGAGAGGAAACAGATGGCGCCTCTTCTGCTTGGAGATAAGCTTTATTGGTTGGGCGATACTCTCCTTGCTAACTCTGGGCATAGGTTGCCTATGGCTCACTCCGTACGTCGAAACGTCATTGGCTGAGTTCTATAGAGAAATATCCGGCACACGTCCGAAGAAAGTGTTCGACGATCCTATGCTGGACTTCGCCTTTGAAGGCTGATCGACATACGATAATTTTTCGACATCCCGTCAATTCACGCGCAAGTCGTGCACAGAAATTTCACACGGGTGCATAGTATTCTCGCGACTGTGCAATAGTTATACCACAAGATTTTTTAAAAAAAGGAGATAAATTATGGCAAAGACTGTAAAGGACATCCTGGATCTGATAAAAGAGAAGGATATAAAGATGGTAGATTTCAAAATGGTGGACATTAACGGTCAGTACCGTCACGTAACCATTCCTGCCGGCAATTTCTCGGAGGACACGATGAAGAGCGGTATAGGCTTCGATGCTTCGAACTACGGCTACGCGGTAGTTGAAAAGAGTGATATGGTATTTATTCCAGATCCTGACACCGCCACTATCGATCCATTCTGCTCTATCCCCACTCTGTCTATGACGGGAAACGCGATGATAATCGACTCACCGGAGAACCGTCCCCTGCCCCAATATCCGAGAAACATCGTCCGCGCCGCTGTAAAGAGAATGCAGGACGAGGGCGTTGCAGACACTATGCTGATACTTCCCGAATTTGAGTTTTATCTCTTCGACAAGGCAGGCTGGGAGATTGGCGCAGGAAAAATCGCGTCTGAGGTAGATGCAAAGCAATCCTATCTTAACAGCGCGACCGAGGGTCTGGGCGTAGTCGTTCCCAAGCAGAAGAACTATCATATTGCAAAGCCCTTTGATATTTCCTATGAATGCAGAAGCGAAATGTGTATGCTGATGAAGGAGGCCGGTATTGGCATCAACTATCATCACCCTGAGGTTGCCGCATCCGGTCAGTTCGAGATCGAGCCACAGCTCGGCGAGATAGTTCATATGGCTGACGCCACTATGATGATAAAATACATTATTCACAATACTGCTCTCAAATACGGCAAAACCGCTACCTTTATGCCAAAGCCTATTTACGGAGAGGCGGGCAGCGGTATGCACGTGCATATGCTGTTAATGAAGGACGGCAAGCCCGTATTCTCCGACGATAACGGCTACGCTCATCTGAGCCGCACGGCGCATTACTTTATGGGCGGTCTTCTAAAGCATATCGCATCTCTTTGCGCTCTGACCAATCCCTCGACCAACTCCTTCAAACGACTCGTACCCGGATTTGAGGCTCCGGTTACCGTAGGCTACGCTACCTCAAACAGAAGCGCGGTAATACGCATCCCCGCTTATGCTAAATCACCCGAAAAGCGCCGCTTTGAGCTTCGCAATCCCGACGCCACCTGTAACCCCTATTTCTGCTACGCGGCAATACTTATGGCAGGTCTGGACGGTGTGAGAAACAAGATAGATCCACATGAGTGCGGCTGGGGTCCGTATGATATGAACCTCTACCATCTGCCTGAGGAGGAAAAAGCAAAGCTGCAGGGACTTCCCACCTCTCTGGACGAGGCACTTAACGCTCTGGAGAGCGACCACGACTATCTGACCGTTGGAGGTGTATTCCCTGAGGAGCTGATCAAAGGCTTTATTAAGACAAAGCGAGAGGAATGCAGACAGCTGGCGGCAATTCCTCATCCCGCGGAATACGAAAGATACTTCAATCTCTGATAAAGCAGCGGCTGCGGATAATGTCCGAAAAGGACATTTTATACGCTAAAATTAGCCGCAGGACAATTGACATTACTGTATTTTTAATGTAAAATAGTATCAGCCTGACTTGACGGTACGTCAAAACGTCGGACCTTCTACGTTTATACGGCGGAGTCTCGCAAATTTCAGCGCGACTTCGCCTTTTGTTTTTAACGGATAAATAAAAAAATCAATACTCGGATTTATTTTTAGATAAAACAGGCAAAAAAACTAAAAAACGGAGCTTATAAAAAAGCGGCTTTCTTTTAATCGGAAAGCTACTGTCACAACGTATAATTAGCACTACAACTTAGATAGGTGAGGATAAATATGGCTACTTATTATATTGACTACCATCACGGAGATAACTCCCTTGACGGTCTATCACCCGACAGAGCGAGAAAGGATTATCTTGATCTGCCCGTAAAGCCCGGTGACAGCGTACTGTTCCGCCGCGGAAGCTTCATTCGGGGAATGCTGAAAAGCCTACCCGGCGAGCCCGCCGCCCCAATAACCTACGGAGCGTACGGAGAAGGTGAGAAGCCGATATTTTGTGGCTCCATGGATATTACCGATGAAAAGCTTTGGGAAAAGGTAGGAGAAAATATCTGGAAATACTCCGGTCATATACCTACGGAAACGGGAAATATGATATATAACGGCGGAGCGCTGTTCGGCACGTTGCGCTTCGAGCGCGATGAGCTGTCCTCTCAGGGAGATTTCTATGACAGTCGCTTCGGAATAACTCACCCCGCAGCAGAGGGCTACTGTAAATTCAAGGATACGGGAGAAGTGGGAGATGTGCTGATCTATTCCGCGGAAAATCCCGGAAAATATTATTCGTCGATAGAGTGCGCTCCATTCCTTAACGGCAGACTCGCTATTGCGGAGCATGATACCGTATTCGCTGATCTGTGCTTTGTTAACAGCGGCGTTCACGGAATATGCGGATCGGGAATCAATATCGTAATTCGGGACTGCGAGTTCAAAAACATAGGCGGCGCGGTGATAAGAAAGGAGCGAAGACTCCGATTTGGAAACGGTGTTGAGTTCTGGGAAATATGCGAGGGCTGCACTGTAGAGGGCTGTATTTTCGATAACATTTACGATTCGGGAATAACTCATCAAGGCAAGTTGAACGAAACTCTGCCTAAAAATAACACCTTTGATAATAATATTTTTCACCGTTGCGGAATGGCTGCATACGAGTGTCGCGACTTCATACCGCAGAACACCAGCTTCTCGTACAACGTATGCGATACTGCCGGAGAGGGCTTCTCCGCGCTTGGCGAGAATATGCCCCGATTCTCTGAAATATGGCCACTGCCTATGGGACACCACGTATTTATCTGGCGTATCAGAAATAAGACGGACGGTTCCTCTCTGACTATAAAGGGAAATAAATTCCTCAGCGCAAAATACGGCGGCGCAATATTCGCTCTCGGCGTGCCGGAGATGTACTCCGACTATGAGGTAGAGGATAACGGATATTCGGAAAGTGAAATGCTTCTCACGGCATATCTTACCGACAAGGAGTATAAGACTCTCGATGATTTTAAGAAGGCCTACGGAATGGACACAACCGGATATATTATTAAGTAGGGTCGGATATACGGCGTAGAGCATCTATTATTGAGGTAAAACAAAAATAAATTATTGGAGATTATCGAGATGAGTAAAAGAAGAGTGGCAAATAATATTGACAGAGATTTTTTTGCTTACATCTATCACAGCACCGGTGAAAACGCTGAATGTGCGGACGAGAGAATAAAAATGTACCTTGAGCCGTATCTGAAAAGCGATATTACCGATATGGTAATAAACGTTTTTGCGCAAACCTCACTCTTTCCCTCAAAGGTAATGACCTGGACGGGCGACGTCGTTGACAGAAAAACCGAAAACGGTATGCCCGTAGATTACTCCCAAGGCTGGGCTGAAAGGCCTACGAAGGATTATTATATGAACGCGAGCCGTGACCCGATAGAGCTGGTTCTCTATGAATCGAGAAAGGCGGGAAAAACCAACTGGCTCTCTGTTAGAATGAATGACGTGCACGGCAATCAAACTCCCACCAACAGAATGCGCGGAGATCTCTACTACGAAGTGAAAAAACGAGGAATGTTCCTCGACGAGAGAATAACCGGAGATTTATATAAAAGCTGCTTTGACTACTCTCACGAGTACGTAAGACAGATAATGCTTGATTACATAGACGAGGTGCTAAACCGGTATGATTTTGAGGTTTTGGAGCTAGATTTCGCCAGAGAGATGTTCTGCTTAAACTATCTAGAAAATCCAAACTGCCACAAAATAATGACGGAGTTTATCGAAAACGTATATAAGCTTGTCAAAAAAAGGAACGGTGATATGCGTATTGCCGTCAGGCTGTGCCGCGATCCCGACGACGCGCTTATATTCGGATTTGACGTGAGGGAATGGATAAGGCTCGGACTTGTTGACGTTCTGATTCCCTCCCCAAGATTTAGATCCACCGACAGCGATATGCCTATTGAAAAATGGCTGGAGCTTGCGCGCGGCACCAAGGTGGAAATACACGCAGGACTTGAATTCTTTATTCACGAAAGACTACCGAACAATATAGAAACTCTGAAGGGATTTATTGCGGCGTATCTTGATGCAGGAGCGGATATGATATATCTGTATAATTACTATCGGGAGTGCGCTCAGGTAGAGGATATGACGCCCTGGCTTGATAAGGTTGGCGACGTATCGAAATTCCAAAGCTACGACGAGCTTCGCGAAAACGAGGAGTTTCTCGCAAAGGTATGGCAGGCAAGCGCAGATATAAGCATAGCAAAAAGCGGCACGAGAAGAAACGTGATGACCTTCAAGGAGGATAGCATGACTCCCCGCGGCGAGCGTCCCTACAGACCGCTTCCCTGCCTCATAAACGGTACTCACAGCCTGACTATGCAGACAGGATACGTAAGAGGAGAGCGCGTGAACCTGATCCTCGGCGTAGGCGAGGGTGAAGCGATCGGTGCTGTCAAGGTTGACGGAAACGTCGCAAAGCCGCTCGGACGCGCCGTATCAAGTTATATGCTGAGCGACACCGTAAAGGGCAGAAGCACTTCTCTCGCAAAATATGAGCTGTACGCCTTTTCAGCGGAATGCGATTCCGACAGAGTGCGAAAAATAGACGTCGAGGGGAACGGAATAACTCTCGGATATCTGGAATTTGAGATAACGGCTGATTAAATTTTATGAGCTTCGGACGGAGAGCAACTCTCCGTCCTTTTGCTTTGCAAACGGCCTTTGCTCTCGCGACGTTCGTTCGAAAGAGAAAATATTTTAAAATTTTGCAAAAACGCTCGACAAAAGACGTATTGTGTGCTATAATTATTATAATTTTTTATTTTGCACAATTTTATTTTCTATTGGGAGTAATATATGCCTATTACCGATTACCTTGAACGAAACGCCAAAATATATCCTGATGAGGTGGCTCTCGTGGAAATCAACCCCGAAAGGCAACCGGACAGGAGTCTTAGCTGGCACGAATACAATCTGATAGAAAGCTCTCTCGGAGCTGAAAAATATCGCAGAGAAATAACCTGGCGTGAATTTGACACGCGGGCTAATATGTTTGCAAATCTCCTGTTTACCCGCGGCGTGCGTCGGGGAGATAAGATAGGAATACTCCTGATGAACTGTCTGGAGTGGCTGCCTATATATTTCGGTATTCTGAAGACGGGAGCACTCGCTGTTCCTATGAACTACAGATACTCCTCAGACGAGATCAAGTACTGTCTTGAGCTTGCGGACGTAAGAATGCTGGTGTTCGGCACAGAGTTTACGGAGAGGATCAGCGCTATCAAGGATGAAATACCCGGTGTGGATAACCTCTTCTTCGTTGGAAAAAAGCAGGATACTCCGGAGTATGCGGATAATTACGCGGAAATGACCTACTACTGCTCGTCAACCGTACCGCCCGTGGAGATCTCCGACGACCAGGACGGAGCTATATACTTCTCCTCCGGCACCACCGGATTCCCTAAGGCTATTTTACATACTCATAGGGCGCTGATGACGGCTGCTAAGACGGAGCACGCCCACCACGGTCAGACCCACGACGACGTATTTCTGTGTATTCCGCCTCTTTACCACACGGGCGCGAAGATGCATTGGTTTGGTTCGCTCTACTCCGGAAGCCGCGCAGTTCTGCTCCGCGGTGTAAGACCCGATTGGGTTCTGGAGGCCGTGTCCGACGAAAGAATAAGCATCGTATGGCTTCTCGTTCCATGGATGCAGGATATACTTGATTCGATAGACAGAGGAAATATTGACATTTCAGGTCTGAATCTCTCACAGTGGCGGCTTACCCACGCGGGAGCTCAGCCCGTGCCTCCATCCCTGGTAAAGAGATGGCGCTCGGTGTTCCCTGCCCACCAGTATGACACCAACTACGGATTATCCGAATCCATAGGTCCCGGCTGCGTTCATCTCGGTGTGGAGAATATACACAAGGTCGGAGCAATAGGCAAAGCGGGACACGGCTGGAAAACGGGTATTCTCGACGAGAGCGGAAAGCCCGTAAAGCGCGGTGAGGTCGGCGAGCTTGCGGTATGCGGCGGTGGCGTAATGAAATGCTACTACAAAAATCCGGAGGCTACGCGAGAGATACTCCGCGACGGTTGGCTCCTCACTGGAGATATGGCGAGAGAGGACGAGGACGGCTTTATCTATCTCGTAGACAGAAAGAAGGACGTCATCATCAGCGGCGGAGAAAATCTCTATCCGGTGCAGATAGAGGATCACCTGAGAGCATACGATAAAGTAAAGGATGCGGCTGTTATAGGACTCGCCGATAAAAGACTGGGCGAAATTGCGGCGGCAATCATAGAATTGAAGGACGGAGTCAGCTGCACAGAGGCAGAAATAAGCGAGTTTTGCATGGCTCTGCCCAAATATAAGCGTCCAAAGAAAATTATTTTCGCAGAGATACCGCGAAATCCCACTGGAAAGATAGAAAAGCCGAAGCTACGCGAAAGATACTGCGGCATGAGCCTCGTCGAAGCGCAAACGACCGGCTGATATTATAAAGATTACCGTCGGCTGCGCTGTCACGGCGGCGCTTAACCGACCGGAACGAAAGGAACAAGAAAATGAAAAAACTTATGCTTGGAAACGAAGCCGTTGCCAGAGGACTCTACGAGGCGGGATGTAAGGTGATATCAAGTTACCCCGGCACTCCCTCGACCGAGATAACCGAATACGCGGCGAAGTATGATGAAATATACTGCGAGTGGGCACCTAACGAAAAGGTGGCAACGGAGGTTGCCTTCGGCTCCGCTCTTGCCGGCGCGCGCAGCGCCTGCTGCATGAAGCACGTAGGTCTGAACGTTGCAGCGGATCCGCTCTTCACCCTTTCATACACGGGTACTAACGGTGGTCTTGTAATATGTGTAGCGGACGATCCCGGCATGCACTCCTCGCAAAATGAGCAGGATTCAAGACATTACGCACGCGCTTCAAAGGTTCCCATGCTTGAGCCCTCAGATGCGGCCGAGGCGAAGGAATACGCAAAGCTCGCGTTCTCCCTCTCTGAAAAATACGACACTCCCGTTTTGCTTCGTATGTGCACGCGTATCGCTCACTCACAGTGCTCCGTAGAGCTTTGCGAGCCGGAAAACGCCGAGCTTAAAGAATACGTTAAGAATCCGCAGAAATACATAATGGCTCCCGCAAACGCAATCAAGCGCCACCCCGTCGTAGAGGACAGGACCCTTCGTCTGACAGAGCTCGCGAACACTAAAGAGATCAACAAGGTGTATGCGGGTACTGACAACAAGCTGGGAATCATCACCTCAGGCACGTCATATCAATACGTCAGAGAGGTGTTTGGCGACGAGGCGTACATATTGAAGATAGGTATGGCTTATCCTCTTCCCACAACTCTCATAAAGGAATTTGCGGAGAAGGTAGAGCGGCTGGTCGTAATAGAGGAGCTGGATCCCTTCATTGAAAATCACTGCAAGGCTATGGGTATCAAGGTAGATGGCAAGAATCTTTTCCCTATCACCGGCGAATTTTCACAGTCTATGGTCAGAGAGATACTGAAGGGTGAGAAGGCTGAATTTATCGCGTCCCGCGATTCAGTGCCCGGACGTCCTCCCGTAATGTGCGCAGGCTGTCCCCACAGAGGTCTTTTCTACGTTCTCGGTAAAAAGAAGATCACCGTGCTCGCGGATATCGGATGCTATACTCTCGGCTTTGCTCCCCCACTCAACGCTATTGACTCGGTTATATGTATGGGAGCTTCGGTTTCCGGTGTACACGGCTTTAACAAGGCGTCCGGCAATGCGAATAAAACCGTCGCGGTAATAGGCGACTCCACCTTTATGCACTCGGGTATGACCGGACTTGCCAATATCGCGTACAACGGCACCCCGTCTACAGTAATAATAGTGGATAACTCCATAACCGGTATGACAGGACACCAGCACAATCCTACCACAGGATACAATATAAAGGGTGAGCCCGCGGGTAAGATTGACCTTGAGGCTCTCTGCCGCGCACTCGGAATAAACAGAGTAAGAGTTGTTGATCCATACGATCTGAAGGCTACGGAAGCGGCTATTATGGAAGAGCTTGCTGTTGATGAGCCC
The DNA here is from genome assembly GCA_045657485.1 of Eubacteriales bacterium. Lineage (GTDB taxonomy): Bacteria > Bacillota > Clostridia > Oscillospirales > CAG-272 > UBA1740. The sequence continues at coordinate 10,756 of JAZOTE010000030.1, forward strand.
TCGGTAATTATTTCTCGCCGTCCCTGCGCCCTTCTTAAATACGTGAAACACGAAAAGCCTCTCACGGTCAACGAGGATAAGTGCCGCTCCTGCAAGGCGTGTATGAAGATCGGCTGTCCCGCTATCAGCATGAAGGACGGCAAGGCAAAAATAGACGATACTCTGTGCGTAGGCTGCGGAGTATGCAAGCAGATGTGTGCGTTTGACGCTATCGGAGGTAACGAGTGATGAAAACGACTAATATTATGATCGTAGGCGTAGGCGGTCAAGGATCGCTTCTGGCAAGTAAGCTGCTCGGACGTCTTATGATGAACGAGGGCTACGAAGTAAAGGTATCCGAGGTTCACGGAATGAGTCAGCGCGGAGGAAGCGTGGTCACATACGTGAGATACGGCGAAAAGGTGTACTCTCCCATAATTGACAAGGGCGAGGCTGACTTTATCGTTTCTTTCGAGAAGCTTGAAGCGGCAAGATACGCGTCATACCTTAAAATTGACGGAGCTATAATCGTAAACACCCAGGAGATAGATCCGATGCCGGTTATCACCGGAGCAAGCGTTTATCCCTCCGACGTTCTCGATAATCTCAAAGCGGACGGAATGAGAATCTACGAAATCGACGCTCTGACTCCCGCTATAGCAGCCGGTTCATCCAAGGCTGTAAATATCGTTCTGATGGGCAAGCTCGCAAGACTGCTCGATATTCCTGCGGAAAAATGGATCAGCGCTATACGCGAAAGCGTAAATCCGAAGTTCCACGAAATGAATATAAAGGCATTTGAGCTGGGATACGGCTCAGACGTCTGAACAAAAAACAGTCACAGTTTTTGGAGTTTTGCTAGTCGCGGAGCATTTTAAACGTAGTTATTTCGTTCAGGATACAATTTTTCTATTATAATAAGAGGTTAAGGATTATGGAAAAGAGAAAGTACTATCAGCCGCAAATAGAAACGATGCCGGTTGAAGAAATCAAAAAGCTGCAGTCCGAGAAGCTCGTTAAGCAGGTAAAGCACGTTTACGAGCACGTACCCTACTACAGAGATCTGATGGATAAGAAGGGCGTAAAGCCTGAGGATATCCACGGAATAGAAGATATATCTAAGCTTCCGTTTATCGAGAAGAAGGATCTGAGAGAAACCTACCCCTACGGTATGCTGGCAGTACCGCTTGACGAATGCGTACGTATTCAGTCTACGTCGGGCACCACCGGAAGAAGAGTTATCGCGTATTACACACAGAACGACGTTGATTTGTGGGAGGATTGCTGCGCCAGAGCTATCATTGCTGTGGGAGCTGACAAGGAGGACATCGTTCAGGTAAGCTACGGCTACGGTCTTTTCACCGGCGGAGCAGGTCTGAACGGCGGATCGCATAAGGTCGGCTCTCTCACTCTGCCTATGTCTTCAGGCAATACCGAAAGACAGATACAGTTTATGATCGATCTGAAGGCTACAGTGCTGTGCTGTACTCCCTCATATGCCGCATACCTCGGCGAATCACTCAAGGAGCAGGGATATACCGCTGATACAATTCCGCTGAAGGCAGGTATTTTCGGTGCTGAGCCCTGGACGCAGGGTATGCGCCGTAACATTGAGGAAACCTTAGGTATCAAGGCATACGATATTTACGGTCTTACCGAAATCTCAGGTCCCGGAGTAGCCTTTGAATGCTCGGAGCAAAACGGAATGCACATCTGCGAGGACCACTTCTTAGCTGAAATTATCAATCCCGAAACAGGCGAGCCTCTGCCTGAGGGCGAAAAGGGAGAGCTGGTCTTCACCTGTCTTGATAAAGAGGCGTTCCCCCTGCTCCGCTACCGCACGAGAGATATCTGCGTGCTTTCCAGAAAGCCCTGCTCCTGCGGAAGAACTCACGTTCGTATGGCGAAGCCAATGGGCAGAAGCGACGATATGATGATCATCAGAGGCGTAAACGTATTCCCCTCTCAGATCGAAACAGTTCTTATCAACGAAGGCTTCTCGCCTAACTACCAGATAAAGCTCTCCAGAATAAACAACAACGATACCTTTGACGTATATGTAGAGCTTCCACCCGAACAGTTTGACGATTCGGTTAAGATCATCACCTCCAAGGAAAAATCGCTCGAGGCAGCGCTCAGAGCTATGTTGGGTATTGGTCCGTCCGTTCACCTCGTCCCCCCGAAAACTATTGCGAGAAGCGAGGGTAAGGCAGTCAGAGTTATCGACGAAAGAAAGCTTCACGACTGATTTTATTTGACACGGGTCACACCTAAATACAAATTTGGTCGCTGATGCGACGGAATGGAGAATGAAAATGGCTATTAAGCAGTTATCTGTATTCGTAGAGAATAAAAAGGGATCTCTGCACGAGATTACCGACCTTTTGGCAAAGGAAAATATTGATTTAAGATCTATGTGTGTGGCAGATACTAACAATTTTGGTATCGTCAGAATCATAACCACCGAGCCTGAGCGCGCCGCTGAGGTGCTGAAGGCTGAGGGTCACGCGGCAAACGTAAGAGAGATCACCGCATTTGCCGTTCCGGACCAGCCCGGCGGACTTGCTAAAGCACTTAGCCTCATCGAGTCAAGCGGAAGAGATATCGAGTATATGTACGCTCTGATAACCTCTGAAGCAGGCAAGGCTTACACTGTTATGCGTACCGACGACGACGCATCTACCGAGAAGCTTCTCAGGGAAAACGGAATAGAGCTTCTTGACAGTGAGAATCTGAAGTAATTTAAGAAACGGTCTTATAAACGCAAGGCGCGGCATCGAGGGATGCCGCGCTTCTGTATTTTATTTTCATTCACATCTCAATCAGCAATAGAGCCGCGATTGCCGTATTAAAGCACAAATAGCATTGACAGAGTATGGCGCCGATGATATAATGGTTTCGGTACCGAGCGCAGTGACCGTAGCAGACCGAACCATTTAAACGCGTACGGAAAATTTTATATTTAAAAGACGAAATTTTCCAATTGCGAAGAACGAAATTATACCAAAGGAGCGTATTATGGTAAGATCGGAAATTATAATGGTAGGCGAGAATCCCACGCTTGCCATCAACGGAGTACCCGTGGCGGAAAACGCCTACATAACCTATTTTAGAAAAAAGGCTTGCTATGGAGATTTCGCAAAGGCGGGATACAAGCTGTATTCTGTGCCTCTGTATTTCGCAACTCGCGGAATAACCGAATATAACCATATTCCTCCCTTTGATGACGGTATTTTCGAGGGGGATGAGCCGGATTATTCTATAATAGACAGCGCGTTTCGTGAGATACTCGACGAGTGTCCCGACGCATATATATTCCCACGAGTCAATATGGCTCTGCCGGAAAAATGGGAAAGAGAAAACCCCGACGAGCTGTGCGACATTGGCAATCTGGATATGAATAAGCGCAGATTCTGCTACTCATCGGATAAGTGGGCGGAAGAAACTAAAAGGCTGCTAGGTCTTTTCATAGATCATATAGAAAATTCGCCTTACAGGGATCACGTGATCGCATATCAGCTGGCGGATGGCAACACTGAGGAGTGGTTCGGATTTGATCTTCGCGGCTCTATAGGTAAGCGGTCGAGAGAAAAATTTGAGGAATACAAGTACCGGTGCGGCATAGAGGGCACGGAGGAGGAATACTACGGATTTCTTAACGAGATAGCAGCCTTGCGGATCATTGAGTTCTCAGATTTCGCAAAGGAGCGTACGGGCGGCAGAGTGCTGATAGGCAGCTTCTACGGCTATACCTTCGAGTGCCCGAACAGAACCTCCAACCACCACGCCTTGCGCTACGTTCTGGAGAGCAAGAGCGTAGATTTTCTCTGCAGTCCTATATCCTATATCAATCTTCGAGAAACGGGCCGCGATGCTCCCTGTATGCTCCCTCTCGAATCTCTGAAGCAACACGGAAAGCTGTATTTTTTGGAGAGTGACGCAAGAACTCATCTTACCCTTCCCCTCTTTGACGTTCCCCATTTCGACAACCCCCACTACAAGCCGAGAGATCTTTTCCATTCTGTCGAAACTCTGAAGATGTACTACGCCCGCTCTTTGATAAAGGCGCACGCAATATGGTGGTTTGATATGGGCGGCGGATGGTACAGATATCCGAGATATATGGAGATGATGCGCGACTTTATAGGCATCACCGAAAGCGCGATGAAAAAGGACACTAGCTCTGTCAGCGAGGTCGCAGTAATCGTGGACGAAAGGTCGCTCGACGGCTTTGACAGCGAGGAGCTTAATAAAATTTCAAAGCCCATAGTATCGAACATCAGATATCAGCTGGGACTTATGGGCGCGCCGTACGACGCTTACCTTGCTGACGATTACGAGCGAATCAAGGAAAAATATAAGGCGTTTATACTTCTTGTGCCCAAGCCAACCGCACTTATGAAAAAAATCGCGGCGGAAAGCGAAGGTTGTCTTATAATAAACAGCGAAACCTCGGATATAACCACAGATGAGCTGCGCGGATATTTGAGAGATCGGGGCGTTCATATCTATTCGGACAAGGATGCCGTAATCTACGCAAACAGAAGCTATCTGTTTCTGCACACCGCGAGTATCGGCGAAGCAAATATCAAGATGCCAGATGGGCTTCATCTGAAAGAAATATACGGCGATCCGATAGACGTAACCAAGGACGTCCTGCCCGCAAGATGCAGTTACCTTTTCGAGATCGTCGGAGAGAATGACTAATACGCGGAAAGCGCGGTCGAAAATGACCGCGCTTTCTTTGTAAAACGCTCCCGAAAAATCGAAGATGCGTATGCGAAACGCTCCCGAAAAATCGAAGATGCGTATGTAAAATACTATATTAATACCGTCGCTTTATTAAAACTTATCGGGATAAACTCCGCGGGATTTGAGATCGCGGAACGCGGCTACAACGGCTTCCTTATCCTCCTTGTAGGTAACGCCGTACCACTTGTCTGTGGTGTCGAGCACCTTGACGTCTGCCTTTCCCTCGGTGATCAGCTCGGATACGACTGTAGGCAGGAAGAACTCGCACTTTTCGGGATTTTTCGGAAGATTCTCATCCAGGAAACGCGGGAAACGCGCCTTGCACTCGCGAAGATAAGCCGGAGTGAAGCCCCAAAGGTTCATAGAAACGAGAGTGTCGGGATCGAGGTCGTAGTCCACACCGTCCTCGGTGTAATAAATATTACCGTCGCGAATACCTATCTTGGTACGTTCTACTATCTCCGTAAGCATACCGTCACCGTCAGAGTTGCATACTCCGCGCGACACGGTACCCATCTCGGTAACGGTATTTTTGACACGGAAGCCTACCATTGCAAAATGATACTTCGAGTCATCCGAGGTGTTCTTCAAAAAATCGTATATCTTAACGAAGGCGTTTGCTCCGTAGTAATCGTCCGCGTTGATAACGGCGAACGGCGCGTCAACGGTATCAAGACAGCAAAGCAACGCGTGAGCCGTACCCCACGGCTTACGTCTGCCCTCAGGCACCGAGTAACCCTCGGGAAGCTTATCAAGCTCCTGATAAACGTACTTTACGTTTAAGCCCTTGCCCTCCAAATGCGCATCCAAAACCTCTCTGAATTCGCGCTCGATCTCTTTCTTTATAATAAAAGTAAAGTCACGGAAGCCTGCTCTGACAGCGTCGAATATGGAGAAGTCTATGATTATATGACCCTCATCGTCAACCTTGTCGATCTGCTTCAAACCGCCGTAACGGCTGCCCATACCCGCAGCCATAATTACTAACTCAGGATTTTTCATAAAGTATTCCTTTCCGCCGCTCTCAGCGGCTCCGCAAACTTGATTATATTTTAATTATAGCTGAGGATATAAGGTTTTTCAATAGAAAATAACAAAATGTTTTGTAAAATAGAATAAATTTCAAACCATTTTGTTAAGAATAACGTAAAATCGTTTTTGAAAAGGTTATCTTACGTACGTAAGCACCACTTTTTGATAAAAATCGACTTTGGGTCTTGAAAAAGAGTTTGGGTTATTATATAATTATATTGTAATAATTTATTCTGAAAGGATTAGGTATGAGTACTTTTCATCTTGTAGATCATCCTCTCATTCAGCACAAGCTGACTATTATGCGCAGAAAGAACACACCCTCTAAGGATTTCAGAGATCTTCTGGACGAGATCTCTATGCTTATGGGTTACGAGATCACCAGAAATCTGCCACTTGAGGAAGTGGAGATCGAAACTCCCATATGCAAAACCAAGGCTAAGAGAATAGCCGGTAAAAAGCTGGCGATCGTGCCTATCCTTCGAGCAGGACTCGGTATGGTGGACGGTCTGCTCCGTTTGGTGCCCGTAGCGAGAGTAGGTCATATCGGTCTTTACCGCGACCCCGAAACCCACGAGCCCATCGAATATTACTGCAAGATGCCCCAGGATATAGAGGACAGGCTTGTAATTATCGTTGACCCTATGCTTGCGACCGGCGGCTCTGCTACCGACGCCATCACTATGGTGAAGAAGAGAGGCGCAAACAATATTATGCTGATGTGTCTGGTTGCGGCTCCCGAAGGTGTGAAAAAGGTGCAGGAGGCTCATCCCGACGTGGATATTTACTGCGCGGCTCTCGATGAAAAGCTCAACGACCACGCCTATATCGTTCCCGGACTCGGTGACGCTGGCGACAGAATTTTCGGCACCAAATAAGACGGGGCGACCTATATACCTATGCGTGAGCTTAAAATAGGCAAAAACGACGCAGGTCAGCGGCTTGACAAGTTTATCACCAAGACCTTGGAGCTGCCGACGAGCCTGCTGTATAAATCTATACGACTGAAGAAGATCAAGGTAAACCGCAAGCGTGCCGAGAATAATACTATGCTATGCGAGGGGGATACGGTGCAATGCTTTCTCCCTGAGGAGTTCTTTGAGAAGCGTGTTACGAGGAATACCTTTGAGAACGTGACTCCGAGGCTCGATATAGTCTACGAGGACGAAAATATTATGCTCCTGAACAAGCGACCCGGAGTGTCGGTACACGAGGACGAAAACGGCTCTACCAACACTCTGATCACTCATATTCAGGCGTACCTTTACTCAAAGGGCGAGTACAATCCCGACGATGAGCAAAGCTTCGCCCCTGCCCTGTGCAACCGTATAGACAGAAATACGGGCGGCATAGTAATAGCGGCAAAGAATGCTGAAGCGCTTCGCGTGATGAACGAAAAGATCAAATTCAGAGAGATAGACAAAAGATATCTAGCCGCCGTTCACGGTATACCGAAGCCGGAGAGCGCGATCGTAAAGGCGTATTTACTTAAGGACGATAAGCGGAATATCGTGCGTATCTATGATAAAAATCCGCCGAGAAGCGCAAAGGAGATAATCACGAAATACACGGTTATCGCAAAAGCGGGAGATACGGCACTGCTTGAGGTGGAGCTTCTGACGGGCAGGACCCATCAGATACGCGCTCATATGGCTCATATTGGGCATCCGCTTATAGGCGACGGAAAGTACGGAATAAACAAGTCGGACAGAGCCAAAGGATACAAATATCAGGCTCTCTACTCATATAAGCTGAAATTCTGCTTTTCCGGAGAAGAAAAGACTCTGCTCGATTATCTTGACAAAAAAGAGTTCGCTATCTCAAAACGGGACATTTATTTTACAAAAGATTATTTTTAGAGGAAAACAACCGATTTTTAGTTTGCGAAATCGGTTGTTTTTATTATACGTGCCGGCTCGTTGATTTTTTATGCTTCGTTTTATATACGCGTTTTGAAATGATTTATTTGTTTTTGAGTTCTGTTTAGAAGTGAAAGCGCCGAGGAAAATTCCGCCTCGGCGCTTTGTGATTTGTCGTATTTTATAATTGTTTTTCCGCAGCGAGTTTCCCCGTCATTTTCTGCCCGTCGAGCCGAAGCCGCCTGCACCGCGTAAGGTATCGGAGAGCTCGTCCGCAAGCTCGAAATCAGCCTTCAGAAACGGGACTATAGCAAGCTGTGCCACTCGCTCGCCTACATCTACGGTAGCCGTATTTTCGGTGTGGTTATGTAAGGCTACCATGATCTCACCGCGATAATCGGAATCGATCACGCCGACCTTGTTTGCGGGGGCAAGTCCCCTTTTGGCAGCAAGACCGCTTCTGGCAAAAACAAGACCGCAATACCCTTCCGGTATCTCCATAGCAATACCCGTGTGTACAATAGCGGTGGTATGAGGCGGAATAGAGATCTGTTCTCCCGAATTGTACAAGTCGGCACCTGCAGAGTACTCCGTGCCATAGGTCGGCAATACAGCGTTGTCGTTTAGTTTTTTAACGTTTACCTTCATCTTTATTTCTCCGTTTCGTAGTGTTTATCCTCGCTCATTCCCTGCCATAGCGAGAGCGTGCCTTCTTCCCTTGTTTTACGCATATCAATTATACGCTGATTGGATGATCCGCGAAACCTCAAGCCCAGCCGATGCAGACTCTCGTCAAATCTGCCGTCAACAAGTATATCAACGTAAGAAAGAAGCTCCTCCGTCACGTCTATGCACTTTGGATGACTTCCGAACTCTCCCGTAAGCTCCTCGTAGAGATTGCCAGTGTAGAGCCATACGGTTTTATCGGGATAGCGGGATTTCAGCTCTCTGACAAATGGCAAAAGCTCCCGCTGGTTTTCCGGCTCCATAGGCTCGCCGCCGAGCAGTGTAATACCTCTGACGGACGGATTCTCCAGAGTTGAGAATATTTCCTCCGCTACTGCCCTCGTAAACGGTTCACCGTAGTCAAACGCCCACGTTTCCTTTTGAAAGCAACCGGGGCAGCGGTTGCGGCAACCGCTGACGAAGAGAGTCACGCGGACTCCCTCGCCATTTGCTATATCGAATTTTTTGATTGCTCCGTAATACATCATTCCATACCCAGCTTTCCTCGTAAGAAGGCACCCGTGTATGATTTTTCGCACTCTGCGACCTGCTCAGGCGTACCTGTCACAACCACAGTTCCGCCGCCATCTCCGCCCTCCGGACCAAGATCTATGATATGATCCGCTGTCTTTATAAGGTCAAGATTGTGCTCTATAACAACTACCGTATTTCCGCCGTCAACGAGTCGCTGAAGAATGGATATAAGCTTAGACACGTCCTCGCTGTGAAGACCCGTGGTCGGCTCGTCAAGGATATATATAGTTTTTCCGGTGGAGCGCTTTGAGAGCTCGGTAGAAAGCTTTACTCTCTGCGCCTCACCGCCCGAAAGCGTAGTAGAGGACTGACCGATCTTGATATAGCCAAGACCTACGTCAAAGAGAGTCTGCAGCTTTCGCTGGAGAGCGGGAAGTCCGTCAAAGAAGCTGATACCCTCCTCTACCGACATTTCAAGCACGTCGTATATGCTCTTGCCCTTGTACTTCACGTCAAGGGTATCTCTGTTATATCTTTTTCCCTTGCAAACGTCACACTTTACGTACACGTCGGGAAGGAAGTTCATCTCTATGCACTTTACGCCGTCGCCCTCGCAAGCCTCGCATCTGCCACCGCGTACGTTAAAGGAAAATCTGCCGGGACCGTAACCCTTTGCCTTGGCGTCACGGGTTGAAGCAAAAAGATTTCTGATTTCAGTAAAAAGACCGGTATAGGTAGCAGGATTGGATCTGGGCGTTCTACCGATAGGACTCTGGTCAATGGATATTACCTTGTCGAGATTCTCAAGTCCCAAGATCTTGTCAACGCGGCCGGGATAAGATATCGCACGGTTAAGATCTCTGGCTAAAGTTCTGTAAAGTATGGCGTTTATAAGAGAGGATTTTCCGCTGCCGGAAACTCCTGTCACTGCCGTGAAGGTACCTAATGGAATATCTACGTTTATATTCTTAAGGTTGTTTTCTCTCGCCCCGATGATCTGAAGATAAGCACCGTTTCCTGATCGGCGCGACACGGGCACTTCAATGCGGCGTCTGCCGGAAAGGTAGGCACCCGTGATAGATTTTTCGCATTTTGCGACCTCGTTGGGAGTACCCGTGGCAACTATCTCGCCGCCGTGAATACCGGCCCCGGGACCTACGTCCACGATGAAGTCCGCCGCACGCATCGTATCCTCGTCGTGCTCTACCACTATGACGCTGTTACCAAGATCACGAAGGTTCAGCAGAGTATCGACTAGCTTGCCGTTATCCCTCTGGTGAAGTCCTATAGAGGGCTCGTCCAGGATATAAAGCACGCCGGTCAGTGCCGAACCGATCTGTGTTGCAAGACGGATGCGCTGAGCCTCGCCGCCGGAGAGCGTTCCTGCCGTGCGTGAGAGAGAGAGGTATCCCAAGCCCACTCTGATGAGGAAGCCAAGACGAGCCTTGATTTCCTTAAGAATTTCGCGAGCGATAACCTGTTCCGTTTCTGTCAGGGTGAGCTGATCCACGAACTCGTACATTTTTTCGACTGAAAGACGGCAGATATCATCTATATTGAGTCCGCCGACAGTTACTCCGAGAACCATATCGGAAAGTCTTCTGCCCTTACATCTCGGACAGTCCACCTCTTCTACGAAATCCTGATAGTAATCGCCGCCGAACATTTTCATTCGCTTCTCTATGATGCGAACTATACCGTCAAAGGTTGAATTCTGATCTCTGCCCTCTCCGCCAAAATATCTGGTAACGCTATAGCGGACAGAACCGGTACCGTTCATCAGAACGCGCATAGCCTCCTCTGAAAACTCCGACAGCGGAGTGTCGAGAGTAAAGCCGTATTTTTCTCCGACCGCGGCTACGAGCGGTCCTGTCCAGGAGTCCTCCGTCATAGTTTTAAAGCCGTTAACCGCAATCGCTCCGTCACGCAAAGAAAGAGATGGGTCCGGTATCAGCTTTCTCTCCGAGATGCGTTGCATATTTCCTATGCCCGAACACTCAGGACAGGCTCCTATCGGATTGTTGAAGGAGAACATACGGGGCTCAAGCTCAGGAAAGCTGATGCCGTGCTCCTCGCAGGCGTACTTCTCCGAAAACTCAAGCTCCTCGCCGTCGGTACGGTCAGGATTTAACGTGAGAATATTTACTCTTCCGTCGGATGCGCGCAACGCGCCCTCTACCGAGTCGGAAAGGCGGGAGCGGATATCCTCCTTGATGACCAGTCGGTCAACGACTATATCTATATCATGCTTTAAATTTTTGTCTAAGGAAATATCCTCGGAAAGATCGTACATATTGCCGTCTACTCTGACTCTCGCGTAGCCGGATTTTCGGGCGTCCGCAAACACCTTCTCGTGCATTCCCTTCTGTGCCTTGACCACCGGTGAGAGCACCATAAAGCGAGTTCCGTCCGGCAGGGACATTATCCTATCCACCATCTGATCTACCGTCTGTTGTTTTATTTCCTTGCCGCAAACGGGACAATGAGGCGTACCTATTCTGGCGTAGAGAAGTCTGAGATAATCGTAGATCTCAGTTACCGTTCCGACGGTGGAGCGAGGGTTTTTGGACGTGGTCTTCTGATCTATAGATATTGACGGAGAAAGTCCCTCGATAAGATCCACGTCCGGCTTGTCCATCTGACCGATAAACATTCTGGCGTAGGAGGAGAGGCTCTCAACGAATCTGCGGTGACCCTCGGCATAAAGAGTATCGAATGCGAGAGAGGACTTTCCGCTGCCCGATAATCCGGTAAGCACCACCAGTTTATCACGCGGAATAGTAACGTCAATATTCTTTAAATTATTTACTTTTGCGCCTTTAATGACAATTTTTCTTGACATTTTTGCACTTTTTCCTTTTTGTTTTCCGTTTTATACTGTAATTTTGCCGCAATTTTGCGGAGCGTATTAAAATATAATATTTGCGTATTTCGGCGAAACGCTGTGCTTCCCCATTTACTTACCGCTTTTCAATTCCTTTATTCTATCGCGGATATACGCCGCCTTTTCAAATTCAAGCGCTTTGGCTGCCTCGCGCATCTCGGCAGTCAGCCGCTCTATCATACGCTCCCTCTCGACTCCCGATAGCCTCTTTTTCTTTTCCGGCTCTGCGCGCTTTCCTATTTCGATTATCTCAGCAACCTGCTTTCTTACACTCTCAGGTGTTATACCGTGCTGCTCGTTATATCTTTTCTGTATTTCTCGGCGGCGGTTGGTTTCGTCTATAGCGCCGCGCATAGAACCCGTTATTCTGTCTGCGTACATTATTACTCTGCCGTTTACGTTTCTGGCAGCTCTGCCGATAGTCTGTATCAGCGAAGTTTCACTACGGAGGAAGCCCTCTTTGTCCGCGTCAAGAATTGCAACGAGTGAAACCTCCGGAATATCGAGTCCCTCTCGGAGCAGATTTATTCCGACGAGCACGTCAAACTCGCCAAGCCTAAGATCTCTGATGATCTCCATTCTCTCCATCGTTTCTACCTGATGGTGAATATATTTTACCTTGATGGAGTGGGTGGACAGGTACTCCGTCAGATCCTCCGCCATATTCTTGGTCATGGTGGTGACGAGCACCTTCTCACCCCTGGCGGTAACGTCTCTTATCTCTCCTATCAGATCATCCACCTGTCCCTCGATAGGCCTGACGCTGATCTCCGGATCAATGAGTCCCGTAGGTCTGATCAGCTGCTCAACGGTAGAGGAGCTTTCCTCAGCCTCATAGCTTCCGGGTGTTGCGCTGACGAATACGACTTGCCGTATCTTCTCTTCAAACTCCTCAAAGAAGAGCGGACGGTTATCAAACGCCGAAGGAAGTCGAAAACCGTACTCTATAAGATTTTTCTTCCTCGCGAAATCTCCTCCGGACATACCTCTGACCTGAGGGAGAGTGACGTGGGATTCATCTATGAACATAATAAAATCGTCGGGCATATAGTCAAGCAATGTGTAAGGGGTGGAGCCTGCAGGTCTGCCCGACAAAATACGCGAGTAATTCTCTACGCCGGAGCAGAATCCGACCTCGCGAAGCATCTCAAGATCGTACTTGGTTCTCTCCTCTATTCTCTGCGCCTCGATAAGCTTATTCTGCGAGCGGAAAAATTCTACTCGCTCCCGCATTTCCTCCTCTATTTCAAGAAGAGCCGCCTCTCTCTTGCTATCGGACACGGCGTAGTGGGTCGCCGGGAAAATACAGAGGTAAGAAAGATGCTCAAGTATCTCGCCGGTCAAGGGATTAACTCTGGATATGCGGTCGATCTCGTCGCCGAAGAACTCGATTCTGTAGGCGCTGTCACGCTTGGACGCCGGAAATACCTCCACTACGTCGCCGCGGACACGGAATTTATTACGCACGAAATTCAAATCGTTTCTCTCGTAGCTGATAGATACAAGTCTGCGTATCAGATCATCCCGTGACATCTCCTGTCCCGGTCGGATACCTATGAGAAGATCGTTGTACTCGTTTGGATCTCCGAGGGAATATATGCAGGAAACGGACGCAACTATAATAACGTCGCGTCTTTCAAAAAGAGAGGACGTGGCGCTGTGACGGAGCATATCTATCTCGTCGTTGATCATAGCATCCTTCTCTATATACATATCCTTGCCGGGAATATAAGCCTCCGGCTGATAGTAATCGTAATATGATACGAAGTACTCTACCGCGTTATCCGGGAAAAACTGACGGAACTCGGTGCAAAGCTGAGCCGCGAGAGTCTTGTTGTGAGCGAGGACCAAAGTCGGACGGTTAAGATTAGCTATGACGTTAGCCATAGTGAAGGTTTTACCGGAGCCGGTTACTCCAAGCAGAGTCTGCGCCCTCTCGCCCGCAAGGATACCCTCGGTGAGAGCGCGTATCGCCTCAGGTTGATCTCCCGTGGGCGTATATTCGCTTTTTAATATGAATTTCTCGTTCATAGCGCCTCCAAATACAAATCCTTCCTCGGCTAAAGCCCATTATTTATATTTTACCATAAAATATTTTTAATGTAAAGCGCAAAATAAATAATTTATATTTTTGGCATCGTACGCTCGAACGGTCAAAAAAATCGTGCCGCTTATGGCAAGTGGTCCGCCGTCAGATATATCATACGCCGAACAAAGCAAAAAGGCTTGATTAAAAATACAGATAATCAAGCCTTAAAATACAAGTTTTTGTATACTATTATTTACTTTTTATCGTTTTACTTAGTGCAACAGTCGGGACAAGGCATATCCATAACATCTTTTTTCTCGCGTAAAAGCCACTTGCCTCCGGTGAAATCAGGGAAATACTGCACAGCTCCGGCGGCGCTTACCGACGCTTCCGACAGAGCGGTAACGCTCATCCATGAAGCCGCATCGTATACGTCAATGGGCATTTCTCCTCCAGCTCTGAGAGCCTTGAACCACTCCTTGAACTGAATAAAGTCCATACCTCCGTGACCCGACTGCCTTTCCTCGTCGGTAATATTCTTCCATACCGGATGAACGTAGTCTGAATATTTCTCTCTGTTCTTCACGTTATCCCAATAATTATGAGTATCGCATTCGCCCTCTATGGCGATCATTTCAGGCTCTGCCGCCGCAAGTCCCTTGGTGCCTCTGACGGTAAACTCACGGGAATAATACTTTGGCAGGCTCGTATCAAGAGTCAGAGTAATGGTTTCACCGTGGGCGCAGGTGATAATGGTGCTGACTATGTCGCCCTGTGTAAATTCAAGCCCCGCAACAGAAGGATCGGGATTTTTGTCCGTGAGGGTAAAATCTCTGATTCCGGCGCTCTTCGAGGCTACGGAAACCATACTTACAAAACGGTTGCCTCTGTTAATATTAAGAATTTTGGCAATAGGACCAAGCTCATGCGTAGGATAGTTTTCGCAATTTCTGTTTAGATAATTGCGAAGTCTGTAGTGGCGGTTTACGTTACCGCCGGATACCTCGTCACGCAGATCGTGGCTGTACGCTCCGTGGCAATGCACTATCTCACCCAGCTTACCTGCTCTGACAAGGGCGGTGGTCTGAAGCTCAAAATCATCGTAGCAGCAATTTTCCATAAACATAAACGGAGTTTTGGTTTCCTCATACGTGCGTACGAGAGCCCAACAATCCTCTATACTGTAGGCGCCGCCAACCTCCATACTTACAGGCTTACCCGCCCTCATACAAGCTATGGCGATCTCAACGTGACTCTCCCATGCTGTAGCGATAAACACCGCCTCAACCTTCTCATCGGCAATAAGCTCGTTATAATTTATGTAGCAGGATGGAGTATTGCCGCCCTTCTCCTCAACAGCCGCGCGCGCACGGTCTACTCTGTCCTCATACAGATCGCATACGGCAACTATCTGCGCGTCGTCGGTAGAGATGATCGTGGGTATAAGCCAACTGCCTCTATTACCAAGTCCTACGACTCCAACTCCGATTTTTTTCATCGTTAATCTCCTTTTAGCTTATCCGTATTGACAAGCTTTTTTATTAGTGTTATAATAATTATATCATACTGTAAATCGTATGTATATATCATATTTGATAGTTTTTATACGATTTCTTGTAAGGATTTATTATGTTAATTGGTACAAAAATTGATGGATTTCTTAACATCAGACGGCTTTACACCTTTTTTATCAGGGAATTTGAGTCGGGGTTCTTTTTCAAAGGCGAATCTCACGATTTCTACGAGGTGGTATGCTGTCTTGACGGAGAGATCGGTATAACCGCAGGCAAGGAAATATTTACTATGCAACGAGGAGAGATGACTATTCACCCCCCAGGCGAATTTCACGCAATTCGAAGAGAGGGCGCGAGAGAAAGCAGCGCCGTGATCTTCTCTTTTTCAGCCACACATTTTCCCACGGTCGTGGGTAAGGTCTTCAGCATAGGAGAGGACGGAATCAAGGATATTCTTTCTATATTCGAGTCGATAAATATGGCGTTCAAGACCGATCGCGGTATGGTAATCGAAGGAAAAGTCGGAGAAGAAATAAGCGTCGCCCTGGCAGTAAAGGAGCTGGAAATATTTCTGATAAAGAATCTTACCTCAGGTAATAATTCGAAGGAAACGAAAAGCTACGGAGGTTCAGGTCTTTTCGCGGCAATACTATCGGTAATGGAAGAAAATATCGGCAAGCAGATGACCGCCGAGGAGCTGGCGTCAGAGTGCGGTATCAGTGTTTCAACACTTGAAAAAACGGTAAACAAATACCTGAGCCGAGGAGCTGTAGCCCACTTCAATGCGCTGAAGATGCAGAGAGCGCATAATCTATTAATTGAGGGGGCGAGGGTCGGTGAGGTATCGTCTGAACTTGGTTATACGAGCCAAAATTACTTCAGCTCAAGATTCTGTAAATATTTCGGTTATCCACCATCATCCGTAAAACGCAGAGATAAATAATAGTTTCGGGACGATAGAAATTTTAGCGAGCAAAAAGCGCCGTTAAAGACCGGGTTACGCTCAAAAGCTTAATGCGCAAAAGCGCGCTACGCGAAAGCGCCATCAAAACACGGCTACGAACAAATACTCAACGCGTACTCAACGCGGAAAAGGGACAAAAAGAGCCGACGGAAAAAATTCAAATGCCGTCAAACATTCATATTTGATACAGTCTTTATTCCTTATTCTCGCTTAGTTAAAAAATCCGATATGCCTGTTAATGAGGCATATCGGATTTTGTTGTTTTTAGCTATTTAGTGCCGGAGCGTGTCGAGTTTATGCTATCAGAACTGGAAATACGCCTTAGCGTTATAGTAGGCAATGCCGGTGACGATCTTCTCCAGCATCTTATAATCGGCGGGATATTCTCCCTCCTCCACCCACTTACCAATAAGGTTACAGAGTATGCGTCTGAAATACTCGTGACGGGGATAGGAAACAAAGGAACGGCTGTCAGTAAGCATACCTACGAAGTTGGAGAGCATACCCAGGTTTGCAAGCGCCTGCATCTGAGCCTCCATACCGTCGCGCTGATCGTTGAACCACCAGCCGGAGCCGAACTGAATCTTGCCCTTGATACCCTCGCCCTGGAAGCAGCCGAGCATAGTGCCGAGAACGTAGTTGTCCTTAGGATTAAGGGTATAAAGAATAGTTCTGGGCAGGCACTCGGAATACTCAAGCATATTCATAAACGCTCCCAGATCCTCCGCAATACATAGGTCGTTTATCGAATCGTAGCCGGTATCGGGACCGAGCTTATCATACATTCTGCGGTTATTGTTACGGAGAGCGCCGATGTGAAGCTGCATAGTCCAGCCAAGATTCGTGTACTCCTCAGCACACACCTTAAGAATTGCGCACTTGAAGGCGTCGATTTCGGATTTTGTCAGCTCTTCGCCCGCCATCTTCTTATCAAACGCTACAGCCGCGTCACCCTCGCCGTAGGGAACGTACTCAAGGGCGTGGTCAGACAGGCGGCATCCAAAGCTGTTGAAATACGCAATGCGCGCTCTGATCCAAGCGGTGAGAGCCTCGAAGGACTCTATTCCCTGCGCCTTTACGTAAGGAATGAATGTTTCCTTACCGATCTCCACAGCCTTGTCGGGACGGAATGTGGGAAGTATCTTGGTGGAGAAATCCTTCAGAGCCGCGTGATACTCAAGAGTGTCAGCAGGGTCATCGGTAGTACAAATAACCTCTACGTTAGAGCGCTTGATAAGCTCCTGCGCTCTGAACTCAGGCTTAGCGAGCAGCTCGTTACATTTGTTCCATATTCTCTCGCAGGACTCCTCGTTAAGTATCTCGTCAATACCGAAATATCTTTTGAGCTCCAGGTGTGTCCAGTGGAAGAGGGGGTTGCCTATCAGCTTGGGGAGAGTCTTAGCAAACTCAAGGAACTTTGAGTACTCGTCGCCGTCACCGGTTACAAGCCGCTCCGGAACTCCGTTTGAGCGCATCTGACGCCACTTATAGTGGTCGCCGCCCAGGAAAAGATCAAAGGCGTTTCTAAACTGATAATTTTCCGCGATCTGCTTCGGTGAGAGGTGACAGTGGTAATCGATAATAGGAAGATCCTTTACCATACCGTAAAGCTTTTTCGCCGTTTTATTTTTAAGCATAAAATTATCGTTTATAAAGCTCATAGCGTTACACCGTCCTTAAAAATTGATATTTCTCTGTAATCGTGCTCCTCGTTGCGTGTTTCTCTGCCCTCCGCAACCTCTATGACATACTCAAACAGCTCATCCGTCAGAGGATTGCCGTCAATTGTGGGGGACGCATCAAAGTCTATCCAACCCTTCTTACGCTCGGCGAGAGAGTGGTTGGTAGCGATCTTCACGGTGGGAACGGGACCTCCGACGGGAGTTCCTCTGCCGGTGGTAAAGAGGATAACGTGAACGCCTGCCGCCATAAGATTGGTGATAGCGACTATATCGTTACCGGGGCCGTTCAGAAGAGAAAGACCGTTTTTAGTAAGAACGTCGCCGTAATCGAGAACGTCTACCACCTTGGAAAGACCGCCCTTCTGCACGCAGCCGAGAGATTTTTCCTCAAGAGTTGTGATACCTCCCTTTTTGTTTCCGGGAGAAGGATTCTCGTAGATCACCTGATTATGTCTTTGATAATAATCCTTGAAATCGTTTATGAGCTTCACGGTCTTCTCAAAGACCTCTTCACTCTCACATCTCTGCATAAGAAGATGCTCCGCTCCGAACATTTCGGGCACCTCGGTAAGCACGCAGCTTCCTCCCATAGCAATAAGCTTATCGGAGAGTCTGCCTACCAGAGGATTTGCGGTAATTCCGCTATAGCCATCGCTTCCGCCGCACTTCAAACCAAGACGTAATTTTGACACGGGTACGGGCACACGCTTAAATTCAGCGGCGTAAGCCTTCAGCTCATTAATGAGCGCTACTCCTGCCGCAATGTCGTCATCCGCATCCTGAGTGTTCAGGAATTTGACTCTGCGCGGATTGTAATCGCCAAGAACCTTCTTGAATACGTCAATATTATTATTCTCGCATCCGAGGCCAAGCACCAGAACTCCTGCGGCATTCGGATGGTTAACCATTCCGCGCAGGATGAGCTGGGTCACAGTCTGGTCGTCGCCAAGCTGAGAGCAACCGAAGGGGTGGGGGAAGTATTTAGCTCCCGTAAGGTCGGCTAATTTTTCGGCGATCTTGTTTACACAGCCCACTGTGTTGACGATCCAGATATCGTTTCTGATACCTACCTGACCGTCCTCACGGACATATCCCATAAATGTAAGGTCGGTGTCCACCTTTTCGTCGTGACACTCCGCCTTTTTGTAGACGTATTCAAGCTTGCCCGAAAGATTGGTTTTTACGTTGTG
>JAZOTE010000031.1:0-72979 GCA_045657485.1 Eubacteriales bacterium
CAGTAATGTGTTTAGCTGAACGATACTAATTGACCGAGGGCTTGAACTGTTGTTTCAAGCAGCACATTTACTTTGCTTCTAGTTTCTTCTGCATTTATTCGGTTTTTAATGAGCATTTTGCAGACAGCTGCTTTGCTCTTCATATATACGGAGTCTCGCTTTCGCGAGGCTTTTTTATAGCTTTTTGTCTGTAGTTTTGTAAAAAAATATATCTCAATTATTATAATAGGTTTGAAATTATAAATAAAGTTTAATATAATTGGACTAATTTTTTAAATCATAAGGTGTTTATGATAAAATAGTTCGTAAAAAGTTTCCGGTTAGAATTTGTAAGTTTACGCATAGGTTTAAATTATGAAAATTAGGATCATTAAAGAATACGGTCTTATACTTTTTGGAAGTGTTTTATATGCACTTAGCACGGTGCTTTTTGTTTTTGGCAGTGAGCTTTTGTTAGGAGGGACAAGCGCAATATCGGTAATGCTGAGTAGGATTTTGCCGTTTTCACCCGCTAAAATACACGTTGTCCTTAATACTGTACTGCTGATATCCGCATTATTCATTCTAGGCAAAGAGATGGCTATCAAAACCTTTGTTGGGTCATCTTTAACAACAGTGTTTGTTGGTTTATTTGAGTATTTGTTTGCTCTTAAAGAGCCGATAATAAACAATCCTTATTTGACAGCTGTTTTGGCGGGCACTTTTATAGCTATCGCGAGCGGATTTCTTTTTTACGTAAATTCAAGCTCCGGTGGCACAGATATTATTGCGCTTATAATTAAAAAATTCTCTGATATCAAGATAGGTAGAGCACTTCTTGTGACAGACATCTTGATCGTTATAATAGGAGGTCTATCTGCTTCGATTGAGCTGTTTATATGCTCTATCATCGGCCTGATCATTAAAACTCTAGGGACTGATACGGTTATTTCTATTATAAAAAAGATTGCCGCACCTTTTACCTGCAGCAATCAGAAATCATGATTTTTTGACCTAAAATGACTATAATTGTTGTCATTTCTCTATATTAAACAAGGCAACGCTTGCTTAATAAATGCAAGCGTTGCCTTTTGTTATTGTTTTTTGCAGATATCAGAGCTAACATATATGACTTGTCAATACATATAATATTGTACTGTTCTATCGTAAGGGACACGAGTCTGTATGTTTTATATTTCTCTTATATACAAAATCTTATCAGAAAAGCGGTCTTAAGTTGTCGTGGCTTATCTTCATCTGACCGAAGGAATCACCGCTTTGCGGCGCGTTGTCCTGTTCAACAAGTGCGTAGGGAATACCGAGAGAGTCGCACAGCTCAATTACGGGCTTAAAGTCAATCACTCCTACTCCGCAAGGACATATATCGCCCTTTGGTTCGGATATCATATCCTTGAAGTGAACGTTCGTCATTCTTTCTGCGCCTATCTTTTTTATGTATTCAATGTAGTCGCATCCGGCAAACTTTACCCAATAGGTGTCAAGTATAAAGTTTAGGCTTGGCGCCTCTTCAATAAACAGGTCGTATATATTTACTCCCTCAAACTCAAAGGCATGGTTATGATATGCAAATTTTAAACCAGCTGCTTCAATTTTTTTCATAGGCTCGGATATAGTCTTCAAAAATTCACGTGCTCCATCTATAGAGCCTCTATATTCAACCGGCATACTACCGAGACCGATAACCGAGCAGCCATAGATCTGATGATCTCTGATAGTCTTTTCGGTGTTGTTTACTATATTCTCAAAGCTCTGGTGAGTGCAGGTAATCGGCAATGAATACTCATCGACCATATCCTTGATTATTTCAGCCTCGATCGGACCTATGCCGGATAGCTGAACAATGTCGTAACCAATCTCCTTCATTTTTGCGAAAGATGTTCTGAGTCCCTCTTCGGTCTGAGTGTTATCTCTTATAGAAAAAAATTGCGCGCCTAATTTCATTGCGTTTTCCTCCAATTGAATTGTTATCATCATAATTTTATCACAGAGCGCGTGCTAATTCAATACACTTTCTTAAGAATGATATTGCAAAAATTGAACATATGTGATACAATATTTATAGATTAAGCAATTTTGGGAGAGATCCTATGAAAGTAACTATTGATACAGGAAAAATGCAGGTCAAGCAGATAAAATACGAAGATAACAAAAAAAGTGTGTATAATTTCTGCTCGGATAAGTACAGCATAGTATACGCAATCGACGGAGAGTGGAAGTGCACCGTAGAGGGAACTACTATAGATTTTCCACCCTCTACTGTAGTAATTTTAAATCCGGCGACGTATTGTCTGGTGGAGTCCGAAAGTTCTGTGCTGAACGCTTGCGTTATTGACTTTAACGTAGAGGATCTTGCCGGAGATGCGCCGGAAAAGCTTATATCTCTCTTGCACACGGGAGATACTGCTCTTTGCAGGAGTAAGCATACCAGCGACAATTTTAGGATGCTGATCGACCAGATCGATCTCGTAGTTAATATGCCTGTAGAGCAAAAAAAATCCTATCTTGAGCTTCTGGTATCTCAAATGATCATACTTCTTAACGCATCAGCAGAGGGAAGCCCAATGAAGCACAGCGAGGATCTAGGCGCTAAGGTCATAGAATATCTGAATGATAATGCGACGAGAGGAAGCGTAAGTCTGGACGAACTTTCAAAGCGATTTTTCGTAAGCAAATACTATCTTTGCCGCGCGTTCAAAAGGTGCAACGGTATATCTATCCACGGTTATATAAACCGCAAGAGAATAACCTATGCAAAGCAGATGATCGATAGGGGAGAAACCGCCACAAGCGCTGCGTACAAGGTGGGATACGGTGACTACTCCGCCTTTTATCGCGCGTATATGAAAATAGTAGGCAAATCACCGACAGAGTAAAAACTTTGTAAAATCAATTGGTTAACGAAAGACGGCCAATAGGAAAAAAGATGGGTATAATCACCCGAAAAGTAAACAAATATAGTCAAATCTCAGCTAAATACTTATAAATTTCCTGACAGTATTTGCGGAGAACTTTCGAATTATTGGTAAGAATTTGCGCAGTATTTGCTTTCGACGCTCTCTGCGCGGTATGCACAGATCACTATATAAACAAAAAGAGAGAACAAAATAATATGCACCCTAAAAGCCGGATGCTCTCAGAGTGCATGTTAAATGTTCTTTCTTTTTTTATGCTTTTTGTATCCCAAAGGCGCGTCGCCTTCTGTAATATCGCCGCACGTTGTGCTCGGCAATACATCCGTGTGTCGCTCGTTCCGCTGTAACACCGTCAGGCGTCGCTTGCTTTCTGATATCAACTCAAAGCGCTGAAATTCCTACAATTTTAAAAAGTGCATCATAGTTTGCGGAGCGGAAGTCATAAGACGATTTCTGCGTCGCTCGTAAGCGGCGTCGTGCGCCCTCAGTATGAACGCGTAATAGGTGTCGCTCGTAAGCGGCGTCGTGCGCCATAGGTGTGAATGTGCGTTATCTTCGTTTCACGGTTTAGAGCGAATTCGTCTGATATCAATACTCTGCGTTACCAACGGTTCTGGGATAAGGAATAACGTCGCGAATGTTGGATACACCGGTGAGATACATAATGATTCTCTCAAATCCGAGTCCGAAGCCTGCGTGCTTTGTACCGCCATACTTACGCAGATTCAGATACCACCAGTAATCCTCTTCCTTAAGTCCCAGCTCTGCCATTCGCGCGGTGAGCACGTCAAGTCTTTCCTCACGCTGTGAGCCGCCTATGATCTCGCCAACGCCGGGAACAAGCAAGTCCATAGCCGCAACCGTCTTACCGTCGTCATTGAGTCGCATATAGAAAGCCTTGATGTCCTTCGGATAGTCGGTGAGGAATATAGGCTTCTTGTAAACCTGTTCGGTAAGATATCTCTCGTGCTCGGTCTGAAGATCTACGCCCCAATAGACAGGGAACTTAAAGCTTTCGCCTGATTTAAGAAGCACGTCAACAGCCTCCGTATAGGTAACCTTTGCGTAATCCGCGTCACGCAGAGCGGTGAGTCTGTCAATGAGGCCCTTATCAACGAACTTGTTGAAAAATTCAAGCTCGGCGGAGCAATTGTCCATAACGTGATTGATGATATATTTGATCATATCCCACGCCAGCTCCATATCATCGTCCAGATCTGCAAATGCGATCTCCGGCTCGATCATCCAGAATTCTGCGGCATGGCGCGCGGTGTTTGAGTTTTCGGCACGGAAGGTAGGACCAAAGGTATAAATGTTTCCAAATGCCATAGCGTAGGTTTCGCCCTCAAGCTGACCCGAAACCGTCAGATTGGCGCTCTTGCCAAAGAAGTCCTGAGAGTAATCGATGCTTCCGTCCTCAAGCCTTGGGGGATTATCCGGATCCAAGGTGGTTACGCGGAACATCTCGCCTGCGCCCTCACAGTCGGATGCTGTAATGATGGGAGTGTGAACGTACACGAATCCTCTGGAATTGAAGAATGAGTGTATAGCGTACGCGACTTCGCTGCGAACTCTGAACACGGCAGAAAACAGATTGGTTCTGGGGCGAAGATACGCCTGCTCGCGCAGAAACTCAACGGTGTGTCGCTTGGGTTGCAAGGGGTAATCCGGCGTAGACGTACCCTCAACCTTGATTTCCGTAGCCTTCAGCTCAAAGGGCTGCTTCGCCTCCGGAGTAAGAGCAAGAACACCTGTAATAACAAGAGCCGCGCCTACGTTCATACCGGCGATTTCGTCGTAATTGGCTATAATATCTCTTTCGAAAACTACCTGAATGCTCTTGAAATAAGAGCCGTCGTTTAAATCAATAAATCCGAACGCCTTTGAGTCGCGAAGGTTTCTGACCCAACCGCAAACGGTCACAGTCTTGCCGCCAAATGCTTCCGGCGACTCGTAAATATCTCTGATCAATTCTCTTTTCATTCTAAAATCTCCGTTGTAGAGTATAATGATAGCAGTGTAAAGGACAAGCAACAGGCCTGCCCATTTTCACATAATATAATATTTTAACATAAAAGGTAAGAAATTTCAATAGTCTGATACAAAAATATTAACGTCTGTACGGTTTTGGTGCAAAAATATCACCGGCGCGGAAATAAACTGAGGCGATAATTGATGTTCGAGCTCGCTGCGGCTAAGAATTTGTGATAAGCGTATGGGTAAAAAATGAAACGCTCGCAGTCGCAAGGCTAAAGAAAAACAAACGAATAAGATAGGCGTCATTATTCGAGAGATCGTAAAACACACCGACCGAGCGCTGTTAATTACCGCAAAGGAGATTTGAAAGATACGGCAAACGAGCACCAAAAACACACCGACCGAGCGCCGCAAATCACTCCGTAAAACACTAAAAGCACCTTGACGAAGTACTATAAAGTATCAGAAACGAGCATCGGAAAAACACCTCGGTAAAGTGCCATAAAGCATCACAAAAAGTAAGGTAAAACACTCCGAAAACACCCCCGAAAAACACTCAAAAAAGCACCTAGAAAAGCGGTCTTAAACCGCTATTAAAAGCCCTCAAAAAACACTACGAAAACAGTAAAAATAACCGCTGCAGAACCACCGCAATCCAGCCTAAAAAAAGTCCTCGGTAAAGCTTATAAAACAGTCGAAAAAACGCCATTTATACTAAGGAAAAACGCACCATAATTTGATGCGAAACGCGCTCTGAGAGAGTAATAAAAACGCACCTTTATTTCATCAAATCCATCAGTATCGGCTTCTTAAAACATCAACACGGGGGCATATTTGCTCAGATGCTCGTTTTTACGATAAATCCGTGGTAAGTAACGCAAAAAAGTGTCAACCGTGCTGTTTTTTTGCTAAAAACCCCACAAACGTGTGCATTTTTAGCGTTGTTCACAAATTATTTACAATTAAGGCCTAAAAAATGCACTTTTTGCCCCATTTTCAATGAAATTTAAACGTTCACTATTAGTTACGCTTTTTCAAATAGCAACAAAATGTAAACTATGAATTACATTCTGTGGTTTTTGCACAAAAAAAGCGAGCATAATTTCGTTTTGAAATTTTTCAAAAAATTTTTTGAAGAAAATTTGAATTTTTTTCAAGTATGATATTTAAACCCACATCCGTGTCAACTTTGTTATTTTTTACCATAATTTTTAAGTGCACGGTAGAAATTGGAGGGTTGATTTTTTTTTTTCGTTGTGCTACAATGTGTTAACCATAAAAAAACGCGTTTTTTCTTTATAGAATATAATGTAACGGTTCGTTTTGCTCCAACAGCGAGTGAAGCGCTCGCGTTTTAGCCTTCCACATTACAGGAAAGGCACGGATCTCGACTGCGAAACTGAATTTGAAAATACGGCGGTGCCGGGAAAGGAGAAGCAGTAATGAAGATTTTCAAAACAATACCTACTTTGATGGCTGTTCTGATGCCCGTTTTCATCTTCAGCATCGGCTTCTCGTCCTGGACGATTTTCGGTCCGTTAAATCCGGTGTCAACCGAGGGCTCCTTTGAGGCTTACGAGGTTAACGAATATCTCAGCTGGGCAAGCACCGATATGTTTGAATACACTTCGCTGTATTTCATCGAGGACAACAGGGCAGATACCGACGGTGACGGTAAACCCGATTACGAGCTGGACACCGCAAACGTGGGCAAGATCGTGGTTACCTACAATTTCACCAGTCTTGCCAAAACTCAGGCGGCGACAGAAGACGGACTTACGGTTAAGTTTACGCTCAGGTGTAATAATTTGAAGCAATCAAACAATGCAAATCCCAAGCTATTCACTGCTTCAAATACAAGTGCAACGATTGGATCGGAGAGTTATCCCCCGGAAACAGCTACCGATGTATTTGAGTTTACTCATACGTTTTCAGGTGATATCGGTAATAGCTTTACTGTGACCTATACCTTCAGTACAACGGTGGGTCAAGGCTTCAGGAACGACTTTGGTCAGTATTTCCTGAACGATTACGGCTCCGGCGAAAATAAAGTTACCACTGAGTTTGTTACCTCGGCAGAAGCGGAGGTGAGCAAATGAATAAACATATAAATAGAAGGAAATTCATCCTGCTCTACGTTCTAGCGGTAACGGTGTTATCTCTCATGGTTCTGGGACTTGGTAGGTGGCTTATTGTGCCGATGGCTACTTCTTCTCCTAAACAACCAAGCGTTGACCCCGGCATGATCGATACAAGCCCTTGTTTTGAAAGAGTATTTGATTATTCCGGAAACGCTTTAGAAAAGGCAGATATCAAGTTAAATGCTGAAGGAGAAAAAGTTTACGGAGTTAACTTTGATTATTCAATTCAATGGGTAGGCGGTGATTATTTCCTCGCCGGTCTTGGTAGTGGGGATAACGAGACTACAATTCAGGCATCAGAACACCAGGGGGTTGTTGCGGGTACCCATTATTACAAGATTATTGATAACACCACAGGTCAGACAATATGCAATTATCACGCAGTTACAATCAATAAGAAAGCTGTGACGGTTGGAACTATATCAAATGTGGTGGGATTTGTTGATGTTGACGGTACTAAGCCACTTCAGTGGACTGTACCTATTAATGGAATATCTACGGACGGGACAGCTACTAAGTTAACCGATTTCACATACTCATATTCTGCGGTACTCAACGATTATGGTACTTCCGGTAAGCAAACATCTGATACTGCTTACTCATCAACAGCAAATGTTCTGGCCACAGAGAAAATAATTGAAAACATATCCCTTTCGTCGTGTTTTACATTGAAATCTGTAAAAAATGAACCGCTTCTGGATAATAATTATTATATCAGTGACGAAACGACATTTGATGTGACAGGATATGTCCTTCCAACTGTTTACACAACAGAAAATACAACAACCTATTATGGCACTTTAGCTGCCGCGATAAACGGTACATCATCTGGTACTATATACCCAATGATTTCTGTAAAATACAACAATAGTTATAGTGTAACGGCTGGAAATGATGGCGATTATATTCACCTTGTTGATACGGATTGCATAATTGCCAGTGGAGTAACGCTAAGCATACTCTTTGACGAAAGTATTACTTCTCCAATTACTTACGACACTGAATACGGTAGCGGTTCCAGATTGTATGGATCAAAGTATGGTAATGCCGATTATATTAAAAACGCTGTTACTGTTAAAAGCGGAGTTACCTTAACCAACAACGGAACTATCAACATTCCGGCAGTAGTAAGTGGCGGAGCGGCAGAACAAACAGAGAATTCTATAGTCGCAGGTCCTCATTCGGTAATCTATATGCAGTCATCTGTGAAGGATTCTAGTGGCAATATAACCGATATGACAGAAATTGTAAATTCAGGTACAATTAATTGTTACGGTTATATAGTCGAGACGAGTGATAATAACGGCTCTCAGCTCACAATGAATTCTGGAATATTGAACACTATGTTTTCTGTTAATGAGCATAGGGGCGGTTCGGTATATATGGGAATGACAAATCCGACATCAGAAGGCCTTAGCTCAGCAGTGAATATAGGAACGAGTGGAAGCAAAGTCTATGAACCTGCTCTTACTTCGTTCCCATTTAATCGTTTTTACATCGAATCTATAACTAGCGTTTTGTTAGTGGAAGAATCGGCTAAAGTGATTGGTCATGCTACGCTTTATGCAATGAGCCAAAACAATAATACTAATATTGGATTGATTGGAAACGATAGTAGCAGTATCATCATGCTTCAAAACGGAGCAAAAGCAGTATGCAAATTTAGTAGAGAGAGTAAAGAATACGGTTTCAAACAACATGTATTGGATTTGTACGGCGATATCACGATTAATCCAATCAAGTTCGTTCTGTCTATAACTAAATCTGTGAGTGGTATTACAGCAACAATAAATGTCTCCTTGAACAGCAAGGATGCGTTTTTGCCTATCTCGTATCACTATGATGTTCGATTACATTCTCTTGACGGTGTATCAGAGGCTACAGTCAATTTATCTGGGCAGAAAATAAAAATACTACCTGGTGGCAAAGTAACTGTAGATGACAAAGTGAATGTTGTAGCAAACGAGATTGCAATTTACAGTAATAATCAAAATCTAAACTCAACCGGACGTACTGTTGGTGAAAGCTATACTGTAAATTCACCGGGCTCACTAGTGGTAAATGGTTCATTAACTGCAAATGCAATTGGCGGAAATATTTCTAGCGAAGAAGTTGGCGCTACTGTCAAGCTCAATACAAACAATTCTGTTTGTTCATATGAGTTAGCGGATACCATAGTAAGTACTACTGATCCGCTTACAGTTAGAATTGATTATGGTATTACCTATACTACGGATGTAGATTATGATGTTTGCTCTTATTCGGGAAAAACAGCATCTACGCTTGTTGCGTGTGGTTACGTTTCTTATGATAACCTTACCACAACGAAAGACAATTTGTTGGTTACTGAGTATGGATCCAAATCATTGTCATCTGAATATGTTTGGGATTCATCAAATGTCGCTAAAATTAAGTACAATCTTATCAATGCAACATCAGTAAACCCCACATCTGTAAGTATCACTCCTGTGAATGCAAAAGATCAAACTGGAAGTAACACAGAATACGATTATGTGTTATTTAATTCATCAGGTCTAATCGGTGATATATCGTCGGCATTATCGACACCCAGAGCAAAAGGCTACAAGTTCGATGGTTGGTACACTGATAATACGTGTAATACTGTTGCGACAGAACAATCAATTAACCAGTCATCGTCGGTTATCAATCTGTATGCCAAGTGGATAGTTTACGACAGTATTTTAATTAATTCCGAGGTTGAAGGAATAACAGATATTAGTGGACTGGTTTATAGTGGTACAACAACGCTACCGGCTTCAACAGAAACCGGTAGAGATTGGCAAAACAAAAATTATGTTAGCAAGTGGATTCTTACTGTAACAGATCCCAATAATTCTGACAGCGAGGTGTTTGCTTATATCTACGATGGCGGTATTGACAAGGTCATAACCATAAAAGATTTGTTCACAGAATGCGGAGTTGATTACGTATACGAAAGTGCTGTAGGTTATGATTATACTCTGACTGCAGAATGGAGTTCTGATAAATATACTCTTACAGTTAACAATAGAGCAGGTAAGAGTGATGGTGGTGTTGGCTTTGGCGGTTCACCTGCGGAAGTACCTAAAATCTACGTTTATCTGAGTATTGATGGAACAAATTACATTAAGAAAAGTGATCTTATTAGTACAGACACAACGGTAACGTTCTATATTGCTCCGTATCAGTATGTGAAGATTGAAGGAGAAGGTATTGTAAGTGGTAATACGCTTAGTGAATACAAATTATTATCTGAAAATACTACTGTTACCACGGTGGGTAAAGATGCAACTTCTTGCGTAACCTCCGATACTCTTATTACTCTCGCAGACGGTACTCAGAAGCGCATAGCAGATTTGACAGGCAATGAAATGCTGCTCGTTTGGAACCATCTCACAGGCAAGCTCGACATTGCACCGATAGCATATATCGTCGACTATGACAAGGTTGAATATGAGCAAGATGTTATCAGGCTTGTATTCTCTGACGGTAGCTACGTTGATATGATCAACGAGCACGTATTCTTCATAGCAGGTATAAACAAGTACGTTGCAATAGTTGATGAAAACGCGGATGACTTCATAGGTCAGAGCTTCATTCAGCTTTCCGGAGACGGAGTAACAAGTGTAACGCTCGAGCGCGTAGAGAGGTTCAAGAAAACCACCGGCGCGTATGAGGTTGTTACTTATCAGCACCTCACGTGCTTCACAAACGGTATTCTTTCCACATCTGCATACCTTGATCCTCTTCTCAATGTATTCGATATCTCCGGCGAGACTCTGGGATACGATAGCGACAAGATTGCTGAGGATATTGAGCAATACGGACTTTATACCTACGACGACTTTAAGGATCTTATTACAGAAGAAGCCTTTGAGCTTTATAATGCTAAGTACTTAAAGATTGCAGTAGGCAAGGGTTATATCGTTTGGGAAGACATTCTCGAGCTGATAGACATTTACTTCGATAAGGCAATAGACCCTATCAACTAATCCCCTCAAAAGTGGGGCACAACCCCCGCAAAACGCCCCACTTTTGACAGAAAAAACTCGCAAAAACAGCAAAATTTAGCAAAAAACAGCGCAAAAATCCTATAAAACGCACGCTGAGCGGCGAAATACGTCGCAAGGTGTTGCAAAATTAATTCCTTTATGCTACAATAGCAAGAGAAGATATTTTAAAAAATATAAAATAAATTGGCTACACCTTGCTATTGTGTAAATAAATCCGCTCTCCGAGCCGAACGTGAGAGCGTTCCCCTAGGGAGCTTCACTCCCTACCGCATCTTCTTAGAAAACACTATGAAAGGTTAGGAAATCAAAATGAAAACAAAGAAGAAATTTTCCCTTGGCGTAAAGATCGCCAGCATTCTTTCCTGCGTAGCAGTGCTCTCCGTGGGCTTCGCTTCCTGGCTTATCGTAAACGTACCCACCGAAACGAATAACCAGATCGGTAGCTTCGAGGTTTACGAGGTAGTTGATAACTCCGTTGCCCTTACTTACGACTGGGGTAATGACGGCGTAGATGACAAGGATGGCGATGGCGCGTACACGTCAGCAGCAACCGCAGCGGCTAAGATCACCTTTGGTAAGCCCAGCGGTGCAACTAATGCCGGTTGGCTTCAGGCAGGCAACGACGTTCAGAACGAGAAGCTTACCGCGACAGTTAAGGTAACCATCGATAACTTCACGCAGCTTCAGAGCTTCTCTGTAACGCTCACTCCTCCCACAATTAGCAGCACTCTCATTACCTCATCCGTTAGCTATAAGAACGCACAGGGCACAAGCGTTGATACTAACAGCGACGGCGCACTCAACGCGACAGAGCTTGCAGCGGTAAACGGCGTCGTAGTAGTTGAGTTAACGTTCGCTTGGGGCTCAGCATTTACTCCCGCCGACGCTCAGGCTCCCGTTAATCCCTTCACCTACTATAACGGACAGACGTACAGCGCGGATCTTGCAACCGAAGCTAATACAAATCTTACCGCAATCAACACCGCTCTTAGTGGTAAGACGTACTCCGTAACCTTCACCTGTCAGTAATTTTCTTTACGGTTAAGGTTCTACTACCAGATTTAATTTAGGAGGATAAAAAATGAACGTAATGAAAACAGCAGAGCATCTTACCAGACGCTCTTATAAGAGAAAGATAATCGCCGTAGGCGTGTCAATTTTCTCTGCTCTCGCAATGTTCGCTACCGGTTTCGCATCCTGGGTAATTTCATCTGACGCGACAGGCGGCGACGACGGTAACATCCAGGTAGGCGTAGTAGCGGATAAGTCTATTACTATCGAGAACATTGAGTTGTCTGAGAACATTATTTCCTTTAACCCCGCAGAAGGCGACGTTGCAATCCCCAACACCGTTGCTAACCCTAATCACACCGCGGAAAACGGCTACGGCGGCAGAGTTTATACCGACAACGATAAGTTTGAGAATCTTCTCGTAACCCTTCAGGCTGACATCACAGGTATAGAGAACGTCAGCGATATGAGGATCTGGCTTGAGATCCCCGCACCTGTCAGAGCTGCAGCAGGAGTAGAGCTTGACCGTGACGGCGACGGCACCAAGAACGACAGATACATTCTTATCCCTCTTTGCGCTCGCGGCGATAACGACGCAGGCGTGAAGATCGTTGAGGGTAACACCAACTCCGTTCCCACCTTCGTAAACGCAACCAAGGTTTCTAATACCAGCTACAAGGCTAAGGATATCGCGGAGGGCACTGACGGCTATTGGACTCTTATTGACGACGATGCAGAGGGCAACGTTGACGGCAAGTGGCACTTCACCTACACCTTCAGCTTCTCCTGGGGCAGCTACTTTGGTGAGATGAACCCCAGCCTTTACTATGATATGACGAGCGACAAGGGCGGCATCAACGAATACCGTACCGGCGCAGACGGACAGGTAGCTAAAGACGAGAATGGCAAAGATATCGTTGATTACTATCCCGGTTACGCAGTAAGCAACGAGATCGAGGCGTTCAGACGTATGATGTTCGGCAGCGGACTTACCGATCAAGAATACGCTGAGAAGGGCGAGAACGCAGGTGTGTTCAAGATCTTTATAGAGGCTAAGGCTGCGGAGGGCAACTGATCAGATCGGCGCTGACAGTTTCGCTTAAAGAGCTTGGCATCAAGCCGCAAAGTGCAAAATTTAATAAAAGAAAGAGTATAAGCAATGGAATCGTTTGAGATCATTGCCTTGCTCGTTACGGGTGTTGGCGTAGTCAGCTTTGCTACAATATTTACGGTATTGTATCTCTCCTACGCCAACTCTTCCGTTGCGGAATACCGAGCGGGGCAGAGAGATGTAGAGCTGATCGAGGAAACGATTTACAATAACATCAAAAGTTCGAAAAGGCACAGAACGCTTATCAGACGTATAAAGCAGATATCGTTTTACGTGGCTATAGCTATTCTGATTCCTTTTCTGATTTTATCGCTTTACACCAAGATTTCGGTGGGTGTGGCGATGATAGGAGGGCGGGGAGTTATTGTAGTCGCTTCCGGCTCTATGAGTGAAAAAAATTCGCAAAACCCAAATCTTTCCGCTATTACACCGTACGATAACCAATTCCAAACCTACGATCTTATCGTGCTGGAGAAGGTTGACAAGCCGTCTGAGCTGAAAATGTACGACGTCATCGCCTTCGAAAACGAAGAGGGCGTCAACATAATCCACCGTATAGTAGGCACGGAGGGCTACGGAGATAGCTTAAAGTACGTCACCTGTGGTGACGCAAACAACGCAAATGACAGATATAAGCCGAGCTTCGACGATATCATCGGCAGATATACGGGAGAACGGATACCTGTAATAGGCGTTTTCGTAATGTTTCTGCAATCCTATTCAGGAATTATAACCTTGGCGGCGATAATTTACTGCCTGGTTATGATAGAGTACGTTGGCGATAAGATGTATAAAGCGCAGGGCGCAAGACTCGCCGTACTCGGAGATCATATTGATTTTGTGAAGGAAACCACCTTCGATGAAACCCTGCGCGCAAGATTTACAGAAACCGTAAGGTTTAAGGACTACGAATACACCTTCAATGAGGATGGCTTCGTCAGCAAAGTTCCTATTTCCAATTCAACCGACGATGGAGATGAGTAATCATGGTACAGTCAGTTTTTACAAGAAAGAATTTAATTGCGATATCCGTATCTGCATTTTATGCAATAATGCTGGTATTTACGGGAATGTGTCTGGATACCGGCAGCGGTATGGTAAGCAAGAGAAATCCGATAGCTATGCTTGCAAAGGGTATCGGCTTTAAGGATATAGACCCCGGTACTATGGGCTTTATCGCCCTTATTCTCGTGGCGTTCTACGTCATAGTATTTACCACCGCGTTCGTTTACGAGCGCAGATACGCAATCGTTAACAATATTAACCCCAAGTCCCCCAAGATGCTCGGCATATACGGCGCAACGCTGGGTATATGTCTTGTGCTTTCTCTTGGACTTAGCATACTTATTCAGAATCCACTTACGGGCGAGAATATCGGAAGCATGCTGCTCTTTATGGGTCAGACTATATCCCTCTCGTTCTTCGTTTTCGCGGCGCTTGTGCTGGTTATCGGCGCGTTCGCTATGTTTATCATTAACTTTATCAATATCGACAAGCCTTTCAAGTTCTTTGACGAAAATTCCGGCCCCGTATTTGATGACGAGGACCTGAACTCGGATGTCAAGGATTCCTTTGATCAGAACGAGTCTGAGGCAATGCCCGGCTTCGGTCCCGGCGGACAGGCAATCGGCGGCGCCGGTGGAGCTGGCGTTGGTAATGGCGAGGGTGAAACGGTTGTCAAGAGCGCAGAGACTCTCGACGACAGAGAAAAGGTCTTCCCCACGCTCTCCCGTATCGACAACGAGTACGAGGGCTTTATCAACGACAGGATCGAAACGGACGATCTCACCCTGAAGGAGCTATGCAACGGCTTCAGAAATTATCTGGCAAAGGTAGAGAAGCTTTACTTCGATCAGGATACTATCCGCTTCTTTATCGCAGGTATGGCTGCTTCTCACTTCCAGATACTTGAGGGACTTTCCGGTACGGGTAAATCCTCTCTTCCCAGATACTTTGCAAAGTACGTTGGCGCTGACGTTCTCTTTATGGCGGTTCAGGCGACCTGGAGAGATAAGACGAGTATTCTCGGCTTCTTCAACGAGTTCTCCAAGACTTATAATGAAACCGACTTCCTTGCCAGACTTTATAGGGCGAGCTACAATCCCGACAGACTTCAGATATTCGTTCTCGACGAGATGAACATATCCCGTGTCGAGTATTACTTCGCGGATCTTCTTTCCGTTCTTGAGTATCCTAAGGATCAGTGGAAGCTGAAGGTTATGAACGTTCCCTACGATTTCATTCCTCCCGTTAAGCTGGAGGACGGTAACGTTATGATTCCCGCAAACTGCTACTTCGTAGGTACGGCTAACAAGGACGACTCTACGTTTACCATTACCGATAAGGTTTACGACCGAGCTATTACTATGGAATTTGCTGACAAGAACGCGCCCTTCGCGGTGCTTGAGGACGTGAAGACCGTAAGGCTCAGCGCGTCTAAGCTTGAGCAGCTCTTTAAGGCTGCTACCTCAAATCCCAACGCGGTTATGCAGCAGGCTGATTTCGTTAAGCTCAACACCGTTCTCGATTACGTTTACGAGCAGTTCGGTATTGCTATCGGTAACCGTATCATCAACCAGATAACCAACATCGTTCCCGTATTCGTCGCTTGCGGCGGTACTAAGGAAACTGCTATCGACTATATGATCGCGAAAAAGCTGGTCGGTAAGATCGAGGGTCGATTCGAGGAGTATATCAAGGACGCGCTGCGCGGACTTCTCGATCTTCTTTCCCGTACCTATGGCACCGGTGTGCTTAAGCTTACCGAAAGAACCGCAAAGAATATAATCAAGACGCTTTGATCATAGGGTAATTATGAGATTTATAGAAACACAAAAACTGAACGACTATATTTCATCCGTGGATAATATTCTCGCGGGTGACTCTCTCCGTTCAGCCTATGCAAAAATCGAGGGCGTGCAGACCGCATCTCTTCAGGGCTTCTCTATCGACGGCGACAGAGAT
Organism: Eubacteriales bacterium; assembly: GCA_045657485.1. Lineage (GTDB taxonomy): Bacteria > Bacillota > Clostridia > Oscillospirales > CAG-272 > UBA1740. Next base: position 16,130 of record JAZOTE010000031.1, read on the forward strand.
TTTCTGAAGGAGGTCTCCTACGTTCTCAACGTCATAATTTCTATAATAAATCATCCCCACATCTCCAACAAGCGCGAGGAGGTCGTCATTCGTATCGAGCAGGCGCAGTTCATCGACGAGGAGGCGTTTCGCCGAATCCTGACGGACAGCAGTCTGTGGAAGCAGCACGGAATGAAAATGGTACCCGAAGAGGTGCACCATTATCAGCACGTTGACGAGCTGAGGATATACGAGAACCGATTTATAGGGCTTCTCATATCTATAATTGATAAGGAGCTTTCGAGGTTTTCCACCTTCTATCTTAACAAGCTTCCGACTCTGAAGATGACGGACGTCACTCTTGACGATCCCGCGGTCGGAGAGATCATCTCCGAGATCGACAGGCTTCGCCGTAAGTCCCAGTTCCTGATGAATACTCACTTTTTCAGGGAGGTCACCAAGGGCAAGCCTATCTCCAGACGCATACAGCCTACTAACATTCTCGTTAAGGACAGACTGTATTGCTATTGCTATCGCTTCTACCGTAAGTTCGTGAGGTATGAGGATATTTCGGATGCCAAGCACGATCTCAGAATGTACTACTTCATCCATCTTCTCCAGGAAATTAAAAAGCACGGCTATTATCTGACTCCACCCAAAGGTCCGGAGGATGAAAACCGCTTGCTCTTTGAGGGACTTGATTTCTTCCTTGAGATACTTCCCGCGGAGAACGAGAATTTGGAGATGACTGTACGTTGGCGTAAGGCAAAGACGGTTGAAACAGCCCGTCATCTGCTGGTGTTCTCTCCCAACGGAGGCGAAAGACTCACGCCCGACGAGATAGAAAACAGATACGGCGACTATAAGACTATTGATTTTATTTCACTTTGGGAGCTTACTGCGTCCCGCGGTGAGATGATTACCGAGTCGGTGCCTGAGTCGGCTCTGATCAGTCATTGGCTGGAGAGCAAGACGCGCGCCGCATTTGCTGATAAGAGCATTTACGAGAAGTATTGCCCCGTGTGCCGCAGTCGCGATACGGAGGGGCAGGACGATATGCACGTTTGTCATTTCTGCGGTACGGAGTACGTATTCACAGAGGTCGGCTCACGTGATATGATCTGGTTCAGAAAAATCGGAGTCGTGGAATAAAAGAGGATGAGAATCCCCCTAACGCCCGAAGAGCGAAAATCAAACGCCCTCTATCGTAGGCGTCGGGCTTATCCGCGTATCCGTCCCAAAGGGGTGGGGAAGAGCTATCGGCTTTAATAGCGATGGGCGATATTCTACCCCGTAAATATAAATAAACTAGGCTGAAAATTTATTGAAATTTGACACGGGTGGACCGTTCCAACCCGAAAGCACGATGAAAGCAGGTGGCTCCAGTGGCTGTATACGACAATTATGAATTATATAATCCGGCAGCGTTGAACGCCGAGGAGCAGCCCGAAGAGGAGAGCGCCAAGGCTGAAAGAGTGCCTACTATATCTATTAAGAATCTGCATAAGGCATACGGCAAAAAGCAGGTCCTCAGAGGTCTGGATCTAGACGTTTACGAGGGCGAGCTGTTTGGCTTCATAGGACGCAACGGTATAGGTAAGTCCACCACTATGGACTGCGTTATAGGCGCTAAGAAGTTTGACCAGGGAAAAATACTTCTTAACGGATACGACATAAAACTTCATCCGATAGAGGCGAAGTTCTCCTTTGGTTACGTAGCCAGCGAGCCGTCCTGCTACGAGGTTATGACCGGCTACGATTACCTGGAATTTATAGCCAGCATCTACCGTATCAGCGAGGGCGACTTCGTTAGAAATTTCAGATATCTTTGCTCCAGACTTAATCTTGACGAGAGGGAGCTGTCCAATCCGGCTTCCAATTACTCCCACGGTATGAAGCAGAAGCTGTGTCTTGTAGCGAGCCTGCTTCACAACCCTAAAATATGGGTGCTTGACGAGCCTACGGTCGGTCTTGATATTATGACGGTAGAGGAGTTGAAGAAGATGATGCGCGAGTACGCAAATCACGGCAACACGGTGTTTATTACCTCTCATAATATCGACCTTGTAGCTAAGCTTTGCGATAGGGTGGCGATAGTGAACGAGGGCAAGATCGCCTCGCTTTACGATCTTAACCGAGAGCCTAACCGTCGCATACAGCTGCCTAAAATATTTATGGATACTTACAAAACGAAGGAGTAAACCGATGCTTACCTTGCTTGTTAAGGATTTCAAGCTGATGTTTGCAAAGGACGAAAGCACGGCAAAGAAGGTGCTTGGCGTATTCCTTCGCGTGCTGGTTCTCGGTATCGTGGTAGCCGTCGAGCTGTTTCTCTTTACGGCGATACTTGATAAGATAGGTCACTACAGCAAAGCTCCGAGAGCGTTTATGGTACTGTTTTTGCTCGTCGTCACCGCGTTTATGACGGTCAGCAGTATCTTCCAGGCAAAGAAGCTGTTCTTCAACGAGAGGGACATAAATCAGCTTGCAATTCATCCGATCACCAACTCTATGCAGGTGCTATCCAAGCTCGTGCTTCTGTTTTTGGTGCATTACGCCTCATCATTTATATTCGTATTCCCGCTTTTTATGTCATACGGTATGATGTACGGCAGATCGATGATGTTCTACTATATGGCGATGTTCTATCCCGCCGCATCCTTTGTGTTCGAGGTAGGAGTAGCGCTGGTATTCGTCTACCCCGTGTGGTGTATTCTGGAGTATTTGAGAAAGCACGTGCTGCTTGAATTTTCGCTTTCCGCGGTTCTGCTGTACGGTCTTGCCTGGATATATTCATCGGTTCTTTCGGCATTTACCGGACTCGTTTCAAATAACGAGGTGTCATCCCTTCTGTCCAGCGAGTCTATAGAAACGCTTGTGGAAATAGAACGCTATACCGTTCCGCTTAATTACCTGTTCGACGTTTTCGTGGACGGCAGAAGAGGAGAAATATTGAATTATCTTGCCTTTTCGGGCGCAATATTCGTGATTGGCTTGACTTTGACTATCATAACGTTCCATCGCGTGAGGAACATTTCGTCAAGCGCAAAGCTCACTGCACCAAAGGTACGCTATAAGCTTCGTTCACAGACCTACGCTCTTGTCAAAAAAGAGCTTGCTCTCATCACGCGAAATCCCGACTATATCTTCTCATATTCCGGCTTGCTGATAGTTCAGCCATTCCTGCTGTACCTCGTTATCAGCGCGATGAACGCGGTATTCAGCTCCGGAACTCTGTTATATTATACCTCTCTTTTCCCGAACTTCGTGTCCGTGGTTGACGTCTTTATCGTTATGATGTTTACAACCATCATCAGTGCCGGAGCCAACCAGTACATTTCGATGGAGGAGAGAACTGTTAAAAACCTGAAAACCATGCCCGTCAGCTACAAAAAGCAGCTGTACGTCAAGATACTGATACCTATGATGCTTTCTGCGGTATCTCTATTTATATCGGTTCTCGTTTTGCTGATAAGCGGAACGCTGACACCCTTGACCGCGTTGTTCGCGTTCCTGCTGGCGTTTACTCTGCTGTTCGTGTTTAACGTAGTATCACTCGGCGAGGAGCTTAAGATACGACGCAACAAACCGCGCTCCTCCGGAGCATCATCCGCCTGCGCTTATCTGCTTCCCACCGCGTATATGGGCGTCAGCCTGTTTCTTTCTTACGTAGGCGCGGAGCTTTGGATACTGTTCGCCGCGGGAGTCGCGCTGTTCGTGCTGCTGGGAGCGCCGATGCTTTTACGCGTTAACAGTAAAATGGGCAAATGGTTTATGGAATTGGAGGCGATCAACTAATGAAAAAGAAAAATCTGATCATACTCCTTCTGTTTCCGTTCTTGATTTCGGTCTTCTGTATCATCACCGTTAACACCACCTACAATATGATAGACGTAGATATTTCTCATATTGACTGGAGCTATAAGGAGATGGAAGGCTTCAAGCTGCAAAACGGAGAGGAAATGTATCCTCTTTCGGCAGTTGGAGTAAACCAACGTTACTACGAGGTGTCCGACGGAAATGCGTTGGTTTGGACAGTGATGAACAAGGATCAGAATGATCCGGATCCCTGTGCCGAGATAGTTCAGCAGGGCAACACCTTCTATCTTCGTCCCATCAAGGCGGGCGAGGTAGTAATAACCTGCAGTAACGTAAAGGGCAACGTACAGCGCCGTTTATCTGCGGTAATATATGAAAACGCCGCAATTATGATGTACCCCACGGTGCAAGCGTCACAATCGAATATAGACTCGACCGTTTATTACGGCGAGTATGATCATACTTACGGTAACAGAGCGGTCATTGATATGACGATCGTCACGTTGCCGTCCATTCTGAAGAGTCAGCTGGTGCCGACTCACAGTCAGAACATCAGCTACGACGCCGCAACGTGCAAAATCAGCATAATAGATTCAGGCGACGCGTTTCTCACACTCACGGACCCGGAGGGCAGAGCAGCGCCGATAACCTATGAGTTCGAGATAGTAGAGGACGGCGTGAACGTTTACACCTACGAGGATCTTCTCTATTGCACGAACGTGACGGATGGCGGACATATAGCGGTGCTTCGCAAGCACTTTGAATCCTTAGAAAATGCCTACGTGATGAACGGCAGTCAGCCTATGATATCCGGCGGAAATCCGGTCAAGCGTACTGACGTAAACAACGTTGAGTGCTTCGGATACTACGATCCCAAGACTCGCAGCTTTTCCTTTGGTAACGAGATATATACCTTCGCTACCACCTATAACAGTGAATTTATCAAGCAGTGGAACAGCTTCTGCGATACAAATAGAGAGTATTCCAAAATCTCTGATGAAATAAAGGTCGGTCTTCACGTGCAGAAGGACTTTTACGGCAACGGCTATACTATAAATCTGCACAATCTGACCTACCCTTACTCACACGATATTATGCTTAACGCGGACGGTAAGGAGGTGCGCATTCCCTCCCTTACCTCAGCCAATCTTTTCAGAGGACCGTTGAAGCTGTATTCGCTGGGCGATCCCGCGAACATTCCTCTAGTTTCGCTTTACGGACAGGATAATATAGGTATGTACGTAGAGGGTGACGGTATCACGGTAAACGACGTGAATATCAAGAACTGTGATTTTGGCGACAGAATGGCAAATCTCGACACGGTAGGCACCGTATTGGAGGTTTACGGTAATAATATCACTGTAAAGAACTCCCGTCTTTCCAACGGAAAAAACGTTTTGAGAGCCTTCTCATCTATGAATTTCAGACTTGAAAATTCCTTACTCCAGAATGCTCGCAATTTCCTCTTCGTCACCGGCTCTAACGAGTATGAGAAAATAGATCTGTCAAAAAAGGTAAGCTTCCCCGGTCTAAACGGTGGAACTGTAACTATGACCGTAGGGGAATTTCTGGCAGAGGGTGCAGAGGGCGATACGATAGTTAATACCTTTATTCAGGAGTACACCACGACTCCTGAAGCGAAGGCAGCGATGCGTGCGGCTCTCACTGCTATTCAGGACGCGTTGGATACGGTGAAGGATATATCAGAGCAGTACAAGGGAACGGCTGAGATCGTAGATACGTATTTTTATCGCAGCGGAATTACAGCCATCTGTATGGAGTCGCTTTTCAGCAGCTCCTTCCTTGAAACGGGCTCATCCCCCTCGCTGATCACTAAGCTTTTCTCTGCGCTTCAGTCTGAGGGCAAGTCCCTAATTCCTTACACTGCTACCGGTATTTCGGGCGTAGCCTATCCCGTGTATCTTAAGGTTTCGGGCGACACGAGATTTTACGATTACAAGGAGGTTGGCAAAATAGATCTCAGCGGTCTTATCGAGGAGAACATTTCCTCCATCGCAAACTCCTTGGGACTCTATGACGGTACCATAACCATAGATCAGATATTCCCTCTGCAGTCGATAATCGCTCAGACCGGAAATGCTGTGGGTGCTATCAAAAATTCCGACGGTAAGAGATACTACAATATAGCGGTAGCTTACTTCGGCGGAGGAGAGAACTACTCCAAGGTCGATATGGACATTGATAACTCAACGGGCAAGATGAACGTAGACCTTTTGAATACCTATCTGGATCTTCAGGGTGTATCGGGCGGAGGAGTGTTTGCTAATTTGCGCGGACTTATGCTGAAGACCGTAGTAACCGTCACAGGCTACAATCCCTTTGCGTTCCACTTTGTCAACGGAGGCTATCTTTTTGGTGAAACGCCTAACGTATCAGACCTGGTAAACAGAACGAGAAATCAATAATATTTTCAAATCCGGGCAACCCGTGTAGAGTTATTTGGGATGCCTTGCGGAAAGGAATATTCAATAATGAAAAAAATCATATCCATAATTTGCCTTGTGTGTATGCTTGCTATCTCACTTACAAGCTGCGGATTTTTAGTGGACGAAACGGGCAGAATGATAGACGAAATAAAGAAAACCAACGAGTTCGCAGACGGCTCCTCTGAGATAACGATAACGTTTATTGACGATCTCTACGATCCTGTGAAGTTCACTATACCCAGCGGTAACAAGGGCGACACCGGCAACGGAATTGAGAACATCGATTATGAGTACGATGAAAATAACCGTCAGACCAAGATCACTATTTCATTTACCGACGAGGAAGAGGACGATGTAGTTTTTAACGTCCCGGACGGTAAGACCGTTACTTCTATAAAGACGGGATTCAACGAGATCACCGGTAAGAGCGAGGCATATTTTATCTACAACGGAAACGATGAGGACTTCGTTACTCTTGAGCTTCCGGAATTCAGCGGAATAAGCGAGTACGTATGCAAAGAGAATGATGACAAGAGCATTGATCTTAAGTTTAAGTTCAATCTTTTGGATCAGCCTGATCTTGATATCCATATTCCTCCGCCTGAGAAGGGTAACGGCATCGCATATATGACCTCAGGTGAGAAGAATGGACAGTATATTCTGACAATCGTATACACCGAGGCTGATAAGGACGGTAAAACTACTGTAGAGCTTCCTTTCGATAAGCCTGCAGACCCTAACAGCTGGACCAAGGAAGACAGACCTCCCACAAACGCGGAGGGTAGAAACGGCGATTTCTGGTTCGACTCATTTGGTAAGACCATCTATTCCAAGCAGAACAATTCCTGGGCGCCCGTCATAAGCTTTAACGATCAGTTGACCTATTATGACGTAGTGTTCAATAATAACGACGGCACCGGTTATTCTAATGCGGTTAAGGTTCAGCACGGCTGCTATTACGACTCTACGGGAAGCAAGATTCCGAAGCCTGACAGAGCAGGATACAATTTCTGCGGCTGGTACAGGAGCACCGAGGTAGATAACACCGTGATGAGTCCCTTCACCGACCTTACCCCCGTGTACGGAAATCTTCAGCTTTATGCGACCTGGGAGATCATCAATTATACCGTTACCTACGAGCTTGACGGTGGCGAGAACAATCCGAACAACTTAACCGTGTTCACCGTTGAAAACGAGGATATAGTTCTTCTCGAACCTGCGAAAAGCGGCTATACCTTTGGCGGCTGGTACTCAGATCCGGAATTTGCGAATACCTTCACTAAAATCATAGTAAAGGATACCCTGAGAGATCTGACGGTTTATGCCAAGTGGATACCTAATTCCTGATCTGAAGCTCTTTTTCTGAGCTTTCTGATATGATTCAAAAAACAACATAACACGCTATATCTTGCAGGACAAGGTATGTGAAAAGGAGTACGAACTGAAAGCTCGTACTCCTTTGTTTTTATGGGGGGGAAGACTGCTTTGCGGCAGGCGTCCGTTTGGTGTGATGCTCCGGGAGGGAAAAATCACTTTATTTGCTGTCTGCTTTGGTGAAAGCGAATGCTTTTGCGTTGCGAAAATGTTGAAATGTAAATATTTGTTATCACTACGTACAAAAAAGCTCTTCTTGCTCTGAAAAGACGCCGTCCTTAAACTGTGAAAAAACATCTCGGTTATTATTCTAATTTGTAAATCCAAACGCCGCCCTGAGTGCCAAAGCGTGAGAGCGTGATCACAGCTTTTCTATGAAATCCGCCAGCATACAGGCAACCATTTCGTGCCCCTCGTCAGATGGATGAAGTCCGTCCGGCGCATATTTCTCCTTGTTATCCGCATCTCTTGGGTCGATAGGGCATTTCTCAAAGAGATCAAGTATATCAAAGCCGTACGTTCCCGCTATATCCTTTATTGCCTTGACGTAGTCGGACAGAACCTTGCCTCTGCTGTTAGGTGTATCCTCGCCCTCTCTGTGCAACGGCGTCATAACTATATGCCTTGCCTCCGGATATTTTATAACAGTGTTTGCGAAAAGATAGTGGCAAGCACCGATAAAACTGTCAGGCTCTCTGTCATTCTCCTCGCCGAACGGAGCGTTGCCGTGACCGTAGTCATTAGTTCCGCCAAATATAACTATAACGTCAGCGCCGTCCTCCATTTCCTTTTCGAGTCTGTATATGAAGTCGTTGTCGTCCCAGGCTGGCTTCCACTCATATCCTGGATATTTCTGCTGTTTGGCAATTCTCGTTCCGCTTATTCCGTAATTGTATACTTCTGCGCCGGTCATCACGCGGAAGCGATCGGTATATCTTTTTTCTTCTTCGCTGGCGCCTACTCCCTGAGTGATACTGTCGCCGAGGAATTTGACTGTAGCGTTTTTGATATTCATAACGTTCTCCTTTACCTTGCGCAGCTCCTCGCTTGCCGACTTTTTGAAAAATCGCCTGCTGCGCGGTGTTTTCTAATTCAGATGTAGTATACTACATTTACTTTCTTTTGTCAAGAGCGTAGAAATCTTCGCGCACGCATGCCGTAGAAATCTTCGCGCAGGTATGCTGTAGAAATCATCTCCGCGCCTTTGCCAAATGAATTATTACCGTGTAAATACCGTGCGCTCGCGTTTACGGCTATATCCGAAAGCTCGAAAAAGGGCGCCGTTCGGCATGACGTAAGAAATCAAAACACTTTTTAACATTTTTAAAATATTTTAAAAAACTCTTTACAAAGCTCCCCTATTATGTTAGAATATAGGGTGGCAAATTTCGGGTGATGGATTTTTTCTATACCCCGATTTGCGGAACGCGGCTTTACCGAAGAATATTCGACAGCTTAGGCAGAGGGGGTGCGTCATGAGGATAGATAAGTACATATCCGAGCTGGGTATAGCCTCCCGAAAGGAGTCTGCCAGAGTGGCGAGGGGAGGCGGCGTTACGGTAAACGGAGAAACTGTTAAGGACCTATCCCGTCATATTGATCCCGATAGCGCAAAAGTTACCTATCTCGGATGTGAGCTGATCTACAGAAAATACACCTACGTTATGCTCAACAAGCCTGCGGGCTACGTCAGCGCGACGGAGGATTCCCGTTTGCCGGTGGTTACCGAGCTTCTTCCCGACGAGCTTCGCAAGATGGAGCTTTTCCCGGTCGGCAGACTTGATCGCGACACGGTAGGACTAATGATACTTACCAACAACGGAGTTCTCTCTCACCGTCTTCTTTCTCCGCGTCATCACGTAGAGAAGGAGTATATTTTCACAGCCGCCGAGCCGCTTTGTTCCGGCGCCGAGGACAAGTTCCGCGACGGAGTAGTGCTTTCTGACGGCTACGAGTGCAAGAGTGCCGTTATCACTATGTCAGCGGACAGACTTTCGGGCAATATCATTCTCACCGAGGGTAAATATCACCAGATAAAGAGGATGATAGCATCTATGGATAATAGGGTAGTGAGCCTTGAGCGAGTTAGGTTTGCTGGTATCACTCTCGATCCTTCGCTTGAGCGTGGAAAGTGGCGCCATCTTACCGATGATGAGATCTTAGCGCTCGAAAACGCGGAGCTGTCATAACATTCCGTTTTACAAGATACATTATGCGCACAGCGCTTTTCATAAGGAGAAAAAATGGATATTTTAAAGACTTTAGCAGAGGAATTTAAAATCAAGGAGGAGCAGGTAAAGGAAACGGTCGCTCTCATAGACGAGGGCAATACCATACCCTTTATTTCTCGTTATCGTAAGGAGGTCACAGGCGGTCTTGACGACGCGACTCTTCGTGATCTTAATGACAGACTTAACTATCTTCGCAAGATGGACGAGCGCCGCGAGGAGATATCTTCTCTTATCGAGGCTCAGGGCAAGCTTACGCCCGAGATCACCTTTGCTCTTAACAACGCCAAAACTCTCGTAGAGCTTGAGGATATATATCTCCCCTACAGACCCAAGAGAAAGACCAGAGCATCCGTAGCTCGCGACAAGGGTTTGGAGCCGCTGGCAAACTACATCATGGAGCAGAGAGATTCCTACGATCCCGATATCGCCGTATACGCAGAGCAGTTTGTCGTTATCAGCGATGAGAAGGACAAGGCAGTACCAGACGTAGCCGCAGCTCTCCAGGGCGCCTCCGACATTATTGCCGAGGATATCTCCAACAACGCGGAGATACGTAAGCTTCTTCGTGAATTTACTATGAAAAACGGCTCTCTTACTACCAAGGGAACTACCGAAGAAACGTCGGTATACGAGAATTATTACGACTTCTCCGAGCCGATAAAGAAGCTTAAGGGACATAGAGTTCTCGCTATCAACCGCGGTGAGAAGGAGGAGTTCCTCAAGGTCGCGGTAACGCTTCCGATAGAGGACGGTGTTGCTCAGCTGGTTTCTAAGGTTGTAACCAACAAGCAATCTCCCGCTCTTTCCTATCTTATGGCTACCATAAACGACGCCTACGAGCGCCTTCTGTTCCCGGCTATCGAGCGTGAAGTTCGTACCACCCTTTTTGATGATGCTTGCGAGGGCGCTTTGAAGGTGTTCTCAGAGAATCTTCGTAATCTTCTTCTCGGCTCACCTCTGAAGGGCAAGACTGTTCTCGGCTACGACCCCGGTTACGCCCACGGCTGTAAGCTTGCGGTCGTTAATAAGACCGGTAAGGTTCTCGACACCGCGGTTATATATCCCGTAGAGCCCAGAAAGGATATCGAGCGCTCCAAGGCGGTCGTGCTTCGCCTTATCAACAAGTACGGCGTTGACGTGGTTTCTATCGGTAACGGTACGGCGTCCCGTGAGTCTGAGCAGTTTATAGCTCAGCACGTTCTCCGCGATCCCTCCTGCCCTAAGGGCGTTAAATATACCATAGTATCCGAGGCAGGCGCATCGGTTTACTCCGCATCAAAGGTTGCGACTGAGGAGTTCCCGGATTACGACGTTATGCAGAGATCGGCTATCTCTATCGCAAGACGTCTGCAGGATCCCCTTGCGGAGCTCGTTAAGATAGAGCCTAAGGCTATTGGTGTAGGTCAGTATCAGCACGATATGAAGCAGGCGCGTCTTACCGAGGCGCTGGGCGGTGTCGTAGAGGATTGCGTTAACGGCGTAGGCGTAGACGTAAACACGGCGTCCTACTCCCTTCTTTCATACGTTTCCGGTATCAATACTACGGTTGCCAAGAACATCGTCAAGTACAGAGAGGAGTACGGTGAGTTTAAGTCACGCGCCGCTATTCTGAAGGTTCCGAAGCTTGGTGACAAGGCGTTTACACAGTGCGCAGGCTTCCTTCGTATTCACGACGGTAAGCAGGTATTCGACTCCACCGGCGTTCACCCGGAGTCATACGCTGTAGCAGAGGACCTGCTCAAGAGATTCGGCTTTACTACCGATGATGTGAAAAATAACAACCTTGGCTTGCTCAGATTCAAGGCAACACAGTACGGTATTGCAAAGCTCGCAAAGGAGCTTGGCTGTGGCGAGCCTACACTTGAGGATATAATTTCCGAGCTTGAGAAGCCCGGCAGAGATATCCGTGACGATGCTCCCGCACCCGTTCTCTCCACAGACGTTCTTGACATCAACGATCTTAAGCCAGAAATGCAGCTTAAGGGTACCGTCAGAAATGTTGTTGACTTCGGTTGCTTCGTAGATATCGGCGTTCATCATGACGGCCTGCTTCATATCTCCGAGATGAGTGACAGATACATCAAGCATCCCTCTGATCTTTTCAAGACCGGTGACGTTATCGAGGTAAGGATCAAGGACGTAGATACCAAAAAATGCCGTATTTCTCTTACGAGAAAGGGTATGAATACCTCAAAGAGCTGAAAAAGTTAAATATAATCATAAAAACGAACCGACACGTCTATAAATGTGCCGGTTCGTTTTTTTGTCGGATATTAAACGACTGACGGCAAACGTAATATAAACTTCCGACGGCAAACGTTATATAAACCACCGTTGACAAATCGTGAGAGAAGTGCTATAATAGGGAAAAGAGCGGTCACGTTTACAGCCGTTTAAAATTTCAGGAGGACAGTGTAATGAAAAAGGTAAAATTGTTTATAATTTCTTCGCTTATGATTTGCTCCGTACTTTTGCTTGTTTCGTGTGGTGCCGGCTCCGTGCTGAAGTATTTTGATTCGGACGTAGAGGACGAAGGAAGCTTTAGCGATGCACAAGAGCTTGAGAATATTGGCAGGTATTACGGTGACGGCGAAGGCAATCTGGCGCTTTTTGTCGGTTATTCCGGCAACAAGACCACATACAACGTATATAACGTAGATATAGGCAACGTTGTATATTCCGGAGATGGATATAACGGCACCTCAGATTCTACCGATCTTTATTTTGATTTCGGTGAGCTTGACAACGGCGTTTCTTATTACGTAGTTACAGCGTATAGTAACGGTGAAATTAAATATGCGGAGCTTTACAACGGAAAATCTGAAAACAATTTGGTCGCCAGAAGCACCGTAGAGCCGCGATACGCTGAGCATTACGACGAGATTGTCGTGTTTGATAACGTCGCATACGTCGCAAATGATGATGGCGACTTGATAAAATCCTTTGACGTTGATGAGTTTGCCAATTTCGTAGACGCCTCCTTTGTAGGTAACGATTACGTTTATTCTCTTACATCCGACGCGCTCGTCGCTTATGATAAGAAGGGCTCATTCGTTTCGGGATATACCTTCAGTAGCACCGCTTCAAGCCATGAGAGCTACGTGCTTGCTGACGGAAACGTTATGATTCAGTACTACGTAGAGCTTCCCGACGATGCTTCGTCATATGACGTTTATATGGATGACAGTAAATACGATATCGTTACCGAGATATTTAACGTTAAAAAAGGATCGTCAAAAAAGGTCAAAGTGGATTATATCGTAGAATACATAGTTAATTCGATAGAAGTATCTTCTTACGACGAGCTTTACGGATTGGTTGAGGATTTCGATCTTAACATAGCCAGAATCGTATATTTCAAGGACGGTTACGTTGATGAAAATAATGCCGACACTGTAATTTTAAACAATAATCTGAAGGTAAAGGCAAGCTTCAATGACGTAGTTTCGGGTGCGGAACGAATTGTAGCGTTTTGGGACGGTGTGTTTGCCGTAATTGATAAGTATGAAAACGTTCATATTGTGGATGAACGCGGTAAGGAACTCAAGACTCTGAATTATTATTCAATTTCCGGAAAAATAAATAACTATTTTGCTACAGAGAAATGTATCTATGATAATTCGTTCAGAAAGGTTTACGATCTTGTTGAAAACGGTTATGAAATCGAAACGATCGGAAAAGATTACTTCATTCTTTCCAAGGATACTAACGACGGTACCGAATACGCGAAATTTTATAACGGAAACGTAAGCGTAATCGTTGCTGCAGACGGAGATGATTATTTTTATACTTATAATAATTTGCTTGATCTTTACTGCATCAGAGAGGAATCGGGCAAGTATGCGTATTATAATGGAAACGGAACACTTGTCGGAGAGTTTAATTCAGGGCTCGACTTGGTTATCGAGTGCGAGGACGCCGCCGTTGTTTCCACGGGTGCTGGATATTACCGCTTGACTAAAAAATAATGAAAAAATAAAAATACAGCGTGCTATCCGTAAAGGGTAGCACGCTGTAAATATTTCAGAGCGGTTAAACGCGTTATAAGTCAACGGTATCATCATTATCTCATTGCAATCGGATTGGAGTTGAGGTTGAAGGTGTACGAGATGCCGTATCTGTCGAGTGGCTCCACCGTCCTCTTATTGTACACGGTGCAGTATCCGTCGAGCAGCTCCACCGTCCTCTTATTGTACACGGTGCCGCCGTCTTGGCTTGAGGTCAATGCTCTTTTGCGAAATCCGGGGAATCTTAAAAAGCGTGTATATTATCCCGTCTGTCATTTCATTACGGTAAAACGCTCTATGCCGTAGTATTCCGCAGCTCTTATGACGCTCTCGTCTATTATCTCACCGGACACGACGATAGGTATCGCCGGTGGACAGCTTATGCACACGTCTGATGCCACTTTGTAAAGAGCCTCGGATGTCAGAACTCTTTCTTTAGGGGATAAAACAGCCTCTCTTGGCGAAATTTTTCGCACGGGGTGAGGTATAGCGGGCGGAATAGATTTGATTGGCGTTCTTCTCTCTATTTTTGAGAGCACCTCGGTTACTCTTTCTACGCCTGAGCTATTTTGCAGAGGAAGCATAAGCACGGTGTAGTCCGGGTCGTAGTATTCCACGTATATTCCGTGCTTTTTGAGTATTGAAGCGAGCTCCTCGCCGCTGTAGCCATAGGATTTCGGCATAACGGTTATTTTTAACGGTTCGCTGCGGAGAACGTCAAATCCTAAGGCGGAGATTCTTTTCTTCAGAGATTCAGAGCGTTCCGCAGCGTATGTCAAATCCTCTCTTGCACTATTGGAAAGATACGAGTTCAACAGATCAAGGGATTCCAAAATCAAATAAGAGGGGCTTGTTGAGCCGAACAGCAGCATTGCGTCTTTTGCCCGCTCTCTGAATATTTTTGGGGCCGTTTTAGATACGTGCAGATATCCCGCGCCGCCGAGGGCAGGGAGCGTTTTGTGAGCTGAATCCGCGCACACGTCAGCGCCGAGATCTATCGGGTGGATACTCGGAGAGGTAAATTTCAGGTATGCGCCGTGAGCGTTATCTACCAGCAAAAGTGAGCCGAATTTATGACACGTGTCGGCAATTTCACGTATATTATGCATATGTCCGAGATAATCCGGTGAGGTTATATACACAGCGTGAGGTGGCTTATCCATAGCGGATATTTTCTCGTCCAGTGCTTTTGCGTCTAATCTGACACTGAGATAGGAATCGCCGTCCGCCTCGATCCAGGTAGGCTCTATACCAAGCAGCGACACTCCGCTGATAAATGAGCGGTGAACGTTTCTGGCAGCAAGTATCCGCGCGTCCTCGCCCTTGCTTTTTGAGTACTGTGACAAAAGGTAGAGCATTGCCCGTATAGACAGCGAGGAGCCTTCAGTTGAGTAGTAGGTGTATGCGCCGAATATTTCAGACGCGCATTTCTCACTCTCCAGGATTATTCCGTTCGGCGCATAGAGGTTGTCCGCACCGTCTATCTCCGTAAGATCGTATTTTTCGATACCGAGAGGTCCTGCGCCCTTATGACCCGGCATATGCAAACGCAGGTTTTCTCCGTCGGCATATTTTTTAGCAAAGGTGAATATAGGAGAATCCATTTTACTCACCCAGCTCCTCGTCTATAGCGAGCATTATGGCGCACTCCATTCTCTTCTTGAACAGCTCGCAGCCGGGCTTATATACGCCGTTGACTCTGCCTGTGGAATGGTATGCGTTCGCCGCGCAACCACCGGAGCAATAGAGTCTTGCCCAGCAATCTCTGCACTCTTCCTTTTCGTAGAGATTGCATCTCGCGAACTCGCTCTGCGCCGAGGTGTTGGTAACTCCGTCGTAAATATTGCCGAGCAGATATTTTTCATCTCCTACGAACTGATGGCAGGGATACAGATCACCCCAGGGGGTAACCGCCATATATTCCGTACCCGAACCGCATCCGGAAATGCGTTTATAGATACACGGTCCCCCCTTAAGATCGATCATATAGTGATAGAAGGTGAAGGGATCGCCCTTTCTTCTGTGATCCTTCATAAGCTCCGCAAGCTTCTCATACTGATCCTTTACTATCTCTATATCGGAGGGCGTAAGCTCTGCCTCGTCGCCGGGAGCCGCAACAACGGGCTCCATAGAAAGCTCTCTGAATCCGAGGTCCAGCATAGCCTTTATATCCTCAAGGAAATCGGGATTATAGTGAGTAAAAGTGCCGCGCATATAATAGTTTTTGCCACCGCGAGCGCGGACTAGCTTCTGGAACTTGGGAACTATCTTATCAAAGCTGCCTTTCCCCTGATAATCCACTCTGAATCTGTCGTGGACCTCACGGCGACCGTCAAGGCTGAGCACCACGTTCGAGCATTCGCGGTTAGCGAAATCTATTACGTCGTCGTCGATCAGCACTCCGTTGGTCGTCAGAGTGAATCTGAAGTTTTTGTTATACTTTTTCTCTATGGATCTGGCGTAAGCTACAAGCTGCTTTACAACGTCAAAGTTGAGTAGTGGCTCACCGCCGAAGAAGTCAACCTCCAGGTTGTGTCTGCTGCCTGAATTTTCAATCAGAAAGTCCAGCGCCCGTTTGCCTACCTCGTAGCTCATTACAGCGCGCTCGCCGTGGTATTTGCCCTGGCTTGCGAAGCAATACGAGCAGTTAAGATTACAGCTGTGAGCGATATGCAGACACAGAGCCTTTATAACTCCTCCCGTCTTCTCCTTGAGCTTCGGCGCCATATCTGCGTAGTTATCCTCGACGAACAGCTTGCCCGAAGCCTCAAGCCCCTCGACCTGACTGTAGCACTCCTCGATATCTTTCTCGCTGATATCCTCGGCATCTCTGTATTTATCCTTCATCAGAGCCAGTATCTCATCACGGCTCTTTTCCTTATACAGCTCAATAATATCGTATGCAACCTCATCCACAACGTGCAGAGATCCGGAGCACACGTCCAGCACGATATTGTAACCGGAAAGCTTAAATTGATGTATCATTTTTTTCTCCCGATTTGCGTCACGTTGGTCCGTGACGCCGTTTTGAATTTTAAGTTTGAGTGATAAAAAATGCCGCCCGTGCAGGCGGCATTTTTAGAGAGCAATTACTTGCTTTCCTTCTTGGACTCGCACTGCTGGTTAGCAATGCCGCAGCTGGTCTTGCAAGCAGACTGGCAGGAGGTCTGGCATTCGCCGCATCCGCCATTCTTTGCGCTCTCGCAAAGATTCTTGGTTTCAATAGTCTTAATGTGCTTCATAATGAGCCTCCAAATATAATTTGCTTTTAAATTATATCATATATAAGTGACAAAGTCAACAAATTTTTAAAAATTCCTTGTGACTTACTTACCAAAGCTGTATTCGCTGTAAACGGGGCCGTCCTCGGTGATCAGTCCGAGAGCGCAGAGCTTGTAGGATTTTCCGTTCCAGTTAACTATTGACAGCAGAATTTCAACGTCCTTATCCATATACTCGGCGAGAAATGCGTACTGAGAAGTCGGATTACTTGCGTAGAGTGTGTAGTTGACGCCGTCAATGGTGATAACGTAATTGGTATAATAATTATTTCCCTCGATTTTGAGCTTTCCGGTAGCCTTGAATATTGCGGTGGTGTTTTTAGCGCTTACAGCATCCGCAATGCTTGTATTTTCGGTAATGCTGCCTGCGGGGAATTTGTTTTTGCCGTAGTAGTTTGCCGTGAGCGACGCGTTATCTATGCAGATCTGAGTGCCGTCAACGGTGAGTCTGGTACCCGTTACTATTATTTCATTACCTATCTCGATGTCACCGAGAGCATTTGAGTTTGCAAAGGAAACAGCTATAATTCCGCTGGAATCTATAAGATAGAAGCCTCTGCGGTTTGCGTGGATGATAGAGGGACCTACAATTCCCTTGACGGTAATCTCCTCATTCTCCTCAGCCGCTATAGCGTCAGCTACCGTAAGAGCGTCTATTACAGCGTTTTCATCTACGGTAATGACGATTTCTTCGCTGTACTGATTATCGCCGTGAGTTGCGGTAACCGTGACTGTTGCAGTGCCGTAACCGGGGCAGTTCATTACGGTTATGCCGCCATCCGTGTTAAATTTAACAACGTTTTCGTTGTTGGATGAGAAGGAAAGCGTAGCGCCTGAGAAGCCCAGAAGCTCAGAGGATACGGAAGTGTTCAGCGTGAGAGCGGGATCGCCGCTGTACTCAGACTTCAACTGGGTAAGGCCGTGGTACTTAACTGCGTATTTCGGCGCATCGGTAATATCGAACGTGTATCCGTCGTAGGACACTGCGACAGGGAGCAATCTGAACAGACAGCTGGATGAGGTGGATTTAGCGTTGAGCGCGGTAAGGTATACCGTGCAGATCTTGCCCTCGTATTCGCGCAGCCAGGTGAAGTCCTCGCCGTTGCACTGAGTATAGGTATACGAGCCGGTGGTGCCGTCTATATCAAAGAAGTAGAAGTTTGTGAAGCCCTTATCGGCAACCTCCTTGACCAGAGCGTTTACCTTGTATATCTTGGAGGTGATATTCTCGCTAACAGGAGTGGAGAGAATGTCCATCAAGGTAGTTTCTTCGATCCAGCTCTTATCAAACGTGCCGTCAGTCTTTTCATCGTTTGCGATCACTTCAGCCTCAGACAGCTGGCAGGAGCCTTGATAACCGAACTTCTGGGCGTTGGTCTGCTCGGTATCGAGTATCCAATAGTCCTTCTCGCCCGTTACGGTTACGGTGTTTCCTATCTCTACGTTAGCGGCTGCGGTATTCGAATATACGTAGATCGATGAGGTAGAATCCACGAGAATGAAGCCAGACGGTATAAAGCCGTTGGCGTAAGTTATTTTCGCAACCGTGCCGGTAAGCTTAATTCCCGCGCCCTTCGTCGCGCTTCTTGCGTCGGCTACCGACATCTCAACGTACGTGAATTTTTCTACGGAAACTATAACGGCTTCATAGGCAGATATTTCGCCGTCCGTTTTCCACAGCTTTATCTTAAGAGTTACGGTATCCTTGACCTCAGGCTTGTTCTCAATGGCAGAGTAGAGTATTTCCTTGCCGCTTGAATCAAGTCCCTTCGTCAGATCGATATTCAGCGAGCCGGTGCTGTCCGATACGCTGACGATACCGTTTGAGTCTACCTCGCGTACGAACGCTTTAATGGTAATGTACGTATCGCTTGAAAATACGTCGCCGGTAAGAGTGGCTTTAGCATCCGCGATAGTTACGGCAGTATCGCCGCCGCTCTCACCGCCGCTCTCGCCGCCGTTTCCTCCGATAACGCAAGAGGAAAGGAGAACTGTCATAACAAGAATAAGCGGAATAAGTAATCCGAATTTTTTCATAATCCCTCCTAAAAAAATAAAATATATACGGTTATATTTTACATAATACGACACCGTTTGTCAACCGAAAAACAAACATTTGCAAAAGAAAAAACGTTTTGTATAACGGCCGACGTATTTAGCGAAAAATTTTGAAATACCGTTAAGGGCGAGCTCCGCTTTTCGTTCAGGGTCATACGCGTAGCGCGAAGATTCTCAATGTAAAGATTAGCTCGGCTGAAATGCGAAAGCCAATAAATTATAATTGGTTAAATTATAAAAGCTCGGTTTATTTTCCGCTATAGTCGCTTTTCTCATAAAAAGGAAAAATAAAAAGTTTTCTTTGTGCAATTTGCCCCTTGAATTTGTAGGGGAAAATATGATAAAATAATCATAGTGAAAAACACGCAAGCCAAGGCAGCTTTTGCGTCGCGGAGGTTGATTAAATGTACAAAATAGGCGATAACGTTGTGTACGGAGCAAACGGTGTTATGACCGTTTTGGACGTCAGGGAAGAAACTATAGGTGACAGCGCCCGTACTTACTACGTTCTGGGCAGCTCTTCAGGCAGGCAGGACTCACTTACCTTCGTCCCGACGGATAACGAGGCTCTCGTTAAATGTATCCGTCCCCTTATGTCAGCGGCTGAGGTCGAGGCGCTTATAGCGGATATACCCGTTATTCCGGAGCATCAGTGGATAGCGGACAACCGTCGCCGCGCGGAAAGCTTCAGATCTGTCGTAGAGTCCGCCGATCCGCGCGCCATCATAGGAGTAATGAAGGCGATACAGGCAACCGGCGAGCGTCGCAATGCGGAGGGGAAGAAAAATTATCTCTCCGATGAGGGCGTGATGCGAAAGGCAGAATACGTTCTTCACTCCGAGCTGTCCGCAGTTCTCGGCATTGATCCCACCGAGGTTGAGGAGTATATCAGAAAACGTGTCAAAGAGATCTGATGTTTTTTGTAATATACGGTTTTTTACCACTTGAATAAAAATCATTTTAATCACTTTATACTGTAAAATCCGCAATAACGTAATTTTTTGTTTACGTTATTGCGGATTTTTGTTATTATTTATACGAGCTTTTTCTGCAAATCGGTTTAAATTTGCAATACTCGCAATGAGTGGCGGAGCCGGATTCTCTTCCCGGCGATGCGTCTGCTTCACCGTCAATTATTCTGTCAGCGATAGCTTTGACGGATTCCTCTACAGTGCTCATAAGCTCGGAATAGCTCTCGGAGGTGAAGAGTAGCTCTCTTTTAGAATTTGGGATCTTGTCGGGGCTTCGCTTTGAGTAGAGCGGTGTGTATCTGAGTCCCATCGCTCCTATTACGTCTTCATCGTAAAGCACCATACCCTCTCTCTTTTGCTCGTCCCTTATTGCATCCTCCGCCAGAGCGTCGTCGGGACGGTCTATGCGAACGTCGCCTACCGATGTTCTGACGTATAGCACTCCCGCAGGTAATATTTCCTCGCCGTCCGCAGCGCCCAGCCTGTGTCTGAAGCTTTTGTTATCGGTTTCCAGGATGGACTTGAGATAGAGGAACATCTGTAAATTCTTCCCGTCCTTGACATCATCGGGAGAAAAGTCCTTCTTGCCGGTTTTATAGTCCACGACTCTCACATACAGCCGACCGTCCTTCTCGTAGGTGTCCACTCTGTCTATCACTCCGTACACGTACACCTCTCTGTTTTTGTCGGTGGTTAGCGTCAGAGGCGCAGGGGAGTCCGGCGAGCCCTTGGTTATTCTTATCTCGAATAGACGTGGCTTGAATTTTGAAACGGAAAACTCCTCGCACAGTCCGTTAATGATCGGCACGGAGGCTCGGCGAAGTCTTGCGATCTTAACCGCTGTCATCGCTGATGCGCCTGCAAGTCCATCCTCCATCGCGCCGATGTATTTTCTTGCCGACTCTTCGCAAATGCTGATGCGTTCCTCCTCGGTCAAGTCGCCTGCGCTTATGTTTTTCTCGTTCAGATAAGTGAAGAAGTTTTCAAGTATTGCGTGGATAAACGTACCGATACCCCTGGAGTCCATCTCGTGAACCTCGTCCTCGCCGAGCTTAACAGTGAATCGGCAGAAATACGAGAGGGGACATCCCACGAAGCTTTCAAGCTGAGTCTGCGTGAGCGGAAGCGGTTTTGAATAGAGTCCGCGGCAAATATCCTCACCGAGTCTTATCCCGCTGTTTTCGATTGACCCCTCGCTGATCCTTACGGTGCTCTCGTAGCCGGATCTGCAAAGCGCATCTCTCACGGCGGAGGCTGCGTAGCTTGTTTCCGGCGTCGTATCGGTCAGTGCCGCTTCCGCGGACCAGAGCCTGTCTTTCAGGGGCAGAGAAGATATTTGCATCGGAATAACGCCGCAAAGTTCTCTGATCCTCTCAGGCACGGAGGAAGGCTCGGTAGCCTTGAATTTCGTATTGGTTCTGGAATAGAGCAAGGTTACCGTTTCTGCAGCGTAGCACATAGCTCTGGATAGAATAAAAAGCTCTCGCGCATTCCTGATCTCCATATTCGGCTCGACTTTAAGTCCTGCGGCGGAGAGTGAAAGCTTATCTCTCTCTGAGAAGAAGGATGAATCTGATGGAGCGGAGGGAAACTCTCCTGCATTTACACCTATGAGATATACGTGTTTTTTTCCTCTCAGACGAATCATATCTGCACGTCCGACGGTAACGGAATCAATGTACGATGGTATCTTACCGATCTTGGCTGAGGAAATAAGCAGCTTGAACTGACCGAGGAAGCTCTCGCTGTCCGAGGGACAGTCGCCGTTTACCTCCACCAGCGTATCAAGGGTGTCGCATATGAGCTGCCAGAGCCTCAGGTTGTCCTCGGCGAAGTCGTTTTCGCCCAGCTGAATCAGCCTTTCGGCTCGCGCCTTGAGCTGCTCCTCCAGCTTCAGTTCTGTGAGAAAACCGTAGAGCGCCACGGCGCTTTCCCGAACGGTTTTTGCCGCTAGAGTGTTTTCTCTGAATTTCATTAAGGGGGCTATAAGCCTATCCCGTGTCGCGTTAATTCTCTGAAGCTTCTCGTCTGTTCCGTCAGGACGGCGGAGCGTATAACCGAGAGGATTCATATTCCATAGATTTCCGTCGGTGAAGCGGGAGCCGGTGATGCTCCAAGCATTTACGTATGCTTCGAGCTCGTCAGACTCAATTCTTTCTATTCCGCAAAGACCGCATTTGGAATAGGTTATAACGTCCTCCTGCGCAAAGCCGGATCTTATTATAGAGTATGCGGTATAGATCAGCTTTATAGCCTCGAATGCGGATGGATCTCGCTCTGAAGAAAAGAAGGTAGGGATATCCGCAGCCCTCATCGACCTGTCTATAAGTCCCTTGTAAATATTGGCATCTCTCGCTATAACGGCGAAGTCGCTATACGCCGATCCTTCAATCACTCTGCGCCTGATATCCTGCGCAACAAAGTCGCACATTTCAAACGGTGTAGAAGCCTCAAAAATTCTTACTTCCTCGTCGTTTTGTAAACTAATATAGTCAATATTGCTGTTTTTGTTCCATAAATGAGCGCAAATTTCATAAATAGACGTACTTTGCTTATCCTGATAATCCAAAGCGTGCTTGATGCTGATTGAAACGCCGAGCATTCTGCAAGCCTTCTTCAACTTCTCTATTGATTCTCGCGGCTCGGTGTACTCAAACAGCTCCTCGGAGCCCTTAGGATAAGGCAAATACAAGCTTATATTACACCTGTTTGAGAGCTCGGCGATGAGCCTGTATTGCGGCTCGGTAAAGGAGGTGAAGCCGTCTATATATATTTCGTAGCCGGAGAGAAAGGTGCTGTTTTCGCCAAGTCTTCGTATAACCATTTCGGTATCATCGCCGGAATCGGCAAATTTCTCCGCGAGCATTCTCTTATAAAGGCTGTATACGGTAGCTAGATCTCTGAGCTTGCTCTGAAGTCTTGCATCATCACGCACACCGTCAGCCTCGGTTACCGCGTAAAGCTCTTCTGCGGATATACCGAAGCTTTGCATTTCTTTTACTGCCAGAAGCGACGTTTCCGCCAGCTTCTGTCCGATCTCGCCCTGCGCTTTGGTCATAGTGAGCATAGGAGAAAGCTCCGTGAGAGCTCTCCACATTATGAGGGCTTTTTTGCTATCGTCGCAATATTCTCCCGATATACCGCCAAGAGCTCTGAAGGCGCTGTTCGCAAAACGGGAAAAATTAGTAACCTCGAAGCAAAGCGGCGCATTGTCGGGAAGCAGAGAAGTCATTCTTACCTCTCTCATTACGGTGTCCTGCTCCGGCACTATGAGATACGTTTTTTCTCCGAGTCCTACTCTCCGTACGATACTCTCCTCAAGAGCACGTGGATAGTCGGAGCTCAGATTGGTTCTGTATATTGTAAGCATTGTATTTAAATAAACCTCTCGTCTATCTTATAGCCGTTTGATCTTGAGGAAACTATTATCTTTTCCCCACGCTCAAGCTTTAATCTAAGATAATGTATATAAACGTTCAGCACACCTCCGTCAGCCTCTCCGCGCCATACGCGCCTCATAAGCTCCTCGCGACTGACGTAATTTCCCTCGGCATCCATCAGCGCGTCGAGCAGAGCCTTTTCAACCTCGGTCAAGGGGATTTTTTCACCTCGCAGATATGCGCAACGCTCCCCCCGTGTTAAGATTTTTTGAGGATTTTCGCTTTTTTTAAGTATCGCAGACGTAAGCTGTCGGTATGTGAAGGGAAGGGGAACGTCCTCGCCGAGAGTCAGACAGTGCTTCGGAATCTCAGCGTCAATATTAACCCGTGGATCGTATATGTAAAGTGCACCGTCCGCGGCAGGAGCGGTAACTCTCTCCGTTGTCGCGGTCCCACGAAGCAAAAGCGATATCTTCTGCCAGAGATAATCGTCATCTGTCAGTACGCGAATAAGCGATACCATAGCATCTCCTCACAAACTCTAATTTATTAGGATTATTATACACCAAAGCTCACTTTTTGTCAAGTTTAAGCCAAAGCTTATTTGCTTGGTCAAGTATTGCAATGTCAAGAGCAATATATGCAATTGTTGGCGGCGACTGATTTAGTGTATAATTGGTTTGTAAAATATTTTTAAGGAGAATACTTATGGACAAAATGATTTCAGAGCTTTATTCTATTGGTCTTATTCCCGTAATTAAGATCGAGAATCCCGATGATGCAGTTCCTCTTGCAAAGGCGCTTATTGACGGTGGACTTCCCGCTGCGGAGATCACCTTCAGAACCAAGTGCGCCGCAGAGGCTATCAAGAATATTACTGACGCATATCCCGATATGCTTGTTGGCGCGGGCACGGTTCTCACAACGGAGCAGGTAGACGCGGCGATCGCTGCAGGCTCCAAGTTTATCGTTTCCCCCGGCCTAAACCCGAAGGTAGTATCCTACTGTCTTTCCAAGGGCGTTCCTATGCTCCCCGGCTGCTCCAATCCCTCTGACGTAGAGGCGGCTCTTGAGCTTGGACTCTCCACGGTTAAGTTCTTCCCTGCGGAAGCTGTTGGCGGTCTTAAGATGCTTAAGGCAATGGCGGCTCCTTACGGTCAGCTCACCTTTATGCCTACCGGCGGTATAAACGCAGACAATCTTCTCGATTATCTTAAGTTCAATAAGATCGTAGCGTGCGGCGGCTCCTTTATGGTTAAGGACGAGCTCGTTAAGGAGAAGAAGTGGGACGAGATCACCGCTCTTACCAGAAATGCGGTAAAGACTATGCTCGGTCTTGAGTTCACACATATCGGCATCAACAACGAGAATGCCGATGAGGCTACCAAGGCAGCTAAGCTCTTTGAGCTTATGTTCGGTATGCCCCTCCGCTCCACCAGCAAGTCCATATTTGCCGGCGAAGCGTTTGAGTTTATGACCTCCAAGGGTCCCGGCAAGCACGGACATATCGGTATCAGAACTCACTTCGTTGACAGAGCGATGGCTTACTTCAAGAGAATGGGCTTTGAGTTTGACGAGTCCAGCATCACCTATGATGACAAGACAGGCAAGCCCAAGTTCGCTTACTTCAAGGACGAGATTTGCGGATTCGCTATCCATATCGTTCAGAAATAATTTCTACGGATGCGCTCCGTAGCGCAGACCCAAATACGCCGCGGAATTATTATCCGCGGCGTATTTTTGTATCATATTAACAAAACACTTTCCTATTTTTGTGCATTTTTGCAGCCGTAACGTGTATTTAATATTTTGTTCACAGTATTTTTATTTTTGAATAAACGCTCATATGGTAGAATATGGCTGATACCGTTTGTATTAGAACACATCGTATAAACGTTTGTATTAGATCACAACGTATAAAAACGGAGAAAGGATACAGTATGAAAAAAACTTTTTTGATATTCTTTTTAGCTCTCTCGCTTCTTCTGCTTGCGTCTTGTATGCAGAACTCAGGCGGTAAAAATCAGTGCAAGGTTACCTTGATAGCCTCTGAGGGCGTGACTGTAATAGGAGATAACCCGGTGCGCGTTGATAATGGCGGCACAGCTGTCTTTCATCTTGAGCTGGGTTCTACTATTGCGTTCCGCAGCGCCAGCGCCGGAGTGTACGACTCCGAGAGAGGAACGCTTACTATAGAAAACGTCAAGCGAGATATGCGTGTAGAAATAATTGCGGAGGACGTAGGCTACGATACCACCGCTACCTACGATTTTAAATTGATGGGTACGGAGCTTGACACCTCGTCTGTATCAGACGGCAAGGTCAGAGCCGGCACGACCGTCGCGCTCTCTGCCGGGGACAAAAATAGAGTATTCGTTGGCTGGACGGTGGGCGGAAAGCTCGGAATAGGCGATCTGATCTCCACCGAAAGAGATTATTCCTTTAACCTTACGTCTGACGTTGCGATAAACGGTATGTGTTACTTCTTCGCTAACTATATGAATTCCAACGTTATGATTTATGACGCAAACGGAGGTCAGATCAATTGGAATTCCCAAAATCTTTCTCATTCCGATTACTACGTTGCGAAAGAGAGGGACGGCAAAGTTGAGCTTACGCTTTCCACCTCGTACTTTGAGGTTACCGGTTGCCATCACGCGTTTTGGAACGACGGCAGCTTTACCCGTGAGGGATACGTTCTGAAGGAATTTAACACACGCCCCGACGGATCGGGCGAGTCCTACGGATTCGGATCGATTTACGCCTTGACCGACGGCGCGACACTCTATTGCATCTGGTCTGAGGATACTCCTCATACAGATTTTACCTACGAGGACGTGCGGTTGCCGATTCCATCATCGACAAGTTACGCCAAAGCGCCTCATTGGGTGGAGAACGGTATCGTTATAACCTCTTACACGGGTAACGACAAAACCGTTACGGTTCCGGAGAAGATAGACGGAAAGTACGTTACCGCAATCGCATCCGGCGCTTTCACCGATAAGCAGCTTGAAACTCTCGTGCTTAGCAGATTTATTCTGAAGATAGAGGACGGTGCCTTCGTCCGTTGCTCCTCTCTCTCTACGTTCTACTATCCCGATTCTATATACTACGTATCCAATGCGATATTTGACGAGGCTACGTATTCAGGCTTCCACCATCTCTACGTAAACGCGACGATGGCTCCGAGATACGCAGCCTCAGCCGAGGGCGCGTTTGCCATAAAGCTTATGAGAATTATGGCAAATCCGGATAAGCCGCGTGTAATCGTAATAGCAGGCTCGTCAACGTATCTCGGACTTTCGTCGGAGTATTTTGAGAGGCTGATGGACGGAGAAGTGACCGCGGTTAACTTCGGTACCACCAGAACGACTCACTGCTACGTATATCTTGAGGCTATGGGTGCCTTTACCGACGAGGACGACTATATCCTGTACGCTCCCGAAAACAGCATTTATACTATGGGAGAGCCATATCTTTATTGGAAATCTCTGCGTGACTTTGAGTGTATGTATAACCTCTACAGACATATAGATATAGCGAACTACGAGAACGTGTTCGGAGCCTTTGCGGAGTTTAATGCCGGTACGTCCAAGGACGTGGTCTACGATAAGATGAATGGCAGATATACTTCAAGCGCTAAGGTTTACGAGCAGATAGTTGACAGCAACGTTACCGATCACCTCGGTGAATATATAAACGCCGATATGGCAGGCTACTGCAACAACCAAAAATACAGTGACTTTTATCAGATCACTCTGAACAACCGCGTCAATTCCAGATACGAGGGCACGCTGAACAGTTCGCTCGGTGGAGTTGATTGGCGCACCTCGGAGGCGTGGTGCGATCTGGACGATCCCAGATACGTCCGCAATATGAACGCCGCGATAACCTCTGCCAAGAGCTCAGGAGCAAGCGTGTACTTTGCATTTTGTCCTATGGACGCAAGCAAGCTGATACCCGAAGCAAAGGCGAACAGCGCTGAGTGGCTCGACGCTTTTGAAAAGCTGATAGAGGATACCTACGTGTTTGACGGTGTGCTCGGCGAGGCTGAAAGCTATATCTACGATCATAAGTATTTCTTCAATAACGCTTTCCACACCAACGACTACGGCAAGGTTTACAGAACCTACGCGCTTTATAAGGATCTGTGCGGGGTGATGGGTAAGGAAGTAAAGTACGGAGTGCTTGACGTAGGTGAAGTTCCCGGATGTCTTTTCGAGAAGGGAGCTGTAGATTCCCCCGTCACTAAGGTGGATTATCTGACGAAATAAGGAGGAACTATGTCAATATTAGAAACACCGCTTGTGTTAGTTGCTCTATGTGTAATGTTGACAATTCATATTGCAACCTGTTTTACTCCGAAATTAGTATCCAAAATATTGACTTATGTAAATATGACTTTACATATTGCTCTGATTTATCCACTTATATATTTTCAATTTGACATTGATGAAGCTGTGCTTGTGTATATGATAAGCGTGTTTGTGTTCGTCGGAAGCAGGTTTGCTTTCTCTAATATAGTGAAGAGGAGGGAGCATACGGATGACATTTAATTCCTGGGAATTCCTTTTGTTTTATCCTATAGTTGCGTTGTTGTATTTCGTTCTGCCAAGGAAGCTTAAGTGGCCTATGCTTCTTGTGGCGAGCTACTATTTCTACGCTTGCTATCAGGCGGAGCTTACGGTGCTGATATTCGGCACTACCTTGATTTCTTGGATCGCGTCAAATATTATATCCAGAACGGATAATAAGCGCGTTAAAAAGCTGTGGCTTTCGATAACTCTTATCGTTTGCTTTGGAGTGCTGTTCTTCTACAAATATTTCAATTTCTTATCCGGAAGCGTAATAGGCGTGATCAATATGCTGGGGGGAGAGGTTTCTGCCTTTGAGATGAAGCTTTTGCTTCCGGTGGGAATATCCTTCTATACCTTCCAGACTCTCTCCTACGTTATTGACGTATACAGAGGTGAAGTTGAGCCCGAACGCAATTTCTTCTTTTACGCGCTCTTCGTATCCTTCTTCCCACAGCTAGTCGCAGGACCTATAGAGCGTCCCGGCAACCTCGTTCCTCAGCTGAAGGAACCTCATCGGTTTACCGTAGATAACGGAATAAAGGGCGGCAAGCATATGCTTGTAGGCTTCTTTAAGAAGATTTGCGTTGCCGACCTGATTTCCGTCTACGTAAACGCGGTATATAATGATGTTGAGTCGGCGTCTGCTGTAGGTATAATCATCGCTACCGTGCTCTTTGCGGTACAGATATACTGCGACTTTTCAGGCTATACGGATATAGCGATCGGTTGCGCACGCGTGATGGGCATTAGGCTGATGAAAAACTTTGACCATCCCTACACGGCTAAGACCGTAAAGGAGTTTTGGTCCAGATGGCATATATCACTTTCCACATGGTTTAAGGATTACCTCTATATTCCTCTCGGCGGTAACAGATGCAAAAAGCCGAGAGCGATGTTCAATATATTCGTTGTATTTCTCGTTTCGGGACTGTGGCATGGCGCGAATTGGACATTCGTTATATGGGGAGTCGTACACGCAATTTACCAGATCATCGGTACGCTGACTATACCGTACAGAAATTCACTTATCCGTAGGATAGGTATAAGTCCGGATTCACTTCCGATAGCTTTTATTCGTCGCACGGTAACCTTTATCCTCGTATGCTTTGCCTGGATATTCTTCCGCGCAAACACCGTAGGGGAGGCGGGTATCATTATGGAAAAGCTGTTCTCGACAGGCTGGAACGTTACCGTATCCGGCACCTTGACTCATATGGGACTCGATACTGTAGCGATTGCTATGACAGCACTATCCATTATTACGCTCGTTATGCTCGACCGTATGGTGACGTATGAGGATGAGCGTGACACCTCCGATATACTCGTACGCGACGCTTCTTTCGTTTACCTCATCTGGATTATTCTTTTTGCGTGGGCACTTTTGCTCTCCAAGGATATGATGAGCACGTTCATCTATTTTCAGTTTTAGGAGGGTAAAAAATGAAGAAAATCAAAACAATTGTTTGCATTTTTGCGGTAATTATTGCGATTTTATTACCCATAGCTATTCCGTTTATCGTTTCCGCATCTTTACCGTCACAGTACTCTCAAACCTTTGTGGGAGCTCTGGACGAGAAGGTGGAGCGCCTTCGCTCTATTGAGGGAGAGAAGTGCGTAGTTATAGGCGGATCATCCGTAGCCTTTGGAATTGACTCAGCTCTTATGGAGGAGCAGATCGGTATGCCGGTCGTCAATTTCGGTCTTTACGCGGCAATAGGTACGAGGGCGATGCTTGAGCTTTCCCGCTCGTCAGTGGGCGATGGCGATATTATAATTCTCGCTCCCGAAACTGACGCTCAGACCCTTTCGATGTATTTCTCCTCTGATATGACTCTGAAGGCTATCGACTCCGATTACTCGCTAATATCCGGATTTTCGGCGGATAGCATACTGTCTATGCTTGGCAGAATATTTAAGCATTCCACAGAGAAGCTGGAGGCTGCGGGAAAACCTCTAACCGTGCCTCAGGGAATATACAGCAGCTCATCGTTTGATGAGTACGGTGATATCAAAAAGGGTATTCGCGAAAATAACGTTATGCCTCTTTACTATGACCCGAATACCCAAATATCGTTTTCTACCGATATCATTGACGGCGATTTTATCGATTACGTTAACGAGTACGTCAGGTATTGCCGCAGAAGAGGCGCAGAGGTGTATTTCACTTTTGCTCCTATGAACGAGCTGGCTATAGCTACGGACACCACCGAAGAGCAGATAGAGGAGTTTGAGCTGTATCTTGACGAGGTGCTTGAGTGTGATATCATCAGCTCGGTTTCTACCTATATTATGGAAGCCGGTTATTTCTACGATACGAATTACCACCTGAACGATACGGGCGTTACCTACCGTACGCGTCGGCTTTTAGAGGATCTGTTGTTTACAAAGATGCCTGACGGTCCCATCGCGCCTGAGCTTCCGGGTATAAACTCAAGATACGACGGTCCGGAGGACGAAAACGCAAAGTACTTTATCTACGAGCCGCTTCCAAACGGTACTTATCAGATAGTCGGACTTACCGATGAGGGCAAGCTTCAGACTGAGCTGACCATACCGCTCGGAGCGAGGGAAGTAAAGGTTGCGGCGATCGGCGCTTACGCGTTTGCCGGCGGAGTTGCTACTGACGTTATCGTTCCTGAGGGCTCAAATCTCAGAAATATGTTTTTACACAGCTTTGCCGACTGCAACGTCAGTGACTTGTGGATATATTATGAATACGTTACTCAGGAGGATAAGCTCGCTCCGGCTCCCGACTTTGGAGGAATTATAGTACACGTTCCGCCGGAGTCAGAATATATGGGAGATTACGACTGGCTGGATAGCTCCATAGGTTACGAGTTCATAGACGATGCGGTCAGATGATCTCATCAACGGGATAAAGCTCGCGCCGCGCATATATAATATAAATGTAGGGAACTGCGTTTCCGTTGGTTAAGACGCGAGAGCGACTTATACCGTAATATAACCGTGACGGAAAGCAGCGCCGTTCGCGAGCGAAGGCTCTGAAATAGCAAAACTAAATTAACAAAGCGCGGAAACGCATGCTCTGTAGGTAGAGCCGTATTCGTGTTTTTGTTTTAAAAAAATTTTAGAGTAATTTTAATTTTTTAAATTTTGTTGAAAATTATACATATTTTTACTTTCTTTAGTGATATAATAAGGATACAAGAATGATCTTGATAAAAAGATGAAATAAGCGCGGCGACCTCTGCACAGTCGCTCCGCGACGGATAGGAGAAAGAATATGTCACAAAGCAAACTGGACACCTCAGCTCTTTTCAAAATAGGCTACGGTCTTTACGTAGTAACCTGCCACGACGGTATTAAGGATAACGGCCTTATTCTCAATTCAGTAATCCAACTGACGAGCTCTCCTCTTCAGGTAGGCGTAGTAATCAATAAACAGAACTACTCTCACGACGTAATATTGGAATCGGGAGAGCTTAACGTAAACTGCCTGAGCGTAGAAGCGCCATTCAAGGTCTTCGAAGCATTCGGCTTCAAAAGCGGCAGAGATACCGATAAGTTTGAGGGATGTAGCGTTAAGCGCAGCGATAACGGACTCGTAGTTCTTCCCAAGGTGATTAACGCGTTCATTTCACTTAAGGTTACGAGCTATACCGACCTTGGTACTCACGGTATGTTCATCTGCGAGGTGACCGAGTCACAGGTTGTATCCGACGTTGAGAGTATGACCTACGCCTACTATCACAAAAACGTAAAGCCAAAGCCCGCAAGTGACAAACGCCGCGGATACATATGCACGGTATGCGGCTACATTCACGAGGATGACGTTCTTCCTGACGATTACGTATGCCCGGTCTGCTATCACGGCGCAGATGCGTTCGAACCATTTGAAAGATAAAATCTGACAACAGTTATTTACATAATTACCTAAAAAACGACAAATATATAAGAATAAAGGAGAAGCAAAATGGTAAACGCAAAGGTACACGCACTTCTTAACGATCAGATCAACAAGGAATTTTATTCAGCATATCTATATCTGGATTTTTCAAATTATTTTAAGGCGAGAGGCCTTGACGGATTTGCAAATTGGTACAAGATTCAAGCAGAGGAGGAGAGAGATCACGCAATGCTTTTCTACACCTATCTGCAGAATGAGAATATGCCCGTAACGCTTGAGGCTATCGCAAAGCCGGATAAGGTTCTCGACTCGGATATGTCGGTTCTCAAGGCAGGACTTGAGCACGAGATCTACGTATCCTCTCTTATTAACGATATATACGCCGCTGCCCACGAAGCCAAGGATTTCCGTACAATGCAGTTCCTCGATTGGTTCGTCAAGGAGCAGGGCGAGGAGGAAACCAACGCCAACGATCTCATTACCAAGATGGAGCTTTTCGGCTCTGATCCCAGAGGCCTTTATCTTCTTAATCAGGAGCTGGCGGCGAGAGTATACACCGCACCCTCGCTCGTGCTTTGATCTGTAAAAATACAAAAAACAATTAAATTGACTGCTTCATTCAGAAATAACAAAAAAGAGGTAGATATTGCAAATGCCGTATCTATCTCCTTTTTTTCAAAATTATGCAATAACTAATGTTAAAAACCTACGGTTTTATTCGTTTCGTTATATAATAAATCATTACGTAGCAAAATCGCACAAAATCTGTTGGTTTATCTGAATTTTTAACGTCTTAGCGCCTTGTCATCTCAATGCAAAGCATTGGCATAAAATTTTATGCGCAAATTCCACGTCCGCAAAAACGAAGGCTTGATGACCGGGCAAGCTCTGATGCTTTTACGCAGACAGACTCGACTCCCTTTTCTTAGCAGTTAAGACAAGCACCGCCGCAATCATCAGAGCCGTAGCAGAAACGATGATAAGCGCTAACCAGTTTACGTTTTTAAGACCCTGAATAAAGAATTCTCCGTCATCACCGTTCTGCAGCTTTGAGAATACCAGCACTGTGTCGGTTATGAGCGCCGCGATGACAGTGCCGCCCGCTCCGAGATATAAGTATGAAGAAATGGCATCTGGCTGTTTTCCCTGAATTCTAGTAGGTATACTCTTCGAGAAATCGAGCGAGGCTCCGATATAAGCGCACGACAGCACGAGAATAATGCTTTCGGGTATCATATAGGTGGCATTGTAGCTGAGAGAGTAGGTGAGAGCAGCTTCCGTAGGAATTGACAGACCCACCCAAATGGTAGCGCCTGAGATCACGTGACAGAGATATCTGCCTAATGAGGCGAACATTGCGCCCACGGTTATAGCAGTGGACTGATTTTTGATCTTGCCTCTCAGAGCGCCGGAGAAACCAAACAACAGAAACGCAACGAGATAATCAAGGAGCGCAAGAGCCACGAGAGATTGCCAGGTCGTAAAGTGGGAGAAGGTGCTAAGTCCCATAAAGAGCTGTATCACACTCTCTACGAGAGCCGATGCAAGTCCTACCTTGATTCCGTGTCTGTAGCTGAGTATGATTATCGGAAGCATACTTGCCAGGGTTATCGATCCGCCGTACGGCATCTCGAAAGGCTTCACCACGCTCAACACGCTTGAGAGGGCAATCATAATACTGCACTCGGTAATGACGAGAATGCTTCCCGTCTTTTTTTTGTTCATGCGAACCGCCTTTCCACGAGCTTTAATTCTGCTCGCAATAAAAAATACCGCGCAGGATATATCATCCGCGCGGTAGACTAAGGCAGTTGTACCATTTCCAATCTTCCTACGACGGCATTATCCGTATCAGGTTAAAGGGTTCGGCGCATGGCGCCGTCTCAGCTGTAACGCACCCCTGATGAAATATTCTGTTCGGTTCGTTCTTAATTATAGCACAAGAAAACGAGCTTGTCAACATTCAAAACGGAAATAGGTCCCAAAACCCTAAAAAAACAATTGTTTCACAGAGAGCAAAGCTCATCTTTCCACCATAATTATAAGCTCTCCGTCCTTTACGCTGACGGTCACCTCGCTGTCAGCAAACTCGTTTGATACGCCTATGGGAAATTCAGGCGAAATATCAATATCATTCGCCTCGTACTTTGCGCCCTTCACAGAAACTCCGCGCGCCGTACCGCCAAAGGCAAAAATCGAAAGAGTGTGTCCCGGATTTCCGAGGAGGGATATTGATTGGTTTTTTATAGCGAAAGTGTCGCGCCCATTTCCAACAAGCTTTATGCGATGTCCCCGTCTGATTCCGTATAAAAGTAAAGAATAGTTTGCAAAAGTGTGATCTTCACGACCGCCGACACAACCGTATAGGCAAAAATCGCTGTAGCCTCTCTTCACGCCCTCAACGTATGAAAGAAAGCTGTCCGTTTCGTCCTTTTCGACCGGAAAGGTAAGGACCTCCACGCCTTTTGGAGAGGTTTTCGACGAGTCCATATCTCCTATCACCGCATGGCACTTGATACCGAGCCTCATCAGTGTGTCGTATCCGCCGTCGGCGGCGATAACCATGTCGTCCTCATCCGGCGTGAAGCTGCCGTGAAACTCACCGGCGCCTACAATATAACAGGTCTTCATACCGGCGATAACCCCAGCATTTCGTCCAGGGCGCGCATAACGCCCAGCTTTCCGTATTCATAGGTAAGACCGCCCTGCATATATGCCGTGTACGGCTCTACCACGGGTCCGTCACAGCTGAGCTCGTTGGTTGCGCCGGTGATAAAAGTACCTGCAGCCATTATTTCGGGATGGGAGTATCCGGGCATATCACCTGGCTCCGGTATACAGTACGCCTCTACCGGCGAGCCCATCTGTATTCCTTTACAGAACTTGATCAGCTTGTCTGCCGAGTGCATATTCACCGTCTGAACGATATCCGTTCGCTTTTCATCGTATCTCGGCGACACCTCGCTGTAGCCGGCAAGCTCCAGAAGCCTAGAGGCGAATACCATTGATTTGAGGGTAGATGCAACGCATCCTGGCGCCATAAAGAATCCTTTATAGAGCGATGCGAGCTGATTGAAGTTAGCGCCTAGATCCTTGCCTATGCAGGGGGCGGTAAATCTTTCCGCAATGTCCTCGATTACGTCCTTTCGTCCTACGCAGTACGCGCCGCTTACCGCAAATCCGGAGCCCAGATTTTTCATCATAGAGCCAACGAAAACGTCAGCGCCCACGTCCGTCGGCTCTCTGTCCTCTGTAAATTCGCCATAGCAGTTATCCACCATAATCACGGTGTGTGGGCAGGCTTCCTTACATACGCGGATCGCCTCCGCGATCTTGTCTATCGTCAGGCTTTTACGCTGTGAGTAACCGCGGCTTCGCTGGATAGCAGCGACACGTACGTCCCCACGCGATAGCCTTTCTCTTATGGCGTCAAGGTCGAAATCGTCGCCTGCGAGATCTATCTCCTCGTAATTTACACCGCACTTTATGAGTGAATTTCTGCTATCCCCCGCAGTGCCGATAACGCTCTTCAGCGTATCATAGGGCTCGCCGGATATATATACGAGTGTTTCCCCGTGCTTGAGCAATCCCCCAAGTGTTACCGCCAGGGCGTGCGTTCCTGACATCAGCTGCGGTCTGACAAGGGCGTCCTCGGCTCCGAAAACCTTGGCATAGATCTCTTCCAGCTTATCTCTGCCAGAATCGGTGTATCCGTAGCCGGTTATCTCGATAAAGTCCGCTGTGGATACTCTGCATTCCTGAAAGGCTGAAAGAATTTTTGCAGAGCAGAGAAGTGCGTTTTCCTCAATTTTTTTAAACACGGGTTGGCAGTCAGCCTCTGCCTTTCTTGCAAGCTCAGCCGTGTAATCGCTTATGTTATAGCCGTAATACATATCATATCCTCCGAAGCAGCTCAGGTAACTCACCGAGCGAGCGTATCTCAAAATCGGGCGTTATACCCGTGTTGTTTTCTTTGCCCTGCGGATTAAAGTGGCAGGTCATCATTTTACAGCTCTTACCACCCTGGATATCCGAGGTCAGACTGTCGCCAACGATGATGGATTCCTCAGGTAAAATTTCGGGAAACGAGGCAAAGCAAGCATCGAAAAACTCACGCGAGGGCTTATCGTAGCCGATTCTCTGAGAAATGAATATACCGTCAAAATAGCGGTCGATCCCCGTATCCTTTATCCGCCTGTCCTGCACGGACGCCGTGCCGTTGGAGGCGAGATACAGCTTGTATTTTCCGTAAAGTGCTTGCAGAAGCTCCTCGCCGCCGTCCATAAAGGGATGCTCAAGACTTAGTCTGTATTCGTATATCGCCTGAGTGCGCTCCGCATCTGCATCGCTGCCAATCTCGCCGTATAGGATCCTGAATCTCTCGTGCAGAACCTCCGTGCGAGTCAGCTCTCTGCGCTCAAGCCTCCGCCAGCAGGCGCGGTTGATCTCCCCGTACCTTTGGAGCAGCTTCGGAGAAGGGTCTATTCCTACTTCCCTGAAGGTATCCGCCAGCGCCACTCTCTCCGCAGCGTGAAAGTCAAGTATGGTATCGTCAAGGTCCAAAAAAACGTTTTTTATCATAAAACCTCACACCTAAGTCGTTTTACTGTGATATTCTATCATAAAAACACGATTAAATCAAGTATCTTGACGAGAATTAGGGCAGAAGGCATAAAAAACACGAAAAATATTTGAATTTGTAGGCGAAAGATTATTGATTTTTTTGCTTTTATATGTTAAAATATAGCTTGTAAGAATACGTGCATTACGGAGGCAGATCAGATGAAGGTTGATTTTCTTCACAATAAAATAGTCGCGTCGCTTATGTCGGACAAGTTTAAGGAGAGCTTTAACGAAAGTATTCTTCTGAAGCTTGATAAGAAGTACGGCGCAGATATTGAGGGCGTGCAGTTTTACGAGGATCATTTATCAGACGGCCTTGCAATTGGCAAGACTCGCTATTATCCTCTTTCG
The DNA here is from genome assembly GCA_045657485.1 of Eubacteriales bacterium. Taxonomy (GTDB): domain Bacteria; phylum Bacillota; class Clostridia; order Oscillospirales; family CAG-272; genus UBA1740. The sequence goes on from JAZOTE010000031.1 coordinate 53,096, forward strand.
GTGTCCACCTACAGCCGCGGTGCTGTTACCGAGTGGATAAGCTGGAATATGAAAAAGGGCGCTTTCGAAAACGACGTTCCTTTCGCGTACGTAGGCGAGGAGCTTTTGGAAATGACCATTGTAGACGCTCCGGATGAGATCGCCGCCAAGGTCCCCGTATGCCATTACTTTGACGAGCCGACGGTGAAGCTTCGCGTAGAAACCACCGCCAGTGATATAACCGTTCTTTCGGGCAAATACTCTCAGGTCTTCATCGACGAGATGGCAAGACAGCTTACTCGTGTTATTTCCGACGAGATGACGGTTGATGGTATCGAGGACAGCAGTATAGAGCTTGCTCTCGTGTTTGCACCCGAATCGTATATGGAGCACACCTCCGAGAACGTTACATACCGCCGTCTTCTTTTGGTGGACAAGTCCTCCGCTCCCAGAGATTTCTGGGTAAAGTGGATGAAAATCGGCGGAAGCGGCGCGTACACCGTATCCGACGAAGTCGGAGCTGAGGACATAGTATTCGAGATCGGCGAGAACGTACCTCAGAAGATCAAGGAGAAGGAATACAGATTTTTGACCAAGGCGGGCAAGGATAAGTATCACAACGCCATGGGACGCAAGAATGCTACCGGCTGGCGCGACGTTATCAAACGCGCGATCCGCCGCGGTGATATTCAGAAGATATTCGTAGCAGTAGAGGAGCCTGTAGAGGAACCCGCAGTCATAGAGCCTCAGGTTGAGCAGACCGACGTTGAGCTTAGCGAGGACGACGAGCTTCGTTTGGCTATGGAGATGGCGCAGAAGGCTATCGACAGCGCTATGCTTGAGGACGACGCGGAGGATTCCGAAGAGGAAGAGGACGAGGAGGACGAGCTTGAGGCATTCTACAAGGAGGTCGAGGAGCCCGTCAGAATCGGAAGAAATAAAGTCAGCGCGGAAGAAGCTGAGGATCTTGAGAGAATTACCAGAGAGGCTATGGAGGCGCTTAAGGCGGCTCAGACGCTTATGAACGCCGAGGCTGAAGAGGCAGAGAATGCAGAGGATGACTCGGAGCTTGTTGACGAACCCGCGCTTATCACCTTTGCTGATGAGAGCGACGGTGAGGCGACCGTGATAGTTCCTGAGGATCCTACCGCGGAGGAATATACCGGTGAGATCACGGATATAACCGACGAGGATTACACTACGGATGAGGATACTCTTATTGAGCTTGAATCTCTGGAGCCTCAGGCGGAGGAGAAGCCGGCGGCAGAGCCTCGAACGGAGGAGAGCCCTGCGCCTCTCAGCGCTACGGATCTCGAAAATAAAATCAGAGGCGAGCTTGAGGCTAAGATCCGTCTTGAATATGAGAGCCGCGCAAGGCAGAAGGCAGAGGAAGAGGCAGAACGCCTCCGTCGTGAGCAGGAGCAGCTCCGTATGGAGAACGAGCGCCTGATGGACAGAGCCAGAAGAGAGAAGGCGGAGTGGACCAGAATTGAGGAGAACCGTAAGGCAGAGGCAGAGCGTCTGCGTGCGCAGATAGAAGCGCAGGTTCGCCAGGAGACAAAGGAAAAGGAAAGACTTGCGGAGGCAGCACGTGCAGCAGTAGAGGAGCAGCACAGACTTGAGGCAGAGCGCCTTCGCGCAGAGCGTCTTAAGCTTGAGGAGGAGCGTCGCATAGAGGAGGAGCGCCGTCGCCGCGAGGAAGAGGAACGTATTGAAGCGGCTCGCAAGGCAGAGGCGGAGCGCATCCGTCGCGCCGAGGAGGAAAGACTCGCTAAGGAGAGAGCGGAGAAGATCGACGACAAGGGATACGTGGATAATAATTACACCTACGTATCTAAGACAGTCAAGCTCATCTTCCGCAGAAGCGTTGATCCTAACGTTACCGCCAGAATACACGAGATCATCAAGGCAACTCTTGAGTACTACGGAAAGCAGAAGGTTTATATGCGTATCAGAGCTACGGTTCCGGATTCCAGCACCGTATGCCTTGAGTTCGTTCAGTTCCCGCTTGAAGAGATGGAGCTTCTCAGCAATATCATCAAGGTCATAGGCAACAGCGGACTTGGCATAGCTAAGGCTATTCTGGAATGATAGAAAGGTTCTCTGAGCTTAAGTAAATCAAAATAATCAGCCGAGGCGATTCGCCTCGGCTTTTTGTTTAGAGAAAAATTAAACTTGTTGTGAGAAAACATAAACGCGAGCGAGCGGTCGGTATATGCTCCCAAAACCGCCGTGAAGAACGGTGTGCGATGACGGATGCTTTTGTGCTAGTATACACGAAGCCTTAAGACAGTCAGTGCTCGTCTATACAGACGGTTATGTAGGTTTTATTGCCGTGATAATTAACGGTCTGACTCGCGTCTATACCGAGGCTTATGAGCGTAGCCACTGATTGCTTTAGGGTGTCCATAAAGCTGTCAATACGCTTCAACCTACCTCCCGCGCCGATACGGACGGGAGCGCTTGCATCGTGCAACGTATCCACAAGCGCCTCGCTCTCGGATACGGTAAGTCCTCTGTCGCGAATTCTGCCAAGAGCGGTAAGCCTAAGCTCCTCGCTTCTCAGCTTCAGTACGGCTCTTGCGTGCCTTTCGGTCATACCGCAGTCAGATATCAGCTTTTCACACTCAGCGCTGTATCCGAGCAAGCGGAGCTTGTTCGCAACGTACGATTGGCTGACTCCCAGCTTTTTTGCCATCTCGCTTTGCGTCATACCGCACATTTCCATCATTCCCTTTACACTTCTTGCCTCTTCAAACATATTCATTTTCAGTTCCTCCTTTTTGCTATTTCCCACCGTCCGCGGTGCTGATGATTAGATTATAACATAAGAAAACCGCAAAACAACTCACAAGAAGTCGAATTGCGGTTTTTGTTGAATTTGTGGCAATAATGCAAACTGTTATTTACACAATTGGCTAAAATTTGACGTAAAACGAGTTAAATCGCGCATTGCTATCTGAATAAATCAGTCTGAATTGTTCTCAAGATTTCTGATGTAATGGAATATGTATTGCTGGGCTACGCCTCTGTATTCACCGAGGGACACGTAGTCAAGCTCGCCTTTGAAATAGGTGTCGATAGCTCTCTTCATCCACACGTCGATCGGAAAAGCCTCCAGATTTCCAAAGCCAAAGAGAGCGGAGCAGGCAGCCACCTTATCACCCACACCTTTTATTTTTTTGAGCTCGCCGAGCGTATAGTCGTAGCTGTGCTTTTCAAATATCTCGGAAAGATCCGTTTCTCCGGAGGCGACCCGCTCCGCCGCGTTAAGCAAATACTTGTAACGGAAGCCCGGGTGCGACGGCAACATTCCCTCAGGTCTGTCAGCTACCTGCTTCGCCGTAGGGAAGGAGTAGCATATACCGCAGTTTTGACATTTTTCTTTACACGGGGTGCCGTCGATCCTGCCAAGCGGGCAATTTTCAAGCTTGAGTTTTACCGCCAGATTTTCTCCGTACTCCGCTGCCATAGACTGTATGATCTTGCGTATTCTTGGGATGTTGTTGTTCTGGGATATAATGAATGAGAATACCGTTTCCCATGGATCCTGGCGCAATATAACTATGCCCTTTGCGCAATCAGCCGCCCTTTTCAACCATTCGCTGTCGGTTCGTTCTGTTATCTGTTGCCGTATGGCTTCGAAATCCGTATCAAGCGCGAAGTAATCGGATATTACGGCGTCTATCTCCTCGTCCGTCATACCGTAGACTATCATTTCACCGCGCGACCTCTGACCGACCCGAATCAGCTTTTCGCCTACGACCGTCAGATATTCTACGTAGTCATCCTCGTCAACCGTACGCTGATACCTGAATGCCTGACCGCATTCAAAGGTATCCTTTAGGTCCATGCTTCCTATCCCGTACAGCACCGTAACCGACTCGCCGCGGCATACTTCGTTTTTTTTCGCAAACATTAACTTAACCCCTTGAAAAAAATTATTTTATAATGTATAATATTGTTGTGTGCGTTTTACTTTATATATTTTAGCACGTTTTTCAGTTTATTTCAAGTCCCCTCCGTATATGAGAGGACGGATTTTTTTGGAGTGTGAAAGTGGAGCAGATCTATACTATTCCCGTCAACGAGGCGTTTGATCTCGTTACGGAAAAGAAGGAATGCGGCTGTCCCTTCTGCGTTCTTTACCGCAGGCTGCAGGAGGATGAGCTGGATATCATTTTGGGTGCTTCTATGATGGAGCCGGATATCAGAATAAAAACCAACGAGCAGGGCTTTTGTAATACGCACTACGGTATGATGCTGGGGCGTAAGCGTATGCTCGGAATGGGTCTGATTTTGGAGAGTCATCTGGACGAGGTCAAACGTAAGCTGGACGGTCCGGTAGTCCTGGGTAATAAGCGTGCGGCGGCGATCTCCGCTCTCGGCGAGCTGGAGCGCGACTGCTACGTTTGCGGCAGGATATCTAAAAACCTGAACGCTATGATCTCGACCGCGGTTTATCTGTTTGAAACCGATCCGCAGTTCCGGAAAAAATTTGAGAATGCTCCGTACTTCTGCCTGCCTCACTACAGGGCTATGGTGGATTACGCATCAAAGAAGATGCCGAAGCGGATATACGCCGAGTTTTACGACGTATCCCACGGTATAGAGGAGAAATACATCACCGAGCTTCGCGGGGACGTCAGCTGGTTCTGCAAGAAGTTCGATTACAGATATGACGAGGAGCCCTGGTACAATTCCAAGGATTCCGTACAGCGAACGATTAAATTTCTTTCGGGCGATCCGAAGGGTGAATAATAGATAGGAGACAGGCTAATGATCATTGAGAAAATTATCATCAAGAGCTTCGGACTGATCACCGATATGACCCTGGAGTTTTCGGACAAGGTCAACGTTATCGAGGGTCAGAACGAGGCGGGAAAGAGCACAATAGCCGCATTTATCAAGTATATGCTCTACGGCTTTGACGGATTGGACGACGAGGGCGCAGTCAGCGAGCGCAAGAAGAGAATAAACTGGGAGAGCGGAACTGCCCAGGGCTCAATGTACGTCAAGGTCAAGGGTAAGCGTTATCTCATCACCCGTTCCACAATTCCCACCGACAATTCCGACCGCCCCACCTACAAGGAGGAGGCGTCTATCGTCGATCTTGAGTCCGGAGCGCCGGCATTCGGAAAGCTTGCCGCAGGCGACGTATTCTTCGGCGTGGACAGAGAGCTGTTTGACAATACCGCGTTTATCGGTCAGATAGGCGACGCCGGCATTAACGAGGGCTCGGTAAAGCAGTCCATAGAAAACATACTCTTCTCCGGCAGCGAGCGCATTAACAATCAGCGCGCCGCAGCGAAGATAGCGGATAAAATGCAGGCGCTTCTCCACGACAGCGGCGGTGGAGGAGCTATCGTAGACCTTCTCGGCAAGGAGGAGGAGCTGGAGGAGAAGCTCCGTGAGTGCAACGACGATAACCGCAGAATACTTGCTAAGGAGAGCGAGCTCTATAAGATTCGTCAGAGAAGAGCGGAGGCAGAGGAGCGTCAGGCTAATCTGCACGATCTTGATAATTGCTACAGCAACGTGATGCTCATTCAGACCTTTGATCAGCTTCACGAGCTTGAGCAGGAGCTTGACGAGAAGAACGAGGCGTATAACCGCTTCCTTGAAAACAATACCAAGGCTGATTTCGTTCCGAACGAGCAGTATCTGATAGACCTTGCGGTAGCTCGCAAGGGTGTCAACGAATCCTACCACGCCCTCGGAGATGCGCAGGAGGCGTACACCGCGCAGAAGAACGCGGTCGGTATCACTAAGGAGATAGAGTCGTCTATCGAAAACGCGGATGAGGCTGGCGGAGAGGCGAATATCATTAAACGCGCCCAGTCATTCTTCACGGGAAGAGTGAAATTCGCCGCGCTTACCACCGCAACTCTGCTTTGTATCATAGCAGCCGCGGTGTTTGAGATAGTATACGCATCAAATCCCAACCTTTTCCCTAAAATAGCCGTTGCCTGCTGCGGAGTACTTGCTTTGGTCGGCGGTATCATATTCCTTATCAAGCTCATTCGCAATCACAAGGCGCTGGTCGCTCTTCAGGAAACCTTTGGCACGTCAAGCTATGCGGATCTTAAGGGTAAGATCGGTCTTGTCGCAGAGGCGAGAAATCAGAGAGATTCTATGCTCAGCGCGACGGAAAGCGCCAGAATCAGCACCGAGCACGCCAGAGAGAGATACGAGAACGCGAAGCGCGAGCTTACCTCCCTCATTCTTAAATGGGGTGAGGAGCCTCCCGTGTCCGAGCTTGGCGATTTTCTTGACAAGCTTGAGGCGCGCGTTAAGGCGTTCCTTGACCGTAAGAACGAGATTCTTGATGAAAAAACGAATATTGAGATAACAGTCAGAGAGATACGCCGCACTCTTTCCGATAAGAGTGAGATCGACGTCAGAGCCCAGGTTTCTCCTCTTAAGAGGAAGGCTCTCTCAGGCATAAATCACGACGAGATAATAAGCGGCATTGCCGACGCCCGCGCAACCATCGCGGAGGAGGACAGGCTTGCCTTTGACGTAGAGAACGAGCTTTCGCTCCTTAAGGGAAGAGCAGGCGATCCTGCGGAATATTACGCGAAGATCGAGGCGATATCCTCTCGCAGACAGGCTCTGCAGGATAAGCACAAGGCGTACTTCATCGCTCTCGGCGCTATAAGAGGCGCCAGCGACAATCTTCGCGCGGAGATCTCACCTCGCCTTGGCGAGTACGCTACGCGTATGATGGAAATAATGACGGATAAGAAATACACAGAGTTTGACGTGTCGGACGGACTCAAGGTTACGTTTGCCGCTCCTGACGGTGAGAAAAAATCTATCGATTTCCTCTCAGGCGGTACTCGCGAGCTCGCTTACGTTGCAGTGCGCGCGGCGCTGATAGATATGCTCTACACGGAGAAGCCGCCCGTATGCTTCGACGAGAGCTTTGCCCATCAGGATAACGTCAGAGCGCGTTCTATGATGAAGGCTGTCAAGCAGCTTGCCGAGGAGGGCTGTCAGAGCTTTATCTTCACCTGCCGCGGCAGAGAAGCGGTTCTTGCTACCGAGATAATTCCCGATGCCGGAGTGTTCAAGCTCTCGGTTGTTGAGGAGGAAGTCGTATAATGGCGGACAGAAAGAAAATACTCGTCATCGGCGGAGCGAATATGTCCCTGGTGGCTAATATGTATAAAATTCCCAATCCGGGCGAGCGCATCTGCGATGACGGAGGCGTGGCGTACATTCCAGGCGGTGACGGCGTGAGCTATTCATCTGCTCTTTCGGCTATGGGGGCGGACGCCGTTATACTTTCCAAGCTCGGCGCTGACGTTCACGGTCAGAAGCTGTACAGATTTTGCAAGGACGGCGGTGTAGATACCTCTTGCCTTAGGGTCGATCACGATCACCAAACCGGATTTACCCTGATCATAAGGGACGGAGAGGGAGAGGATCATACCGTTATTTATCCCGGTGCTAACGGATTCGTTACGAACGATGCTTTGATGGAGGCTTTCTCTCAGAAAGCGGATGCGGTATACATAGGACTCGATCTTCCTTTCCCCACCGTCCTGGCTGCCGCTCGCATCGCGGCGGACAGAGGCTTGCCGATCTTCATGGACGGCTCGCTCTCAGGTAAGGATTACGAGCTTGAGAATCTTCCGGAAATAGAGGTGTTCACGGTAAACGAGGCGGAGGCTCTCGGATATACCGATATTGCGCCCGGAAGCATGGAGTCATCACTGCGTGTGTCGTTGGCTATCGGTCGCAGAATAAAGTGCAAGAACGTAGTGATCAAGCAGGGCGCGAGAGGCGCGTTCGTCTATGACGGTAAGAGATATAATACTGTACCTGCATACAGATCCGCCAACGTTCAGATTCAGGGCGCGGCACGTTACGCATTCGCGTCTGCTATGATTCTGGAGTATCTTTTGAGCGGTGATATAAGAGGCGCCGTTAAATACGGATGCGCTGCAGGCTCTTTGGCTCGCGCGCGTGCAGGAGCTCTAAATACGCCCACTCTCGCTGAGGTTGAGGAACTTGTCTTTTCTCAGCAGAAATAAGGCGTAAAATGATCAGATAATTTTTGAAATTCACGTCGCTGCCGCAAGAAAGGCAGCTACGTATGAAGGGAGAGCCGTATGAGCTACAGGCGCGAGAAATTCAGCTTTCCGTCATCAGACGGAATCAACACGGTCAGCGCGGAGGCGTTTATTCCCGTCGGCGCGGATATTGTAGGTATAGTGACGCTTTCTCACGGTATGCGCGACTATGTCGGCAGATATCTTAACCTTGCCGAGTACCTCACGGAAAGAGGATATATACTTGCCGGTAACGATCATCTTGGACACGGAGAAACAGCCGCGTCCGCCGACGATCTCGGTTACTTTGCGGCAAAGGACGGCTACTCCTTCGTTTTAGACGATCTCTACAGAATGAACGCGGAGATAAGGAACAGATATCCATCTCTTCCCGTAGTACTTATGGGACACAGTATGGGTTCGTTTTTATCCAGACTCTATGCGGAGAAATACTCCGATTCCATAGACGGTGTGATCATTCACGGTACCGGCGGCAGAAATCCTCTTCTCGGTGTAGGAAAGGCTCTGATAGCGCTTATTCGAAAAATAAAAGGCGACAGACATCGCTCGCCGCTTGTGACGGGCATAGCCTTCGGCTCTTATAACAAGAACTTTGATAAGTCTGAGGGTGACGAGGCGTGGCTTACGCGCGACGGCGGACAGATCAAGGGCAGGGATACCGATCCCTTCTGCGTCTTTACCTTTACTGCCGCAGGCTACGCGGACCTTTTCAATATGATAGGACTTTGCAATTCCGACGCTCATTTTTCCGCATATCCGAAATCCTTACCTACGCTGATACTCAGCGGCGGTGACGATCCGGTAGGAGATTATGGCAAGGGCGTCAGATTCGTTTACGATAAGCTTTCGGCCGCAGGGGTAGAGAAGCTTTCTATGAAGCTGTATCCCGGCGCTCGCCACGAGCTTTTCAATGAAACGAACAGGCAGGAGGTATTCGCCGATATTTACGGCTGGCTCACGGAGGTAGCTGCGAAAAAATGATCTCGGCGCTGGCAATAGTAGGCCCTACCGCTTCCGGCAAGACCGCGCTGTCGCTGGAGCTTGCGGAGCGACTGTCGGGCGAGATAATATCCTGCGATTCAATGCAGATATATAAGGGTATGGACGTTGGTACTGCCAAGGCGACCGCGGCGGAGCAGGCGCGAGCCCCACATCATCTTATCGACGTTGTAGACCCGACGGAGAATTATAGCGTCGAGGCGTACAGGCAGGCGGCTGTAAAATGCGCTGAGGATATAAGCGGCAGAGGCAAGCTACCCATATTTACGGGTGGCACGGGACTTTATCTTGATTCGCTTCTTCGCGCTCCGCAAGCGGACGTGCCTGAGTCGGATCCTCTGTACAGGGAGGAACTGATACGCTCTGCCGGCGAGAGCTATACCGACGTACTGTGGGATAGACTTCGGAGCGTTGATCCGGATTCTGCGGAAAAAATACACAAAAATAACGTAAAGAGAGTTATCAGAGCTCTCGAAATATACGATAAGTGCGGTGTCACGAAATCGGAGCTTGACCGCCGTTCCAAGATAGCGCCGCCTGAGATATCCGTTCTGATCATCGCTCTCGACTTTCACGATCGGGAGCTACTCTACTCCAGGATAGACAGGAGAGTGGACGTGATGCTCAAGGATGGACTTCTGGGAGAGGTCACGCAGCTTTATTCATCAGGTAAGCTGCTTGACTCCACCACCGCGTCGCAAGCCATAGGCTATAAGGAAATAGTAGAATATCTGAGGGGTGAGTGTACGTTAAGTGAAGCAACGGATAAAATCAAGCTTGCCTCACGCAGATACGCAAAGCGTCAGCTTACCTGGTTTCATCATACCGACGGCGTAGTACGGATTTTTGCAGACGACGAAGCCGGTCGGATCAGGGATATCGGTAACGTTACCGACGAGGCATTGAGGATCGTTTATCAGCATTTTCCAAATTTTGAGTAAACGGTAAAGGATCTGGGGTTAAACCTGTTACACCCACACCCGTGTCAATATTTATATTATTATTCGAATACGAAAAATAAATAATTTGGTGAAAATATGAAAATTAACGAAATAAAAAATGAACTACTTGGGGGACTTGGCAGATGGGATTCTCTTTATACCGATCCAGATGCCGAGCGTATCCGTATAAGCGAGGCTCTTGATACGTTTTATTCTGTGTTCGGGGACGGCGACGTTATGGTTTTGTCCGTTCCCGGCAGAAGCGAGATCATAGGCAATCACACAGACCACAACAGCGGCAAGGTTATGGCAGGAGCTATCACCCGCGATATTATTGCGGTTGCCGCGAAAAACAACAGCAATTTTATCAGATTTCGCTCCGAGGGATATCCTGCGGATCAGATACCTTTGTCATCTGTAACCGATCCCGATGCTTTCAAAAAATTCACGTCAAGGGCGCTTGTGGCAGGTGTTGCAGGCGGATTCGTTAAGGAAGGATACAAGATTTCGGGCTTTGATATTTATATGACCACCAAGGTTCAGAAGGGCAGCGGACTTTCATCCTCAGCCGCGTTTGAGGTTATGGTAGGTAACGCGTTGAATCATCTCTTCAACGGCGGTGAGATCGACAATAAGGAAATTGCTAAGATCGCCAGATATTCCGAGAACGTTTATTTCGGCAAGCCGTGCGGACTTATGGATCAGATGGCTTGTGCCGTCGGCGGCTTCGTATACATAGATTTCGCGGATTCTGCTCAGCCCACGGTAATACCCGTCAGCTTCTCTCTTTCCGACGCCGGATACGCTCTTTGCATAACGAATACAGGCGGCAGTCACGCCAATCTCAACGACGATTACGCTGCTGTACCGGATGAAATGAAGGCGGCGGCGAAGGCACTTGGACGCGAGGTGCTGCTCGGAGCTACGGAGAGCGAGCTTGTTGCCTCTGCGGAAAAGATAAGGAAAGCCGCAGGCGACCGCGCTCTGCTGCGTGCCATTCACTTCGTAAGAGAGTGCGATCGGGTAGAGAAGGCGAAATCCGCTCTTACAGACGGTGACGTTCATTCGTTCTTAGAGGCTATCAAGGCATCCGGCGAGTCCTCGTTCTGCTATCTTCAGAACGTATATACCTGTAAGGCTCCAAACGAGCAGGGAATGTCGCTCGCTCTGGCTCTCTCGGACGGTTATCTTAGGGATAAGGGCGGCGCTTGGCGAGTTCACGGCGGCGGATTTGCCGGTACCGTTCAGGCATTCGTTCCCATCGCTGATCTTGAGGGCTACAGAGCGCTGCTCAATTCCGTTTTCGGCGATGGCGCGGTTGACGTTCTGAATATCCGTCCCTACGGCGCTATCAGACTTTATTGATTTTTTAAGTAAAAAAATTGACACGCCCATAGGTTATCGGGCAAATTCCCCACATCTATAAGTAAAAAGGAGAATAAAAAATGGCAGCTAAGACAAAGAAAGTCGCCGAGAAGGAAGCATCGGCAGTTCAGGATAAAAAGGCGGCGCTTGAAACGGTAATGCAGAGGATTGAGAGGGAGTGCGGCAAGGGCTCTATTATGCGCCTTGGCGAGAACGCGGCAATGAACGTTTCCGCTGTTTCCACAGGCTCTCTGGCTCTTGATTTTGCTCTCGGTATCGGCGGTGTTCCCCGCGGAAGAATTACGGAGATCTACGGTCCGGAGTCATCAGGTAAAACGACTATTGCCCTCCACGTTATAGCGGAGGTTCAGAAGCAGGGCGGTGAGGCAGCCTTCATAGACGCAGAGCACGCTCTTGACCCCGTATACGCAAAAAAGCTTGGCGTAGATATCAATAACCTTCTCGTTTCTCAGCCGGACTGTGGCGAGCAGGCGCTCGAAATAGCGGAAACACTTGTAAATTCGGGCGCGATAGATATTATCGTCATTGACTCCGTTGCCGCTCTCGTACCACGTCAGGAGATAGAGGGAGATATGGGCGCATCTCACGTCGGCGTTCAGGCTCGTCTTATGTCCCAGGCGATGAGAAAGCTCTCCGGAGCTATCGCGAAATCCAACTGTATCGTTATTTTCACCAACCAGCTTCGTGAAAAGGTTGGCGTTATGTACGGCAACCCGGAGGTGACTACGGGTGGTAAGGCTCTTAAGTTCTACGCCTCCGTTCGTATCGACGTTCGCCGCGTGGAATCACTGAAGAACGGCAGCGAGGTTTACGGCTCTCACACCAGATGTAAGGTTGTTAAAAACAAGGTTGCACCTCCGTTCAAGACCGCGGAATTCGATATTCTCTACGGATCGGGCATTTCAAAGGCGTCTGAGATTATCGATATGGCTATCCAGCTTGAGATAATTGAGAAGAGCGGCGCTTGGTTCTACTACGACGGAGAAAGACTCGGTCAGGGTAAGGACAATGTCAGAAAGCTTATAGAGTCTGACAGCGAGCTTATGGATAAGCTTGAGGTTCTCGTTCGTGAGAAGGTAAAGGCAGGCGAAATAGACGAGGACGCATCACTCGGTGAGTCCGACGAGTTTGAGCTTGAGGACTTTGACGGCGAGATCTGATCAAATGGCGCGCCTGAATTATATTAAAGGAATAAAGGATACATCTCTCCTCCGCCTCGGTATTTCAGAGGGGGAGGAGAATGTGAATTATACGGTTACGCAGACGGTGTATGCTTCCGTAGGTAAGCCTGCGGTTGGCTCGGAGCTTGACTCGCACGCTATGGAAGAGATAAAATACGCTGACGAGTGCCGCCGGGCAGAGAAAAAGGCTCTGTCCCTGCTTGCGTTTTCCGATAACAGCGTAAGAGCCCTTACACGCAAGCTTTGCGAGAGGGGCTTCAGACGGGATATAGCGGAGGAAACGGCGGCGGAAATGGTTAGACTCGGATATATAAAAGAGGATGACCAAATTGAAAGACTCGTTTTAAATGCCGCAAATATCTCTCTGCGCGGACCGATGAAAATCATACCTCATCTCGTTAACCGCGGCTATTCCGTATCGGAGGTAAAGCGAGCGCTGTCCCGGCTTATCTCTACGGGCGAGGTGGATTTTGACTCGGTTAAAAGACGCATTTTGGATAAGCACGGTATATCCGATTGGGACTCCGACGAGGCGAAAACTCTGCTTTATAAACACGGCTTTAAGGCTTGATACAAATTGCCTCTCTTATATTTTTGGGAGGTTCTCGGTGTATCACAGTGCTGTTTTTTTGTTTGCTTTTTTATTGGAAAAATCAAAATACGGCAAGCGCAAAATCTTTTTCAAATGAAACGGTGTGTCCGAAAATATAAACTAAAGCTTACAAAATCCTTTGTAAAGGAACGAAAGAATGAAAAATATTAAAAGATTTATTAGCTACTACAAGCCACATCTTCCGATGTTTATATTCGATATGCTATGCGCTGTGGTCATCGCGGTGGCTAATCTCTTTTATCCTACCGTAGCAAAGAATATTATAAACGGAGTAAGCACGGGGGACATAACTCTTGATACGATTATAATGAACGGAATCCTTCTGCTTATCGTTTATATAATCAAGGCTGTCTGTCAGTATATCGTAGGCTGCTACGGTCACGTGGTCGGCGTCAGAATGCAGGCGGATATGCGTCGCGATCTTTTTAAAAAATTCGAGAAGCTCCCCTTTTCCTACTATGACGATAACAAAACGGGCGATCTTATGTCCAGACTGACCAACGACCTCTTTGAAATCTCAGAGCTTGCTCATCACGGTCCTGAGAACGTCTTTTTGGCCACGCTGATGCTGGCGGGTTCATTCGTAATTCTCTCGGAAACAAACGTTAAGCTGACGCTTATAATGTTCGCGATAGTACCCTTTATCGTTATATTTACCGCTCTCTCGCGTAAAAATATGAGAGAAGCTATGCGCAACTCGCGCAAGCAGACCTCGGTTATCAATTCAACGTTGGAAAATTCTCTTACAGGCATCAGAGAAACCAAGTCTTACGCGATGGAGAAGCACGAGATAGAGAAGTTCGGCATCGCAAACGATCTTCTGAAAAGATACAGAAGCGACGCTATGCGATCCTTTGGACTTTTTGAGTCCGTAATGCAGTTTCTTTCCGACCTTCTTTATTTAGCGATAATCCTTGCGGGCGGCATTTTTTATCTTAACGGAGAGATAAACGAGGGCGAGTTCGCTTCGTTCCTTTTATTTATATCAATGTTTTTAGGACCTATTCAGAGGTTCGTATCCCTATTCGAGCAGCTTCAGAACGGTATGACCGGATTTACCCGATTTACAGAAATACTCGATCTGCCGGAGGAAACGGACGAGGGAAAAGTAGAGCTGTCGGAGCTCAAAGGAGAGGTGGTATTCGAGAATGTTTCCTTTGGCTACAGCGCCGAAGACGATGACGAGAAATTGGTTGTTTCGGGACTTGATCTCACCGTTCCGGCGGGTAAAACGGTAGCGCTCGTAGGCCCTTCCGGCGGAGGCAAAAGCACACTCTGCAATCTTATTCCCAGGTTTTATAACGTCAAATCAGGCAGGATCACGCTTGACGGCATAGACGTTAAGGACATAACTCTGCACAGCCTACGTAAGTCCGTCGGCTCGGTATCGCAGAGCGTATTTCTGTTTGACGGAACGGCGAGAGAAAATATTGCCTACGGTAAACCGGATGCCACAAACGAAGAAATTATCGAGGCGGCGAAAAGGGCGAATATTCACGACTATATTATGACGCTGGACAGCGGTTACGATACCGAGCTCGGAGAGCGGGGCGTTAAGCTTTCGGGAGGTCAGCGCCAGCGAATAGCTATCGCCAGAGCCTTTCTTAAAAATCCCACTCTTTTGATACTTGATGAGGCTACAAGTGCTCTTGACAACGTGACGGAAATGCAGGTGCAGTCAGCCCTGGAGGAGCTTTCGCGCGGCAGGACAACCATAGTCGTAGCGCACAGGCTGTCCACGGTAAAGAACGCCGATAAGATAGTAGTTCTTGATGCGTCAGGTATTGTGGAGAGCGGAACTCACGAGGAGCTCATTGCTCTCGGAGGCGAATACAGCAAGCTATATTCCTATCAATTCAAGAATTTGTAAAATCGGCTTTTTGAAACATAAATGTAAATAATACTGTACAAAATAAAGCGTTTTAAAAGAAAATGAATGTTAGTAACAATTTTAGAAAAGGTATACGCGACGGCTTGCCGATATGTTTTGGATACTTTGCCGTTTCCTTTGCGTTCGGTATATTCGCGGTAACTTCAGGTCTGTCCGTTGCGGAAGCCACGTTGATATCTATATTTAATCTGACCTCGGCAGGACAGCTTGCGGCTGTTCCGATTATCGCGTCCGGAGGCTCATTCGTTGAGCTTGCTCTCTCTCAGCTTGTTATAAATGCCAGGTACTCCCTTATGAGCGTATCTCTTTCTCAGAAGCTTGACTCCACCGTCAGATTAGGGGATAGATTTGTAATTGCATTTGCCAATACGGACGAAATATTTGCCGTTTCTTCCGCACAACCCGGATACGTCGGCAGAAGATATATGCTGGGTCTTGCCATTACTCCCTTTCTCGGTTGGACCTTAGGCACACTTTTCGGCAGTATAGCGGGCAATATTCTTCCATCTGTTCTGGTCAACGCCCTCGGAATTGCCATATACGCAATGTTTATAGCTATCGTAGTTCCGGTAGCAAAGGTGGAGCGCGGAGTTCTTATCGCATCTCTTGCCGCCGTTGCTTTGTCTGTTTTACTTTATTACACTCCGGTTCTCTCCGAGATACCGTCCGGCTTTTCCATAATTATGATAGCGGTGCTTGTCAGCGCTGTAATGGCCCTTGTTGCGCCTGTCAGAGAGGAGGCGGAGAGCAATGATTGATTTCGTGCCGAACTTTTTATTCTATCTTCTCGTTATGGCGGGAGTTACCTATCTTGTCAGACTTCTTCCGCTGCTTTTGGTTCGCCATAAGATACAGAATCGGTTTATTCGTTCATTCCTGTATTACGTTCCTTACGCCGTGCTGTCGGCTATGACCTTCCCGGCGATCCTTTACGCTACGGGAAATATGATCTCTGCCGCGGTGGGATGTGCTGTTGCCCTGTTGCTATCGTACTTCGGTAAGAGCTTACTGACCGTTTCCTCATCTGCTGCAGGCGCGGTTCTGGCGATGGAGCTTCTGATGTTTCTTTTCTGATGCACGTTTTTAAGAGAATTGTATACAAAATTATCCGTATAAAATTGTGCAATATCAACAAATAGAGTACCATAACTGTATTTATGTTGTTGAATGTATAAAATATAGAGTATAGTAAATAAAATTTCTAGAAATCTATTGACAAAAAATCAAATTAGTGATAAAATATGGTGTAATGTGCGGAAGTAGGGTGATTTGCGCCCTTTTGCCGCGACTGTATGAATATACCGCCGCATAAAGCCTATATTTAATATAGCGTTTTGCGCCGTATAGATAAACACTATACTTTAAGGAAGGAGGAAAATTATGCCAACCTTTAACCAGCTCGTAAAGAAAGGTCGTTCCGACAAGGCTTATAAGTCTAAGTCGCCCGTTCTTCAGAAAGGCTTCAACGCACTGAAGAATACTGCAATCGACCAGTCTGCACCTCAGAGAAGAGGCGTCTGCACCAAGGTTACCACTACCACCCCCAAGAAGCCTAACTCCGCTCTTCGTAAGATCGCGAGAGTCAGACTTACAAACGGAATGGAGGCTACTTGCTACATTCCCGGTATCGGTCACAACCTTCAGGAGCACTCCGTTGTTCTGATCCGTGGTGGCCGTGTTCGTGACTTGCCCGGTGTACGTTACCATATTATCCGTGGTACGCTCGATACTCAGGGTGTTGCAAACCGTAGACAGAGCCGCTCCAAGTACGGAGCAAAGCGTCCGAAGCAATAATAGGTACGCCTCGGACTTTATACGTGCTCACGTGCTGATGGTATAGTTGTTTACCTGTAATGCAAAACGAGCACTAACGAATCAAGGCATTCATACGGAATGCAAGATTCGAGTACCTGTGATATCATAATATTAATGAAGGAGGGAAGTACAGTGCCTAGAAGAGGTCAAATTTCCAAGAGAGATGTTTTGCCTGATCCGTTGTACAATTCCAAGCTTGTAACTAAGCTTATCAATAACATTATGTACGACGGTAAGAAGGGCGTTGCTCAGAGAATAGTATACGATGCGTTCGCGGCTATCGAGGCTAAGAGCGGTGAAAACGCGCTCGACGTATTCGTTGCAGCTCTTGAGAACGTTATGCCCGTTCTTGAGGTTAAGGCTCGCCGTGTAGGCGGTTCTAACTATCAGGTTCCCATGGAGGTTCGCGCAGAGCGCAGACAGACACTCGGTCTTCGTTGGATTATTTCTTATTCCAGAAGCCGCGGTGAGAAAACCATGGCAGAAAGACTTGCCGGCGAGATCATGGACGCCAAGGCAGGTATGGGTGGCGCTTTCAAGAAGAAGGAAGACACCCACAAGATGGCAGAAGCAAACAAGGCGTTTGCTCACTACAGATTCTAATCGATATAATTAAGGAGACAGGTTAATGCCAAGAGAATATTCGCTTGAACATACCAGAAATATCGGTATCATGGCTCACATAGATGCCGGTAAGACTACAACAACCGAGAGAATCCTTTTTTATACCGGTAAAACTCACCGCATGGGCGAGACCCACGACGGTGGTGCTACGATGGACTGGATGGCACAGGAGCAGGAGAGAGGTATCACGATCACCTCAGCGGCAACAACGTGCTACTGGGTTCCCACTGAATTCCAGAACGATCCTGAGGCAGCAAAAAACAACAAATATCGTATAAATATTATAGACACTCCCGGCCACGTTGACTTTACAGTAGAGGTTCAGAGATCTCTCAGAGTTCTCGACGGCTCCGTAACCGTTCTTTGTGCAAAGGGCGCCGTTGGGCCCCAGACCGAAACCGTATGGCACCAGGCTAACGAGTATAAGGTTCCCAGAATGTGCTATATCAACAAAATGGATATTCTGGGAGCGGATTTCTTCCGTGTTGTTAAAATGATTAAGGACAGACTCCGTGCGAATGCTGTACCCGTACAGCTTCCCATCGGCGCAGAGTCCTCATTCAGAGGCATCATCGACCTTATGGAGATGAAGGCTGATATCTACTACGACGATCTCGGTAAGGATATGAGAGTAGAGGATATCCCCGCTGATATGAAGGAGCTCGCAGAGGAATATCGCGCGAAGATGGTTGAGTCTATCTGCGAAACTGACGATGAGCTTATGGACAAGTTCTTCAGCGAAGAGGAAATTTCCGTAGACGAGCTCAAGGCAGCACTTCGCCGCGCTACTATAGCGAACGACATCATCCCCGTTTGCTGCGGCACATCATATAAGAACAAGGGCGTGCAGAAGCTTCTTGATAACATTATAGAGTATATGCCTGCACCCACTGATATTGAGGCAATTAAGGGTGTACATCCCGACACCGGCGCGGAGGATTGCCGTCACGCAAGTGATGACGAGCCCTTCTCGGCTCTTGCCTTCAAGATCATGACCGACCCCTTCGTTGGTAAGCTTTGCTTCTTCAGAGTTTACTCCGGTTCAGTCCAGAAGGGTACAGCGGTTTACAACTCCACTAAGGATGCTGACGAGAGATTCGGCCGTATCCTTCAGATGCACGCTAACGAGAGAAGCGATATCGACGTTTGCTATGCAGGTGATATTGCAGCTGTCGTAGGCGTTAAGAACACAACTACAGGTGACACCTTCTGTGATGAGAAGAATCCTATCATCCTTGAGAGCATGGTATTCCCTGAACCCGTTATCCGTCAGGCTATCGAGCCAAAGACAAAGGCAGGTCAGGAGAAGATGGGCATCGCTCTTGCCAAGCTCGCAGAGGAGGACCCCACCTTCAGGACCTACACCGACGAAGAGACCGGACAAACCATCATCGCAGGTATGGGTGAGCTTCACCTTGAGATCATTGTAGACAGACTTCTTCGTGAGTTCAAGGTTGAGGCTAACATCGGTGCACCTCAGGTTGCTTACAAGGAAACCATTCGCAAGAAGGTTGATCAGGACACCAAGTATGCGCGTCAGTCCGGTGGTAAGGGTCAGTACGGTCACGTTAAGATCACCGTAGAACCCAACGAAACCGGCAAGGGCTACGAGTTCATCAACGCTGTTACCGGCGGCGCGATTCCCAAGGAGTACATTCCTGCGGTAGATGCAGGTATCCAGGGCGCAATGCAGGCAGGTGTTCTTGCAGGCTACAACGTAGTTGACGTTAAGGTTACCCTCTATGACGGTTCTTACCACGAGGTTGACTCCTCGGAGATGGCGTTCAAGATCGCCGGCTCTATGGCATTCAAGGATGCTATGCGCCGCGCTGATCCCGTTCTCACAGAGCCGATTATGAAGGTTTCCGTTACCACTCCCGACGACTATATGGGCGATATCATTGGTGATATCAACTCTCGTCGCGGACAGATGGATTCTATGGAGCAGATAGCTCCCGGTACGTCGAGAATTTACGCTCACGTTCCGCTTGCTCAGATGTTCGGTTATGCAACCGCTCTCCGTTCCCGTTCTCAGGGTCGTGCGGTTTACGTAATGGAGCCCGATGGCTTCCAGGACGTTCCGAAGTCAATTCAGGACGAGATTATCAAGTCCAGAGCAGCAAGATAATAAAAAATACTTTAGCACTATCATTCTGAGTGCCGTATCGATTTGACGACGGCGAAACGTTTCTGATCGATCGTTAGATCGTTTAGATAAACCAGAAAAACTAAAAATATTTTATTTAAAGGAGATTATTAAAATGGCAAAGGTTAAGTTTGAAAAGACCAAACCCCACGTTAACATTGGTACCATCGGTCACGTTGACCACGGTAAGACCACCCTTACTGCTGCAATCACCAAGACTCTTTCCCT
>JAZOTE010000032.1:0-3424 GCA_045657485.1 Eubacteriales bacterium
ATTCTCTTTCACTCGTAATGATTTTCATCGGCGCACATGCAAACGCTACGTGCTTCAAGCTCAGCAGATCACACGATGTGTCTGCAACAATTTTTGTTTTTCTCATTTTCATACCTCCTTCAATCCAAAAATTGTATCAAAATCTATTTCTTTCTCTTATCGAGAATTGGCAATAATCAATTCAAATTTGCTATTTTTTGCTACCGCCTAATATACGCTTATTTACGCAAAAAGTCAAGATTTTTTTTGTAAATTTCATGATGCGATTTATCACTTTTTTAATAAAAAACGCAGCGGTATATTTCAACCACTGCGCTTAATTTTTACTGCGTTTATGCCTGCTTTTTGAATACAACCGTAAACGTCGTTCCCTCTCCGAAGGTGCTGTCGATGCTGAGGTCTGCTCCGTAAATTGCGCAGATATGCTTCACGATTGCAAGACCGAGGCCTGTGCCGCCAATACGCTTGGAGTGAGATTTATCCACACGGTAGAATCGTTCGCAAAGGCGTGGCAAATGCTCCTTCTCAATACCGATTCCGGTATCCTTGACCTGCAAGCAAACGCCTTGACCCGTTTCGGAAATTGAAACGGTAATTGAGCCGCCCTCTTTGTTGTATTTGATCGCGTTGGAAACAAGATTCTCGATAAGCTCAAAGATCATATTCTGATCGCCGAGCACCTTGCCGTCTCCGTTGATGGTTGCGGTAAGATTTCTCTTTTTTATCTCCTCGGCAAACTCGTTGAGAACCTCACACGCAAGATCCTGGAGAGAGATCTCGGCATATGCCTTTTCCGGCTGTTCTCCGTTTTCGATTTTTGAGAGCATCAGCATATCGTTGATAAGGGAGGCGAGTCTTACGCTCTCCTTATGGATTCTTTGAAGCTGTTTTTTGGATGCTTCATCAATGCCTTCCTTGTTCATCAGGACCTCGGAGAAGCCTTGGAGAACGGTAATAGGCGTTTTCAGCTCGTGAGATGCGTTGGCAAAGAAATCGCTCTTTTGTCTTTCAATCAGCTTTTCTTTGGTAATATCGGTTACGATAAGAATGGTTGCGATATCCTTGGATAGAACATCGTCGGTAACTCTGCTCAGCACAAAGGAAAGCTCCTTATCCCGATACGTGCTGACAAAGGAATAGTCCTCCTTGAAGTGCTTCGATATTCTCTCGTGAATATCGAGATCTTCAATTAAGAAAATCAAATCTCTTCCGACGTCTCTTTGTACACCGTTGAAAAGCTCAAGCGCACTCTTGTTTGCAAAGCTGATGCGCTTGAAATGATCCAAAGCGATAATGCTTTGAGACACGTTATCCAGCACGGTATTCAGCTTAAGTCTTTCGGCGTCTGCAACACGGATATGACTATGAATGTTTGCATTCAGCTCATTGATCTGGTCGAGAACGGCAAAGAACTCGGGCTCGCTCATATCGGTCTTGATCGGCTGATACTGACCTTCATTCAAGCTCTTCAAGCTATCGCCGATTGCCGTTACCTTTTTGGATACACTGTTGGATACCAAATTGGCAAGAACAAAAGAAATGATCAGCGCAACCAACAAGACTACGAGCAAGAGAGGAAGCAACGTGGAGAGATACGAAGAGATCTCACTGCTTCTGACCGCTAACCGTAGTATCACCTCGGAGCCGTCGGCAAGAGAGGTCTTGACTGCATAATAGGTCATGTCGCACTTGAAGGTTTCAGAATATCTCTCTACCGTTTCAGATTTGCCGCTCATCGCATTCTGTATTTCCTCGCGGTCTGCGTGATTATCAAGATCAGCCTTGGTATCACTTTCATAAAGCGGATTTCCCTCCAAGTCAAATATCGTAATTCGAAGCTCGGGATTATCCGAATACTGATTAAATACGGCAAAATCGCTCTGCTCGTTCATCAGAGCCGCCGCAAGCGCCGTTTCTTCCTTCAAGCGCTCGTTCACCACGTTCTTGGTGTTCAGGTTAACGGCAACAAGACCAACGGCAAACATCACGAGAACGGCTGCAAGCGTTATTGCAAAAAATCTAATAAATATCTTCTTTTTCATTTCACATCAAAACGGTATCCGATGCCGCGAACAGTAACGATCACGTCGTCGCCACCACATTCCTTGATTTTGTCGCGCAGCTGCGCAATATGCATATCCAGCGTTCTCGTCTCGCCCATAAAGCCCTCGCCCCACACCTCGCGGAAGAGCTCCTCGCGCTCTACGGTGACACCGGCTTTTCCGATCAAAAGCTTAAGGAGCTTGAATTCTTTCAGGGTAAGACCAAGATCCTTCCCTTCATAGAAAACCTTATACACATTGTTATCGACGACAAAGCCCTCCTGATTCGTAACATACAGGTTGGCTCTGCGCAGACTGGTTTTGATTCTTGCAATCAGCTCAAGCACGGAAAATGGTTTGGTAATGTAATCGTCCGCTCCCTTATTCAGTCCCTTCACGGCACTGATCTCGTCGGATCTTGCGCTCACGATAAGTACGGGGATCTTTTCATCCATTTCTCTGATTTTCGAAAGGATCGTATATCCGTCCATATCGGGAAGCATGATATCGAGAATAACAAGACTCGGGCGAGCCGACTCAAAGCACTCGAAAAAATCCTTTCCGTTCTCAAACATTTTCGTCATATAAAGTCCCTCAAAGGCACCCTCATACAACTCTCTTATTCCTTCATCATCCTCAACAATGTATATAAGTGACTCCATTAAAACTTTTGATGAACCCCCGTTTCGTTATATTTCGTCCACTCGGCTACGTTTACGGCATGGTCGCCGATACGCTCGAGATATTTTGCGACCATCATCAGCTCAATGCCCTGGTCGCCGTTATTACCGTCCTTCTTGATTAACTCAATCAGCTCGGTTTTCACCTCAATAAACAAGTCATCCATCTGATCGTCAAGAGCAATGACCTCATCGGCAAGCGCCTCGTCGTTATTGATAAACGAGTTTACGCTCTCTCTGACCATCTTGATGGCAAGCTCGCCCATTGCGGTAATGTGCGTTAAATTCTTGATATACGCTTCTCCCGGCATAGTGTAAACAAGGTCGCCGATGTCAGCCGCCTGATCGCCAAAGCGCTCAATGTCGGTAATCATTTTCAGTGCGGTGGAAACCTCACGGAAATCCTTGGCAACCGGTTGCTGCTTAAGGAGAATACGCATACACTTCTTTTCTATCGCCATCTCGTATTCGTCAACCCGCTTGTCTGCCTCACCGATGCTCTTTCCAAGCTCTCGGTCACGGTTGATCAGTGCTGTAATGGCGTTCTGTATCATCTGCTCGGTGAGTCTGCACATCTCTACCAGCTGTACCTTCAGATCTGCAAGCTCTTCTTCAAATATTTTTCTGATAGACATTTTGTTGTTCTCCGATTATTATATCATAAATTTGTTAAAAAATCAACCGAATCTTCCGGTAATATAG
>JAZOTE010000033.1:0-2545 GCA_045657485.1 Eubacteriales bacterium
CTTAAAACGCTTCTTCGTAACAACCATATCACAAGACTCAGAGATGGTGCTTGCACCGTCGAAAGCGGATTTATATGGGCTGATATTATCACCAACTTTGAGCGTGTAAGCGACCATTGCTCCAACGTTGCCGTTGGTATCATTGATGTAAGCGAGCATACAATGAACGCTCACGAGGTCATCAAGAGCCTAAAAGAAGGAAATGCTAATTATAGCGATAAATACGAGGAATATTCGAGCAAATATTCCGTGGTTAAACTTGCATAAAATTACAAAGGGCTGACAGTTATCTGTCAGCCCTAAAAAATTGAGTCGCAGTAGGCAAAGAAAGGAATTTTAGCATTAATACAATAGGCATAGCGCTGTCAAAGCTTTTTCCTTAAACTCCGTCTGACACGATTAATATGCCGTTCAAAATCACCGCTGTTGATAAGCTCTGCAATAACGAACTGCTCGAATGTGGGAACGGTACAGGAATAGAAGCCGAGCCTTTTCTCAAATTCGCTTACCAAGTACTTTGGGAGAACCATATATCCTACACGAAGCGCAGGCGAAATGGTTTTTGAAAACGTGTTCATGTAGATCACGTTGTCGTAGTTGGAAAGAGAAAATAGGGTGTCCTCCGGTTTTGAGGAAACAGAAAACTCCGACTCAAAGTCATCCTCAATAATGATGCGCCCGTTTTTGCTTGACCAACGGATATATTCGTGGCGCTTGTTAGCAGATGCTGTAATGCCTGTTGGAAAGCTTCGGTAAGGAGTCGTGTGAATTACACTTGCCTTTGTTTTTGCAAGTGCTGAACTGTCAATACCGTCATGAGATAAGTGTAGCAATTCATAGGGCACTTCTGCAGCTGTGTAAACCTGTTCGATCTTCTTGTATGACGGAAATTCAATACCGTATACGTGCTTTCTTCCAAGCATGGCGATAATGAGCCCATATAGATATTCTGCGCCTGAACCGATAATTATTTGGTTGCTTTCCACATTCATGCCTCTGTTGCGTATTAGATAATTTTTTATTGCCTCGCGGAGCTCTGTACACCCTGCGTTTGGGGATCTTTCAAGAAGGACATCAGCATAATCGGAAAGCACCTTTCTCATGGTCTTGGCAAGAACGGAAAACGGAAAGTCGTGATAGGTATGATTGCTTTGCGGTGCAACACTATGCTTTGTGTGAGTTTCTACAGACGCGGCAAACCCATCCGATTTTTGAAAAACAACAAAAAAACCGCTTCGCTCACGCGCTTCGGCGTATCCTTCATCGCAGAGCAAGGCGTAAGCATGATCTACCGTAACGGTGCTGACCGAAAGTTCGTCGCAAAGCAAACGCATGGAAGGAAGCTTTGTATTGAAAGGATATATCCCATCTATGATATCCTGCCGTATTTGCCTATATATTTGAAGATAAACAGGGCGATTATTTTTGTCTATGGTATACTTCATCTGTATATATAATTTTCTCCTATTCTGACTATTTTTATATCGACAAAAACATTATATAATATAATCAACAAAATTACAAGGAGGAATTATAATGGCTTATAAAAAAATTCTAACAATTCAAGACATATCCTGTGTCGGTCAGTGCTCACTGACGGTTGCGCTCCCTATACTATCAGCCTGCGGACTTGAAACCTGCATTCTTCCGTCTGCCGTTCTTTCAACGCATACGGCAGGATTCAGTGGCTTTACTTTCCGTGATCTTACTGATGATATGCCCGAAATTCAGGCACATTGGAAGAAGGAAAACATTAAGTTCAAAGCAATCTATACCGGATATCTCGGAAGCGTTAAGCAGGTCGGATACGTTCAGGATATTTTGAACACGATGGGAACTGAAGATTGCGTTCGTATCGTCGATCCTGCTATGGCTGATAACGGCAAGCTCTATCCCATCTTTAATGACGAATACGTGGCGGCAATGCGCGGACTTTGCTCATCTGCGGATATTTTGATTCCCAATATTACCGAGGCTTGTTTTCTTGCCGACGTTGAATACCGTGAAACCTACGATGAGAACTACGTGAATGAGCTTCTTGACAAGCTCTCAACACTTGGTGCAAAAACTATCGTTCTGACGGGCGTAAGCTACGTTCCCGAAAAAACCGGTGTTATCATTTATGAAAAGGGAAAAATTCGTTATTACGAGCACGATAAGATCTCAAAGGGCTGTCATGGAACGGGTGATATTTACGCTTCCGCATTCACTGGTGCATTGATGAACGACAAGGATGTTTTCACGGCGGCAAAAATTGCTGCGGATTATACGGTAAAATGTATCATCAATACACAAGGAGATGCTGACCATTGGTACGGAGCGAAGTTTGAAACGGCGCTTCGTGATCTAATGGATATGATTGCATAATAGTATCAAAACGCACAGAGGGCTGACGGAAAACAACCGTCAGCCCTCAAAACTTGAATCGCTGAAATCAAAGAAAACGCGTTTTTTAAAAAACTGACCAAATGGGTAAATCTTGGGATATGATGTCCATATACATCTTGCGCTTGGCTTTAAATTTTAAAATATGTTATGATGAAAG
>JAZOTE010000034.1:0-1155 GCA_045657485.1 Eubacteriales bacterium
AGATTTACGATGCGGTTGTTAAGCATATTATCAATGCCGCACAATAATAAATAACTGTATGAAAAACTATGAAACCGAAGCTCGTGAGCGATATGGCGACACCGATGCCTACCGCGAGCACGAACAGAAAACAAAGAACTACACAAAAGAGAAATGGGCTGAAGCAAACGATGGCTTGATGGCGATCTTTGCCGAGTTTGCCGCGTGTAAGGATAGCGGAGCGAGTGCCGATTATGCCGAAGCACAGGTGCTTGTTGCCAAGCTTCAAGCGCACATTACTGCCAACTACTACACCTGCACGGACGAGATCCTTGCAGGGCTTGGCAAAATGTATGTCGCCGATGAGCGGTTCAAGAAGAATATCGATAAGTACGGAGATGGAACTGCAGAATTTGCAGCAGAGGGGATAAGGATATATGTTGAAAAGAAATAAACGATTTTTGCTCATGCTTCTCACTCTCGCGTTGCCGTTTGGATGCGTTGGATGCTCGGATGGCGGTTCTGCATCTTATGATCAGATCAGCGGTGCAGAAGCCAAGGCGTTGATGGACAGCGAGAGCGGATATATTATCATTGATGCGAGAACGCAGGAGGAATACGACCAGGGGCATATCCCCGGAGCGATTATGATTCCCGAATACGAGATTGCAGACCGCGCTGGAAAGGAGCTTCCCGATAAGAATCAGTTGATTCTCGTCTACTGCCGAAGCGGCAGAAGAAGCAAAATTGCAGCCGAGGAGCTTGTTAAGCTTGGATATACCAATGTCAAGGAGTTCGGCGGTATCATCGATTGGGAATATGAAATTGTAAAATAAAAAGGTTAATCAACCTTTGACAGCAACTGATTTATGAAAAAACACATCGCAGACATCATCACAGGATCACGCATTGTATTGAGTCTGCCTCTCCTGTTGATACCGCTTACATCGGCGTGGTTTTACGTGCTCTATCTGCTTTGCGGACTCAGCGATATGATAGACGGCACTGTGGCAAGAAGGACAAACAGCGCCAGTGAATTCGGAGCAAGGCTGGATACGGTTTCGGATTTCGTGCTTATGTCCGTGGCTTTGATCAAATTCGTGCCGAATCTTCATATCCCCATATGGCTGTGGATATGGATCGGTATTATCGCCATGATCAAGTTTGGAAACGTGG
>JAZOTE010000035.1:0-1075 GCA_045657485.1 Eubacteriales bacterium
GATGATCACAGAGCTTGCCACCTCGAAAAAAACCAACAAAATCATAGGAATAATGGCGTGAGATATGGGAATACTGCTATCGGTGATCGGCAGAGAAGCGATTTCCGAGATCAGAAGGGTTGTGACAAAATCGGATACCTCCAGCTCGCCAATCTGCCGCTTGCCCATCAGCCGAACTGCCAAAATCAAGATGATGTAAATCAGAACCGTGCGAAATAAGATGGTAATCATTTCTGCCCCCTGTTTGTTTGCTATTGGTAGTGTTCGCCAAAGAGCAGGATTTCATGCAAACACAAAAAATGAAAAAAGGGTCTTGACAAAGGGAGAAAAAGGTGATAAAATAAACGAGCCTCAAAACGAGGCGTGACGAAATATCGCTTCTAAAAAACTTGATCAAAAATTTTTGAAAAAATTTCAAAAAAGGTATTGACAAGTAGTTCGAGGTGTGATATAATAGTCAAGCTGTCCGCGAGAAGGATAGCGAAGGTCATTGAAAATTGAACAACAAGAGATAAGTACAAAGCATATTTAAAAGTGCGTACGAGATCTCGTCAAAGAGAGTTATATATACTCAACAAAGTAAAAGAAGCTAAGAAAGAATAGCTCGAAAGTGGTTATAACCGATCCCGAAAGGGATAGGATATAATATAAATTTTTCGAGAGTTTGATCCTGGCTCAGGATGAACGCTGGCGGCGTGCATAACACATTCAAGTCGAACGGAGTTATCAAGATTAATCCTTCGGGAAGCGTCGAGATAACTTAGTGGCGGACGGGTGAGTAACGCGTGAGCAACCTGCCTCTGTATGAGGGATAACGTCTGGAAACGGACGCTAATACCTCATGATGCAACGGAACCGCATGATTCTGTTGCCAAAGATTTATTGTACAGAGATGGGCTCGCGTCCGATTAGGTAGTTGGTAGGGTAATGGCCTACCAAGCCGACGATCGGTAGCCGGACTGAGAGGTTGAACGGCCACATTGGAACTGAGATACGGTCCAGACTCCTACGGGAGGCAGCAGTGGGGAATATTGGGCAATGGGCGAAAGCCTGACCCAGCGACGCCGCGTGAGGG
>JAZOTE010000036.1:0-2353 GCA_045657485.1 Eubacteriales bacterium
GCAATCACAAGACCGACTGCAACACCTGCGTTATCGCCCTCGCGGATCTTTCGCTCTTCCTCGGTTTCATCACTGTCAGCGACTATATTCCCAGCGTGAGCCCCAAGCCTCGTGAGAGAACGTAGAGTAGCACTATTATCAGAGGCAGAGCCAGAAGCACCAGCTTTACCCACCACATTTTCTCTTCGCGATCCATTCTGCTTCTTATTTGATTTGTAGCTTCTTCTCTCAGACTCCCAACCTGTTTTTCGGTTGTCTCGGTTACTCGTTTCAGAGTTGCCGTTGCCCACTCCGTGTGCTCGCTCACCTTGCGAACCATCTCGGTCGTGCACGCCTTCGTCGTCTCGCGCATCTCGGCTTCTATCATCTCCATACGAGTAAGCGTCTTCACTATCATATCCCAATCTTCCTTCGGTATCGTTACCGTCTCCGTATTCTCTTTCGGAGCATTCATCGCTTTGAGTGCGCTCAACCTCGCCTTGCCTGATTCTGAACTCATTTTCCATATTCTCCTTCAAATATTTATCTTCGTGTAGCTTTATATCTCGCACACGACGCGGATTTTTGCCCTCTGCGCCGGGAACGATATATGTTATGTATTTTCTCTTGTCCGTCCATACAACGTCGTAACCGCGTGCCCTCATCGCCTCTATAAATTCGTCCTTGCTTGATGAGAATTTCATACATTCATCAATCACGAAGCAGAGGCGCATTTTCCAGCTTTCGCCCTTGATAGCTGCTCTGTATTCCTTCTGTCCGAGGTTCTCATAATTGCGTTTATGCGTGTAAGGATCAAGCGTCGAAAGTCCGTAAGCCTTGCATATTTCGTCGCTCTTATTTCGGAGCTCACAGAGGAAATCAAGGTTTGCGTGGAGTTTAATTCCGGTCTCCAAATCGTATGTGTTTACGACGAAATGATTGTGTAAATGCTCCTTATCAATATGCGTTGCAACGAGCACCTCTCGGTTGCCAAAAGCCTTCGCAAGCTCGAGACCGATCTCGTGTACCGTCTCGGGTGAAACGTCTTCATCGGGGGAGAAGGACTGCACGTAATGGTAAAATCGTGGGCCGTCTGGCGAGTGGTCAAAAATGTTTTGCGTTGCTAAAAACGACTCGTGTGCAAGGTTGGTAACACAGTTAACACCGGTCACAAAAACCGTTCTTTCATCTAGCACCGTTTTATGCGCTTGTATGCAATATTCGATAACTCCGAGCTGTGCGCTGGGAGTTTGATTTTTCTCGGGTATGTTATTTACCGTTGCCACAAGCGTCACCTCCAAGGGCGAGAAGTATATCTTTATACGCCGCTAAAAGTCCGTCCAAATTCACGACTTTTATCTCTCTTTGATGGCAGAGCCTCGTCAGCTGATTTAGGTTGTTTCCCTGGTAGCGAAGCTCCTTGTTTGCCTCTCTTAAATCCGAGTTTACAACGACTTTACCTGTCACGCACATATCGAGTATAAACTTGCGCATCGAGGGAGAATCTGACTTTTGCTTCAGCTCTTCAAGCAGCTGCTTTTCATCGGGAGTGAGGCGTATTGTTATCGTTTCGGTTTGCGTTCTCAAACCGTCATCTCCTTTCAAAATAAAAGTGGGTATGGGCTTCTGCCCGAAAATAAATAGCGCTATAAGGCCGCCACCGATTTCGGTGGACGTCCATGCGCTACGCTTGCCCCAGAGCAAGCGTAGCAAAGCTTTCTATCACTATCCTGAATTTTAGCGCTATTTTCATTAAAATCGGTGACAACGTGACAGCTGGCTTGCTACTGATTTTTGCCGTCACTATGCCGTACACGCGTCGCCCTTTGACAGCGTATCTGCCGCTATCCAATGAGCCGTCACGCTGTCACTGACGGCAACAATCGGCTTATTATTCGTGGAGGAAGAACCGTCGTCAATAACCGTAATTTCCTCGTCATTGAGAGAGAATTTAAGTATCCTCTGGGAGTTCGTTCTTACGCTCTCAAAGCGTAAACCGATCTTCGAAAGCTGCTCGTGATAACGCACCAAATTCTTCTTTATCATATTCGAGGGAATGTCAATATCGAGCTTATTTTTGATACCTTCGCTGAGCTCGGAAGCACCGCAGGAATACTCGCCATCGGTGATAATATTGGTATGGGAGAAGAGGTATAACTGTGTCGCTTTCACCGTCAAATTCAGCTCTTCGGGAACGTACTCCGTGCCGTCACTAACCTGCCAAATACAGTTGTCATCGAGCCTGAGTTCAATCTCTCTGTCAACCACGTCGCGCCCCGAAATAAAGAGCTTACCGCGCCTCTCAGTGCGCTTCGGGCGGAGCAGTAGCCAGTAGTTATCAACCGCGCCAACAAGTGCCGTAGAACCCGAAACA
>JAZOTE010000037.1:0-19529 GCA_045657485.1 Eubacteriales bacterium
CAGACCGGAAGCTCGTCTGAGAACATCGAGTAGTATGTTCTGAACGCCCAATAGAGATCGTCATTGCCGTATCTCTCATTCCAAGCCGCCTTATATTCCTCCCATTTCGACTCCACGTATACGTTGTCAATCTGCTCCTGCGCGGAGATAAGATCGATAACGCCTGACATGACCACTCCCTTGTTAAAGAGAACGGGACCTTCTTCACCGAGGAACTGCTCGATAAACATATCGACCACGTATCCCACGGACAGAATGGTGGAGTAGGGATTATCATCGAACGCGATAGCAATCTTACCGCTGTCGGCATACACCAGATATCTCGACTCGGTAAGAGTAGACTTGCTGTCTATTCTCTCAAGAAGCTGATACGCCTTCTTGGATATATCTTTTTCCTGGATGTAACCGATTATAATCTCTTCGCGATAATCCTCCGCCATGTAAAGATTACCTAAGAAAGCCTTGCCATTTTCGCCGATAATCTTTTTGTTAAATTCTTTAATCAGATTATCTGCAGCCTGTCTGCAGGCAGAAGAGGATTGAGTGATGAACATAACGTTGGATTTACTCCAATAGAACGTCTGATCATCGTAAATGGTGTTGATCTCTCCGGACCCACCGCCTGATGCGTCGCCGGATCCTTCTCCATTGCCATTACAGGACGTTACCGTAAACGTCACCGCAGTGAGAAGAAGAACGGAGATTAAAAGTAACAGGATTTTCTTCATAATCGTTTCCTTTCTGTTTTTAAATAACAACAGCCGAAACCTGCCGACCGTAAATTATTCATAGTAACGGGCAGAGTGCTCTCGCCATCAGCCGCAAAATACGGCTACAATAATATTATAAATTAAATTTATGTCTTTTTCAATCTTAAAATTTGACTAAAAACCGTGATTTTCTTGTTAAAACACTGAAAATTTGATATTTTTACTTTATTTCTAAAAATATTTACAATTTGTCCACACCGCATCATTATCATAAAGTAACCGGAAGTAAATTCGTATTTGAAATATATTTTAAAGAGAGCGCACTTACATATAAAAGCAGCAGGACTCCGACAAACTATTGTCAGGCAGCCGAGCGCCTTTACGATACCCGAAAGCTGCCGAGCGCAGACCAAAGATTGAGATACTGCCGATGAATAGTGAGAAGACAACCGAGAAACAGTTATCGTTCAAAAAATGAAATTGAAAATACGCAAAACAAAATATATCCTCGCACTGATGAAGCGATAGTAACAGTTATTACTCAGAAATATTAAAAAACATGACACGTCCTAGCCATTATGTAGCGCTACCTATACACTAAAAGAACGACAGGGACGCAAGTGGCAACCGTATTCGGTGTAAAATAAAAGAGCAGGATAAGAAGAGATCTTTTACGTAGCAATAGAATGAAAACCGCTAGTCGCTCCGTGATGTTTATCCTTCGTTTTCCTGCTCTTTTTTGAATATTTGTAAACTATATTTTACCTTTTTGGTTGTTTTTGCTTACGAATTTCAGCATCAAGCAACAACAAAACGCTGCCACTTCAATAATTATATTTCCATAGGACCTTTCTTCAAAACGACCGGCTGACTGTAGAGAGTGTCGAGATAAACCAGCAGGTCAGCTTCGGTATACATAGGTATATCGTGAGTCAGGTCAAGTCCGAAGAAATGACACATTGCGCCGCCGAGTCCGCTGGTGGAACAATTGATAGCGTCTATATCGCTGAGGTTGTCATCGGATATGGCTACCCTGAGTCCGCCCTGCCAATTGCCCGTACCTCTTACGGTGCTGTGACCGAATCCGCCGTCCCGCTTTTTAAAGGCAAGAAGCTTTGACAGACATTTGTCTATCGCTATCGCGGCGTAAGCTCTCATCTCACCGGTCCTCTCATCCTTTACCTTTTTCGTGAGTCCGTTATCAATTAACTCCAAAAGCTCTTCTCTTTTTTCGCCTTCACAGTAGCTTGAGATATTGTTTCTCAGCTTATTCAGCGAGGACCAGACGTTATATATGACAAGAATATTATTTACCACCACCTCGTCGCTCGCGATTCCCTTAAGCAAGCTTTCAGCCGCCTCGCGAGGCTTTGGATAGGCTATACCGCCCGCCTCCGTATATCTGTGGATGCCCTTAAGAAATCCGTTTGAATTTTGATATCCCCAGCCGCCGTAAAAGCCGTCGTACACCGGATTTCCGTTCTCGTCCCGATCATTCGTAACCTTTCCGAAAAGTCCCGCCTCGTTAATATTGCCGTCCAGCCATCTGATGAGGAGAGTGTAAAGAGTATCCCCTTTCTTCAACTCGAACTCTTTTTCGAGGTGACGAACCGTTTTGTCTTCGCCGAGGTATTCGCCTACCTTACCGTTCCAATCGGCAATAAGACCGTGAGCGGACGACGTAGCGCTCATCGAAGAATAAGGCTCATTGTAAGGATCCTTCTCCAAAAGCCATTTAATAAAGCCCTCGTGGGTCTGAAACTGCTCCGTACCGGCGGCGGTTGGCACGTCCGCCTTTTTTTCGATTTCGGACTTTACGGCTTTACGGTCCGCAGGATCCTCAGCCCAATATATATGAGGCTTTTCTTCATCCTTGACGAGTCCTTCTTTCACGAGATTCGCCCAATATTCATCCGCCGATACGCCGTCGCCCTCCATATCGCCTACCGAGTAGGTGGGAGAGGCGCCAAGCCGCCATAAAAGACCCATGCAGGCGCCCCTGTCCCTGCCTATGCGGTTGGAATTTATCTTATCCATTTTCATCTGAGAAACGTAAAATTCGCCATCCTCGCCCTGTATGCTCTTCAGATAATAAACGATCCTGTGCCTTGCGAGCTCCGGGATAACGTATCTCCTGTGCAGCTTGGAGAGCATTCCGGTGCTTACAATATATCCGAGCGCCTGAGATGTGCCCTCCGGAATAGGATATATGCCCTCTGCTTCCTTGCCGGAGCGAGAGGTATAGAAGAGTCCGGTAGCAGGATCGAAAAACGATGCGAGAAGAGGTACGGCTTCCTTAGCAAAAATACTTTCCATCATTTTGCGGAAAGATAGATAAATGTCTTCATCTCCAATCGTCTTTCTGACTTTTTCCCACTTTGCTTGATTTTCGATTTCATCGAGCGCTCTTTGCTTCTCAACGAGATCGAGTGTGCCAGACGCCACTGTTCCATCGTTTAAATCAGCAAAATCCTGACACGTCCCCAGCTTTTTGATAAAAATTTCTACCGCCTCTCCTATCGGACTGTAGGAGGTATACTTGTTTTCATTCGCAACAATGGCGACTCTTTTATCATCCTTATATATGATATATGACGCCTCTTTATATTCCGATTTTCTGGGCATTGCGGCAAGCAGCTTGCTCGTCTTTTCGGACGCGTCAAACCCCTTTACGCTTCCGATGGCTATAACACGCTCGCACTTCGTACCGACGTCGGAAATATATGCCATTATGCCTCTCGTCCACAAAGTGCGTACCACGGCTTCCGCATATTCAATAAAGCCATCAGATTCGCATATAACCGCCACGCCGTTTGCAAAAGCTCCGGAACGTCCGTCCGCAGAGCAAAGCGCGCCGTCATTTAAGCGTTCGCAAAAGTATCTCATTTGATTACACCTCAATTTTCTCATCTCGTAAAGTTGCGAGGGTCGAACCTCAATATTTCCATTCGTAGAACCGCGAGGATCGAACCTCAATTTTCTCATCTCGTAAAGTTGCGAGGGTCAAACCTCAATGTTTTCATTCGTAAAACTGCGAGGGTCGTACCTCGATATTTTCATTCAAAGGATTGCGAGGGCATATGCCCTCGCAACGCAGTTTTTGTAAAGTTTAATTTACTTTTATGGGTTTTTATGACCGGTAAAATTAAAATCACGTTTTTATTCGATCTTAAAAAACGCAGTGATTATTTACATCACAGCTCCATAGGTCCCTTCTTAATAACCACAGGTTGCTTTGACATTACGTCAAGGAATACGAGAAGATCCGCCTCGGTATACATAGGTATGTCGCGCGTACGTTTCAGGCCGAAGAAATCGCAAAGCGAGCTGGTCAGAAGCGCCGTAGAGCAGTTGATAGCGTCGATATCGCTCAGGTTATCCTCCACGATACCAACCCTGATACCACCCTGCCAGCACGGAGTGCCGCAGTAAATACTGTGAGCGAAGCCTCCGTCGCGCTTCTTAAACGTCAGAAGCTTGGAAGTGCATTTATCTAGGGCGACAGCAGCGTAAGCCTTCATCTCGCCCGTCTTTTCGTCCTTTACCTTTCTCGTGAGTCCATTGCTTATCATAGCGAGAAGCTCATCCCTTTGCTCTCCCTCGTAGAAGGATTCGATATTGTCACGCAGACCGTTGAGCGCCGCCCAAACGTTGAAGATAACGAGTATGTTTCCTGTTACTACCTCGTCGCTGTTGATACCTTTAAGCAGACTCTCCGCCGCCTCTTTTGGCATCGGATATTTCGTTTTTGTTTCCCAATATCTTCCTATACCCTTCAGGAAGCCGTTGGAGTTCTGATATCCCCAGCCCTCGTAGAAGCCGTCGTATACGGGGTTGCCATTTTCGTCCTTTTCGTTGGTGATCTTGCCAAACAGACCCGAAGCGTTGATATGGCTGTTCGCCCATCTGATGATTATCGTATGAAGAGTATCTCCGCGCTTCAATTCCAAAGTCTTATCCTCGTAGGTTATAACGGTGTCCTCTCCGTTCCACTCACCTATTCTCTCGTTCCACTCTTTAATTATACCTGCGGCGGAGGCGGTGTTGCTCAAAGCCGAATATGGATTGTTGTAAGGATCCTTGGCAAGCAGCCATCTTATGAAGCCCTCATGACTCTGAAACTGCTCCGTACCTGCGCCGGTAGACTTTGCGCCCTCCTTTTTCTCTACAGGCTTTGCAGCCTTTCTGTCCGCAGGATCCTCCGCCCAATATATGATAGGCTTTTCATCCTCGGTAACTATACCCTCTTTAACAAGGTTTGCCCAATACTCGTCTGCGGTTATGCCGTCGTATTCGTAATTTGCAAGCTTATAGGTGTGCTTTCCGCCAAGACACTGAATAACGTTGCTCGCGTGACCTCTGTCCCTGCCGATACGGTTAGAGTCAATGGTGCTTTTCTTCATCTGGGAAACGTAGAACTCGCCGTCCTCGCCCTGAATACTCTTCATATGATAGATAGCTCTGTGTCTTGCAAGCTCCGGTATTGCGTATCTTCTTCCCGACTTACGAAGCATACCCGTGCTTACCATATATCCGAGCACCTGGCTCGTAGCCTCAGGAATGGGATATATGCCCTCTGCGTTCTTTCCGGAAAGAGATGCGTAGAACATTCCCGTCGCCGGATCGAAGAAGGAGGCTATGAGGGGAATCATCTCCTTGGCAAATATCGACTCCATCATATTTCTGAACGACCGGTAGATATCCTCGTCGCCTATAACCTTTCGCACGTTTTCCCATCTCTGCTCATCCTCTGCGTTATCGAGCTTTCTCTGCTCCGCCACGAGATCCAGAGTCTTAGAGGCTATTATACCGTCCCTTGTGAATAAAAGATCCAGATCATCAAGCAAAGCATCGACTCCGGCGCTCATAGGCTGGAAGCTCGTATACTCGTTTCTGTCTGCCGCAACGGCGACCGTAGATCCCTCACCGAAAACGACGTACGAGCCGGTCGTATAGATTGATTTTCTGTCCATATCTGCAAGAGCGGCGTTTGCCTTTTTCGATGCGCCGATGCTCTCAAATTTTCCGAGAGCGATCACTTTTGGGCATTTAGTGCCCTCATCCGACAGGTACGCGCGAATGCCTCTCTCCCACAGTGCAGAAACCGCTTTCTCAGCGATAGGCACCATACAGTCGCAGCTGTATATTACGGCTACCTCTTCCCTCGCGCAACCTGAGCATACGTCCTTTGAGTAACGTACCATCTCTTTCATACTTTCTCTAATGCTATTCATTTCATTCTCCTTTTCAGTCACAAAAGCAGGACTGTTTACAAGCTAACTATGATGTTTTGTTAAGTTTTATTTGCATTTAATAATTTTTTGCTTCAATTTTTACTTATCGCAACAACCGACGTTTTTTAAAAATCTTCAGTCATCAGCTGTCACAGATTACCGCTTAAGCTCTTCACGCAGCGAGCTATTTGCTGCCTGTTCCGAGCTTCAGCTCCGAGGGAGTGCGCTTTATCACGTACTTCTGAGATGCAACCACGTCAAGCCACCGAAGCAGATCCGCTTCCGTGTGCATAGGTACGTCCGCGCTCATACTGATACCGAGAACTCCGCATATACAGCTGCCGAGCGAGGTGGTTGTGCAGAAGGTGGCGTCGGTATCGCTGAGGTTCTCCGAGGCTATACCTACCGGGAGATTTCCCTGCCAGCAGGACGTGCCGCTCGAGGGGCTGTGACCGTAGCCGCCGTCCGACTTCTTGAAGGGCTGTATCTTGGCGTATGCATTCTCTATCGCTACCGCAGCGTAGGTACGGTCTATAGCATCGCCGGTGACAAAATCGACCTTACCGTAAAGACCGTCGTAAATATAGTCGATTATTTCCTTCGCCTCATCCTCAGGACAGTACTTTTTAACGTTGCTTATCAGGCTTGAAAGACAGCTCCAAACGTTGTATATTACCAGAATATTTCCGTTTTTAGCCGCCGATTCGGGAGAGTTGATAGCCTTGAGCAAGCTCTCCGCCGCCTTGCGAGGCTCCGGATACGCCTGTCCCGCATCAGCGTATCTGCCAATGCCCTTCATAAATCCGTTAGTGTTGTTGTAGCCCCAGCCTCCGTAGAAGCCGTCGTACACAGGCTCGCCGTTCTTCGTTGCGTAGGTCGCCTTGCCGATAAGTCCGCCCTCGTTTATGTAAAGGTTCATCCAGCTGACGTTTATATCGTTCAGCGTATCTCCGCACAGCACCACGAGCTTCTTCGTCACGTCGCCAACTTTGACGTTAACGGTCTTTGCTACCTCGGTTGGATCTCTGCTCGGATCGTACGCGCCCAGCTTTTTCGACCAGGTATTGACCATACCGCTGATAGACGAAATGTTGCTTATCGCGCCGTAGGGGCTGTCGTAGGGATTCTTCGTAAGAAGATGATTTATAAACGCGTCATGGCTATCAAAATAGGACGTAACGCTGTTCGATGCCACGCTTTGCACGCTCGATGCGGAAACGGCTCGGTTCACCGCCGCACTAACGTCGCCGTCGAGAGATGACGTGAGTCTGCCGTTCGGCGTAGTCCAGTGCCAATAGATCATAGGCTTATCCTCCTCGGTGGTAAGACCGCGGGATACCAGATCTGCCCAGTATTCGTCCGCCGTAACTCCGTCGCCCTCGAATTTATCAAAATCGTACGTTGGCGACGCCTTTAACCAATTGAGCAGAGAGGTGCATCGCGAATGATCTCTGCCCACGCGCTCCGGTGCGATGGTTGACTTATTCATATGCGAGAGATAAAACTCACCGTCGTTTGGATCCTGCACCGTCTTGAGATAATAAACGATCTTATACTGCATATCCTTCGGTAAAATCTCGGTGTAATTCGCGTTGATATTCCGCAGCATACCGGTTGAGCTTAATCTGCTCAGAATTATCGCCGTTCCCTCAAGATGCGGATAATATCCCGTACCGGCGTATAAGGTGTCGGCGTATTTTCCCGACGTCGAGGTGTAAAACATTCCGGTAGCCGGATCGTAAAGCGACGCCGACCATTCCACTATCTCGTCATTGAACATTTTTTCAAAGAAGGAGCGGAGCGCGAGATATACCTCATCGTCCCCCAGCTTCTCACGCACAGCCTGCCATCTGCTCTCGGTTTCCATCTCATCTATCTCTTCCTGCATATCGAAGAGATTCATAGTGCCCATAAACTGAACGCCATTTTCCAGAACAATCGTTTCTTTATTTGAAAAGAGCTCGGATATGATCTTATCCGCTACGCTTGACACAGTTTGAGCAGACGTGACGGTATTTTCCTCGTAGGCTACTGCCAGATCTCCTCCCTCTGCGTAAACGAGGTATCTCGATTCCTTTATGGAAGAGGAGCTTTTTATTTCCTTAAGCATATCGTACGCCTTGACGGATATCTCTCTATCAGGCAAATAGCCTACGATGATCTCCCGGTATTTGCCCTCAGGGAAATAAGCGTTTCCGAGAAACGCCTTGCCGCCATCGCCGATAACGTTTTCGCTGAAGTATTTCAACAGCTTGTCGATAGCGGCTCGCGCGCCCATCTCACCGGAAGACATAAACATAACCTCTGACGTCGAACAGTAAGGCATATCTTCGTTTCCCATACCCTCTTCATTTTCTCCTTTCTCTTCGCCGGACTCTTCGCCCGCCTCTGCACCGATGTTGCCTCCGATTGTGCAGGAGATAAGCGAAGCGCAAATCGCAACGCAAACGATCAAAAAGATCAGATTTTTTCTCCAATTCTTCACTTTTCCTCCAGATATTTATCAAAAAACAAAAACAAGGGAGAAAAATACATGTGGTTTGCGCCGTTTTTTGATAACAAATGTTTACATTTCATAGTCTTTTATGTTTGACGCACGCGTTTAGCCTTACTAAAGCATAAAGCTGCGCGTCGCCTAATTGTTTTGACGGTCCGGGATGCAGAAGCGTCCTGGAGCTTTTTTATTTGATCTCGTTCAACTGATAAATATACAGATTGTCATAATAGAACTGCGCAACGTTTGAGCTGTTCATCGCCACGCAAACTCTGTTTATCTGGTCGGCAGAGGGGTAGTCCGTACCGTATCTCAGATGGGAGCCGCTTATTACAAATTTGCCGTCAACGTAGAAGTCGTACTTTTTCTCTTTTTCAAAGTATCTGATCTCGATCGACGCCCATTTACCGACAACGATGCCGGAGGCTATTGCGCCTTTTCCGGATGAGTGATCAACTACGGTGATTTTGGCTCCGTCGGAGGTTCCCGTGATCGCGAGGTAGGGCAGGAACATACTGTTTCCATCCATTTGGGGATATATCTCGATTCCGCCGGTCTTGACAACGTCGTCAACCATCAGGTCAAATCCTATAACGGTGACCGTAGGATCGCTCTCCTTCTTGTTGATGCCGTTATAGTAGAACGCCGTGAAGCCGGTTGCCTTATCTACGTGAAGCACGCTCTCACCGACCATCTCGTCTATTTCTATGGTGGAATTCTCACCTGTTCGTAAAGTGATCCACTCAGGCATCTGGTCAAAGGTTTCTATCTCCGGAGGGGGAGATTTCGGCTTTTCCTGCTTCGGAGGAGCTTTCGTAACGTAGGGCTGCGCGTACAAGCTTTCAAGGAAGAGGAACAGATCCGCCTCCGAGTTTCTCGGAACGCTACTGCTATTCAAACCAAGCACAGAGCATATGGACGACGTCAGTCCATTGTTTATACAGCTGATAGCGTCTATATCACTTAAATTATCCGCCGGTATGCCTACGGGCAAACCGCCCTGCCAGCCGGATGATCCTGCCGTAGCGTTATGGCCTAAACCGCCGTCCGACTTTCTGAACGCCGCGAGCTTTGCCAGCGCCTTGTCTATTCCGAGAGCCGCGTAAGTACGGAGCTCACCGGTCGCCTCGTCCACTACCTTGCTGAATATGGTTTCTTCGATCAGGTCAAGTATTTCCTGCTTATCCTCGCCCTTGTAGTAAGATTTTACGTTAGATCTGAGAGAACCGAGAGAGGACCACACGTTATAGAGAACGAGAACGTTGCTCGTTACAGGCTCGTCACTGTTAATTCCCTTCAGCAGGCTCTCTGCCGCCTCGCGAGGCGCGGGATACGCTATTTTCTGTCCGCTATATCTGCCTATAGCTTTGAAGAAGCCGTTTGAATTCTGATATCCCCAACCGCCGAAGAAGCCGTCGTACACGGGATTGCCGTTTGAATCGTAGTTATTAGTCACCTTACCGAACAGGCCCGCTTCGTTTATATAACCGTTCATCCAATTTATGAGTATTTCGTTCAGAGTTTCTCCGGTCTTAAGCTCGTAGCTTCTGCCGCTATAGGTGATGGTCGTGGTTTCGCCCTCAAAGCCGCCGAGCTTCTTTGACCAGTCGGAAATGATGCTGGAGGCGGACGACGTACTACTCATTGCGCTGTAGGGACTGTTGTAGCCGTCCTTGGCGAGCAGCCATTTTACAAACGCCACGTGACTCTGGAACTGATCGGTAGCCGCTACGCTAACCACGTCGGACGCCATTACCGCGTGAGAAACCGCTACAGCCACAGACCGATTCAGGCTTGCCGTCGTTTCCGGTCGGTAATCCGCCCAATAAATAATAGGCTTATCCTCTTCGGTAACAAGACCCGCCTCTACGAGAGTCTGCCAATACTGATCCGCCGTGATGCCGTCACCCTTCGTGGAGCCAACGTCATATGTAGGTTTGCCTCTGAATCTGGAGAAGAGGGTGACACACGCGGAGCGATCTCTTCCCACTCTGTTAGAATCGATGTTAGCTTTCTTCAGCTGAGGAACGTAGAATTCTCCGTCCTCGCCCTGTATGCTCTTCAAGTAATAAATAATTTTGTATCTGGTTACGGCAGGCATAACCGTTAGATAAGAACCGCTCACAAGCGCTCCGGACGAGCTTATGTAGCTTAACACCTGGGACGTCGCCTCAGGTATCGGATATATCCCCTCGGCACGCTTGCCGGATGTGGATGCGTAGAACAGACCAGTCGCCGGATCGTAGAACGAACCTATAAGAGAGAGAATCTCGTCGCTGAAAATTTCAGAATAGTAATTTCTCAGCGATTCGTATATATCGTCGTCACCGAGCCGGCTGCGTACGTCCTCCCATTTTTCTTCATTCAGCGTCTTGTCATGCTCCTCCTGCACAAGTCTGATATCAACAACTCCTTTAAATACCACACCCTCATCAAGAAGCAAATAATCAATGTTTTGCAAATAATACTTTACAAAATCTCTGACCATTCTATACGTAGGTTGCCTTGAGGTGTAAACGTTCTCGTCAAATGCAAAGACTATTTTACCATTACTTGCGTAAATGAGATATCTAAGCGTTGAGATTCCCTCCGGCTTTTCCATAGCCTCCAGAAGCTCGTATGCCCGCTGCACCTCGGCGCTGTTTCCCGCTCTTCCGAATATTATCTCCTTAGCACTCTTCAGATCGACGTTTCCGAGGAAGATCTCTCCATCCTCACCGAGTATCAGCTCGCTTATATAACCTGCGAGATAATTTACGTCGTCTGATATTCCGTTCATATCCGAAGCTGAGGTGATCATAATTGACGAGTCGGAATCCATCAGAGTTTGACCGTCCTCAATATTACCGTCATCCTCGTACTCGGTCGTTTCAATATTCATTTGCTCAAGATATGCGTTGTCAAAGTAGAAATCGCAGGCAAGCCCTGAATTGAGTCTGAATGATAATATTCCTATTTCTTCCGCTTTGTACAGCGGAGTGTCGCCCGAACAGATACTGCTGCTGTATACAGCCTTCGACGTGTAAATAAGCTTGCCGTTTACGTAGGTACGAAGCATAAAGGTATCAAGATCGCCCTCGCAATACTCCATTCGCAGAGTAAACCATTCACCAACCGTGGCGCCTGTAGCAATTCCCTGCTGATTAGAAGCACCGTTACTATAGTCGGTATAGGTTATCGCGCTGCCCTTATTCGTTCCCACAGGGTTCAAAAGAACCAAAGTAGCAAAGCTGCCCATTCCCGCGCTGCTTCTGCTGAAGCCTATCTCGATCTGGCTGTTAGAAACCACGTTTTTCAAAAGAATATCCGCCTCAAACACCGCCATAGTAGCCGACGGATTTACCTCTTTGGGATGGAAATAAAAATTGCCTCCGCTAGTAGTTGAGGTCTTGTTTACGTGAAGAGCATTTCCGCCCTCACGTCC
Organism: Eubacteriales bacterium; assembly: GCA_045657485.1. Taxonomy (GTDB): domain Bacteria; phylum Bacillota; class Clostridia; order Oscillospirales; family CAG-272; genus UBA1740. Next base: position 11,863 of record JAZOTE010000037.1, read on the forward strand.
CTCTACCAGCTCTATTCCGTAGGTGCCTGTGCTTGTCGAAATACTCAGCTCAAACACAGAGCGCTCCGGCATTTCGTCAAAGGTTATAACGTTGGCACTTTTGCTGCCTGCAAAGGATATGGAATACGATGGATCAGGAAGATCGGGGATTTCCTCCGGTTCATTTTCATCACCTGAGCCACCTTGGTTTCCGCCGGGCTCTCCGCCTTCTTCACCTGAGTCACCCTGGTTGCCGCCGGATTCACCGCCTTCTTCACCTGAGCCGCCTTGGTTTCCGCCGGACTCTCCGCCTTCTTCACCTGAGCCACCTTGGTTTCCGCCGGATTCACCGCCTTCTTCGCCTGAGCCGCCCTGGTTGCCGCCGGATTCACCGCCTTCTTCGCCTGAGCCGCCTTGATTTCCACCGGATTCGCCGCCTTCTTCACCTGAGCCGCCTTGATTTCCACCGGATTCGCCGCCTTCTTCACCTGAGCCGCCCTGATTTCCACCGGATTCGCCGCCTTCTTCACCTGAGCCGCCTTGGTTTCCGCCGGACTCTCCGCCTTCTTCGCCTGAGCCGCCTTGGTTTCCGCCGGATTCTCCGCCTTCTTCACCTGAGCCGCCTTGGTTTCCGCCGGATTCTCCGCCTTCTTCACCTGAGCCGCCTTGGTTGCCGCCGGACTCTCCGCCTTCTTCGCCTGAGCCACCCTGGTTGCCGCCGGATTCGCCGCCTTCTTCACCTGAGCCGCCTTGGTTTACGCCGGATTCACCGCCTTCTTCACCTGAGCCGCCCTGGTTGCCGCCGGATTCTCCGCCTTCTTCGCCTGAGCCACCCTGGTTGCCGCCGGATCCTCCCGGAAGAACTAAGATACAAGAGGTGCTCAGAGATATTATCAAGCACAACAATGCCGTCAAAAGCAGAATCTTTTTCATAGCTTTCTCTCGCTTTCATAATAATGCGCAAATAATTAAAATACAACGTAAGTTTATTATAACATCAGTGTTTTTTGCAGTCAATTGTCTTTTTTACCAAAAATACTGTAAAATTTTTGTGCACATTACTATTAAATATTTTTTGTGAGTCGGCATTGTTATTAACAAAAATCCTCCTCCATACGTAGATAACGCAGCTGCATTTTTAGCACTCTGCAGAGAGAGGCTCAGCACAAAAATTAACAAGCTGGAAAATTCGCAAATAGCCCACAACACGAATTTGCCGATTTATTCCTTTCAAATGACGGTTATCCGTTTTTTAAAAAACAGAATTTCGTTGAATAAATTCGCTATTTTGACAACTATCGTTAGCATTTAACCACAATTAAATAAAAACATCAACACACATTCTTGATTTTCAAATTAAGATTTTATTTTCGTCAGTAAGCTTTCGGTCCGCTTATACAAGCTTTAAAGCGCGTTTTTGGGGTGCAATTGACTGCCCGCTGTAGCAGTCATACTTCTCTTGGAGTCGCCCGCCCGATAACGATCGCTGCTCTCTCTCAAACAAAACTGCTTTTCAATTAAGTGAAAAAGCATCTTTCCGTCAAGTAATATGCCGCTCTCATAAGCACTTATACCGCCCCGTCAGACGTATACGGCACCCCTCAAACATAATCGGCACTACCAAGTACACCCCGTTTTAAACACGTATCCGCACCGCCGAACACACCTCGTTTTAAACACGTATCCCGTACCGCCAAGCTCACGTAACGCTTTTAAAAAGCGCCGACCGGCACGGGTAACACTCTTGTTAAATAGTACGACGCAGCACAGGTAACGCTCTTGTTAAATAGTACGCCGACCATTATGCGCAAAGCCCACCTCATAAAAAAAGCTTGCGCGGGAAACCACGCAAGCTCTGTTATTACTACGCAAAATTCAGTATCTTTTTTCGCGCCAGTAAAGGAACGGTAATTTTAGTATCTTTTTTCGCGCCATTGCCGGAACGGCAATATTCTACTGCTTGATCTGGCTAATATAAAGATTATCAAAATAGAAATCTCCGGAGTTATGACTGTTCATCGCCACCTCAACTCCGTTTAATTGCTCCGCGGTGGGATATCCGTATCCCGCCCTCAGATAATCTCCGCTCATTACGTACGTACCGTTGACGTAAAAGTCGTATTTTTTCTGTTGCTCGTAGTATCTGATTTGTATACTAGCCCACTCACCTACCTTAATGCCCGACGCTATGGGCTTGTCGCCGGAGCTATGGTCATAGACCATCAGAGATGAGCCGAACTTGGTGCCCGTAATCGAGAGATACGGGAGAAATACGCGTGCATCGTCGCACATAGGATATATTTCTATTCCGTCTACTTCCGTCAGATTTTCACACAGAAGGTCCAATCCAATAACCGTAACGGTGGCATCCTTTTCCTTTACCCCTACACCCGTGTATACAAAAGAGGTAAATCCGATGTTCTTTTTTATATAAAGCGCCGCGTCACCGTCCTTCTGCTTGATCTCATACGTCGAGCCTGAGCCCATACCGAACTCGAACCAATCCGAAAGCTCATCAAAGCTCTCTGTCGCAGGCGCCGGGTCGACCGGCTTCGGCTTTACCGGAGGCGTTTTAGTAACGTAGGGCTGCTTGTTTATAGTATCGATAAATGTGGTCATATCTCCCTGAACGTAGAGTGGAATACTGCTCATGCTGATGCCGATCAATGAGCAAATAGAGCTTCCGAGTCCGTTCGTTGTACAGCTTATGGCGTCCATATCCGAGAGATTATCCGAGGATATTCCAACCCTCAGACCTCCCTGCCAGCTGGACGTGCCCGCCGTCACGCTATGACCGAATCCTCCGTCAGTTTTCTTGAACGCGAGGAGCTTAGCTAAGCATTTATCTATAGCAAGCGCCACGTAAACGCGGCTTTCACCGGTCGTCGCGTCCGTAACCTCGCCCCACAGCGTATTCTGGATCATATCAAGTATTTCCTGCTTATCTTCGCCGCGATAATAGCTATGTATATTCGAGATAAGACTGCCGAGAGAGGACCACACGTTGTAGATAACGAGAATGTTACCGCTGATCTTCTCGTCGCTGGCGATACCCTTCAGCAAACTTTCCGCTGCCTCTTTTGGCTTCGGATACGCCATACCCAGGTTGCCGTATCTGCCGATAGCCTTAAGGAAGCCGTTCGAGTTCTGGTATCCCCAGCCTCCGAAGAAGCCGTCGTATATTGGATTGCCGTTTGAATCGTAGCTATTAGTTACCTTGCCGAACAGACCCGCCTCGTTAATATAGCTGTTCATCCAATTTATGAGAATATCGTGCAGCGTTTCGCCTTTTTTCAAATTGTAGCTTCTATTCTTGTAACTAATCGTTTTGTCAGGGCCCTCATACCTGCCAAGCCTTCCGGACCAGGTGGATATAATTCCTGCGGCAGAGGACGTGTTGCTCATCGCGGTGTAGGGATCGTTATAGCCGTCCTTTTTGAGAAGCCACTCAACGAACGCCTCGTGACTCTGGAACTGTGATGTGCTGGCAACCGCCGCGACGTCAGACGCGCCGACCGCGTGGGATACAGCTACCGCCGTTGATTCGGAAATACTGCTGACTCTGATGGACGGGTCCGCATCTCCCCAATAGATGATCGGCTTCTCCTCCTCGGTGACGAGCCCCTCGTCAACGAGATTCTGCCAATACTCATCCGCCGTTATTCCGTCACCGGTACGTCCGTCAATAGTATAAGTGGGCGATGAATTAAATCTGGATAAAAGCGTAAGGCACGCAGAGCGATCTCTGCCGAGTCTGTTTGAATCTATCGTGGACTTTTTCATCTGAGAAACGTAAAATTCTCCGTCCGACGCCTGAATACTCTTAAGGTAATAAACTATTTTGTATCCGAAAACGTCGGGTAAGTAGGAGTAGAAGGAGCCGGATACGTCCAAAACTGTGGAGAGGAACGAGATCGCCTGATTAGTCGCCTCAGGTATAGGATAGATACCCTCCGCGTTCTTTCCGGACGTGGATGCGTAGAACAGACCTGTCGCCGGATCGTACCAGGAGCCTATCAGAGCGATCATCCTCTTATCGTACATACTCTCGAAAAATGCTCGCAAGGAAGCTACGACTTCGTCATTATTGATGTTCGAAGAAACCTTCGCCCACTTCTCCTCAATATACTTTTCGTCCGCCGCCGCCTGAAGAACGTCAATATCGTACACGCCGGACTTAACTATTCCCCGCTCGAAAAACATCTGATCCTTACCCGATATATACTCACTGATAAAATCCTCTACAAGCCGCTCTATCGGCTGATAGCTCGATCTGGTGTTTTCCTCAAAGGCAATTCCTATCTTTCCGCCATCGGCGTAGATTACGTATCTCGACTCGTTTTTATCGGGATCTGTTTCCATCTCTTTAAGCAGCTCGTACGCTCGAACAGACACCTCTCTCTCAGGCACGTAGCCTATTATAAACTCGTTAGAAAACTCAACGTTAGTGTAAATATTTCCGAGGAACGCCCGACCCGTGTCGAGAATATTCTTGTTTATAGCGGTTATAATGTTGTCCGCGGCGTACCTGCTGCTACGTATCGCGGAGGTAATAAACATGATCTGAGAACTACCGTAATAGAGAGTTTCGCCGTTTACGGACTCACCGCCGGATTCCCCCTGGCCGCCTGATTCACCGCCTGATTCACCGCCTGACTCGCCGCCTGATTCACCGCCTGACTCGCCGCCTGATTCACCGCCTGATTCACTGCCTGATTCACCGCCGGACTCACCGCCTGATTCACCGCCGGACTCGCTTCCGCCGGGCAAAACTATTACGCAAGACGCAAGCTGCCCGATCACGATGCAAAGCAGCGTAATTAAAATAATCAGTTTTTTCATTTTCTATCCTCTTTGTTTGCGTTATATACTTTCAAAACGGGATTTATTCCTTCGTCACCATCGGGCGAAGCATTACCGTCCTCGTCAAAACCGTCAATAAAATATCGTCAACCCTTAATTTGACGGCTTTACGTCTAGAGGTGAAGCCTTTACTACGTACGGCTGCTCCGACATAGTTGCGAGAAATACGTTGAGGTCTGTTTCCGTATGCAGCGGCACCTCACTCATATCAAAGCCGAGCACCGAGCATATTCTGTTGCCGAGAGCGCTGGCAGTACACGCGATAGCGTTCATATCGCTGAGATTATCCGAGGCTATACCTACGTTCAGACCGCCCTGCCACACGGCAGTACCGGACTTTGCGTTGTGACCGAAGCCGCCGTCGGATTTTTTGAACGCGAGAAGCTTTTCAAGACACTTATCTATCGCCAAAGCCGCGTAAGTACGGCTCTCTCCCGTCGCCTCGTCAATAGTCTTGCCCCACAGGGTATTATCGATCAGATCCAAGATCTCTTGCTTATCCTCTCCGGTATAATGCCGCTGCACGTTGTTTTTTAATGAGTTAAGAGAGGTCCATACGTTGAGTATCACCAAAATGTTAGTTCCTATCGGCTCGTCACTTGCAATGCCCTTAAGCAAGCTCTCCGCCGCCGCTCTCGGAGCGGGATATGCCATTCCTATATTGCTGTATCTGGCTATCGCCTTGTGGAATCCGTTGGAATTTTGATATCCCCAGCCTCCGAAAAATCCGTCGTACACCGGACTGTAATCTCCGTTTCCGTCCTCAGCCAAAACGTACTCGCCGTCTTGAAGCACGTACTTGCCGTTTTCATCACTTACGTAATTGTTCGTAACCTTGCCGAACAGACCCGCCTCGTTTATGTAACCGTTGGTCCAATTGATCAGTATATCGTATAGCGTTTCGCCGCGCTTCAGCTCGTAGCTTCTGCCGTCGTTTGTAAGGATTTTGTCATCTCCGCCATAACCGCCCAGCCTTTCGCTCCAATCTGAGATAAGACTGCTCGCCGCGAGCGTATTGCTCATCGCGGTATACGGATCGTTGTAGCCATCGCGCTGAAGCAACCAATTAACGAAAGCCTCGTGGCTTTGGAAATGAGAGGTAGCGGACGCCGCTACGTTCCCGGACGCTGCCACAGCTCTCGACACAGCCACGGTTTTCGACTCCGAAAGACTGCTGACTCTGTCCGTAGGATCAGGATCGCCCCAGTATATAACCGGCTTTTCCTCCTCACTGACCAAGCCTCTCTTGACCAGATCCGCCCAATACTCCTCCGCGGTTATTCCGTCGCCCTGCACCGAGCCGACAGTATAAGTGGGAGATGCACCAAACCTTCGAAGTATACCAAGACAGGACGAGCGGTCGTTGCCGAGTCTGTTTGACGGAATCTCGGATTTTTTGATCTGAGAGATATAAAATTCTCCGTCCTCCGCCTGAATACTCTTGGCGTAATAAATCATTTTGTATCCAACCGCGTCGGGAAGATAATCCTTCAGCGCGTTGGGAATATCCAGAACGCTCTCCAAATATCCCAGCGCCTGATTGGACGCCTCAGGATTTGGATATATTCCCTCGGCGCGCTTGCCTGAGGTGGAGGCGTAGAAAAGTCCGGACGCCGGATCATACAGATTTCCGATAAGAGTGATCACTCTGGGGTCGAACATCTTTTCAAAGAAACCTCGCAGAGAGGCGGCAACGTCGTCGTCACCGAGCTTTGCGCCCAGATTTTCCCATTTTTCTTCTATCTTTATTTTATCAACCTCGGATTGCAGAATATCGAGGTCAACACTTCCCGACTTTATCACTCCGCTCTCAAGCGCCAAATGATCCTTACCGAGAATGTATTCCCCGATAAATTCGCCGACTATCCTATCGAGAGGCTGACAGCTGTACATCTTATTATCTTCAAAGGCGATACATATTTCGCCGCCGTCGGCGTAGATTATGTATCTCGATTCGTTTTTGCCGTCCGTCTTTTCTATTTTCTCAAGGAGTCTGTACGCCTCAATAGATATCTCTCTCTCAGGAACACGGCCTAAGATTATCCGGTTTTTATACTCACCCGTTACGTATACGTTTCCAAGAAACGCCCGACCCGTGTCGAGAATATTCTCGTTCAGCGCCTTTATCAGCTTATCTGCGACCGCTCTGCTGCCGCCCTCGCCGGATATAAGCAGCATGATTTCCGAGTCGCCGTAATACAGTGTGTCCTTGCTCATCATTTCTGTTTCTCCTCCATTTTCAGAGTCGCCATCGGCGCCATTTATCGTCCCTCCGTCAATGCAGGAGGAAAACGTTACCGCAATTAAAAGAAGAAATAATATCGCCATCAGTAAGCGAACTTTTTTCATCTGTTTCTCCTTTCGTTTTTAAAGCTTCCGGCTTGCGTAGACACAGCATATATCTCCGTGACCGGAGCGGTGTAACTTGCGCTCTCTACGGTACAATTATAAACTTGAAATTTTTGATAATTCAACCCTATATTATTGCTTTTTTGAAAAAATATTTTTTAGCTATACAAAATATACAAAAAAACGGTTTCATCTTTGACATAAACACGAAATTTCCGGTGCTCTTATTTAAATTTGTTTCGCCGACCCTATCCTAAAAAGATTTGTTTCGCCGACCCTATCCCTAAAAAGACTTGTTTTGCCGACACTATCCCGGAAAACTCTGCGCGACTTACAAAAAACACCCGTGCGCCGAAACGCACGGGTGAAAACGTTTATGCAGTTTTTTGGTTAACGAGATTCGACCTCTGATCACTCATTCGCGCTGCAAATCTTCTTGCACACGATGTTATCGTAGATTACGTCGTGCACGGTTG
>JAZOTE010000038.1:0-7978 GCA_045657485.1 Eubacteriales bacterium
GCGTTCAGAACATACTACTCGATGTTCTCAGACGAGCTTCCGGTCTGGTGGGCAAATCTCTACGACCCGGCTATAGGATGCTTTTATTCCACGCCTTCGGGCAGAGATTACGACGGATTTCTTCCTAATCCTGAGGCGATGGCACAGATATTCAACAATATCTCGTTATCGGGAGCGACGGACACTCTCCGAGGAGGAATATCGGCTAACCTGCCCAAATATCTGCAGGCACAGATGGTGTACTACTGCAAGGCAATACAGGATTCTAACGGATATTTCTATCTGCCCCAGCTCGGCAAGGAATATACCGACGGATACGCTATAACCCGTCGCGGACGCGATATAGACAGCTGCACGTACGTGCTCGGACTGTTTGGCGAGCAGCCTACCTACGCTACGCTTAACGGCCACGTAGGTGACGGCGAGAGTGCGGACGAATACTGGGCTAAAACCGGTCTTCCCGAATCTCTGAAGCCGGTCATTCCCACTTTACTGACGGCTTCCGGAGAGAAGATGACCGACAGAGTTACCGTGGGTGTATCTGATGCGGTCAGCAAGGTGGTGGCGGTATCCGACACCGCAGCCGTCAGCACGGAAGCATCCACCGCCTATATGGACTCGTACGATGCCTTTATAGCTTACCTTGACGGCTTGAATATGGACGGCAGTCCCTACAGCGTCGGCAACGAGCTTAACTCTACGTACAAGCAGATAGCTCAGTACAGCCAGCGCGTTCTCCGCAGGGACGGCGTTTATTCAGGCAATGATACCCGTTACACAGGAATGACCCTTTCGGAGATACTGATAGAGTATCTGAGCAGCAGCATTAACAGCTACGGTCTGTACGGCGATGACGGAAACAGCTACACCGCTGACGTTAAATTCAGCAATACCAACGGTTTGATGAAGATCATACCGATATACAATTACTTCTCCATCGCGTATCCAAAGCCTGAGGAGGCGGTTGACGGTATTCTCACGGGTATTATGGGTGACGAGCCGTCTACCACGAATATTTGCGAGGTTTACAACTGCTGGTCCGCTCTTTCGGGACTTTTGAGCAACGTGCGCTCCTACATAAAAGACAGTGAGCTGTCCGCGAGAGTTCTTAATAAGATAAGCGATACCTTCGGTGAGAAGGGACCTGCGGCTGTGCTTAACTCCTACGCAAAGCAGAGCAGATATATGAAGCCCCACGGCACCTTCTCCCACGCTGTAGTAGGCGGTAACCAGGCTCACCAGGGCGGACTTATGGTAGGACTTGGTCTTGACGAGGGTAACGTAGACGCGGTTGGCTTCGGTACCAGCTTTATAGTTGACGCTATGTGTGCGTCGATAGGAGTCGAGAAGGTTCCTCTGTATACCGAGTCCGACTGGATGAGGTTCGTGGATGCTATGGTTTCTCTCGGTCCGGTAGTCAAGTATGAGTATTCCGGTCAGGATCTGCCGGAGGTATTTGACTTTGAAGAAGGAGATATTCCCGCCTATAACTTCAGAGCGGCGCTTTCCGATTCCAACGCAGAGGTTATAGACATGGAGAGAAACGGCGAGGAAAACAAGGTCCTCTACGTTGAGAAGCACAGCAGCAGTGCTCCGTCCTCTCTCGTTATGAACAACTTCTTAGTAAAAAAGAATGACGCGAATATGGTTTACTACTCGGTAGATATTCTGGTAGACGAGATCAATATTCCGTCGCAGCTTCAGTTTGAGATAGGAAGCGCGAAAAAGCCCACCCAGGCAGATATGCAGGTTCTGTTTATACTCAGTCCCGAATCTGCGAATACGGGCGCCGCGCTGAAATTCATAGATTTCTATAACGGAGCAGGCGCTCCGGGCGGATATACGGATATAGGAGCAGACGTTGGAAGATGGTTCAATCTGAGATTGGAGTTCTACCCATCCTCCGATATGGAAAGCTTCAGATATCAGGTATATATCAACGACACTCTCGCCTTTGTGTCGAAGAACGTATACAGTACCAAGGCAGTTTCCGGAGTAAACAGTCTTCTGGACGTTGATAATCTCAATTACGCCACTCTGGCTATGAATCGGGGCTTTGAGGGTGATTTCTACTTTGACAATATCCGTTTCGGCCAGGCAAAGAAGGAACTTGAGATTACGGCTCTCGGCAGACCCGACGGATTTGACGCGGATGCTGTAGGCGCTCTCGGAGGTGATTACGTAGGAGATAACCCACCGGTCATCGAGGGTATTCCGGAGGTGGAAACCTTTGAGAAGATTCCCTCCGAGCTGGCGATAAGTCTTAAGGACGGAATAAACGCGAACGCGGTGGATAAGGACGGAGATAAGGTGCTCCATATAGAAAAGACCGTTCCGGACTTTATGTCCCTTATCTACAGCGCGGTAAACAAGTCCGAGGAGGGCGCGAACGCGGTTCGCATCAGCTTTGATATGCTGATGGAAAACCTTACCGGAAAGGGTGGTATAGAGCCCTACGTTCAGGGCGGCAACAAGGACTATTTCCTGCCCTATATGACCCTGTCGGGAACCGAAGACGGATCGTCCGTTAAGGTGGTGGATTACGGCGGCGGAGGAGCGACGGTTGACACCGGCGCCAAGGTAGGAAAGTGGTCAACGTTTACGATTACGTACTACCCCGTGTTGCAAAAATACGAGCTGACAGTGGACGGCAAGCTCGTGCTGACAGGTAACAAGCTCCGTCAGGGAAGCGAATATCCGTCCGTGGATGAAATAGATAATTTCAGATTGGTTCTGGCAAACGGAAATGCAGGCGACTACTACTTTGATAACCTGTCTATCAGCCGAATCAAGCTGGAACTGCCGGAGCCTGATGCTCCCGGCGGAGATAACGGTGGCGACGTTCCGTCGGATTCTTTCGCTTTCACATTTGAGAGCGGCGCCGTTCCCGGCGGATTAAACATCAGCGGATGTGTCGGCACGGTCGTTGATAAGGGCGACGGTAATAAGGTCCTGCAGCTCTCCAAGCCGAAGAAGGATCAAGCGTATAACGTCAGAATGGAATGCGCAACCGTCGGTATCAAGGAGGAGGGCGCGAACGTGAGCGTTATCGGCTTCGACATTATGACGGACAACGTTGCGAGCTTGGGAAATATTGAGCTTTGGCTCTTTGAGGGTGGAGTATCGAAATATATTCCGTTCTTCACTTACTCCGGTACGGAACAGGGCTCTCCCGTCACCCTGAAGGATCTATATAAGGGCAGTAACGGTCAGGTGAACAGCGGTATTTACGTTGGCAGCTGGGTAAGCATCGAGATAAGGTACTACAGCGAGCGAAGCGCCTGGGACGTATATGCTGACGGCGAGTATATCTTCACCGGTAACGGCGTTGCCGGCGGCGGCAGCGCTCCGAAGCTTATAGATAAGGTAATGCTCAATATGTCGCAGGCGCTCAGCGCAGATATTTATATAGATAATTTCCGTATGTGGCATATAGTAGATGACGGAGAATCCGTAGAGAGTGAGTAATACGGTTCTCTTCCTCAGACAGCATTGACCGCCCGTGTACCGAAAAGGTATGCGGGCGGATTTTTTTAGTTACGAGCCTGAAACGTTTCGATAGCGCTTGTGATATTGCAAATGATTTTGGTGCATTTTTCGTAATCTAAAGCCCGAAAGCCGGCAGATCGCGCAGGGTACAGGGCGTTATCACAAATAATACGGGGGTATTTTCAGAAATTTGAAGCCCGAAAGCCGGCAGATCGCGCAGGGTATGATGTGTTGTCACAAATGTTGGGAGATTTTTTTGTGTATTTTGTACATTAAAATATAAAATTTAACAAAAAAAGAAAAGATTTGGTTGAAATCTTAATTTCCATAGGTTATAATGGTAGAACCAAACTTAGCGATTTGCGTTCTTTCAACACTTTTTTGCTGTTTTTTGTACGCGTTTGGGTTTTTTTCAAAGGAATGAAAGGAGTAATTTATGAAAAAAATCAGTATGTTGTTGCTGTTGCTGCTCATTTTCACGGTAGTGACAGCTGTATTTACGTCCTGTGACGACCCCGGTGAAGAACCGGGAGAAGAGCAGGAGCCGTCTGTAAACAGCCCGGAGGAAACTCTATATTGGAACAAATCCGATATTATGTTCGTTGCTTCCTCGCAACAGGGCAGCCGCGCGGCAGCCGATGAGCTTATTACCGCGCTGTGCAAGTACGTTACCAAGGGCGGTTACGTGTTTACCGGCAGTGCTTATATGGATTATCAAAACGAGATAATCATCGGCAAGGTTGAGGATAGGGAGATATCCATCAAGGCGTATGAGGAGCTCGAAAAGATGACGAGAACGTCCGAGCTCGAAGAGGCGAGATATGTTATCTATGCGGATAGCGGTAAGATAGCCTTTGCATACGACGATAACCTTGTAACGAAGAAGCAGGCTGTTGACGTAGCCGTAGATAAGTTTATCAGCGAGTACGTAAGAGGCAAGAGCCAGGTCTATCTCAGCAAGGGCGTAGTAATGCAGGGCAAGATAGATCTTGTCAAGGTTCAGCAGGAGGCGGATAACGAGGCCGCGTCAACAGGGTGGATGGCGGTTGAGGACCAGATAGGCGACCACCAGATATATCTCTCCCTCCGCTATATGTACGAAACTATGTTCTCAGACGAGCTGGTTGATCTTTTAGCTAATTTATACGATCCGGCTACCGGTCTTTTCTATACGTCACTTTCGGGAAAGAACGCGGCAGGTATATATCCTATTCCTGAGGGAACGTCCCAAGTGCTCGGCTATGTTGTAAATACGCATATGCTGGTCGGTACCAGCTGGCTGAACGTGCTCACCGACCTTCAGAAATATAGAATTGTCTATCAGATCAAGAGTATTCAGGATCCCAGCGGCGAGTTCTACGTAGCTCAGATGCGTATGTCCAGCGTTGACTCTAACCGTATGGGTAGAGATAGAAGTGCGTGTCTTGGTCTTTTGGATCGTATGCAGGCAAAGCCTACGTACGACGTTGGCGGCAGAAAGGGTGACGGTATAACCGGCGAGCAGTATTGGCAGAATCTCGTTGACCAGGGTCTTGTTACCGAGGAGGATAAGCCTCATATCTACTACGCTGACGAGAGCAGAGTACCGAAGACCTCAAACCTCAGCGCTACCGGCGCTGTTGCCGTATCCCACGCGGTTAAGGCTTCTCAGGTCGTAGCGGTTGCTTCCGGTACGGAGCAGTTCCAGAGCCACGAGGCTTTCGTTGAATGGTTGCTTAACAAGGATGCTTATAACAATCCGTACTCCGCAATGAGTAACACTTCCTCTGCAGCAAGCATCATTAAGGACTGGTCAGAAAAGCTGGGAGGATATACCGGCGAAACCAAGGAAATAGTACACCCAACGTACGATGATCGCAGATTAGTGCTGAACACGGGCGATACTCTTAATAACATCCTCATCAATTGGATGAACAGCTACATTAACGAGGCGGGCCTTTTCGGCAAGATGACTAACGAGTACGAGAAGGACGACGAGGGTAATTACCTTTACGATAGGAACGGTAATAAGATACCCGTGTACGACGGATTCTTCGGCGGCTGGGGTTATCAGAACTCCAACGGCTTCCTTAAGGCAATAGGAAGATACGGCGGTAACGGTCTGGCGTATCCGGAGCCTCGCAAGGCGGCGGAGAGCTTGATCAAGGGTATAAACAGTGATGAGTCCGTAGGCGGCAATATACTTGTCGTATATAACGTTTGGTCATCGCTCAGCTCTCTTAAATCCAATATCAGAACCTATTATCAGGGAGCGGATAAGCAAGAGCTTCTCGATTACATAGAGAGTCTTCTTTACGCGGAAACGACGTACGATTCCACAGGTGAAACCAAGGCATATGCGGCTGTAGCTATAGACAAGTGTCTTGGCAAGGTAATGCAGTTCAAGAAGAGTGACGGAGGCTTCGGTCACAACGTCAATAGCGGTACGCCTACTTGGCAGGGAGGACTTAAGGTTGGTATTGCCGAGGATAACCTCTCCGACCTTGACGCTATCAACTGCTCTACGGTGCTTCTCGCTAACTCTATATGCAGCGCGCTTGACATAAACTTTAACAGTTTACCTATATACTCCGGTTCAGATCTGCTCAGATTTTTGAAGATTATGAACAGTCAGGAGGAGGTAATCAAGTCCGGTCCTATAGTTAGTAAGCCCAGCAATCCTCAGGTAGATCCCGTTCCTCAGGTCGAAACATTCGACAAGATTCCAACTCAGCTACAGATGGGCAATGTGCCCGGTATAACCGCGAGCATTGCGAACAAGAACGGACAAAACGTTCTCTTCGTCGATAAGACGGTAGAGACCTACTTCCCGATAACCTATACAGCGATAAATAAGACTGAGTCAAACGCCAACGCAGTGGTTATCAGCTTCGATATGATGACTGAAAATCTCTCGAAGGCAACCGCGATAGAGCCTTATATTATAGGAAACGGAACGGAGTACTTCCTGCCGTATCTTAAGTTTGAGAGTAAGATGAACGGCGCGGCTATCAAGGTTACCGATCTCGGCGGTTCCGGCGGTGAATACGATACCGGCGCTAAGGTTGGCACTTGGGCAACCTTTACTATCAAGTATTATCCATCCCTTGAATGCTATGAATTCTATACAAACGGCGAGCTTGTGTTCTCCGGTAACCACCTCAGAACAGAAGGCAATTATCCGGATGTATCCAGGATAAATTGTCTGAAGATCGCGCTCCCCGGCGCAAACGTCGGTGACTTTTACTTCGATAACATTTCAATTCAGCATCTGAAGCTGGATATTTCCGGCGGTTCGGGCAGCGGCGGAAGCACTCCCACTCCTCCGTCGGCAACAGATCCTGAGGTTGAGACCTTTGATACGATGCCTGAGAAGCTGAGCATTTCCCTCAAGGATGGCATCAGCGCGGAGATCGTTGAAAAGAACGGCGGCAAGATGCTTCTCGTTGACAAGACTATCAGCGATTATATGGCGTTGACATATAGGGGCTTAGGAAAGTCTGAGAAGGACGCTAACGCGGTAGTAATAAGCTTCGACTTCCTTGGTGAAGATATGACCGAAGCGACAGGTCTGGAGCCTTATCTTCAGAAGGGCGACACCACTATGTTCCTTCCCTACATCGTATTCGGCGGAGCTGAATCAGGTTCTGTAATTAAGGTTTATGACCACGGCGCAGCAAATGCGACACGCGTAGACGTGGGCGCTACAATGGGTAGTCTGATAACCTTCACTATCAAGTATTATCCTTCTATTGAGCGCTACGATTTCTATGCAAACGGCAATTTCGTTATGTCCGGCAGTAATTTGAAGAACGGTACCGATTATCCTGCGGTAACTGATATAAATACCTTCAGACTTGCCATCGCAAGCGGAAACGTTGGTAAATTCTACTTAGATAATTTCTCCATTCAGTATCTGAAGCTTGATATTCCCGGCGGATCTGAGGAAGATGACGAGGGTACTACCGAAGATACCGATCCTATTATGACCTTTGATGAGATATCCTCTCTTCCCAATGGTTACTCCGGCTCCAGCGCTAACTCCGGTAATACCGTAACTATCGTTGACGCGGGCGACGGAAATAAGGCCGTTCTTCTTGATAAGGTCAACAGCGGTGAGAAAACCACTACCTCTATCGCCGTAACGAAGGACGGAATCAACAAGAAGGAGAAAAACGCAAACACTACCGTTATTGCCTTTGACGTCCTTTATACCGACATTACAGCTCTCGGTAGTATTGAGATGTGGATTTATAATGGCAGCTCCGAGATAGCGCTTCCTTACTTCACTCCTTCCGCTACCGAAAAGGACGCGGTTATCAAGGTAATGGACCTCAGAAACAAGAACTTGGGTCAGGTCGATTCCGGCATCGTAGTTGGTACTTGGGCATCCGTAGAGATAAGAATTGACTCCGGTGACGGCTCCTGGGACTTCTACGTAAACGACGAGCTTAAGTTCTCCGGCGCAGTTAAGCCCGGCGCAACGCCCGCTCTCGCGGATAACTTCAGA
>JAZOTE010000039.1:0-4500 GCA_045657485.1 Eubacteriales bacterium
CGCAAAAAAGAGTACGGCGGACATCATTGTTTTCTGCGGTGTCTCCTTTATGGGAGAGAGCGCAAAGATACTGAACCCGGATAAAAAGGTACTGATGCCCGATCTTACGGCAGACTGTCCGATGGCGCATATGGTGAAGCCTGGACTAATTCAAAAGATGAGAGAGAAGTACGAGGATCTTGCAGTTGTCTGCTATATTAACTCCACGGCGGAGCTGAAATGTCAGAGTGATGTTTGCGTAACCTCGTCAAATGCTATCAAAATCGTCAAGAATTTGCCGAACAAGAATATCTTCTTCATTCCCGATAGAAATCTTGCAAGATATGTTGCATCGCAGGTTCTCGAGAAGAACATTATAATAAATGATGGATATTGCCCAATCCATGCATCCATCACCGTAGAGCAGCTAAAAAGGGTAAAGGCAGAGCATCCGAACGCCCCCATTCTCATTCACCCCGAGTGCGAGCCCGAGCTGCTTGAGATATCCGATTATATTGGAAGCACGGCAGAGCTGATCGATTACGTAGCAGGCAGTGCTCTTGACGAGTTTATCATATGCACCGAGGACGGCGTGGACTATAAGCTCGTAACGGACAACCCCGAAAAGAAGTTTTATTATCCCAATCCTCACCCGTGCTGTGCGGATATGAAACTCAACACACTTAAAAATATCCTTTCTGTTCTCGAAAAGGAGGACAAAGAGGTATTTGTAGACGAGGCGGTAGCCGCGAATGCGTGGAAGCCTCTTGACCGTATGCTTGAATTAGGAAGGTAAAGAATGAAAGCGGATATAGTTATTGTCGGCAGCGGCGTGGCAGGTTTATATTGTGCCTTGAATTTGCCGAGGGAAAAGAGTATAATAATAGTAACGAAGAATAAAGCTCGCAGAAGCGATTCCTATCTCGCCCAAGGAGGCATCTGTGTTCTCCGAGACGAGGACGATTACGATTCCTTCTACGAGGACACGATGAAGGCGGGACATTACGAAAATAATCCCGATTCCGTGCATATTATGATCCATTCCTCGCAGGAGGTCATTTCCGATCTTGTATCCTTTGGTGTTCGTTTCGAGAAGAACGGCGAGGAGTTTCTTTACACCCGTGAGGGGGCGCACTCTCATCAACGTATCCTGTTCCACGAGGACGAAACCGGCAAGGAGATCACCTCTCATCTGCTTGAGACCGCAAGAGCGAGAGAAAATATCACCATCATAGAAAACTATACCATGGTTGACCTCATCTGTGAGAAAAACGAATGTCACGGAATTATCGGACATGATGAAAATGGTGTTTATTCCGCTATTCAAGCCGATTATACCGTGCTTGCCACGGGTGGTATCGGAGGAATATTTGAGCACTCAACAAATTATAAGCACCTGACGGGCGACGCCATAGCGCTTGCTCTCAAATACGGCATCAAGCTCCAACACATTGATTACATACAGATCCACCCCACCACGCTCTATACCGAAAAAGAGGGAAGCCGAGAGTTCCTTATTTCCGAGTCGGTACGCGGAGAAGGCGCAATACTGCTCAATTCCAAAGGTGAAAGATTTGTTAACGAGCTATTGCCTCGTGACGTAGTTGCAAACGCCATTTTCGCGGAAATGAAAAAGGAGGGCAGTAAGCACGTCTGGCTCTCAATGGCTCCTATCCCTACGGAGGAGATCAGAACACATTTTCCGAACATTTATCAGAGATGTCTTGAGGAAGGTTATGACGCAACGAAGGAGCCTATCCCGGTCGTTCCGTCTCAGCACTACTTTATGGGCGGTATCGATGTAGACAGATACAGCAAGACCTCTATGGACCGCTTGTATGCGGCAGGTGAGACGGCTTGCAATGGCGTTCACGGCAGAAACAGACTTGCAAGCAATTCGCTGCTTGAAAGCCTTGTGTTTGCAAAGCGTGCCGCAAAGCACATAATGGACGGCTACACGGAAGTGGCTAAGGATAGTGACGTTACCGTTGACGAAACGAAATACCAAAACTATAAAGAGGAATATAAAGCCGCAGTTCTTGCGGCAATCGAAAAGGAGAGAATGAGCCATGAATAATATAACGATGAAAATGAACGCGGACGAGCTTATTTTGCAGGGTCTTCGCGAGGATATTACAAGTGAGGACATCACCACCAATTCGGTCATGCCTCATTATCAGGCAGGCGAGGTCGATCTTATCTGCAAGCAGGACGGCGTGATCGCGGGTCTTGAAGTGTTCAAGAGAGTATTTGAGCTTCTTGATGCAAATACTGAGGTCATCTTCTACTGCAAGGATGGCGACACCGTTAAGAAGGGCGAGAAGATCGGTCTGGTACGCGGAGATATCCGTGTGCTTCTCTCGGGCGAGAGAACCGCGCTCAACTATTTGCAGAGAATGAGCGGTATCGCAACCTACACAAGAGAGATCGCAGATCTGCTCAAAGGAACGAAGACCAAACTTCTTGATACAAGAAAGACTACCCCGAATATGAGAATTTTTGAGAAATACTCGGTTAAGGTCGGCGGCGGCTATAATCACCGCTATAACCTCAGCGACGGTATTCTTCTCAAGGACAACCATATCGGTGCGGCAGGCGGTGTTAAGGAGGCCGTCAGAATGGCAAAGGAATACGCGCCCTTCGTCCGTAAGATCGAGATCGAGGTCGAGAACCTTGATATGCTCAAAGATGGGCTTGAAGCGGGTGCGGACATCATTATGCTTGACAATATGAGTGTTGAGGATATGAGGACGGCAGTTGAGCTTTGCCGTGGTAAAGCGGAGACCGAGTGCAGCGGTAACGTAACGAGAGAGAACGTAGCGCGTCTTGTTGATATCGGAGTTGATTACATTTCCAGCGGTGCGCTGACGCATTCCTCTCCGATTCTTGACCTCTCGCTCAAGAATCTTCACGCAATATAATATACGGAAGGGGTCAACCAATGAAGTCAGACGAGCGAAGAAAAAGTATTGTAAATTTGCTTTTGTCAGAGAATAGACCAATCTCCGGCAGTGAGCTTTCGGAAAAATACGGTGTTTCCCGTCAGATCATAGTAAAGGATATTTCAATTTTGAAGGAACAGGGCAACGATATTCTTGCTACGAGCGTGGGTTATGTTATCCGTTCATCTCCATTGAAGGAAAGAGTTTTTAAGGTGTTTCATACGACCGAGCAGACCGAGGATGAGTTGAAGCTCATTGTTGATCTCGGCGGTACTGTTGCTGACGTTTTTGTATGGCATAAGGCATATGGCAAAATGGAAGCAAAGCTGAATATTTCATCCCGCGCTCAAATTGAGCAGTTTATCGAAAGCGTTAGAACCGGAAAGTCGGTTGAGCTGATGCACATTACAGGCGGCTTCCATTATCATACGGTAAGAGCAAATTCCGAAGAGATACTGGATAAGATCGGTGCAGCACTTGAAAAACGTAACTATATCGCACCGGGCAACTAAGGGGAATCTTATGAACAGAGAACGCTTCCAAAAGCAGTTAGCTTTTATTCTGGGAGCCGACAAGAAAATATGGAGATATACCGAAGAGCTGATCAACGCCAACGTTGAAAGAGGAAATATTATAGACGAGTAAATTATATACGTGAAAACAGGAGGTACTGCGAAATTGCAGTGCCTCCTGTTTGATGCTTTCAGCTAAATCAAGTTTAACTTATCCGAGAACGATCTTATCGATCGCAAGCCGTTCCTCATCTGTAAAGTGAATATTCTCCGTCATTTTGAGATTTTCGGTGATTTGCTCAGGCTTGGAAGCACCGATCAAAACGCTGGTGATGCCTTCTCGGCTGTATATCCAAGAGAGAGCCATTTGTGCAAGGGTTTGCCCTCTGTTCTCGGCAATCGCATTAAGCTTTTTGATCTTTTCGATCATATCCGTTGATATTTGTCCTTCCTTTAGGAATCTGCCGTCGGTTTTAACACGACTATCCTCGGGAATACCATTGATATATCGATCGGTAAGAAGCCCTTGTGCGAGAGGACTAAAGATAATCATACCTTTTTTCGCCTCGATAGCGTTTTTCAAAATGCCGTTTTTCTCTACCGTTCTGTCGAGAATCGAGTATCTGTTTTGATTGATGATGAAAGGGCAGTGCAGCTCGCTCAGTATCTGAGCAGCCTTTGTCATCGTTTCACCATCATAGTTGGAAAGACCTACGTAAAGAGCCTTTCCGCTTTTTACGATAGAGTCAAGTGCCCACATCGTTTCGTATAGTGGTGTTTCAGGATCCATTCTGTGATGGTAGAAAATATCAACGTATTCAAGCCCCATTCGTTTAAGACTTGCATCGAGGCTTGCAACGAGATACTTTTTGCTTCCTTTATCGCCGTAAGGACCGGGCCACATATAATAGCCTGCTTTGGTGCTGATGATCATTTCATCACGGTACTGTGAGAGATGGTTGCGAAGAATTTTTCCAAAATTCGTTTCAGCGCTCCCCGCTTCGGGACCGTAATTGTTTGCAAGATCAAAATGTGTTATTCCGCTGTCGAAAGCGGTAAAACACATC
>JAZOTE010000040.1:0-37756 GCA_045657485.1 Eubacteriales bacterium
CTCGACAAAACAGATTTTGACGCGCAGGGGCGCACAAAAACAAAACGCACGCGCACGCACGCCCGTATAAAGAGTTTTCGGGAGGTTTTCAAGAGGTTTTCGGGAGGTTTTTCTTTATGGCAAAAAGCAAAGCTGTCAACAAAGGCGGACGGCCGCGCAAAGAAGAAGCCGAGCGAAAAAAAGCCGAGCAGGCTTTCCGCACCGGGCTGATCGAGCAGCTAAAAGCCCGAAAAGCAGACACGCCGTATTTTTTGGAACTGGTCAGCGAAATCATGTACCAGCGGGAACAACTCCGAAAGCTGAAGGAGCTTGTCGCAAATGACGGCATTGTTTCGTTTGCGATCGGAAGAACGGGAAATGTCCGCGTCGGCATGAACCTCACGCTCCGCGAGATCAGGGAAACAGAAAAAAGCATTATGCTTATTCTGAAAGAGCTGAATATAACAACTGACAACGTAATTTCAGAGGACGACGACGAACTATAGCGGAAAAATGCCCGCGCACGGGAAAAATCTTCGTGCGAGCGGCTTTTTTATATAACTTTTAGCGGCAATGCTCATAAAATAGCCGCGAAACGGGGAAAATCCCCGCACGAGCAACATTTGTTTTCCGGTGGGTGAGTTTATGACAAACACCCGAAAAGCCACGGTAATAATAAACATTCCCGCGGCTGTACAACAGTACATAGATATAGTCGAGCATAAAGAATACCCGGTTTGTGAGGAACAAAAGCAGCTTGTACAGCTTGTCAAGCGAGTAATCACGACCGAGGATGTTTATTTTGATTTTGAGCAGCTCGACAAATATCTCAGTTATCAAAAATACTTTCCATATGAACTTTTCGCGTGGGAAAAGTTCATATTTGCGTTGCATAATTGTCTATATCGCGCCGACGGAGAACTGCGTTTCCCCGAGGCGTTTATTTGTATGGGACGCGGCGGCGGAAAAACAGGATATTCAGCATTTGAAAATTTTTGTTTGCTTCTTCCTCCGAACCGCGTCAAAGAATACGACATTTACACGTTTGCAATGTCGGAACTTCAGGCAAAAACAGCATGGGAAGATGTTTATAATATTCTCGAAGGCAATCCGCAGAAGTTCAAAAAATTCTTCAGGTGGACAAAAGAGCAGATCACCTCATTGCAAACAAAGTCAACGTGGTACTATTGCACGAGCTCTCCAAAAACAAAAGACGGACAACGCCCCGGCAAAGTCGATTTTGACGAGTACCACGCATATGAGAGTTACAAGCTTATCGACGCGGCTGTAACAGGTCTCGGAAAAAAGAAATACCCACGACGCACGATCACGACAACAAACGGAATTGTGCGCGGCTCGGTTTTTGACGATAAATTCGAGATGTGCTTGCAAATCCTCGCGGGAGACGTTCCGGACAACGGGACGCTGCCGTGCATCTGGCGACTCGACAAAGACGAGGAAGTCAACGACCGGGAGATGTGGCACAAAGCAAATCCGTCGCTGCGATACTTCAAAAACTTGCAAGCGGAGATCGAGCTTGAGTATCAAACGTATGCTATGAACCCGGTTGCAAATCCTTCGTTTATGGCAAAGCGTATGAACAGACCTCCGATGCAAATGGAAAATGAGGTCACGAGCTGGGATAACCTTCTCGCAGCTTCCCGCGCGTTTGATATTAATTTGATACGCGGTTGGCAATGCGTAGTCGGCATTGACTACGCAAGTACAACTGACTTTGTTTCCGCAGGCTTTTTGTTTCGTATAGACGAGGTCGATTATTGGTTATGCCATACATGGATATGCAGCAAGTCAGTTGATCTGCCGCGTATAAAAGCCCCGCTTAGGGACTGGGCAGCACTCGGATATATGACATTTGTTGACGCTGCGGAAATTCCTCCGGAGCTTGTTGCCGGTTGGATTCAGAATACCGCCGCAGCGTTTAACCTTACGATAATTACGATCGGAATTGACCGATACAGATATACCCTGCTTGCAAAGGCGCTGCGGGAGTATATCGGATTTTCCGCAGAAAAGGAATACGGAAATATAAAATTGCTTGCCGGATCCGACGAAATGCGAACGATTCCGAGCATAACGGCGAAGTTTGCCGGACATCGAATAGTCTGGGGAGATCGTCCAGATATGCGGTGGTTTGCAAATAACAGTAAGCTTGACATGACAAAATTCGGAAACATGACATATCAGAAGATTGAACCGAAAAGCAGAAAGACCGACGGTTTTAAAGCTTTTGCGGCTGCTGAATGTGTTTCCAATGTACTTGACAGTACAACGTTTGATATTGCCGATTTTGGCACTGTACTTACATTTTAACGAAGGGAGGCTTTCGATATGGGCGCGTTTACAGATTTCCTCGGTAATCTTTTCAAAAAAAAGGCTGACGGCTCAACGGAAACGATAAGCCTCAAAGATCATCTTATAGAATCGGAGAGCGAACGGCTATCCATAGACATATACAGCCTGTTTACGGCTGTCGAAATGCTTTCAAACCTTATGGCAAATTGTGAATTTAAGGTTTTTGAAAAAGGCACCGAAAAAAAAGAGCTCCTCTGGGCGCGGCTCAACTATAAGCCTAACGTAAACCAAAGCGCGACGGAGTTCTGGCGTGAGTATTACCGCAAATTACTTTTTGACGGTGAAGCGCTCGCGTTTGAGTCCTTTGATAAAACACAATGGCTCATTGCTGACGGCTTCAATAAATCGGACTATGAAGTCCGCGAAAAGTATTTTACAGACGTTTATCGCGGCGATTTTCAAGCTCGCGGCACGTTTCCGATGTCCGAGGTGGTTTATATAAGCTACCCGAACAAAAACGTCACAGCGCTTCGTGCGGGGCTTTTGCAACGTTATGACCAGCTACTCGCAGCCGCAACGGAGTCTTACGAACTCGGAACCGGTAACAAGGCATTTGTAAATATTAACGGCGCGTTTCAGGGAAACGATCAGGCACGTCGAGATTATACGAATTACATTAATGACTTGTTCAAAGCATTTTTCAAGAACAAAAACGCGGTAATGCCTCTGTTCAATGGCACGCAAGCTGCATTCGCAAACAGCTCGACAGCAGGACGATCAACAGTTGACGATATAACAAAAATCGTTACTGATAGCATAACCCGAGCAGCTCAGGCATACAAAATCAGCCCGGCGCTCCTTACCGGCGAAATAGCAGGAATGAAGGACGCGCTCAACTTTACGCTCACAAGCGCGATTGACCCGCTTGCAAATGCGGTCTCGGAACAGCTCACAATCAAATTTTTCCCACTTTCCGAAATTGCAAAAGGCTCTCACATTATAGCCGATACAACAAACATCAAACATATCGACATATTCGATATATCCGGATCGGTTGATAAGCTTATTTCTTCCGGTTTTGTAACGCCGGACGAGGCGCGTATATATGCTGGGCTTGAGCCGACCGGTGAGGAGTCTATGAACAAGCATTATATCACTAAAAATTACGGCACGACCGACGATATAAGCTCGGCGGGAGGTGACGGCAATGTATAAGACCGACGGATATAATATCATGATTCCTCGCGGCGATAGCGCCCTCATTCCATTCACGTTCATGTATGACTACGAAGAGCCAGAACCGTTCATATTTGAACCAGGTCAATACATGGTACTTTCCGTTTTCATGGACAAAAACAAAGAGCCGTATATTCAGAAACGTGCAAAGGCAGAAGATCAAGATCCGGAAACAGGAGAAATCATAATTTCGATCACGCCGGAAGATACGGACATAACACGATATAGATATAATTATACGATACGGCTTTACAATGCAGATCAAACAGAAGTTGATACATGGCATGGCTTCCCGAAGCCTGCGTTTTTTGATATTACATAAAAAATGAGTAATGAAATCATAGTAAAAATCGGCAATGCAATGCCTGTAAACGTTAAGATCGGCGCTTCAGCCGGTGGACGGCTTCCTCCGTACATGGAAGATTACATAGTCACTCCGGATCTGATCGACGATATTATATTACCGACCGCGAATAAATCAATGAGTGACAATGTGACCGTTGAAAGGGTCCCGAGTTATGAGGTTGAAAATCCTGCGGGCGGAATAACCTTTATTTTAGGCAGTTAGGGGGTGACGGCACGTGAAGAACTTTTGGACAATCAGAATGTCCGCAAGAGAGCCGAAAGTGGTCAATATTGACATTTACGGAAATATTGAAGGCGACAGCTATGACTGGTTTACAGGAAAGAAAATTGAAAGCGAAACCAGCGCAAACCATATCAAAGAAGCTCTCAAAGCATACGGCGATATAGAGCGAGTCGAACTGCATATAAACAGTATGGGCGGCTCTGTTTACGAGGCGAATGCAATTGCAAATGTGCTTCGCAGACTTAGTTGCGACACTGTCGCATACATTGACGCGTTCGCGTGTTCTGCGGCTTCTGTAATTGCAGTTGCTTGCAAAAAGGTCGTAATGCCGAGGAATGCAGTACTTATGATCCATAATCCATGGACTGTGGCAATTGGCAATGCGAAGGAACTCCGCAAAGCAGCGGAAGACCTCGACGTTCTCGCCGAAGCATTCCGATCGGTTTATCTCGAAAAAAGCGGCGACAAGCTCGATGAGAAGAAGCTTGTAAAACTGCTTGATGAAGAAACGTACCTGACAGCGGAGCAAGCGTATGAGTACGGTCTTTGTGACGAGATAGAGCAGTTCGATGCGATTATGCAGGAACCGGACAAAACAACCAGAGAAACGGCAGCGCAGCAGCATATCGATCTCGGTAAGATATGCGCAATGGTCTGCGGAAAACCGCAGGCTGAAACAACCGAGGAAGAAAAGAAGGTTCCGGAAGAGCCGGAGCCCGAAATACCGGAACCGGAAGTAAAGGCTCCGGAAATATCGGAAAAATCCGAGCATGAAGCTTTCGCAGAAAAAGCTATGGCGCGGGTTTTTAATTTTTATGGAGGTAAATAAACGATGACAAATCCCGACAAAAAGAAGCTTATTTTTGCCGAAATCCTTACTCGTGCCAGCGACGCGATAAGAAACAATGATTATGAGGCGTTCGATGCTGCAATGAGCGAATACGGCGAAAAGCTCAGCGAGGAAATCCTTGCGAAGGTTGACAAAACCACTGATCTGATCGACAGCACAATCCTTGCCGCGCGTAATGTGCGCCAGCTCACCGCAGGCGAGCGTAAGTATTACGAGGAGTTTATTGCGGCTGCAAAGTCCGCAAATCCTCAGGCTGCCATCACCAACATTTCGGTAGCATTCCCGCAGACCGTAATTACCGAGGTGCTCGAAGACATCAAGACATCGCATCCGCTTCTTGACGCAATCGACTTCACGAACACCACGGCAATTACAAAGTGGGTCGTAAACAAACAGGGAACTCAGTCGGCTGTCTGGGGAGCTCTCACATCTGCAATCACCGAGGAACTTTCCGGAAGCATCGACACCGTGGATATGACGCTTTGCAAACTCACGGCGTTTATGTACATTTCGCAGGATATTCTCGACCTCGGTCCCGCGTGGGTTGATACCTACGTTCGCAACATTCTCGCAGAAGCTATTGCCGTAGGCCTTGAAACTGCGATAGTTGACGGTACAGGAAACAACCAGCCTATCGGTATGACCAGAGACGTGTCCGATGATGTAACAATCGTTGGTGGCGTATATCCGAGAAAAACAGCAGTAACAGTTACAGAACTTGACCCTGCAACATACGGCGACCTCATTTCTACACTTGCGACCTCGCCCGCAGGCAAGCAGAGAACAGTCGGCACACCTATTTTCGTTGTAAATCCCACCGATTATTTTAAGATCGTATTTCCTGCAACGACTATTCTCACACCGAATGGCATTTATGCAAAGGACGTTCTGCCCTATCCGACAAAGATCATTCAGTCCGTAGCAGTTCCCTCAAACCATGCGGTTCTCGGTATCGGCAGACTGTACTTCATGGGGCTCGGCAGCAGCAAGAACGGCAAGATCGAAACGTCCGACGAGTACAAGTTCCTTGAAGACCTCAAGACATACAAGATCAAGCTGTACGGTAACGGCTTCCCGAAGGATGACAACGCGTTCCTGTATCTCGATATAGAGAACCTCGTGCCGACATATCCTACGGTTAATAACATACCGCAGGAATAACCGATGCTCCGGAGCCGCTTGACACCGTTTATACCGAGGAAGAGCTCAACGCTATGACCAAGGCGGAGCTGCTCGTGATTTGCGAGGAGCGCGGTATAACCGGTGTTTCCGCGAGCAGCCTGAAAGCGGACATAATCGCGGCGATCCTTGCCGCGCAGGAAGGATAATGCATAATGTTAGATTTAGCGGCAATCAAAAACGAACTTGATAAAACATACGACGACCCGAGGATCGACGACAAAGTCGCGGGAATACTCGCGCGCGCGGAAGCTCATATCAGGAAAATATGTGCCGTACCCGCCGGCGCCGACCTTGAGCCGACGGAAGAGCAGATCGTTATAGACTGCTGCCGCTATATCGACAATAATGCGTTTGAGGACTTCGACAAAAATTTCCTGGGCGTAATAAACGGCTGCCGCTCGGCGAGAGAAGCAGCCGCGTTTGCTCCCACACCGGAACCAGAACCCGAACCGGGTACAAATCCCGAAGGCGGTGGGAATAATGGCGATTAAGAGTTCGGATTTTATCGCTTTCAATGACGGTGTTTGTGACATTTTCCGCGTTGACAACAAAGCAGAGCAGGGAGATCGTCCCGAACAAAAGTTGAAACATAAATATCATTTACGTTTCAAGTGGCACGTTGTCGGCCTAAAACGCCGTTATGAAGCTATGCAGGAGCAAGTCTATATTTCCAAGGTAATCGACGTTCCGCTCCTCGACGATGTAAATCCGCAGGATGTTGTTATTATATCCGGCAGACAGTACAGAATCGAGGACAAGCAAGAGAAATACGATACAAAACCGCCGAGTGAAGTTTTGTCGCTGTCGGACATCGAGGAGGCGTTTGAAATTGACGTATAATGACGCAATAAAAAACGCTCTCGGAACTGTGGGAATCACATATTTCCACACCGAAGCGCACAAGCAGACCGGAGATTATATCGTATGGCAGGAAAAAAAACTTGACGTTGTCGTGGAAGGTCATGCGCTGTATAAGATCGAGGTACATCACTATACCAAAAACGAGTACAGCAACATACCGGTCGCAATCATTGAGGCTTTACGCTCAGCCGGGTTTGTTGGTGTTTCTTCTGCTGCCGTTGAATTTTCGGCCGATACAGGCGTAACACATACAGTCATTGCTTGTTCGTGGGGTGCGAATGGTGACGAAACGGTCATTGCACTCACCAAACGCACACCCGAAGGCTCTGACGAATACGGATCGCCGATATGGTCGGAAACGGTAAATCTTGTGGCCGGCATAGTTGTCGGTCGCAAATGGTCAGAACTGTACCACGAACTCGCAGCAGGCTTAAAGCCGGAATTTACACTGCATATCTATGCTGACGATTACAACGAGGAAAAGGTCGTTGTTGTCGGCGGTGCCGCGTATCAGATCACAGACGCACACACAACAGACGATGCAGGCGTTATCGAGATCACTTGTGAAGATATAGCGAAAGCTGGATAAAAATGTCATTACCGAACTATGTCAAGATCACCAAAAACGGCGTGGAATATATTTCGGGGCTTGACCGCTGCCAATATACGATAAAAGAGCTTACACGCGCCGCACTTCGCGACGTTGGTAAACTTGTTTGTCGTAAGGCCCGTGCAAAAATCCCGAAAAAATCAGGGCGTGCGCGGAAAAATATGCAGTACTGGGTTCGCTCAAAGCAGCAATATCCGGATGTACAAGTCGGATATAAACCGCGCGGGTTTTACGGCGGATATTTTGAAACCGGAACAGAAAAGGTCGAGAAAATCGCGCCTTTTTACAGCGCTGTCGAGGAAAATATTGACGAAATACGCCGCATAGAGGGGCAGTATTTATCCGCAATCGAAGACGAAAACCGAGCGCTCGGGCTTATAGACGAAGGGGAGACAGAAAGTGACGACAACGACACCGGTTGAAAGTAATATCATGTTTTGCGTCACGCACGCACTCAAAGAAATCACGCCATATGTGTATTTTGGGAAATCGCAGACGGTATATCCGCGAATTAACTGCGACCTTCGGAAATTTGAGGAAACCGACGAATTTTGTCGGTACCGGCTTGTCCTCGATTACCTCGCTGCCGACGGCCAGCCCGTGACAGTCGTACAAATGCATGAGCTTGCTCGCGGAATCCTTAATCACGGAACAGCTGAAACGGAAGACGGAGCATACATTCGCTTTGTGATTGACAGCCGCGGAGACCTTGTCGAAGAACCAAATCAAAAAATCGTACATTATATTGACTCGTATGAGGTCACATACTGGAAAAACAAAGATATTTAAAAAAGGGGTGAAAACAAATGCCAAGAACGCCTTTTATACGCAAGAAGAACTATAACGGTATTACTGACAAAACTGTCAAAAAGCTTCAGCTTGGCGCATCCGCGGTGTTCAAAAATTTTGATCCTGATACTGACACATACGCCAGTGCTAAAACAGCCGGCAAATGCCTCGGAGCTACTCGTGGCGGCGTACAGATCCGTATCGAGAACACGGTCGAGCAGATACCCGTTGACGGCGCAGGCGGCAGAATGAAAGGTCTCGGACAAATAACCGAGATCGCGGCTTCTGCGGCTTTTTCGTTGATAGAAGTGTCTGAGGAAACGCTCGCACTTGCACTTGGCGCTGCGGTTATCGACAGCACAAGCCAGGATGTACCGACAGGATATGACAAGATCACGGGTACATATGAACTTGCCGAGGAAGACTTTATCGAAAACATCACAATAATCGGATGTATATCCGGCGAGGACACACCGGTTATTTTCCAGCTGCTCAACTGCTTCAACGAAGACGGTCTGACGCTTCAGACCGGAGACAGCGAAAGCGGAGTGCTTCCGGTTACGGTTTACGCCTACAACGACGTTGATGAAGCCATGGAAGATGATCTCGTACCTCCGTATAATATTTTCTATCCGAAGGCATCAAATCAGTCAAATCCGTAAAATCAAAATACAACAGGCTCTTTCCGGTGCCTGTTATCTCGCAAATTTGTGGAAAAACCGCAAAAAGGCGCACCAAAAATCCAAAATCGGAGGAATTAAGAATGTTACCGGCAAGAAAAATAACAATCGGAGACGCATTTGCAGTTGCAAAAGCGATCAATGCAGCAGAAATATCCATGGAGACGATCAACGACCTTTTTGATGTAAAAAAGCTCAAAGGGTCGGAAGATGAACAAGTGAAAGCAGGCATGAACCTGTTCACATTTATTATTCAGAAAGCGCCTGCGCTTGAAAACCCACTGTACGAACTTCTCGCGGGAATTACAGGTAAAACACCGGAAGATATAAAAAATGCTGCATTTATTGATATTTGCGAGCTTGTGAAAGCAATTATCGAGCAGAGCAAGGATATTAAAGATTTTTTTATGTCTGCATTGAAATCAGCCATTCGCTGACGCTTGATCTTTTGCTCAAGCGGTACGGCGGCGATTTGAACATATTAAACCTGTTATCATTCCGGCAAATACACAAATTGATTTGTACCGCAATCGAGGAAAACAAACAAGAGCGATTATGGCTTTGCTGGCTTATATCCGGCGAATGCCGTGAAATGGATTTCGACGAGTTCAGTAAACGATCTGATCCAAAATACAATAATAAAACAAATAATGATAAAAGCGCCGAGGATATACTCGACGAGATCGGCGCAAAAATGGCCGCGTTAGGCCTTTGACGAGGTGAAAAGTCCGTGGAAATATTCAAGCTTTTTGGTTCTATCCTGGTAAATACTGACGAAGCGGACAAGTCTCTCGCAAAAACAGATAAATCCGCGAAATCTGTTGCTTCTACGCTTGGCAGCGGCGTGAAAACCGCTGCAAAGTGGGGGGCGGCAATAGGTACAGCCGCGGCGGGTGCTGCCGCGGGTATGTATAAAATGGCGACTTCTTCTGCGTCTGTAGCTGACGATGTGGATAAAATGTCGCAAAAGATAGGCGTTTCCCGTGAAGCGTATCAAGAGCTTAGTTTTGCATTATCACAAAGCGGCACTGACGTTTCAAAACTTCAAACAGGTTTAAAAACGCTATCAACGCAGGCTGAAAAAGGCAATAAATACTTCGACCAGCTCGGTATTTCGCTCACCGATATAAACGGAAACGCAAAAACACAAGAAGAACTGTTTTATGACGTAACAAATGCGCTCCAGAATATGGAAGCGGGAACCGAAAAAACAACGATAGCGACCACGCTCCTCGGAAAAAGCGGTACAGAACTCATGCCGCTGTTTAACGGAGCTGCCGGCTCTCTTGACGAAATGCGGCAGCAAGCACATGACCTTGGTCTTGTACTGGAAGACGAGGTTATCGACAACGGCGTAAACCTGACCGACACGCTCGATCAGATGAAGCGTTCTCTCGGAGCTGTAATGACGCAGCTCGGTGCTCGGTTAATGCCAATCGTAAAAAAAGCAGCGGATTTTATAATCAGCAACATACCAAAAATAAACAAGCTTATCGAGCAGATCGCTCCAATCTTTGAGAAAGCATTCGATCAGATCCTACCGGTTTTAATGGATCTCGCTTCGGAACTTCTTCCGCAGATCATAGACGTTATCACGTCGCTTTTACCTTATATATCCGAAATTTTTTCAAAGCTTGCTCCGGTTATCGCAGAACTTGTTCAAAAGCTTGCTCCGGTGCTTGTGAAAATAATTGAAAAGCTACTGCCGCCGCTTCTCGACATTATCGACAGCCTCATGGACGTTTTTGACGCTCTGAGCCCGGTTCTCGATTTAATCTTAGGTCTTGTCGAAAGTCTCATTGATCCTATCGCTGACATCCTCAAGATGTTGAAACCAATCATCGACTTTGTGGCAAAGCTTCTTAACAAAATACTTACGCCGTTAATGCCGTTACTGGAAGGCATTGCAAGTGTTTTGAGCGGCGTTCTCGGCGGAGCTATATCATCCGTCGCCGGGCTAATAGGTGACGGTCTCATACCAATTTTAGAGGGTCTTATCGACTTTTTAAGTGGGGACTTTGAAACAGGTCTGAGCAAAGCCGGAGAAGGTTTCGTGAACGTTTTTTCAAATGCGCTCGGATTTATCGACAGCATCTTCGGGACTAATCTGCAAAAGTGGTATAACGAAGTTACAGCATTCTGGAGAGATGCAGGCGCGAAACTATACGAGGTTTTCCACGCTGACGAGATAAACGCCCGCGAGGAAAACAGCCTTGTGACAGATATACGGCGCCAGATCGTACAGTCGTCAAACGAGTATATGCGTCAGGGTATGGACGCTGCGGAAGCATTAGCGCAGGCAAAAAGCGAAGTGCTCAACACGTCCGAAAAACTGGCGCTTTTTAATGCACGGCTCGCCGACGAGCTGACCGAGGAAGAAGCGCGGCAAAGAAGAAACGAGCTCGAAACCACGGGTCAGATGAACAAATTCAACGCCGCGGACTATTATTCTTCACATTACAACGTCCCGCATCTTGCATCCGGCGGCGTGGTTTATGGAAAGACGCTTGCAGTCGTCGGAGATAACCAGAATGTAAAGAGCGACCCCGAAGTCGTTTCTCCTCTTTCGCAGCTTGCGGAAGTCAGCGGAAGCAAGGAGCAGGCCGCGGCGATGAACAAAGTCGCAGCGCTGCTTGAGCAAATCATTGCAGAACCGGTGCCGTTTATACTGAACGTTGACGGTCAGAAAATGGCAACAGCTATAACGAACAGGATCAACGCCATGAGATACAGTCGCGGTGCGGAGGTAGTTATATAATGGCAATCGGAAGATATGAAGTCAGTATGGGCAGTATGCAGCTCCCACGCGTCCGGCACTTGGAAGTTGAGCCGTTTGTGAGGAATGAAACCCGCACAACATCGTTTGCGGGAACAGATCGCGTGGACAGGTCAAAAATTAAGCTTCGTGTTAATCTCACAATTTCCATATGTTCTGCGGAAGAATATGAACAAATATACGCTCTCGCATCACAAATCATGCAATCTGTAACGTTCCCCTTCGGTTCTGGTACCGAAACAAGAGATATGATCGTAGATCTTCCAAAGCCTCCGGAGCCGCGCTATAAATTTGGTGACAAGACTGATGGAATTTATTATATAAATCTCCCAGTTAGCATGGAGGAAGCATGAGAACATTACCTGGCGAATATCTCGCAGCGGCAAAAGCCGCGGGACGTTATCCAAATATAAGAGCTGTTGTTTCGGGATTGACAATGACCGGAAATGACGCAATTATAGAATGCCATATAATGAAAGGCGACTCGGCAAAGCCCGCATTTTTTGAGACCTGTCTTGCACTCTCGTCGGAATGTAGGATAACAGTTGATCGCCGCAGAGTAAACAATGAATCCGCTCTTGTGAGTGGTGCGAAAATCATCGTCTATGCGGCATTTGACAATCCAAACGGAACAGAAAAGGCATCTGCAAAACTCGGAACGTTCTACATAACGTCATATGACAAGTCAGATGCAGTAAACGGAATTATTACAGCATCCGACTTTATGCTATATACCGGCGTAGATTTCAACCCCGAGGGCTTAACATATCCGATAGCAATTTCTGACCTTTTCGCGGAAGCCTGGGATCAGAGCGGTATGCCTAATGTCACTGTAAATTTTGACATCGACCCGAATGTGTACAGTGAAATCTACATTTCGGACACTCCAAAAGCAAAAGGAATGCAGGGGAATCCGTATTTATGCCGTGATGTTCTTGCACGAATCGCGGCAATGAACCTCGGCGCTTTATATATCGACGCTGATGAAATGCCACAGATTTACAAGTACCAACAGACCAGTATTGCCGATGCAAATATTCTTGAAATCCGAATAGGGTCTGAAACATATTATATCAGTCAGATCCTCGCTTTCAAGTCAGAAGAACGTATGGCAAAGAAAAAAAGCGGTTACAAACAGCTTCCTTATGCTCCACGTTTTGATGACATGGATTTCATAGACGAAGGCACACCATGGTACAACGCTATTGTTGCCGCATCGTCCAAAATCAGGAACAAGCCATGGACAACGGCAACGGTCACAATCCAGGGCGTCGGAGAGATCGAACCCGGCGATTTTGCGACGGCCGCAGGAACAACGTTGCTTGTTACGGGCATATCATACGACTTCGTGAATGCGCATTTCACGGAAACGCTTTACTCTTACGCTTTTACGGAAGAAGAGTACTACATGGCACCGCAAAAAACCGTCAATGTTTCAACAGGAACAGAGAAAAAAGTCGGTGTAGGCGAGAACGTCGGACAGCACAACGAACGTTTCAACGGCTATACAGCGGCAGACGGGTGTACGATAACAGGCGGCGATTATAATCACGCAGAGGGTTATAAAAACACGCTCACAGGCTCACAAAAAACGCATATAAGCGGCAGTGAAAACAGCGTTACAAATGCCGATTCGGCTTTGATCAGCGGCAATAAGAACGTAATGACTAATTCCGGCAGCACGGGATTTGTGCTTACAGGTTTCAACAACGAGGTCAGGGGCGGCATTTCATTTTCTTTCGTCGCCGGCAGCTACAACAAGGTTTATTCCGGAGCGACAAACAGCATTATTGTCGGGGCTTCTAACCTGATAGTCAATAGCTCTATGTATGCGGGAATAATCGCCGGAAACTCAAACACCGTCGCAGGTGCAGACTGTCAGTTTGTATTCGGCTCTAACAATACAGTATCAAATGGGTATTGCGGATGCATAGGCGACAGCAATATCGTTGATAAAGGTGGCTGTTGGGTGGTAGGTTTCGGTGCGGACACGACAAATTTACCAAATACAACAAGATTTGTTATAGGTTCGCACGGCTATGGAGCAGGAACAGGAAACGCGATGTACGCGACGTCAGACGGCGATATATACATTGCGGGAAATTACAACACAATGAGCGCCGACTATGCGGATTTGTTTGAATGGGCGGACGGAAACCCGGATAATGAAGACCGGCGCGGAATGCTTGTAGCGCTTGACGGGGATAAGTTGATTCCTGCTCAGGGTGATGAGATTTACGGTATTATTTCTGCAAATCCCTCAATCATCGGAAACAACCCGATTGAATGGCACGGCAAGTACAAAAAAGACGTTTTCGGAAGTGTTATAAAAGACAAAAACGGAGAGCCGATAGTGTCGGAAGAATACGACCCGAACAGAAAGTATGTACCGCGAAGCGAGCGCCCCGAATGGTCGCCTCTTGGTCTTGTAGGGCGTTTGATAATCGTTGATAACGGCTCGTGTAAGCCGAACGGGTATGTTTCAGCCCGTGACGGCATAGGAACTGCGAGCTTATCACCTACGAATATTCGTGTTTTACGTCGAATAGACGATACGCACGTTGAAGTTTTGTTTAGTAGGGGGTGAGGACATGGACGAAAACGACGTACAGGTCCGCGAGCGCCTCACCGCGGTTGAAAGCTCCGTAAAATCCCTGCATAAACGCGTTGACAAGCAGGAAGATCTCATCGACAACATCCGAAACATGGTTATCGAGATCAAAAATATGCGTGAAGATATAAACCGCATAGACGGCAAGGTCACAGAGATCGAGAGCAAACCCGCAAAACGGTGGGAGGCTCTTTTGTTGGCAATAATCGGCGCGGTCGCCGGTGGCATAGGAACGTTTATTTTAACAAAATTCATTGGAGGATAAGACAATGCCCGACCAGAAGTACATCAACAAACTTGTTTTTAACAACGAAACTAAATTTGACCTGACAAGCGATACGATCACAGCAGCCGATCTTGCATACGGCGTGACAGCGCATGACATGAGCGGCGCACCGATTACCGGAACGAACACAAACGACGTTGACAGTTCGGGCGCGACTGCTGCCGTTGCGGAAGTCCTCGCGACGAAAACCTTTGCGGCGCGTGGTTCGATACTTACCGGAACAATGCCGAATAACGGCGCTGTTAGCGGCACTATCAGCACAAAAAGCGGTACATACAGCATCGCACAAGGTTATCACGACGGTTCCGGTTCTGTTGCGATAGACAGTACAGAACAGTCAAAGATCATATCATCGAACATCAAAGCAGGCGTGACGATCCTCGGCGTTGTCGGAGATTATTCCGGCGAAGGCGCTACAGCTCAGACAAAGAACGTAACTCCCGCCGCCACAGCTCAGACCGTGCTTCCGGATGCCGGCTATGATTATCTTTCGCAGGTCAACGTTGCGGCGATTCCTTATACTGAGACCGAAAACGCAGCCGGAGGGCTCACGGTAACAATCGCATAACCGGAGGAATGCAGAATGGAAGTAAACAAGGTCGTATATAACGGTGACACTCTTCTTGATCTCACGAGCGATACAGTAACGCCGCAGACGTTGCTTTCCGGAGCGACTGCGCACGCCGCAAACGGGCAGAGCATTTCCGGTACGGTTGATCTGAACGGAAAAGCTGACAAGGTAGCCAATGCGACAGCCGGGCACTTTGCGGGGCTCGATTCAAACGGCAATCTGACTGATAGTGGGAAATCTGCGAGCGACTTTGACAACGTATGGTTAGGCACACGCGCAGAGCATACAGCCGCAGAAACAGCGGGAACACTGCCCGAAACCGCTATAATCGGTATTACTGATGAAAGCGGCAGTGATAGCGGCATCATAGACGACGAGCACATATCTACAGAGACAACGTACAGTTCGTCAAAGATAGAAGAATTATTCAATTATGTTAATATAACGTGGGAAAATGCAACTGATGAACAGATAGTTGACGCTTTGGCTCTTGCGGATGCAGGCGAGTTCTCACCCGCTAATTACTGGGCAGTGGGCGATAGTAGGAAGTTTAGTCTTTCTGCTATAGAACCCTCAACAGGCGTTGACGAGACGCAACCGGCGCAGGATATTGAACTTGTAATAGTGCAACTCGGACTTTATAAAGATGAAAACGACAAAACCGTAAATGCAATAGTTCATGCTTTTAAATCTCTTAGTACTTTAGGGAAAATGAATACGACGAATACCAACGTGGGTTCGTGGGACAGTTGCCCGAGAAGAACGTGGTTTAATAGTAATTTCTATAATGCCTTACCAATCACTATACGATCTATTTTTAAACGGTTTAAAACGGTTACTGTATCGGATTACAATGCATCTACACTAACTACAAGTATTGATTATTTTGCGCTGCCGGCAGAAAAAGAAATATTTGATTCAAAACACAGTGGGACAGACGTAGAAGCAAATGCACTTACACAGTGGACATACTATAAAACCTCGGTAAATAGGATAAAACAAAAAAATGACACTACAAGTAATCAAAAATGGGCTTTAAGAACACCATATAGCGGGAATACATCAAATTTTGCGGCAGTTGAATCCAGTGGTGTCGCAACCAGCACTGTAGTCAATGTTGCTGTTGGTATAACTCCCTTTGGCTGTATATGAAAGGAGAGTAAGAAATGGAATCTATTTTACAAGCGATAAAAGACCTTAAAGACCGAATGAATGCGGTCGAGTTGAAGCTCTCGGAGTATATAGACGGAGTTCACGGCGTATCAACCGAGGGTATCAGAGAGTCAGAAAGCACAATCGTTGACCTTGAGATTGAGCTTGCACAGCTTGACGCTCGTGTGACGGCTCTCGAAGAAAAGGCGGGTGAGTGATATGACGCATAGCAAGAACTTCAAACGCTATAAAAAGTGGTATGAAAACGGAGCAATCACCGTTGAGCAGTTGCAGGAGCTTGTTGATGTCGGACTGCTCACGGCTGATGAAATGCAGGAAATCATAGAAGGTGACGCGCCGTGAGCAAGTACATCACAGCTTGCCGCGTTAAGGCTGACGATATGATATGCGGATACGTCAACATTCCGTGGGGTACGGAATGTGAAACCACAGACAGCGGCATGCTCTACTTTGTTAAAGACGGCAAGCCGAAAGTCTTATGTCGGGCAACTTCCGAACGCGGCTATCAGTGGTTCTCATATAACGAGGACGGACGGGGAATAGAGCGTAAGCGTATCATTAATGAGTGCATTGATATTATGACAAAAATGCCCGACAAAGACGAGAAGTTTGGCGCGTTTTTATATGATGCGATAGCTATGAAGTACAAGAAGAACCCGAACGATATGACAGAGTGGTCGTGGGATAGAGCAAAAGTGCATACCGCGCCTATCAGCGACTTAGAGCATATCAGAGGTATGCTTTACAAAATGAAAGGGTGATGATAAGATGAAGCTCTTAGGAAGAGTAAACGGCGTTGAAACAGAGATAGCGGGCGGCGGTGGTGGCTCAATAATAATCTCGCCTACGCTCACGCTTACTGTTGCAGGGTGGGACACCTCTACTTTGCAGCAAACGGTGTTATATTCGCACAGCACAAGCCTGCGGAACGTAATAGACGTTGACCCCGCAAGCGTTGAAGAATGGGCCGCTTGTGGCGTTATTGCACGATATGAAACAGTAAGCAACATTACATTCACCTGTAAATCCATACCGGAAAACGCTCTGTTGTTCAAAGTAACGTCAATGGGGGTGTGAGATATGTTAGTAAATCCGATTTATGGTTCGGGTGGTGACAGTGCTTTCAGCTCTTTTACGACAGACGGAAAATTCAAATATCCATCAGGTAATATTGTTATTCCTGCAACTGTAACGAGAATTACAGGTTCAAATGATGCGTTGTTTGGGCATACAGAAATACAATATGTTTCATTTGAAGAAAGAAGCACAACTATACAAATAGGCGACAATGCTTTTAATGGGTGCTCCGGTCTTGAGAATATTGATTTACCGACAACGGGGCTTACATTAGGCAATTCTGTTTTTAGAAATTGTACATCGTTAAAATCTCTTATAATACCTGACGGAGTTACATCGCTAGGCAACTGGACTTGTTATGGCTGTACTGCACTTGAAACTATTTCACTTCCTGCATCGGTAACATCTTATAATACATCAAATTCATTTGGGGGATGTTCGGCAGTTACCAACATAATTCTTGGTAAAAACTGGAACTTTGCTGCTAATTTTTCATTTACAAACGTCTTGACGCACGACAGTATGGTCGCTATGTTTGAAAACCTTGCAGATTTAACAGGGCAAACAGCAAAAACGTTTACGCTTGGCGAAACAAATCTTGCAAGGCTCTCTGCGGAAGAAAAGGCAATCGCAACTGCAAAGAATTGGACACTTGCATAATGAAAAAGTTTCAGTTTTCAAAGCTTATACTCGGTGCGGCTGTTATAATCTGGATAATAAGCGTCGGGCTCGGTTGGTACTATGTTTTTTCGCGAAATACAGGATTGATTGAGTTATTGACGTTTATCGGCTCGCCGGTATCGGTCGCATGGTGCTTTTATAGCTGGAAGGCGAAGGCTGAAAACATTGTGAAGATAGCAAACCACATCGAAGAAGAAGCTGAAAAAAGCAAACAAAGAGGGAAAAAGAGAACTCCCGAAGACAAAGCAAAACTTTTAAAAATGGTTTCCGGACTTTTCGGGGAAGTGCTCAACGATATGGACAAGGAGGGATATTTCGGTGGAGATACTTAATGTTGGCGTTCTGGTTACCGCTGTCGGAGTGCTCGTGATCGTCACAAATGCGCTCACAGAGGTTTTCAAGGGCATATTCAAGAAAATACCAGCGCAGATAACAGCAACCGTTATTGCCCTGTTTCTGACGGTTTCTACGGTACTTGCATACCTCACCATAACGAAAACGCCGATTGAATGGTACATGGTAATCGGAGCAATCGTCGCGGGCTTTTTCGTAAGCTACACGGCGCAATTCGGTTATGATAAGCTTATGGAAATCATAGAGCTGATCGGAGGAAAAAATGACATATAACAACGAAGGACTGGCCGAACATTGCAAGAAGGCGCTGAAAAACAACACCGTTTATATGTGGGGTGGGATCCTCCGGCTTGTCGAGAAGCAGTACGACACGCTGAAAGACATATACGGAAACCAGCCGGGAACGGGTTACTCTCCCGAGCGCTGGGCGTATCTCCGCTCGCTCTTCGGTAAAGATTTTTACGGAGTTGACTGCGTCGGTCTGGTCAAATCGTACTACTGGAGCGGGAAGCTCACGGGCGGCGTCGGTTCGCCGAATTACGCGTCGGCTCGTTATCCGGACTGCTCCGCAGCTGATATGTACGCTGCGGCAAAGGTCAAAGGCAAGATCGGAACGCTTCCCGAAAAGAAAGGAATTGTGTTATACTGCCGAAAAAATCACCACGTCGGCGTATATATCGGAAACGGAGAAACGATCGAGAGCACACTCGGAGCACGCGGCGACGGTGTCGTAAAACGTAAATTTGACAAATTATGGACGGACTGGTTTGAATGCCCGTACATTACATATAAAAACGAAAATCCCGCAAAGTTTGAGGTCGGAGACAAGGTCATCATCAAAGAGACTGCGACAACTTATGCGGGCGTTGCAATAAAAATACCAAATTCGGTAAAGGGAGCCAAAAACGTTTATACAATCATGCAGCTTGGCAAGGATAAAGCTCTCCTGAAAGAGATTTACAGCTGGGTATTTGAAAAGGATCTTATAAAAATTCCGAAATGACAGACCACATTTTGACGAAAAAACTGCTCAAGGAAAAAGCTAAAACTAAGCGGCAATTACGCACCTTGCTTGACGAGGCGCTGCTGACAGCGCGTGAGCGTGAGATCGTCGAGATGATCTATTTACAGCATAAGTCGCTTGACGTTATTGCAGACGTGCTCGGATATGCCGAAAGCACGGTGCGGCTCAAACACCGGCAGGCGTTGCAGAAAATAAAATACGTTATGGAAGAAAAAGACGGTCAGCAATGACCGTCTTTTTTTATTTCTTCCGTAAGTCCGCTAAGGGCGTAGTGGTATTCGTGCACTTGCACAAAACAAGTGCTTTTGATTTGTGCAGTATTTGTGCAATTATCGTATTATTATCGTTTTATTATCTTTTTGCCGTTTGGAACCGTGATATAATATAAATGCCGGAAAACATTCACGCGGGAGGGGAACGGAGATGTCGTATGTACGAAACAATCCGAGCCCCTGCTGTGTCCTTGAACCGGACTGCGTTGTCCGCGCCGTTGCCCTCGCGACGGGTAAGTCGTGGGATCGCGTATATACCGAGTTATCGCTGAAGGGCTTCGAAATGTGCAGCCCGTTCGTAGTGAATAAGGTGTGGGGTGCGTATCTTACGGACAACGGATATAAATCTTTCGATATTGCACGCGCCTGCACCGTCCGCGAGTTTGCGGAAAATCACCCGCGCGGCATTTATATTATAGGTACCGGAACGCACGCGGTCGCCGTGATCGGTGGAAAATACCACGACGCTTGGGACAGTGGAGACGAACAGGTGCGTTATTTTTTTGTTTTGGAGGAATAAACGATGCAGGGACCATATTATAACGGTTATCCTCAGCAGCAGCCAGCTCAGATGCAGCCCGTCCAGGCGCAGCCGACGCAGGATCCCCGCGCGGTTCTTATCCCCGCGGGACAGGTAACGGCGGCGTGGGTCAACGGTCAGAACATGGCTCACGATATGTATTTGAATCCGAACAACATCGGTTTTATGGTAACAGACGACGGCGAGAACATCTTTGTAAAACGCGCCGACCAGTTCGGCAGACAGTCGCCCATGGAAACCTACAAGCGCGTTGCACCACCGCAGGAAAAGCCGAACTTTGATATGTCCGGCTATGTAACGACGGACGCGTTCGACGATTTCCGCGCACGGTTTGACAGCCTTGAGGACAAGATCAACGGACTTTTCGAGAGCCTTTCCGCACCGAAGCGGGGAAGACGGAGAGAGGAGCAGAACGATGACGAATAACGTATTTAAACAGTTCCGACAGGGCGTGCCGATTGAGCGGGGAGGACAACAGCCCGCGCAGCAGCCGGACATTCGGCAGTTATACGGACAGTTTCAGCAGGACCCACGGCAGGCGCTCGGTTCCTGTTTTAAAATCCCCGAAAATATTCCGACCGACCCGAACGCGATGCTCAACTATTTGACGCAATCGGGACAGGTGACTCCGCAGCAGCTCGCGAACGCCAAAAAGATGCTCGGAATGCTTTCGCGCCCTCAGATGTAATCAACGCTCTGCGTTGATATAAATTAACCGTCCGAAGGTACGGCTCCGGACGCTCACCGGCAAAAAATAGCCGGTAGAAAGGAAAATACTATGGATCCCACAACAAACAACGGAAACGGCTTCTTTATGCCCGTAGTTCCTGCGGGTTACGGCTACGGCGGCGGTGGTTACGGCGGCGGCTTCGGCAGTCTCTTCGGAGGCGGCGACGGCTGGGCGCTTCTTTTTATCCTCGCACTTTGCGGTGGCTGGGGCTTCGGCGGTGGCTTTGGCGGCTTCGGCGGCGGTCTCGGCATGATGGGCGGTATGTTCGGAATGGATATGCTCTATCCGTGGCTGAATAACAGCCAGAATATCAACAGCGGCTTCCGTGATCAGCAGATCAGCACGCAGATCAACGGCATTCAGAATGCGATTACAAGCGGTTTCGGCGACGTTCAGCTCGGCATTGCCGGCGTAAATCAGAACATCTGCCAGACCGGAAGCGGCGTCATTAATGCTGTAAGCTCCGGTTTCGCAAATGCCGAAACAGCGGCAAACGCACGTCAGATCGCAAATATGCAGCAGGCGTTTGCTTCTCAGACTGCTATCACAGGCGGTCAGAACGCAATCCAGGCGCAGATCGCGCAGAACGGTTACGCCCAGGCAGCCGGAACCGCTGATGTAAAGTACACTATCGCAACAGAAGCCTGCAATACAAGACAGACCGACACCGCAAACACACAGGCAATTCTCGACGCTATCCGCGGATTGAATGACAAGCTTTGCGATCAGGAACTTCAGGCAGAGAGACGTGAAAACGCGAATCTTCGCTCTGAACTCATGTATGCCCGCGGTCAGGCTTCCCAGATTGAGCAGACAGCTCAGCTCAAGGCAGGACAGGCAGCAGAAGTTGACGCACTCTACAACAGGCTCAAGAACTGCCCCGTCGGCACAACTCCCGTATATGGAAATCAGCCGATTTTCACGTGTGCTCAGAATGTAGCTGGTGGCTGCGGCGGTTGCAACGGCAACGTGAATCTTTACTGATCGGAGGTGGCTCGAATGGCTGCCGAATACAGCATTATAACAACACAGACAGTCCAGCCGAATCAGCCGGCTCTTTTCCCGGTTGCTTCGTTCCCTTGCCGCTCCGGCTATGTTTTCCATAAGGAGGGCTCCGGTCTCTTCCGCCTCGCAAACCGTGTAAGGGCAAGCGGCTGCGGTTGCGGCTGCCGCCCTATTTATGAAACGATGTACAACGTGGAGTTCCACGCGAATGTCGCGCTCGCCGAAGGTGCAACAGTCGAGCCGGTAACGCTCGCAATCGTTGTTGACGGCGAAATCGACCCCGAAAGCGTCATGACGGTAACGCCTGCCGCGGTCGGCGACATTTTCAATATCGGTACAGGAATACTGGTCGCAGTCCCGTCTATATGCGGCTGCTCGTCAGTGGCAATCGAGAATATCGGCACACAGCCGACGGACATCACAAACGCAGTGCTCAAAATAGATACTGCGGGAGTCCGCCGCGTGACGTGCTAAGGAAGGAGTGTAAAAAATGCACAAGTTCAAAGAAATGCTTATGGACAAGCTTGACCAGCTTGCAGATGCATATAAAAACAAAGACGCGAGAGAAATTCCCACGGCTACTCTTGACGCGTGGGGAAAAGTCACCGATATGCTCGTTGATCTTTCCGCTGTCGAAGGTATGGACGATTACGGTGACTATCTTGACAAAAGATCAGGCGAGCGTGGAAGAAGTCCCCGCAACGGTCGGTTTATTTCCCGCGACATGGACGGCATGAGCCGCAGAATGTACCGTAGTTATAACGACGATAGCTACGGCGACAGCTACAACGACGGCAGGAGCTACGGCGACGGCCGCGACATGGAAGCCGAGCTCGAAGAAATGGCAAACAACAGGGCATTGCCGAGCTCAAAAAGAGACGCGGCAAAGAAAATGCTTGCTGAAATCAGAAAAGGTGATCTTTGATATAAAAGGCGGGGAGAAATCCCCGCTTTTTATTTTATTATCAGGTGTAAAACGATGTTAAACGTGGCAAGTTTCGTGGCAAGTGCCATGTAAAAAGGCTTTAATTTTGTATAATTCTATTTGATTTTGTTAAATATAATTAAACAAAGAAACAACGA
The DNA here is from genome assembly GCA_045657485.1 of Eubacteriales bacterium. Taxonomy (GTDB): domain Bacteria; phylum Bacillota; class Clostridia; order Oscillospirales; family CAG-272; genus UBA1740. Next base: position 23,274 of record JAZOTE010000040.1, read on the forward strand.
GAAAAGCCCACAACCGCGCCGTTTGGCGTAATTGTGAGCTTTTGGCTTTGGCGCAGAAAGAGGGATTTGAACCCTCTTTCATACGCTATAAAACCGCATAAATAAAGAGTGCGGCAATTTATGTGGCAAGTTTTGTGGCAAGTTTTATTCTGCTTTCCCGAGTTTTTCAAAAGCGTCGTTGAGTTTGAGCGTGATCGCTTCCTGCTCGCTTTTGAAGGTATGCTGATATACATTTTTAATCATATGCGGCGTGGACTGACCGAGACGTTCCATTGCGTACTTGTCCGCGACTCCCTCTTTGAGCATCAAAGAAGCGTAAGCGTGCCGGAGCTCATGCATCTTATATCGTGCAAGCCCGTTGCGCTCACAAATGCTCTGGAACGCACGCAGAACCCCGCTCGGCGTGCGGTATGGACTTATATGCTCGGTGGTATGATCTGCGGTGTCAAGCAAGATTTTGAGCTGCTTCGGGACATCTACGCGACGGTTTCCCGCATAGGATTTCGGGCATTCCTTCCGTACAAGCTTTCCGCATTCGTCCGGAACAATAGCTGCGTGAACGTGCAGGCTCGTCCCGTCGTAATCTTCCCAGCGCAAAGCGGCAATTTCTGACTGTCGGAGTCCGCACATAAGCGCAATAAGCACGGGGAGCTCGACACGCTTTCCCTTGACGGCTTTGATGATCCTGCTCATTATTTCCGGCGTGGGTATCTGGTACTCGGTTTTTTCTTTCGCTTTGAGCAGGATCGCTTCGAGGTCAAGACGGACTTTGTTCTGCTTCAGCACGGCGGTCAAAAGCCCGAACTGATTTCTTATCGACTTCGGAGAGTATTTCGCCGCGTTTGCGTTCGCCCATTTCTGCAAAACCAGCTCGTTGAGCTTGTCAAGGCGGGTGTGCCGAATATCCTCAAAAGCGTTGCGCTGAATTATCCTATATCCGCGGAGCGTTGACGGGCTCAGCGTGTTTGACTTGCTTTCGAGGTACTGATCTATTGCGCGGTCGAGTGTCAGATCGGTCGGAGAACAGCGCCGCGACAGCAGCCAATCAGCCGCGAGAAATTCGGCTTCTTTTTTTGTGGGAGCTGTAAAGCTTTTTGTTGATTTGGTCGCGTTATCGTAAGCGCGGCAGCGCCACGACCCGCTTGGAAGCTTTTTCGCGTTCATAATATCGCCCCTTTCAATATTTGGCAAGAGCCGCCCATGCGGGAAAAATCCTCGTATGAGCGGCTTTTTTCATTTTTCTGTTACAAATGACGTTTCGATTTTCTCGCCGCCGCCCTCAATTATAATCTTGTGCGTGCCCGGCTTGGTTTTCGCTCCGACCTTCCATTCCCATTTCAGCGAACCGTCTTTGAGTGCGCGACATGAGCCCGTCCCTTTGGCGTCGCTTTTCTTGGTTGTATAGTAAACTTTGAGTTGATAGACTGTATCAGGCTTTCCGACAGCTTCAACGGTCGCGTACTGGTTGTTTTTTACGGTGCCGGCTTCTTTGGTCACGCGGAGCGTTGTACTTTTGGTCTCGCTCGCTTTTTCCGTAAAAGCCTCGGCGCGGTTTGAATACTTGCTTTTCGTTCCTTCCTTATCGACTGCACGGACATAAAACCAGTATTTCGTACCGCCTTTCAGACTTTTGACCATTGCGGAAGTCTTTGACGTTGAACAGGCTTCCTTATACTCTTTTTTCGGGTCTGCGGAGAAATAAACGATATACTTAGCGGCACTTTCGACCTTGTCCCATGAAAGCGAAACGGTCGTGACGGTCTTTGTCGTGACTTTGAGGTTCTTCGGCGCTGCGATCTTGGAAGCCGCCGCCGCAGGAACGGCAAGAGATACCGCGGCAAAAAATACCGTGACAAGCACGGCAGTGAACTGTTTCAATTTTGTTTTCATAAAAAATACATTCCTTTCAACATTCCTTTATAATACGGTACACGCGACCGACGATACGGACGCGGTCTGCTTCTTTGCCTTGAAAAACTTTCGGAGGATATTCGGGATTTATCGAGATGAGCCGGAGCGCCTTCGGGTCATATTCGACCTTTTTCACAAAAGCGTCATCGTCGATAAGTGCGACACCGATGTCGCCGCTTTTTACGTCTGCGTCTCTTTGTACGAGGATCGTGTCGCCGTCCTCTATCTTCGGGTACATAGAATCGCCTTTGACGCGTATTGCAATAGTGTTTTTGGCAACACAAGGAGATTCGACATATACTTCATAGTATTCGCGAATTTGGCTGTCCGCGTAAGCCCCGAATCCTGCGGACACGCTTTCGTAAAGCGGTACGCGGTAAAGTTTGGGAGGGAGAACAGAAGCGACATTGCTTTTTTCGTCTGTCCAGCCCATTATATATGCCGGAGTGGTGTCCAAAATTTCAGAAAGCGTAACGACCAAAGAACGTGGTATGTCGCGACCTTTTTCAATGTGAGCGACGGAGGACTTTGATTTATAGCCGAGCTTTTCGGCAAGTTCTGTTTGTGTCAGCCCTTTTTCAATACGTTTAAGTCTGACGCGATCACCAATAGTCATAAAATCACCTCCTTTTCTTATATAATAGCACACATTTACAAATATGTCAACAAATAAATACAAAGTTGACGATTTAGACAACAAAACGGCTAAAATTTTGGTAATAATGCAAGGTTGACAAAACTGTCAACATATGTTATACTTTAGGAGATGACAAAAATGTCAACTATTATATGGAGGTGATGAAATGAATTTAAAATATCTTAATGATCGTATAGCAATAAGCAGGATTCCCATTGTTGCACTGGCAGAACTCGTTGGAATATCGCGGCAGTCTCTTTATCTGAAAATGAAGGGAGAGCGCGAATTTAAAACATCCGAAGTTACAAAGCTTTGCGAAGTTCTTCGGCTCACCGACGAGGAGAGGAATCTTGTTTTTTTTGCCGATGAAGTTGACAGAACGGTCAACACTTCAGTAACAAGTGCGTAAGGCGGAGAAAGGACGTGAAAGAGAGGTGATAAAATGAAAGGCTATAAAGGCATGAACAAAGACATGACCTGTCGGGGAATGCATTTTGAAGTCGGGAAGACGTACAAAATCACCGGAGAACTTGAACTCTGTAAAAACGGCTTGCATTTTTGCAAAAATCTCAAAGATGTGTTTTCATATTACATGCCGGACAAGAGCCGATTCTTTGAGGTTGAAGCCAAAGGCCTCGTAATTATAAGTAATGAAAAAAGTGTAACCTCTGAATTATCTATCATCCGTGAGCTTTCGGATATAGAAGTAAATCGTTGTAAATACGGCTACGGCTACGGCTACGGCTACGGCTACGGCTCCGGCTACGGCTACGGCTACGGCTACGGCGACGGCTACGGCGACGGCTACGGCGACGGCTACGGCTACGGCTCCGGCTCCGGCTACGGCTCCGGCTACGGCTCCGGCGACGGCTACGGCTACGGCTACGGCTCCGGCTCCGGCTCCGGCTCCGGCTACGGCTACGGCGACGGCTACGGCTACGGCGACGGCAAAAATATCCAAAAAATATTATTATACATGGAGGACTAAAAATGAATATTTGTATTATATGTGAATACGGCTGGATCATTATAGGCCATAAAGAAAACGAATCAGTTGAAAACGATGTTATCAAACTGCATGAAGCTTCTGTGGTTCGCCGGTGGGATAACGGAAAGGGCATAGGCGGTATTGCAAAGGCGGAAAATGCAAGCGAGTACATCTTAGACGCGATAGGCGATGTAAACATAAGAAAAAACAAGGTTTTATTTGAAATACCATGCGAATGGTAAACCCGAGAAAGGACGAGAAATGAAAGCACGATCAATACTTGCATACTGCGACGCGAACGAACTTCTGACGGGCGCTTGCAGAATGAACATTGCCGAACTTTTTGAGGACATCGGCGCAGGAATGCCGATACACGACGTGGCAACAATCATCTGGTCGCTGTCGGCTACCAAAAAAAAGCCCGCCGAGATCGAGGCGGAGCTTGTGGAGGTGTACAGAAATGCCGAAGTTGAAAGCAGCAGTTAAGCCTCGCGAGGCTGTTATGCGGAATATTTCGATACTGCTCAAGGTCCGCGGGCACAACCAGACGTGGCTCGCGGAAAGGCTCAACGTCACCCGCGCAACTATCAGCAACTGGCTCGGCGGACGCTCGGAAATGAAGCTTGGCGACCTCGACCGGATCGCGGAGCTCCTGCACACGACACCCGCGAAGCTGTACACGCCGTTCGAAGAGGTCGCGGAGAATTGTACGAGGCTGATATGCTGAAAGTACATAAAACAGAACCGGCAAAACAGCCGGACAAAAAGCCGCCGACGCGGGAAATTCCCCGCACGGAGAAGAAAAACAAGGGGTTCCTTGACGAGCTTCTCAGAGTGGCAACGGAAAGGACTGAAAAGCAATAGAACAGCTTACTCTATGGGGAAATGAACAGGAAACTATAAAAATACCGGACAAACCGAGCGAATACAGCGATTTTGTGGAAAAGTTCAAGCCAAAGAAAACCACAGACGATTGTTACACACCGCCGATCGTCTTTGACGCGATCGCTGAATGGGTCGCCAAAAATTACAAGCTTGACCGTTCGCGGTTTGTTCGTCCATTCTTCCCCGGAGGAGACTTCGAGCGGTTCGATTATCCCGAGGGCTGTGTGGTTGTTGATAACCCGCCGTTTTCAATTTTGGCGGCAATAATAAGTTTTTACACGAAGCACGGGATCCGGTTCTTTCTCTTTGCTCCGACGCTCACACTTTTTTCAAAGGCAGCAACAAACTTTTGCGCTCTGCCTATCGGTGCAACTATAACATACGAAAACGGGGCTGTTGTAAATACGAGTTATGTAACAAATCTCGAACCGCAGGAATTATGTGTTCGGTGTTATCCGGAACTTTACAGGATCGTTGAAGACGCGAACAAGAGAAATACGAAACTGCAAAAGAAGGAACTTCCAAAATACAGTTATCCCGTGAATATCCTTACGGCTGCTATGGCGTATCAGTTTTCGCATTATGGCATAGAATACGCACTTGACAGGCGGGAATGTGTAAAAGTCGAATGTCTCGACGAACAAAGAAAAGCAGGAAAGACAATATTCGGAAAAGGGTTCCTCCTTTCGGAGAAAGCTGCCGCGGAGAAAGCTGCCGCGGAGAAATGGACATTATCAGAAAGAGAAAAGGCAATTATCCGAACACTGGGGAAGTAAAAAGGAAAGGAAACGAAATGAGAACAAGACAAACAATATGCTGCCTTGCGGCGCTCGGGTTTTTTATCCTCGCCGCGGGTCTGGTCGAAACACGACCGCTTATATCTCTCGCACTTGTAGCGGCAATGATAATACCGATCTGCATAGGTCGGCTTGACAAAAAGCGCGTAACCGTCGAGGACATCGAAAGAAGGTGCAGAAATGAGGACAGATAAACAAATAGCTCAGTTTATGGAGTTCTACCGCACCGCGCCGAAGGATGAACGCGCCTGGGCGCTTGACCATATCGCACGTCAGGAAAACAAGAGCCCGGCAGAAATCCGAGCCATTTACGAAAAATTTCACCGGAATGTCGATCTGAAGAAGGGCGCAAAAGCTCCCGAGGAATTTATCGGAAGCATTCAAAAGGCGATTCGTGAGGGATATTCCGAACCGCAGATAATAAAAATGTACGGTACTTCTTCCACGATCACGCAGAGGGCGCGGAAGCTCATGAAAGAGCAGGAAGCCGAAAAGCCGGAAAAGACCGACACTTCCGAGCTGGAGTTTGAAAAGCATATCGACGAGCTCGAAAAGAAGCTTGACGAGGAAAAGCCCGAACTGCCGCGAACGTCCGAGGATTTTGAGATCGAGCAGGAAAAAATCCCGTATAAAAAGCCCGAGATCATAACGCCGCCGAAAGCAAACAACAGCGAAGAGCCGTGGAAAGCGCTCGCCGAGCAAATCGCGCGGTTTGCCGCCGGAACTTTCGGCAGCGGAACAAAAATAACCTCGGTTTACTGGAACAGCAGGGAAGCAAACGCGAATGCCGAGGTTGTAACCGTTGACGGTAAAATCTATGTGATACAGCTGGAGGAGATCGGACATGAGTGATATAAAATTAAAACCCTGCCCGTTCTGTGGGAGAGAAGCTAAGCTTGAAACCGGAACGTCATGTATGTCAGAAAATTTTGCTTATGTGATATGTGGTTATTGCCACGCCGCTACAGCCTCTGTATATAACCACGGAGAAAAACTTGAACAGTTCTATGATAAAGCCGTGGAATTATGGAACAGACGAGCAGAAAGTGAGGAAATGACAAATGAAAACACTTTTCTTAATAGATAAATATGAACTTTTAAAGAAAATAGAAGAGTATTTTACTTGTGAGGAAGCACTTAAAATAAAGAAAATAGTGGATGGGATCATAACGTATGCAATACCAATTAGAGAGGAAAGCGGCAATGAGTGAAAAAGCAAAACCCGTCGATTGCTTCCATTGCGAATACTTCGACGGCGACGACTGCACGATCATCGTTGAGACAGACGATTTCGAGAAATGCCTGAAGCCGACCGAGGACGGGCTCGGGTATGAGTTCTGCCCGCTGTACGGGGGCTACCCGAAGGAGGAGCAGGCATGAAGTATTATATCCGGCTCGTGAACGACGAGCTCCCCGCGCCGCTTTACGTCGAGCGCGGTCTCGGATTCGGCGGGGTGAAGCTTACGGGCAGCATCAGAGAAGCCCGCCGCTACGACACCGAGCAGGAAGCAGAAAAGATAGCGGCACTCGCACGCGCCCAGAAGGACAAAGAGCGCGGCGGTGAATGCACGACGGTTGAGATCGTGACCGAAGACAACGGCGAGACCGACGGTTTTGAAACGCGGGTGCTGTTCCAGCTTCCCGCATCCGGAGCCGCGAGCACGTTTCAGATGAAAAAGACCGACGCGGGGATCGTCAGCCGGTATGTCGATATGAACGGTGCGGAATCCCGCGAGTATGGGCCCGCCGAGATGAAACAGGCGGTCGCGGACTGGATAAATTGTGCCGGCGCGTGGTTCGCCGATAAGGTTGCAGGGAGGGGTGCGAGATGAAGCATTTCGGCGATATAACAAAAATAAACGGTGCCGAAGTTCCTCCCGTGGACATCATCACCGGCGGAAGTCCCTGTCAGGATCTATCCGTCGCGGGCAAACGTGCCGGACTTGCGGGAGCGCGTTCGGGACTGTTTATGGAGCAGATACGAATTATAAAGGAAATGAGGGAAGAGAGTGAACGAACAACTGACACTGTACGACCTCGATATATGGTCTGGGAAAACGTCCCCGGAGCTTTCAGCAGCAACAAAGGCGAGGACTTCCGAGCAGTCCTTGAAGAAACTGCAAGAATTGCGGATAAAGCCGCCGTTATTCCTCGACCTGAGGGGGGGCGGTGGTCAACAAGCGGCTGTATCTTGGCAGACGGGTGGTCAATTGCTTGGAGAGTACACGATGCGCAGTTTTGGGGAGTGCCCCAACGTAGAAAACGTATCGCGCTTGTCGCAGATTTTGACGGACAGACCGCACCCGAAATACTTTTTGAGCGCGAGAGCGTGTGCGGGTATTTTGAGAAGAGCGGAGAACAGGAGCAAAGAACTGCCGCCGATGTTGAAAGAAGCTCTGATGAAACAATCAGCTTCGTTGAACGTGCCGGTTGTCAAGGGGGTAAAGGCATACTCATACAGCGAGAACGAACAGGGGCATTATCAACACTCAACAATCAATCAGTGTTTCAATATAAGCGGTGATGATATATTAGGTACTCTTGATGCAAGCTATTACAGGGGCGTAGGTGCAAGAAGCGGTAAAGAACGAGAAGTTGTAGCTTTCGGCATAAGTGCTTATGACAGTAACATGAAAAGCAATAATCCTCATAGCGGGATATATGAAGCTGATACATCAAGAACGTTGGATAATAACGGCGGGTCCCCAGCGTGCAATCAAGGGGGTATAGCGATTTGTCTTAATAAACAGAGGTGTGATAAGTTTGTCGAAAACAATGTTGCTTCTACAATGAGCGCAAGGCAGTATAAGGATGAAAGCGACATTGTAGCATTTGAACCGAGAAGTCAAGACGGAGTACACCGTATTAGTAAAGATTTAATAAGCCCTACGTTAAACACTGCACAAGGGGGGCAAAGGCAGCCTTGTGTAATGAAGGATGTGATAGTGCGAAGATTAACGCCGCTTGAGTGTGAACGCCTTCAAGGTTATCCCGATAATTGGACAGATATAGGCAATTGGGTAGATAGCAAAGGAAAGTTCCGCAAAACAAGCGACGCCGCACGATATAAGGCTCTCGGAAACAGCATAGCACTTCCGTTCTGGCAATGGCTTGCCGACAGGATCATTGCGAATTATACCGAGCCGCCCACAATAGCGAGCCTTTTCGACGGTATCGGCGGTTTCCCGCTTGTATTCAGCAGGGCGGGGGCGATTCCCGTCTGGGCGAGTGAGATCGAGCCGTTTCCGGTCGCAGTCACAAAGCGGCACTTCCCGGAAGAAGGTGAAAACAATGATTGAAAATAAATCACCCGTCTGCGGCTTATGTCGCGCGACGCTCCCCGAATGCGGGAGCTTTGTCCAGTGCGGCATATTTCCGACCGGGTACGCTTGTACAAGCTGCTGCGTCGGGTGTCTGCATTTCTTCTGGGCAGGGTCGCTGCCGAAATGTCAGGCGGCTTTGAACAGGGAAAAAGAAAAAAAGACTGCACGCGAATGCAGTCTAAGCGAAGATTATGAAAAGGAAACTATACTATTATAATATCATACTTTCCGGTTTCTGTCAAGTCTAAAATGCGAATTTTGCGGGAAAATTCCCGCATTCGCGGGCTTGTATTGGGGTATAACTATACCCCCGTTTCCCTTTCCCTTTTCATTTTTAAAATTTAAATTTCAGATTTCAAAAATTAACGGAGAGTATAACATGAAATTCATTCGGGAAAAAAAGGTCCGGTTCGGGGAAAACTTCCTCGACGTTGATCTTTACGAAATGGACGACGGGCAGTTCACGGTCAACAAGAAGGCAAAAAGGAAGCACGTCACGCCTCCGCACATTATCGCGGCGAACGACAGGCATTCCAGAAACAACCTCCGTCAGCTCATCGTTCACAACTTCGGGGTGGGAGATTACTACATAACGAACACTTACGCCGGCAAGCCGCCGCCCCTCGAAGAAGCTCAGCGGCAATGCGCAAACTTCTTTACCCGCCTGAAACGTTTATATGCCCGTTACGGCATCGAGTTCCGCGGGATATACGTCACAGAGGGCGGCAGGCCGAAAGAGGACGGGACACATACTCGCGTACATCACCATATCGTCATAAACTGCGGTGTCCCCCGTGAAGAGATAGAAAAGTGCTGGCAGGGCAGGCAGAGCAAGGACGCGGAAACGCGCCGCGGGTTCTGCAACACTGCGGTGATCTATACCGAGGACGGCGACCGCGGCTGTGAACGCATAGCCGAGTACATGGCAAAATCGCGGACGAAGGGGCAGGGAAAAGGGCTTCACCGGTGGAACGGTACACGTAACCTCAAACGCCCTGCCGAGACGATCATCGACAACAAATTCAGCAAGCGCCGCACCGAGGAAGTGCTCGACCTTGTCAGAGCGCAGCAGGCAGTCAGACAGGAAAAGACGGAGCAGCTTCGCCGGATCCTCGAAGCAAGATACGACAGAGAGCTCGCCGATGTTATCACGACGGTCAATCCGGTGACGGGTCGCGTGTATATTTCGGCGAGGTTCAAAAGGAAGGAATGACACAATGAAATTCACAGAATACAACGGGCGTTATTTCTGCCCGGTTTGCGGGTATCAGCTCGCGCATAACGAATACGCGGAGCTCGTCGCGAACTGCCCGCAATGCGGCGAAAAGGTCGAGCGGGAAGAAAAGCCCTCAGTCATAGTCGGACAGGGAGACGTTGTCGCGCATTGCCTGATCGAGATAGACAAGCTGATCGACCGTATTGCCGAGATCGTCGGCACAATGGACGATTTCGGAAAACAACAAAGCAAAGCGGCACTTTGCCTCACGGCAAATAAAATCAGACGAACGGCGGAGGACATAAAATGATAGATTTTTTCATAACAATGATCCTCTCGTTCATTGTGGCGTTTGTGGCGGCGTTCCTCGGGGTGTACGCCGCGGGCAAAGCAAATCTGAAAGTACTCAAAGAGAACCGCGATCTCCGCCGCATGATAAAAAAGCTCACGAAATGGAACACAACGCTCGTGAAGCATATCAACGAACGCAACAAGGAAATGAACCTGATAATCGAGTACACAAACAAGCAGCTCGGCACGGACTTCCCGAAGCTGGAACCGTGGCCGTGCCTGGAGGAACAAAATGAAAGCGAGGCTTGAACGAATGGAAACGGTGTTGATGATCCTTGCGGCGGCTTTCCTGGTCGAGAGCATCATTCTCGGCTGTATGTTCGCGTCACGGGAGAAGCAGGAAACGCGAGCCGAGAAATACAAAATGCAGTATGAAGATATTCACGATCAGTACAACGTGATCTTGCTTGAAAAAGCCCGCAACGAACAAAAGGTATGGAAGCTCGAAACAGAAATCGAAGAGCTGAACAAGGCTCTTTTAGCGGCACTTACCGCCCCGACAGTTGCGGAGCCGCCGCAGGAAGAGCCGGAACCTGTTGAAAACGCGGCAAAGGAACGGCTTCCGGAAGGGGTAGCAACAAACCGATACGACTGCGAGGGCTATAAATTCCCCGCGGGAACGCAACAGGCAATGTTGCAGGAAGTATGTGTCACAGACTGGGAGCCGCAGACGGCGGGGCTTCGGTTCTATGCCGACGGGAAATCATTCTATTTCTGCGTTGCCATGGGCGGAGCATACGGCATTGACATCGGTGACGCGTGGCGCGTGACGCTCGCGAACGGTGCAGAGTTCAACGTTATCCTCGCCGATTACCAGCACGACATCAGCAACCCGGATCCCGATGACTTCGGTGAACGGTACGAATATGACAGCACCGGGAACGTTGTCGGACTGCTCCGGAACTACGACGGCGAGATTTGCGTTCACGTCCTGGAGTTTATTGCAGACATCGGCAAGCTTTCACCGGAAGCAAAGGAAGCGGGAGGAATGCACGGAGTCGATTATTTCGGCGGGAAGTTCGGAGACGGCGGAAATATCGTGAAACTGAAATATCTTGGAAGGAAGTGGGAACCTTGACATTCGACGAAAAAGGATTTCGAAATTATATGCAGGAAAAAGAACTTGCACCTGGAACGATATACGGTTATATAGGTCACTGTAAAAAATACTTTGAGTGTCACGATACGCTATCGACAAAAGAGCTGATCGAGTATAAGGAAGAACTGCGAAAAGATTTAAAACCCCAAACTGTAAACGGTTATGTAAACGCATTGAGGGCATACATACGCTACACGGGATTGAATATAAGCATAAAAGGCGTAAAGCTTGCAAAGCGAATGAATGTCGAAAATGTGATAGATGTAAAAAACTATCATAAGTTGATCGCGGGGTTGAAAAAAGACAAAGATATGGACGGATTTTTGATTGTCGCGCTTCTTGCAAAGACCGGAGCGCGCATTTCCGAGGCTATCAGAATAACTAAGAGTGATGTCCTGCGCGGTGATGTTGAAATGTATACAAAGGGTAAAATGCGGCGCGTTATAATTCCCACGTGCATAAAAAAAGAGTTTGCTGAATATCTGGCAAGCTTAGATGAAAATGACACGCTGATAAAATGCAGCACGAACAAGGCGACGACTATACGGAATATTCAGTGCCGTTTACAGCGGTACGGGAAAAAGTACGGAATCCCCAGGGAATATATGCACCCGCACGCCTTCCGTCACTTTTTTGCCGTGAATTTTCTGAAAAATACAGGAAATGTTACGCTGCTTGCAGATCTTCTCGGGCATACAAACATAAACACAACAATGATTTATACCCGCATGTCGGTACAGCAACAAAAAAACGAGCTCGAAAGCGCGATTACATGGTAGAAAGGAAGTGGGAACCATGAGTAATTCTGAATACATCTCGCGTGATGCGGTATTATGTCGGCTATATAACCGAATGGCAATCATCGAAGGAACGATGATGAAAATGTGCTATACAGACGTTATCGAAGAAATAAAAACATTCCCCGCCGCCGACGTCGCGTCGGTGGTTCACGGGAGGTGGATTTTATCAACGGATATGACATATATGCCGCAATGCTCAAATTGTGGACGTCACCCGTTCAAAGGGTATATCCCGTCAATAGAAGAAGTAAGACGTGTTTATAAATTTTGCCCGGTATGCGGCGCGAAAATGGATGAAAGCGAGGACACCGACAATGCCTGAAAAACGTTTTGTCACACTCTGCGGCGAGTGCCGCAACTTCCGACCGATACCGAACAGCGATTACGGGACCTGTCAGAAACACAACTTTCACGGCGCAGTCGTGAAATCAACCGATTATTGCAGCTATGCCGAGTTACCGCTGCCGGAGCATGACGATCACGACGTGAGCGGTCTGCTCGACGATTAGGAGGAAAAATGAACAGTAAGATCAACTTGAAGCCCTGTCCTTTCTGCGGGAGCAACAGCGTAAAACTTGAAGTACATTACATTGCTATGATCCACTGCCGCAATTGTCATGCAATAATGAGTTTTGGCGGGAAAGAATCAGCGCAAAAAACAATAGAAGCATATAACAGCAGGCAGGAGGATGAACCATGTACAACAAAGCCGTAATCATGGGTCGTATATGCAACGACCTTGAACTCAAGACAACGCCCTCGGGCGTTTCCGTCCTCACGTTTTCGGTAGCGGTCGAGCGCCGCTACCAGAACGACAAAGAAAACAAGCAGACGGATTTTTTCAACTGCGTCGCGTGGCGCAATGAAGCCGAGTTTATTTCCCGCTTTTGGAGCAAGGGTCGCATGATCCTCGTCGAAGGTGAGCTCCAGAACCGGAAATATACCGACAAGGCAGGAACGGAACGCCAGATCACCGAGCTTATCGTTGACCGCGCGTGCTTCACAGGCGAAAAGACCGAGCGGGATGTTCCGCCGCCGCCGGAAGAACCGCCGCAGTACAAGAAGCAGGAAAAGCCCGCAGAGCAACAGCCCACAGAGCAACAGCCCGCGGAAACTCCGACCGCTGCCGACATTCAGAATGCCGGTGATGACTGGCCGTTTTGAGAGGTGAGGACATGACCGCTAAAGAATATCTCTCACAATATCGTGAGTGCGTCGAGGACATCAAATGCAAGCGTGAAGAGCTGGCGATCCTGCTTGCCGACGCGACCTCAATGTCGCCGCAGATAGACAGCGGCACTCATACACCCGGCGCGATCTCCGACAAGGTCGGCAGAAAAGGCGCGGCTCGTGCGGACATAGAACGCGAGATCGCCGAGGAACTTGACGCGGCTCGTCAGCTCCGGCAGGATATTCGCCGAAGCATAGCGGCACTTCCCGCGGGGAATCTACGGCGGCTGCTGACATATCGGTATATCTGCGGTTGCACGTGGGAGCGCGTCGCCGTGAAAATGAATCTGTCGTATGTTCACGTCGTGCATCGGCTGCACCCGCAGGCGCTCCGCGAGATCGGCGATATAATTTTCAAAAATATTTCCGGATGTAATTGAATGTAACAGTGTGTATATGGTAAAATGGCATTGTGGAAGAGCGCGAGGGGGCGGCTGCGGTCGTTCCTGACTCCCACATCGATTATGACTCATTTCTGACATCCTTTCATTTTGTCCCGCGGCAGTCGCACAGCTGCCGCATTTCGCGGAGTGGAGAAGCAGAATCTCGTCTGGCTCATACCCAGAAGACCGCTGGTGCAAATCCAGCCCCCGCAACCAGGCTAAAAAGCCCGAACAAATTTGCGGCACTGCCGTCGTCGGTGATGTATGGCAGTAAGTGCAAAGAAAAAACAAACAGACGCGCGAAAGCTGAGGTCAACGGCATTCGCGTTATGCAGGCAAGCGGTGCCAGCCCGTGAGCTTGCTCCAGTGGTCAACGAGTACAGTTTCTTACGACCACCGAATAAATGAGTAGAAACTGATATAGAGGGGCAACCCCCTCTTATATGCAAGCGAGCGGTTTCAGTTCCCGAGCTTGCTCCAGCCAAACCCCCGAAGATACCCTCGGGAGGTGGCGAAGATACTCCCTTGGATCGATATGCAAAAGGTCGTTGTTAGTGCAGCGGCCTTTTGTATTTGCAGAGATTATGTACACCACAGACCAGATACGAGAACTTATACGAACCGGACACACCGAGGAGTTTTACCGTGACAAGAAGTGGCGGAAGCTTTCGGAGCGGATCAGGAAAGAGCAGACGGAATGTTGGTATTGCAGGCAGCGCGGAAAGGTCGGCGCGAACGATCTTGTGCACCACCGTTACGAGCTCCGCCAGTACCCTGAGTTCGCATACAGCCGGTACTATACCGACGCGCAGGGGAACAAGTACATAAATCTGGTTGCGGTCTGTTTCGCGTGCCACGAAGAG
>JAZOTE010000041.1:0-11874 GCA_045657485.1 Eubacteriales bacterium
GCGAGGATGCGCAAAGTCACAACCGCCTTTTCGCCGTTTTTCGGCACTTTGCGCGCAAAGTGCGGCTTTTCTTGAAATTCGGATTTTAGTGCAAATAAAAGGATGCCAAACGGCATTTTTGAGCAAGGGAGCAGAAATGAATCTTTGCCATATTATTTTTACGGCAAATATTGAAAAAATAGAAAATATGATATAACAATCTTATCGATAAATAAGAATTTGTCAAGCTAATATGTAAAGGGCTGACCAAGCGGTCAGCCCTCAAAATTTGCGGTGAAGTGAGCAAAGAAAAGGGTTTTTACGATGGTATAGAATCAGTCCTCTTCTTTTTCATCGTCAAAGCCAAAATAATCGTTACAATCGCGCTTGCCGTACACGAGAAGAATGCACTGAGCCACACGCCGTCGAGTTTCAATATAGGAGTAAGAATAAACAAGAAGCCTATCGGGAATACAAGTGTTCCAAAGAATGAAGTAATCAGAGAACGCGTTGGTCTTTCCAGTGCTGTGAAGTAGGACGAGAAGCACATATCTACCCATCCCGTAAGGTAGGAAAGCGAGAAAAGCTTCATTCCAATGATGCTGACCGCTAAAAGCTCGGTATCATCAGGCCTGACGAACAGCGGCGCAACGTACTCTCCCACGAACATCATAAATAATAATGAAGCTGCTGAAAGAACCGCAGAACCGAGAACAATACGTTTTAATATCGCTTTGACCTTATTCATAAGTCCCGCGCCGTAGCAATAGCTGATGGCAGGCTGAAGCGCATCGCACATACCGAAAGTGAGCATACCGATAAAGCTATCCACGTACATAACCACCGAGAACGCCGCAAGCCCCGTTGTTCCGCCGTATGCGAGTAGGAAGAAGTTATACACCACCGACATAACCGACATCGATATATTGCTGAAGAATTCACTCGAACCGTTGACAAGGATACGCAGGAAAACAGGTGCGGACATCTTGCCTTTTTCGTAATAAAGATCCATTCTCATGCCTCGAAACAGCCAAAGAGAGATAACCGCACCAAGTACCATAGCAATACAGCTTGTAAACGCCGCCGCCCAAACGCCTTGACCGAGGAAAGCGATCAGGATCACGTCAAGCACGATATTCATAACCTGCGTACCAACGCTTAGCCACATTGAGAGCTTTTCCTTACCGCAGACACGGAGATAGTTATCGGTGGCGTGATAGATCGGCATCAGCGGAGAAAAGAGAGCGTAAACGCGAGTGTAAGTAATTCCATATTCAATGGCTTTCTCGGTAGCTCCCGGAGCAAGTAAGCGGACGAACGGCTCGGCAAAGATCAAACCCAGCGCACCGATGATGCAAGACATCACGAATATAAATTTGAGAGAGTAGGTAAAAACGCGCGATGCTTCCTCGCGGTTCTTTTCTCCAAGCAATACGGAGATACGAACAGAAGCACCCGTGGCGATCATACTCGAAAAGGCGAAAACCATCATAATGATGGGCATTATTAAATTTACTGCGGCAAGAGCGTCCTCACCTATAAACCGACCAACGAACAATCCGTCCGCAATCTGATAGAGCGCGCTGAACGCCATCGTGATCATAGACGGAATAGCGCAACGAAAGAATAATTTCGTCGGCGGTAGTTTTTCAAAAATCTCGGAATCCATAATGTTACCTCTGAAAATGAAAATTGAGCTTAGGCTATTGAATCACAATAACCCAAGCTCACTTGGACACCTAATCCGGCATTACGGTACTACGGTACACAGCCTCCGGTGACGATTATTTTAATATTGATATTATATCATACAAACACCCAAAAGTCAATATCAAATTCCAATTTGTCAGTATGCTTCCACAGAAGAAAAGGATATATTTTTCCCAAGCTGAAGGCGATATCGAATCTACGAATGTTTTTCCTTTGACGGTGGATGACCAAAGTATGAAACGTAACTGCGATAAAACGCCGTGTAGTCCGAGAAACCACACTTTTCGTAAATAATTATTGGCTTTTTGCCCTCTAAAATCATTCTTTGAGCCATTAGCAGCCGTTTGTCGCGTATATATTTTTTTGGCGTTTGATGCAGTTCGTTTTTGAAAAGCCGAAAAAGATATCTCTCGCTTATGAAGAGCTTTTTTGATATTTCTTTCACACCCGTGATAGTGCACAGATTATCGTTTATATAACGAAGCGCCTTCGTCAGAAGCGCGGATGCGGTTTCAGCTTCTATACCCCTCTTGTACGGAGTCAGGCTGAGGATGTAGAAAAGCTCTGTGAAAAGACTGGGGAAAAGCTTATAAAAGTCATCGTCGGACAGCTCCCCTCTATAGAAATCCAATCTCTCAAAGACGGATACTGCCAACTGGTTGTCCAGAATGTTTATGATCTCCGGGCAATCCTCTATGAGTCCGGAGTCTATGCCGTGCGCCTCCGGGTCGATAAGTATATCGTATCTCTCGTAATCCGATTCCGAATCTATGTGTATAAAGTGATACTGCATAGGAGGGATTATTATCAGGTCGCCTCTTCTCAGCTTATAGCGCCTGTCTTCTATCACGTGCGTTGCGTCACCGTCCAAAAAATATATCAGCTCGTAGGTGTTGTGCGTGTGCGTCGAGTAGGTGTCCCGCTTTGCGTTTTGCAGTGTTCCGTGATTGAATATTATCGCTTTTCTTTTGTATCCGTGCTCGTCTTTCATATCCGCCACCCTTTTATTCTGTATCGGTTGAGTTCAATATAATATTAGCATAAAAGTTCAGAAAATGCAATATAAAAAGCAGTTTTTGCCATTTACTTTGTCAAATAATTGCTATATAATGTAATCGGAAACAGTTAAACAAAGGTTTGATTACCTATTATAAGTTATTTTAGCTATCAACAAAGGAGGCTGTTATGAAAAAATTGAATCTCGCTATCATTGGTCAGGGCAGAAGCGGTAAGGACATTCACGGCAAGTTCTATACCGGCGAAGCCAACAAATTCTTTAACGTAAAGTACGTCGTAGACGCGGACGAATACCGTAGGGGAGTTGCCGCGGAAATGTATCCCGACTGTAAAACCTTCGCTACTTATCAGGAGCTGTTCGACATCGAGGATATTGATCTCGTAGTTAATTCCACGTTTTCCGAGATGCACTATCCTATCACGAAGGACCTTCTCAACCACGGCTTTAACGTGCTGAGCGAGAAACCATTCGCTCGCTCGCGCTATGAGTGTGACGAGCTTATCAAGCTTGCCAAGGATAAGGGAGTTGTTCTCGCCGTATTTCAGCAGACCTTCCTAGCGCCCTTCTATCTCTTCGCAAAGGAGCTCGTGGCTTCGGGAAAGATCGGAGAACTGAAGCAGGTAAACCTTAACTACAGTAACTTCAAGCGCCGTTGGGACTGGCAGACTCTTCTTAAGAGATGCGCGGGCAGTGCTTATAATACCGGTCCTCACCCCATCGGTATGGCGCTTGGCTTCCTTGACTTCGCAGATGACGCGAAGGTCGTATACAGCAAGCTTGATACCACTATTACCAGCGGTGACGGCGACGATTTCTGCAAGATCATTATAGCTAGACCGAACGGTCCTCTCGCAGACGTGGAGATCCACGCAACCGACGCGTACACCGACTATAACCTGAAGCTCATCGGCTCGAAGGGTACCTTCAAGGCAACCCCTCAGAAATATAGCCTTACCTATATAGTAGACGGCGAGAATCCCGACCGTCAGGTAATAGAGGGCTTTATGGAGAACAAGGACAGAAAGCCGACGTACTGCTCTGAGGAGCTTATCAAGCATACTGAGGACGGAGAGTTCGGCGGTACAGCCTTTGATATAGGCACGGCATCCCTCTACGAGCAGCTCTATTATAAGATTACAGAGGGCAAGCCTATGGACGTAACCGCAGAGATGGCATCCAGAATTATCGGTGTTATCGAGGAGGTTCACGCCCAAAACAAGCTACCCGTGTTGTTTTAATTCATAAAAAACGTCCCGTCCGGTCTTTCGGACGGGACTAATCATAAATTGAATCTGAGCCTTGAAGTATTGGCGCGGGACGATGTACTGTCGTTTCAAATTAACAATGCGATATCATGGTAGATACAGACAACGAAAGAGGAGGAGAAAAGAAAATGAAAAAGATAGCGATACTTGGCTGTGAAAATTCTCACGCTAATTCATTTATCAAATTTATACAGCAGATGGACGAATTTTCCGACGTGGAGATAGTGGGTGTATACAGTAACGATCCCGCAGCTTCAGAGAAGCTTAATGCGGAGTTCGGCGTACCCGTGTTAAATAATTATGCTGATGCGGTAGGCAAAATTGACGGACTTATCGTGACCGCGCGCCACGGCGACCTGCATTATGAGTACGCAAAGCCCTATATTGAGAGCGGCATTCCTATGTTTATAGATAAGCCCGTTACCATCAAAGAGGAGGAGGCGCTTGAGCTGGCGCATGCGCTTCGGGACAAGGAGATCAAGGTCACCGGTGGATCCTCGCTTCGTCACGACTCGTGGATCAGTGAGCTTCACTATGACGCGATCTCCGAGCGTGGAGGCAAAACGCTTGGAGGTATAGTCCGCGCGCCATACTCGCCGGACAGCGAATACGGCGGCTTTTATTTCTACGCGCAGCACCTGGTCGAGATGGTGTGCGAGATCTTCGGAAGATATCCCATATCCGTCGAGTCAACGCAGAACGGGGGTCAGCTTACCGTCAGATTCCACTACGCAGATTACGACGCCATCGGAGTATTCTGTGCCTCAAATTATAAATACTACGCACTCCGCTTCTCCACAGACGAGAGCCGTGGCGCTGAGATGGCATCCTCGTCCGATTGGTTCCTGCGCGAATTTCGTGAGTACTACGGTATACTGTCCGGCGGCGATATGACTATGACCTATAAGGATTTTATCGCTCCCGTATTTATTATGAACGCTATAGAGCGCTCTCTGAGGAGCGGAAAAGAAGAGCCTGTAAGAGAGATCTGCCTGTAAAAAGTCATTCAATGTCGCATAAATATGCGTGTTTTTGCATAATTAGTAGCATTTTGCAAAAAAACAGCTTGAGTTTTTTTCTCGAAAATCGCTAAAATGATGAAATTTATGAAAAACAGTGAAATGACGAAAAAATTTCTTGACAATTCCGAAAAAAGTATTATACTATATATATAAAAAAGTAGCAAATACTAAATTTAAATAATTAAATAAAAAGGAGGAATTTCGCAATGAAATTCACAAAGGTTTTGGCACTTGTGCTTGCGTGCGTAATGTGCCTCGGTCTTCTCGCTTCCTGCGGTAGCGGAAAAGAGCTTAACGTTCCCGCATTCTCTGAGGAAACAATTAACATAGGTGCATCCGGTCCTCTTTCCGGCGGCGCGGCAATTTACGGACAGGCTGTTCAGAACAGCGCTAAGCTCGCTATTCACGAGATTAACGAGGCGGGCGGTCTTGACGGCATTATGTTCGCGTTCAATATGTATGATGATAAGCACGAGCCCTCTCTCGTAGCAGACGGCTACGCAAGCCTTGTTGAGAGCGGTATGCAGATATCTCTCGGTACCGTTACCACAGGTCCTGCTCTTGAATTTAAGGAGCTTGCTAAGGAAGGCAATATATTCTTCCTCACTCCCTCCGCATCCGGCGACGCAGTTCCCGAGTATAACAACGCATTCCAGATGTGCTTCGCGGACTCCAACCAGGGTTCAGCATCAGCTAAGTACTTTAACGAACACTATCAGGGAAAGAAGATAGGCGTATTCTACAAGTCTGACGACGATTACTCCACCGGCATTCTTGCTAAGTTCGAGGAAGCGCTTGATTCGAGCTTCGGCACTATTGCAAAGGCTTCGTTCAAGGGCGAGGAATCAGACTTCGCGGCTCAGGTTACTCTTCTTAAGGATTGCGACGTAATCTTTATGCCTATTTACTATACTCCCGCATCTCAGTTTATGATTGCAGGTAAGAATAAGGTAAAGACTGACGCCATTTACTACGGTTGCGACGGTCTTGACGGCGTTGATTCCATCGACGGATTCGACATCAACACCATTCCTCAGGAGGTTTCTTACCTTTCACACTTCAATTCCGGCGCTACGAGCGGTGCTGCAAAGACCTACATTGACTCGTACAGAGCTACGTTCGGTGAGAACGCTCCTCTTAACCAGTTCGGCGCGGCAGCATACGACTGCGTATACGCTATTTACGAGGCGCTCAAGGCTGAGAAGGCTGCAGGCAAGAATATCTCCGCAGCTACCTCCGCAAAGGACTTCTGCGATATTCTTACCGCTAAGTTTGCAAGCGAAGAGTTCGTATTCCACGGCATTACGGGTGCTCCTAAGGCTGA
Organism: Eubacteriales bacterium; assembly: GCA_045657485.1. GTDB lineage: Bacteria > Bacillota > Clostridia > Oscillospirales > CAG-272 > UBA1740. The sequence goes on from JAZOTE010000041.1 coordinate 6,319, forward strand.
CGGCAAGTCCGTTATATCCTGGCAGGACAGCGGCTTCGTAAATAAAGAGGCTGATAAGTATGTTGTAAAGAAAGCAAATGCTAACTAAGCTTTACAAATAATCCATATTTTATATGCAATTTGCTGACACGGCAAAATACCGTGTCAGCAAATTGTCATAATTAGAAAAGGTATTTTTTATGGACTTTTTAGTTACTTTAGTAAACGGACTGAGCCTTGGCGGCATATACGCTATGATTGCTCTCGGCTACACGATGGTTTACGGAATTGCCAAAATGCTTAATTTCGCTCACGGCGATATTATTATGGTCGGCGGATATACCGTGCTTGTCTTCCTTAACGTGAATCCTGTTCTCGCTATCGTTATGTCCGTAGTATTCTGCTTGATTCTCGGAGTAGTTATAGAGAAGGTAGCCTACAAGCCTCTGCGCGGCGCGTCACCCCTTGCGGTGCTTATTACCGCTATCGGTGTCAGCTATCTTTTGCAAAGCTTGGCTCTTATCATCTTTGGCGCAGCGCCCAAATACGTAATGATTGCGGATCTTGGCGCGTTGCAGATTGGCGAGATCTCCATAGAGTACACCACTATAATTACTCTTGCGGCAACGGTAGTTATTATGACTGCCCTTAGCCTTTTCGTCAAGTACACGAAGCTCGGACGCGCGATGGTCGCGGTCTCGGAGGACAGAGATGCTGCGCGACTGATGGGTATAAACATAAATCTAATCATCACCATCACCTTTGCTATAGGCTCCGCTCTTGCGGCGCTTGCCGGAGTGTGCAGCTTGCTTAACGTTCCTACTATTACTCCTACTTACGGAGCGATGCCCGGAATCAAGGCGTTTACCGCGGCGGTTATCGGCGGTATCGGCTCAATTCCCGGCGCTATGGTTGGCGGAATATTTCTCGGCGTAGTTGAATGTATCTGCAATTCTATTCCTGAGATAGCGCCTTACACCATAGCAATTGAGTTCGTTATTCTCATAATTATACTTCTCGTTAAGCCCTCAGGTATGCTTGGTAAGAAGAGAAGGGAGAAGGTATAATGGGTAATTTTGCAAATAAACTCTCCAAGGTTAAGTGGAAGCATTACGTTAATTATGCGGTAGTGGGAGCTTTGGCGGTTATTCTCAGCTTGATGGCTCTCACCGGAGCACTTTCTCAGTCTACGCTTTTCCTGCTTGAGAAGATGACGATGAATATCGTTCTCACGGTTTCGCTTTCTCTGGTCGTAGGATTTCTCGGCGAGCTCTCTCTCGGTCATGCGGGATTTATGTGTATCGGCGCGTATATGGGAGGCAAAATTGCTTGTCTTCTCGACGGCGCGATAAACGGCAAGGGCGTTCTCTCGTTCATTATCGCGCTCATAGTCGGTGCGGTCGTTGCGGGCGTGTTCGGATTTATAATCGGTTTGCCCGCTCTCAGACTTAAGGGCGACTATCTTGCGATCGTAACACTCGCCTTCGGTGAAATTGTGAAGACGATATTCGAAAACTCCGACGAGGGAAGCTTCGGAGGACCTAAGGGACTCAAAACTCCAAGATTTGACAGTCACTATCTCTTTATTATAGGCTTCATTCTCGTGCTTCTGACTATGTTCATTGTTCAGAATCTTATCAGATCCAAGCACGGCAGAGCCATTACTGCTATCCGCGATAACGAGATAGCTGCCAGAGCTACGGGTATAAACGTCACCAAATATAAGCTGGTCGGCTTTATCATATCTTCCGCGCTCGCAGGTGTGGCAGGCGTATTTTACAGCTTTGCAAACTACACCGTAAGGGCGTCGGTATTCGATTATAATTATTCTATCGAGATACTCATTATGGTGGTTCTCGGCGGTATGGGTAATATTTCGGGCGCTATCGTGTCCGCAACCGTCATCACCTATATCAACACCCAGCTGCAGACGATGCTCACGGGCGATCTCGCGGTGCTGAAGGATATTATCTACGCGCTGATCCTCGTAGTAATAATCATTTATAACAACGCTCCGTCTTTGAAATTCTTCAGAGAAAAGTACAATATCAAATCTCTTCTCTCAAAGCTCTTCAAGTCCTTTGGCAAGCCTTCGGCAGACAAGGATGACGAGAGCGCGTGGCATAGAGTGCCTACGAAGATCGAGATGAACGAGATACTTTCTACCGATATCAAGGTAACGGAGAGCACCGTGGAGCCGGACAAGGAGGATGAGAGATAATGGCAGAATACGTACTTGAAACCAGAAATCTCGGTATATCCTTCGGCGGTCTTAAGGCGGCGCAGGACGTTAATCTGAAAATCAAGAAAAACGAAATATACGGTCTTATCGGTCCTAACGGCGCAGGTAAGACGACAGTATTCAATATGCTTACCGGCGTGTATAAGCCCACCACGGGCACCTTTCTTCTGAATGGAGAGGAGCTTAAGGGCTACTCCCAGGAGAAGATCAATCACAAGGGAATAGCCAGAACCTTCCAGAATATCCGTCTTTTCAACAATATGACGGTGGTTCGTAACGTAATGGTAGGCCTCCACAACCTGCCAGAATACAAGTGCAGCCTTTTAGACTCTCTTTTGCGTTTGCCCCGTCACTTTGAGGTGGAGCGCACTATGCGCGAGAGGGCAAAGAAGCTGCTCGAAATATTCGGTCTGACCGAGGAAAGAAATAATCTGGCGTACAATCTTCCCTACGGCAAGCAGAGAAAGCTTGAAATCGCGAGAGCCCTGGCTACCAATCCAAAGCTCCTGCTTCTCGACGAGCCCGCTGCGGGTATGAATCCTCAGGAAACTGCGGAGCTTATGGACACTATCCGCTTCGTAAGGGATAACTTCGATATGACTATACTTCTTATCGAGCACGATATGAGTCTTGTAACGGGTATATGCGATAACGTAACCGTGCTGAACTTCGGTACAACTCTTGCAGAGGGCAGCGTAGAGGAAGCACTGAGCAATCCCGACGTTATCAAGGCTTACCTTGGCGATTAAAGGAAAGGAAGGGTCAATTATGGCATTACTTGAAGTTCGTGACCTACAGGTCAATTACGGTCTTATCAAAGCCATCAAGGGCGTTTCCTTTGATGTAAACGAGGGTGAGATAGTGGCGCTCATCGGCGCGAACGGCGCGGGAAAAACTACTATTATGCACTCTGTAAACGGTCTTATCTCCAAGGCGGGAGGCAGCGTTAATTTTGCCGGAAACGATATAACTCACACCCAGGCGCATAAGCTGATAAGCCTCGGCATTGCTCAGGTGCCGGAGGGACGCAGAATTTTCCAGGAGCTCACGGTTTACGAGAATCTTAAGATGGGCTTTTTCATCAAGAAGAGCAAGTCGGAGTTCGAAGAGCGAATAGAGGAAATGTACTCTCATTTCCCAATTTTAAAGGAGCGCTCCTCACAGATAGCGGGCACTCTATCCGGCGGTGAGCAGCAGATGCTGGCTATGAGCCGTGCTATGATGTCCTCCCCGAAGCTTCTTCTCTTGGACGAGCCGTCTATGGGTCTGTCTCCTCTGTACGTTAATATAATATTCGATATGATACAGGCAGTTAACAAGCAGGGAACGACAGTGCTTCTGGTAGAGCAGAACGCAAAGAAGGCTCTAAGCATTGCAAATCGCGCATACGTTCTTGAGACCGGTAAGATGGTAAAAACGGGTATTGGCGAGGAGCTTCTTGGCGACGATGAGATCAGACGTGCATATCTTGGCGGTTAATTAACGCCGCACGATCCCAAATGAGAGATCGGATCCGTTATAGCGTGTTTTGCATATCCACGGCGTTTACGCCGTATCGATAGCGACTCGCTTGTGCGCGGTCCGATCTTTTCTTTATTCAACAGCGCATAGGCGAAAATTACAAAGGCGCAGGTAATTAAAAGAAAATTGTCGGTCACTCTTGACTTCACTGATACGTTAATGTATAATATAGGCATTAAATAGGAAGCTGTTATTTGTATCGTACATATTTATCTGAAACTGCGCTTTGTCGAGGCTAAGTTTTTTGTGGCGTATTTTTTCTTTGCTTGCGTATTATCGCAAAGCGAGTTTGTAAGGAGGCATTTGAATGACGGTCATCGATTATATTCTTAATAATTGGGATAATACGTTGAGATTCAATACCGAGGACGAAGACAACTTGATCGGATTGCCAAAGCCGTACACGGTGCCCAGCATGAACGAGCGATTCAATTCTCTTTATTACTGGGATACGTATTTTACTAACGTGGGTCTTATACTTTCGGGTAAACTCGGGCAGGCTATTAACAATACCGAAAATATTGCCTATCTCATAAACAGATACGGTCATATGCCAAACGGCAACCGCACGAACTTTTTAAACCGATCCCAGCCTCCCTTTTTCTCCATGATGGTGCGGGATATTTACGACATAACCGGTGATCTTAAATGGCTCAGCGAGATGTATGCTTCGGTTGATAAAGAATATTCCTTCTGGATCAGAAACCGTCAGACCGAAAACGGACTCAGCAGATATTACCACAGTCTAAAGGGCGACGAGCCTGAGCAAATGATACGCGAGAGCGCTGCCTATCTTGTAAAAAGGTATAAGGTTGCTCCGGCTACTGATTTAAAGACAGCTTTTGAATATGCGGAAAACATTCGCATAACTTGCGAGTCCGGATGGGACTGTAACAGTCGCTTCGGAATGAATAACCAAAATCACAATTGGATAGATCTCAACAGTCTTATGTACTCTATCGAGAAGAATATGGAATATTTCTCAACCGAGCTTCAAAACGGAGAGACGCATACCTGGAGAGAGCGCGCGGAAAAAAGGTTGGAGAGAATGAACAGCTTCTGTTTGACCGGCAGCGGATATTTTGCCGATTACGATATAGGAGCAGGCAAGGTTTCTGATTTTGTTAGCTTGGCTTCATTCTATCCTATGTTTGTCGGTGCACTGACTGCGGAGCAGGCGCGTGCTACGGTTGCTCTGCTTCCCCGACTTGAGATGACATACGGCTTAGCCTGCTGTGAGAAGAGGGATGACCTTCTCGATCTTCAATGGGATTATCCAAACGGATGGGGTTGCCTTCATTTTATCGTCATACGCGGTCTGTTGCGCTACGGATACGAGAACGATGCTTTGAGAATTGCCCAAAAATATTGCGATCTTGTGGAATCATGCTACGAGAAAACGGGGAACTTGTGGGAGGTATATAACGTAGTTCTCGGTGCGCCATCCGTCACCAAGGAAAAGAGTGGCACCGTTGATATGATGGGTTGGTCTGCGGGAGTTTATCTCTATTGCAAATATCTTGTAGACGGGAAAGCCGGTTATTATTCAAAATAACCGATTACTGCAACGTTAAGCATTTAACAAATAATTGTAAGATAAATAATGCATATCTTGGCGGCTAATAGTTGCAAAACCGAATATTCACTCTTTTACACGTAGATAATTAGCCAATAGTGAATTGTCAATAGAAGTGCAACACTTTTAAGAAAGATTTTGCAATTCTAAGTTAAAAGAATCCTGAGCAGAAATATAATTTAAGCATTTGCGGGGTCTGTTGTTAATTAACGACAGATTTCGCAAAAGTGTTTTAGGG
>JAZOTE010000042.1:0-20129 GCA_045657485.1 Eubacteriales bacterium
GTTCTTCTATGGTAAAATGGGTATAGCTCATATTGAATTCTCCTTTTGTTATTTGTTGTGTGGTAACTTCATTATAACACAGGATTCAATATGAGTGTTCTTTTTTCTTAAAAGTGTTGCACTTGATAGTATAATTCACCCCAATAATAAAAAAGAGCAAGAGTTGAACTCTTGCTCTTTTTGTATAAAAATGCAAACTATAGTTGAAATTACATCTTAAATAAGCTCGAGAATAACGACTCCGCTCATTTCATCTGCGCCGCCAACAGCGAGATATTTTCCGTCGGGGCTTACGGCTACTGCTACAGGACGGTATATACCTACGTTTCTTCCACACTCGGAGAATACCTCGGGTATCATACCCATAGAGATCAAACCCTCGTCCTTGTTGTATCTGAAGAGCTGACCTGTGCCGAGTGGGTGACCGGAAACACCGTATACGGTGCCGTCAGGCGCTTTTGAGAGAGAGTGAACTCCACCGGCAGAGCAGGTCTGACCAAGAGAATATACACTACCGTCATGTATGATTGCCAGTAAAGCATCTGCTGTTCCAACAAGTATTGAGCCGTCATCCAGCAGAACGGAGCTTTCCGCCTTTGCCAGATATCGTCTGCCCTGAATAGCGGGGAGCTTAACGTCCGGCACGGGCGCGAGAAGATTGGAGATCTCCTTGCTTTGAATGCTCGTGATGCTTTCGATATGCGCCTTACTGTTAGCATCTATTTTGCATTCGATGCTGTAGCGATTTTCGTCTCCTGCTATAATACGGAAGGTGTCATCTGAGGTCCATTCGATCTTCTTCACCTCCGCCTTGCCGTGCCCGATTTTCTCCCATACGCTTATTGCGGTCTTTTTGCCAAAGGATGCGTACGGCGCGTTTACTGCCAGAAAGTCGTTAAAATACATTACAGTATTCTCAAAATACTGGTCGTATTTCTTCATACACTCGGCAAAATCATCCTTAGGATACCACTCTGCAGCTTCCTTCTGATATGGAATATAATTCACGAAATCGTGAGAGAAAAGTCTCTCTTCGCTGTCGAGCGCCGGCACGAATTTTTCAAGATCTATAGCCAGAATTCCAGAGGGTGTATCCTCGTATGAGGTGTGGTTCCCGTCGGAAACGTACAGCACGTCGTCAACGATATGCATCTCTGCGGTTATGCTGAGGGTCCGCTCCGGTGAGCCGAGGAATCCACAGTCCACAGGCTCGTTGCCGTTGAGGAAATCCCACATATAAAGTCTTGTTCCAACGTAACGGTGATTGGGAATAAAGGTCATACAACCGTACCACATACGGTTTTTTGAGTCGAACGCCATACTGTAGGCGTTGTAGAATACGTTTGGGTCACCCGTCAGAGACTCCGCCTTCGGAACGGGTCTGCCGATTGTGGTTATCTTTCTCGTTTCCAGATCGTACGCGTATAGCTCCTGACCTCTTCCGGGAACGGAGCAAGGCCCGGTAGTGAAGTATAGAATTCCGTTGACCTCACGGGCGTGTCTGATAAGTCCTGGCGCGTTAACACCCAGGAACTCAAGCTCTCTTATATCCGTATTGTATCTGAACATTGCGCCGGAGTAGGTAGAGCCGTAAATATGTCCGTCGGAGAGGAGGAAGGTGCGGCTCGTGTGGGTGTCCGATACCTGACCAAGACAGCGAAGCTTGCCTGTATGAACGTTATACACGTATCCTGTTCCGCGCATCCAGGTGATAGCAAAGTAGTCCCCGTTTTTCGGGTCGTAGGTCGCGCCGTAGGTTGTATCGTGAGGGGATATAAGACCGAGACCGCGGCACTCGCCCGTATTGTAATCATATATTAAAAGGTTAGATCCGGGATAGCTCTCGTAGGGATGATCTGCAAACTGATATGGCATCCAGGTGGGGTGAGTTGGTGCCGGGGATGTTGTATGAGTGGTAGTGAGGATCTTGCCGTCGCCGATAAATGAAAGGGCGGTATGAAATTTACTGGTCCTCAGTGAGTGCGGACTCATCAGTATCTTATCCTCGAGTGCCATATGTCTTATGAATTTTTTGTTTTTGTGATCGTATTCGTAGAGTCTAGCGTACAGCGCCTCGTAGCTTTCTCCGCATACGGAGAAGAAGACTCTTCCCTCGGGAGATACTGCCATATCCCATATGGCGTTATGCTTGGGGTCGTCGAGGCACAGCATATGTGTCACGCCTGTCTGAGGAATGAGCTTGAAGAAGTCTCTATCCTTATTCTTCATTACCGTGTATTTAGTTTTCATCCTTTTTTCCTTTCATAAAGCGTAAAAATTATATTATAGCAATTATTATTATAGTTGAGTAGAAAAGATATTGCTTGTCAGTATTGATTATATTTTTGATTTTTTCTACGATTAATAAAAAAACTATAGAAAAATACCACAGCCTATGCTATAATAACCTTGATAGAAAGGAGGAGTGAAAAATGAGCATACCTGTAAGATGGAATATGCCGGATACATTGTGCGACGCATATCACGTAAGGAGCGATAAATCATCATCTCTGCACGGTCATCATCATTTTTTGCTTACTTTGATCATTGACGGCAGAGGAATTCAACAGATCAACGGCGTAGATCATCCGTTTTCAACGGGAGATCTGTTCATTCTTTCCCCTGCCGATTTCCATATGAATATAGTTAACGAGGGCGAGCGCTTTGAGTATTACGGAGTCAAGTTCTCCTATGATATACTTGACGGGGAGCTGTCGGAGCTATGCGACATCAGACGGTTTCCGGCTCACATAAATTTGACTGAGGCTACGGGGGAGCGTATGCGCTTTATCCTTGAAACTCTGTTGGATGAGTGCGGAGCGGCTCGGCAACAGCCCGGCTCGGCAACTATGCTGCGCACCTTGGTGCAGCAGCTGGTCATACTTGCGGTAAGGGAAATGCCGGCTGTAGCGCAGGCTCCGTCAGGCGTGTTTGTGAATCGGGTGCTTGGATATCTGCAGTCCAATTTTCACTATCCCATAACTGTAAGCGACGCCTCGTCGTATATGGGGTATACTCCAAATTACTTCAGTATGCTCTTTAAGGAGCGAATAGGGGTGAACTTCGGAGAGTATCTCAAGGGGATGCGCCTAAGTTACGCGCGAAATCTTTTGCTGTCCGGTAAAATGTCGGTGACTGAGGTGGCTATGGAGGCGGGATTTGGCTCACTGGCGCATTTCTCCAGATCCTTTTTGCAGGCATACGGTTATTCTCCTAAGCAGTTCGCTAAGCGTGGGGGAGACGGACGTGACTGTCGGGAGTGATCTGTGGATCAGATGCCTTGGAGCTTCGACTAAGCGTAAGCGTTTGTCGTGCGCTGATAATTCTTGCGTCTTCTCTAACCGTAACTGAAAAGAGAGAGCACGTGGATCTGACGTGCAGGGATTGGTAAGATAACGTAGCGGAAACGAGCGAAAAAGTATTATCTGAAAGGAAAAAATATGAAAAAGTGGATAGGCGGCGCGGTCAAGCTTGCAGAGGAGTCACTCAGAGAAAAGATCCGCGGTAAGAAAATCGCGCTGATGATAAACGCAACTGCTATTATGGGCGACGGCAGATTGCTCCTTGACGTTATCGTGGAGGAAAAATGGGCGGACGTGGCATTTATTTTGGGAATGGAGCACGGTGTCAGATGTAATTTTCAGCCCGGTGAGCACGACGAGGCGGGAATAGATGAAAAAACGGGCATACCCGTGATATCGCTGTACGATTTTCCGGAAAGGCGCCCACCCGTGTCGTATCTTTCTCAGGTTGATGCGGTGGTTTACTGTACTCAGGACTCGGGAGTCAGACATTGGACCTTTACTCCTTGGATGATCTACCTTGTGGATGCTGCCGCACAGGCAGGCTGTGAGATGATAGTTCTGGACCGACCAAATCCAATAAGAGGTGATATCGTTGAGGGAAATATTCCCGACGCCTACGTTCCAAATTTGCTCTGCGGATTTGATTATCCGCTTCGTCACGGTATGACCGTCGGCGAGCTTGCCTATATGTATAACGAGGAGAAGGGCATCGGAGCAAAGCTAACAGTTCTCAAAATGGAGGGTTGGAAGAGAGATATGTGGTATGATGAAACCGGACTTCTATGGTTGCCGCCAACACCAAATATGCCAACTCCCGACAGCTTTCTTTATTTTTGTACAGTTGGACTTATGCAGGGAAGTAATATCTCGTTCGGCAGAATGTCCACCACACCGTACCAGTTTATAGGCCTTCCCACGTTTTCCTCGGAGGAGCTGGCTACCGAGCTTAATTCCAGAGATTTTGATGACGTATATTTCGTACCCAAATTCAATATGGCAACTACTGTGGACAGTCAGAAAACACCATTGCCCTGCAACGGAGTACTTATAACGATCAGAAACAGAGATAGCTTCCGTGCGGTGAGGACACAGCTTCATATTATGGATGCTTTGCAGAAGCTTTATGCTCCGGATAAGTGGATATTCGATTTTAAGGTTGCGAGATTCTGGGCAAGGAAGAGACTTGGCACGGATGAGCTTCACAGCATAATTGAACGAGGAGAGAGTCCTCTGGCACTCTTAGATAAGTGGGAGGCGGATGCCGTAGCCTTTGAGGAAAGACGGAGAAAATATCTTCTCTACTAAAATACAGAAAACAGCATAACGTATCCGCGTTTTTGATCCCAATTTGTTAGAAAGGAAGCAAAATGATCAGAAATTTCAACGGCAAAGATATAGAAGAAGTTATTAGGCTGTGGAATGAGGTGACCCCTCACAGCATAATAGATAACAGGACGTTTGTCAAGAATATATTGCTTGACCCAAACTACGACGAGAGAGGATTTTTCCTATACGAATACGAAGGAGAAATAGTAGGCTTTATCCTTGCTATTATTAGACGTGTACCCGTAGATAACGGGGGAAAACTCGACACGGATAAGGGGTATATCAACGCAATAGGAGTAAAATGTAATCAAAAGTATACGAGCGTAGCCATTGATTCTCTCATTTCCGCTGCGGAGGAGTACGTATACGGCTTCGGTGACCGCAGGATATCCGTCGGCGGATACACTCCAAACTACTTCTATCCCGGTATAGACTCAGAACGCGCAATTATCCTTGAAGCCTTGAAGGAGCACGGATATACAGAGGGCGCAAGTCACAGATCAATAAGACTTGATCTGTCTAAATATGAGTATCCCGAAGAGCTTCGCCTCTTGCGAGAGGAGCGGGAGAGGGATGGATTTGTTTTTACCACACTTTCCGAGAGATACGTAACGTCTCTTCTTTCGGCATATCTTCCCGGATGGGTTCACAGATTTCGCCGTCAACTGCTTGAGACTATGGACTATTCCAAGTATCATATTATCTTGAAGGACGGTGACGTGATCGGATGCACCGTTTACGGAGATCCCTACAGCGCACCTGAGAGGTTCGGTCCTTTTGGCGTTAATGAAAAATTCAGAGGACTGGGACTTGGTAAGATACTTCTTGCCGAAACCCTCATTTCAATGAAGCAGGACGGTCTTGACTTCGCTTGGGCGCAAAGCACTCCAATGGCTGGGTCCGCCACGTCTATATACGATCGCGCCGGATTTGCAACCTACAGAGTCTTTGTTTCTTTTAGTAAATAACGTTTTTGACCTAGAACATTAAAACGGCTGTATCGTAGTTACAGCCGTTTTTTAATACTTGATCAATCGGAGCAAATGTATACTTTTTTATGCAGCAAATTATTCCCATCTTGAATATTATGCGTGCTCTAAAGATAATAAACTTAACACGGGATAGGGTATACAGGTTTAAAGCACTGTGAAATGATTCTTTCTGCAGTCTATTATTCCTTCGCTCTTCAGCTTGGATATCTCGGCGGATAGTCCCGTTCTTTCTACCTCTAGATAATCTGCCAGCTCCTGTCGGTCAAATGGAATATCAAAGCTCGCCTTTCCCAGCCTTTTTTTCTCAAGCGATAAATACGTCAACAGCTTCTCTCTGGTAGTGCGCTTTGAGGTGATTTCGATTTTTTTATGGAAACGCAGGTTTTTAACCGCCAAAGCCTGCATTAGATTATATATAAGCTTGTGGTGGAATCCGCAACCGTTGTGACACACTCCCATAATGTGTGAGCATTCTATAAGCATAACCTCTGAGGGCTCGCTGGCTACAACGGAGAAGGGAAGCGGCTCCGTCCCCGAACAAGCGTAAGCTTCGGCGAATATCTCTGACGGCGCCACACTCTCTACGATGCTTCTGTTGCCATAGTAATCATTTAATTCTATCTGCACCTCGCCCGACAACAGTATTCCTATATGCGAGGCGGTTGTGCCCTCTGCGAATACGGTGTATTTCTTATCGAACAACACTGTTTTTGCCGACAGACAAGTGAGCATTCTGATAAGATCGTCCTCTTCTATACCGTTAAATAGATCGCATTTCTTGATAATCTCAATATTTTTTACCATTTTTTCTCCTTTGTTGAAATTTCAACATCATTTATGACATCATTATACTATAATTAAATCAGAAAATCAAGGAACACGAGTATAAATACTGCAGATATTTTCAAAAATATTCTGACAGAGTAAAATAGGGTAGATATACCGCGTGACAATCGGAGAAAAATATGAAAATCGCATTTTTTGATACAAAGCCATACGATAGAAAATATTTTGACGAATATGCCTTGAAACGAGGCGTGGAGATAAAATACTTTGAAACCAAGCTTACTGAGGATACGGCGGATCTCGCGGCGGGTTCGGACGGTGTATGCGTGTTCGTAAATGATACGGTGTCCGCTCCTGTAATAGACCGGCTTTACGAGTTAGGCGTCAAGCTGATCGCGCTCAGATGCGCGGGCTTTAACAACGTTGATATGAAGCATGCGTACGGTAAGCTACACGTTCTCAGAGTCCCTGCTTACTCACCGTATGCGGTTGCCGAGCATGCGATAGCGCTGCTTCTCACCTCGGTCAGACGTATTCATAAGGCATATAATCGCACGAGAGAATTTAACTTCAGCCTTAACGGTATGCTGGGATTTGACATTCACGGTAAGACCGTGGGTGTGGTTGGCACGGGCAAAATCGGCAAAGCATTTATAAACATATGTCTTGGTTTTGGTATGAAGGTTCTGGCATATGATAAATATACGGATGACTCACTCGTAAAAAACGGGGTTAGGTACGTCACAGCCGATGAGCTGTTCAGGGAGAGCGACGTTATATCGCTTCACTGTCCGCTGACAGAGGAAACCTACCATCTGATAGACGAAGCAGCTCTTGATAAATGCAAAAAGGGCGTGGTTATTATCAACACGTCGAGGGGCGCTCTCGTTGACGCGGAGGCGTTGCTCGCTGCCATTAAATCCAGAAAGGTAGGCGCTGCGTGCCTTGACGTTTATGAGGAGGAGTCGGACCTGTTCTTTGAGGATTGCTCCGGACATATACTTGACGATGATATACTTTCCAGACTTATATCGATGCCCAACGTTATCCTGACCTCCCACCAGGCGTTCTTTACCGAGGAGGCGTTAGATAACATTGCGGAGATCACCGTTGACAATATAGTGAATTACCTGTCCCTCGGTCAGTGCAAAAACGAGCTTTGCCACAGATGCACGGGCGTTGAGGATTGCGGCAGCAGGGGGTGCTTCTGATATCCCAATAAGCTCCGATGCACCTCACTCATAAACGTACGGATATAGGCGTTTGTTATATTTACTGATCAAAAACTATTGTAAAAAGAGAAAAGCTGTGATATAATGAATAAATATCAAGGCTTTGGAGCGTTTTATGAAGATAACTAAAAATATAATAGGTGTCGGTGTTATGGATAATATAACTGATCTCTTTGAGAGTCAATATCCTATACCCGATGGTATAAGCTACAATTCATATCTGATTGCAGATGAGAAGATCGCAGTAATGGATTCGGTAGATTCGAGATTTTCGGACGAATGGATATCGAACGTCAGAGGTGTGTTGGGGGATCGTAGCCCGGATTATCTGATAGTACAGCATATGGAGCCCGATCACTCCTCCTCGATATGTCACTTTTTGGACACCTTTCCGAACGCTCGTCTGGTTTCTTCAGCAAAGGCTTACGTAATGATGAAAAACTTCTTCGGCAGAGACCTGTCGGACAGAGGTATAGTCGTTTCCGAGGGGGATACCTTATCACTCGGAGCTCACGAGCTTAGATTTATTCTCGCGCCAATGGTGCATTGGCCTGAGGTTATAATGACTTACGATGCTACCGATAAGGTCCTGTTTTCCGCAGACGCCTTTGGTAAATTCGGTATGGCATCGGGAGATAACTGGGCGGACGAGGCTCGCAGATACTATATCGGAATAGTTGGAAAGTACGGCGCGCAGGTGCAGTCCGTGCTGAAAAAGGTAAGCGGACTTGATATATCCGTTATTTGCTCCCTGCACGGTCCGGTGCTTCGCGATAATATTCCGTATTATATTGATCTATACTCTAAGTGGTCGTCTTATACGCCGGAGGAACAGGGCGTGCTTATAGCGTACGCATCGGTTTACGGCAATACGCGTGAGGCTGCGACGTATCTTGCAGACGAGCTTCGCGCTCTTGGAACGAAGGTCAGTACGTACGATCTTTCGCGATGCGATATGTCAGCGGCAGTTGCAGACGCTTTCAGGTACTCTGATACGGTTTTGGCATCTGCCACGTACAACGCAGACGTATTCCCACCTATGAGGGAGTTTATAAATCATCTGACGGAACGCGGATTTTCCGGACGCAGAGTATCGTTTATTGAGAACGGAAGCTGGGCGCCTATGGCAGAGAAGGTTATGAGAGGGATGCTTGAAAAATCCAAAAATATAACCTATACCGACAAATCGGTAAAAATTTTATCGGCGTTAAATACATCGAATATTGAGCAGATCAAGATGCTTGCTCGTGAAATTTATAAATAATTATCTAAAATTATAAAAATTATAGGAGGACTTTATTATGTGTAAAAAGTTTTATATTTGTGAAAAGTGTGGCAATCTCGTAGGACTCATCGAGTGCGGCGGCGGCTCTCTCGTTTGCTGTGGTGGGAAGATGACTGCGCTTGAGGCAGGCGTTGTAGAGGCGAGTCGTGAGAAGCATATTCCTGCAGTGAGTGTTGAGGGAGATACCGTTAAGGTTAACGTAGGCTCGGTCACTCATCCGATGTCTGACGAGCACCATATATCCTGGATATATCTCGAAACGAGCAAAGGCGGTCAGCGCAGATCGCTCTCTCATACCGAAGCTCCTGCGGCTGTATTCACTCTTTCCGACGGTGAGATTCCGAAGGCTGTCTATGCCTACTGCAATCTGCACGGTCTTTGGAAGGCTGAACTCTGATAATGCTCGCCGCGGCTTGCGGCAACAGCGGTTTGAAACGACCGCACCACCCGTATATGACTTTTGAGTACTGCATTTTGCAGTAGTATCTATTTAATTTATACATAACTTTAGAAAGGAATGGGAATATGAAAAAATATATCTGCGACGTATGCGGCTGGGAATATGACGAGGCTGTAGGCTCTGCCGAGCACGGAATAGCTCCCGGTACGAAGTTCGAGGATCTACCCGACGATTTCGAGTGCCCACTCTGCGGAGTTGGCAAGGACAGCTTCAGCGAAAACTGATATTATTCTCCCGTATCTCCCTGTGAGATATGGGAGTACCATTTTTACATATTTTGCGAAGGTATTTGTACCGCTAATACACAGATGCTTGACGGAGGTATAAAATGACGGAGGTTTTACTGACTGCGCTCGGCGTTGGCGGAGCAACGGTCATAGGCGCGCTCATCGGTTTTCTCTTTAAGGATATTACTCATAAATTTTCGGATTTGGTTTTATCGTTTGCTGCCGGAGTTATGCTTGCGGCGGCAGTGCTTGGACTTGTCGTTCCGTCTATTGAGTACGGCGGGGAATTCGGCATACTGATAACCGTTATAGGCGTTTTTTGCGGAGCTGTATGTCTGAATCTTATAGATAAGCTGGTTCCGCACCTTCATAGACTTGCGGGAGCTGATATTGAGGATCACTCAAATCGGGACGTTAATAGAATACTGCTGTTTGTGACCGCTATAGCAATACATAATCTTCCGGAGGGAATTGCGGCGGGAGTCGGATTTGGCTCAGGGGATATGGCGGGAGCCTTTATGATAGCGGGCGGTATTGCCCTCCAGAATATTCCGGAGGGAATGGTTATTATAGGTCCTATGCTTGCGGCGGGGGTGAAGCCTCGGAGAACCTTCGTTTTAGCTATGATGACCGGACTCGTCGAGGTGGTAGGTACGTTGCTCGGATACTTTGCCGTGAGCATTGCGTCCTTTGTGCTTCCTTTTGCGTTGGCGTTCGCCGGAGGTACTATGCTATACGTTATCAGCGATGAGATGATTCCCGAAACCCACTCTCACGGTGGAGAGCGTGGCGCGACATACGCGTTGCTCGTCGGCTTCTGCGTGATGCTGGCGACCGACGTTTTGCTCGGATAATTTTTCAAACGACTTATATTGTGCAGGTGTAATTCAAAATCGATTATAAGTAAATTGAGCATAAATATGTGATAAATGTAAATAATAAATTACAAAAACAGGGTATACACATACGGAGAGGCTATGAACGAAATAATTGTTTTCTTGCGAGATTTTAATATTTTTACCGTGATCATCAGACTGGTTCTGGCTATGATCATCGGAGGCACTATAGGAGTTGAACGTAATAAGCAGGGCAGAGCGGCAGGAATGAGAACTCACATTCTCGTATGCCTTGGAGCGACTCTGGCTACTATGATAGGAATATACATTTCACAGCAAATGCACGTCGATAACGACCCATTGCGTGTTGGTGCGCAGGTCATATCCGGAATAGGATTTCTCGGTGTGGGTACGATTCTTATCAAGGGTAGATTTCAGATTACCGGTCTTACTACGGCGGCAGGACTTTGGACAGCCGCGGCAATAGGTTTGGCTCTCGGCGCAGGATTTTATGAGGGGGCGATCGTGACCTTCCTTTGCTCTGTGATTACTATTACAGTAGTTCATCGGCTGGAGTACACCATTAATAAAAAGTACAGCCGTTTCGGTATGTATATTGAGATACGATCTGATAAACACGTCAGAGAAGCCATAACTCATCTTGAAAATCATTTTTCTGTTAGGGACATACAGATAACCTCTCCACGTAGCGGCACGTCCGGAAACGTGGGGATCGAGGCAAACGTGCTGAACAGAGATTTTCGTACCTCGCCCCATAACGTTGCCGAGGTTATGGAGGTTTTGGATTACGTCGTATTTGCCATCGAATCTATCTGACGGTTTGTTTTAAGTAAAAAACGAGCGCTCCGATACGAAGTCGGAGCGCTCGCTTTTTTGCGCTTTCGGAGTTTAATACCGTTTATCTCCGTTAAATGAAGTTCTGTCCGTTTATAGTAAGCTTAAATTCCAGACCCAGCTTTTGCGCGGCGTGCGTACACATAGTCATACGGGTGAGGAATATCTCAAAATAGTCTATTATAGAGCCGATCTCGGTATCGATGGTTAGAGAAAGGCGAATGTCCTTTCCGCACATTTCCAGGTTGGAATCGGTGACCGAGTAATTTACTCTGTCGTGAATATCAAAGGCTAGAGCATCAATATTTCTCACACGGGTTCGGCGTACATCGCTTTTGTCCGCCAGGATAAGAGCCGCCGCAACGGTGTTTACCGCAACTCCTGTACCCTCATCGTGATTTCCGATGGCAGTTACCACGGTAGCGATATCTCCGGGGTCCATTCCAAGCTTGTGCAGAATCTCAAACGCCATTACAGCGCCCGATTGGGAGTGTTCGGATCTGTTCACGAGATTCCCTATATCGTGCATATAACCGGCTATTTTAGCAAGCTCTACCGTGTGATCGTCATATCCCAGGCTTGTCAGAATTGCCGCAGCAGTGTCAGATACCTTTCCAACGTGGGCGAAGCTGTGCTCCGTATATCCGAGAGCGGAGAGTGAGCTGTCCGCGGCTCTGATGTAGGTTTTGATCTCTTCGTTGTTCTTTATATCCTCATAGCTTATTCTCATATTTTAACCTCTGCTTTATCCTCTCCGATTTGGATTAAGTATGCCGTCTTTCTACCGACGAAGCTCAGTACCTTGCGGTGCGCTAGCTGCCGCAGCTCGATTTTGACCTCTATTTCTCAACACGGCCAGCTAATCCGAATACGCTCATGTAATTACTATAACATATTATAAATGAAAAATCAACACGTTATGTTAAAAGATAAGAGATTTATATGGAGGGCGAAGATAATAAAACCGCGAGATGCGAGTATAATCTTTCCCCCTTCTGTTTTCTTTGTTTTAGTTGCGCCGCCAACGGTATAATTTATCGCGCAACCAAAAGCCCGACTGTCACTTCCGCCTTTGCATACCGTCGCGCCGCCAACGGTATCATTTATTGCGCAACCAAAAGCCCGACTGTAACTTCCGCCTTCGCATACCGTCGCGCCGCCAACGGTATAATTTAATTTGCAAAAAACCGCGGCCATGTTACAGACCGCGGTAATATTTAGTATACTATGATCAAATCAGTTTTCTTACGTACTCCGCCGCTTTTGCAATATCAGCCTCCGGATTGTCGCCGCACTCACGCTCAATGGTGAGGAAGCCGTCGTATCCTATGTCCTTGAGAGCGGAAAGGTACTTGACAAAGTCAACCTGACCCTCGCCGATAGGCACTTCCTTGAAGCCCTGACAGGCGTTGAGCGCATCAACACCGCCTATGGCAAATGCGTGGTATACGTCCTTCGGATCCTGCGTGGGATCGAGCATTACTCCGTCCTTTACGTGCGTGTGCACTATATAGTCACGCAGAAGATATACCGCTTCTACAGGATCCTGTCCTGTTACCATTACGAAATTAGCAGGGTCAAGATTTACTCCTACGCCGCCCTTGGTATCCTTGAGGAATGCGAGTAGAGTAGTAGCTTTTTCGGGTCCGGTTTCTATGGCTGCGGTAACGCCCTTCGACTTTGCGTAGAGCCCGATTTCTGTCAGAGCTTCGAGCATAATCTTATACGCTGGAACCGACTTATCCGAGGGAATTACGCCGATGTGAGTTGTAATTACCTTTGCACCAAGCTCCACCGCTAAATCAATGATTTTCTTGGTTTTCTCGACACGGGTAGGGTTATCCGCGGCGATTTCAAAGCCGTATCCGCCCATATCGGCACAAAGTGCGCTGACGGAGATGCCGTTTTCGCCGAGGAGCTTTCTATAGTCATCCTTATCGGCTTCTGTGAGAGTGTCCGGACTGAACGAGCCGGTAGTAGCGTAGATCTGTACGCCGGACAGACCGAGCTCCGCAGCTTTTTTTATAGCCTCGGCATGGGTCCTTTTAAAGCAGTCTGTTATAACACCGATTTTCATTTTTTATCCTTTCCGAAAGCCGCTTGCGTCGTAGAGCGACATAATAAGTTTGTGGGTTTTCAGCGCCTCTTTACCGGATATCTCTAAGGGTTCTTCTCCTAGACAGGCGCGGTAGAACTGTTCTATCTGATTCACGTGGCGAACACCCCAGTAGTCCTTGCCGCCGTAGTTTATCTTTGTCGCCGAAGCCTCAGGGTGAGCCTCCTCGTGAGTGCCGTCGCAGTAATCTACGTAAGCGTCGTCGTAGCCCATAGATACCCGACCTCTTTCGCATAGAAGCTTGATCTCTATCGGGAGATCGCAACCGTAATTACTCATACAGTAGAAGCCGTACTTTGCGCCGCCCTTATAGGTGATGAAGCCCTCGGCAGTGTCCTCCACCTTAACGATATCGTGTCCTCTGTTTGCCATATGACAGCTTATGGATACAATATCATCGTTTATCATCCAGTTCACAAGGTCGATAGAGTGTATCGCCTGATCGATCACGACGCCTCCGCCCTCCTTGTCCCAGGTTCCTTTCCAGTCGCTCATAGAATAGTACTCGTCAGAGCGTGACCAAGTCAGGAAGGATGCCGCGGATATTACCTTTCCCAGCCTTCCGCTCTCTATTGCCGATTTGACGAATTTTGCGGCGTTATTGTATCTGCACTGGGATACTATCCCATACAGTACGCCGTATTCATCTGCCGCGTTTACTGCCTTTTCCGCAGATTCCAGGTCAATATCCATAGGCTTCTCGCAAAGCACGTGAATTCCTCTTTTAAACGCCTCAATGGCAACCCGTGTATGTAAATAGTGGGGTAAACATACGTGCAGAGCGTCCGGCTTTACGTCTTCGAGCATAGTAATATAATCGGTGTAAGCGCTAACGCCGTATTCGTCGCTTGCCTCCCTTGCTCTGTCCGGCTTGTTATCGCACACAGCCACCAGCTCGCACATATTCTTTAGCATTTTCGTCGATTTCAGGTGCATTGTGGATATTCTGCCGCATCCGACGAGAGCAACTCTTAGCTTCTTCATTTTTTGTTCGACCTCGTTCGTTCAGAAATTAACGGTGCCGCCCGTCTTTACCTTTATAGCAGCCTCTCTGAGCTTCATCACCGCGAGTGTTTCGTCAGAGTTGAAGGGAGCCTTACCGCTGAGATAGAATTTCAGGATATCCTCTAACAGAGCGGCAAAGTAGTCGCTTTCAAGAGTCTTGTATATCGGCTCCTTGCCATCATCGCTTGCGCAAATTGCGAATGGAATTGCGGGAGAGAACACCATAGCCGCGCTCTTTCCGCTTTCAAATTCCACCTTGATGACGTGCTGGTTTTCTCCCAGCGTTTCACCTTTTATAAGTTTGAGGTCGCATCCGAGAGTCTTTATCACCATCTCGCACTGATGAATTATGTACTCGTCAAAGTTAGATCCGCAACCCGTAGTGATCAGAGAATTTGCTCCGGATACGCAGGATAGCTCTGTCGCGTATCTCAGCGCAGACGTGGAAAAGAAGGACGTATTGTATTCCTTTCCTATCCGGAAAATTTCACACGCCCCTTGGTAATCATCGGAAAACGTCTTATCAACGTAGGTGTTCTTTCCGCACTTGAACGCCTCTTTTACGTATCCGAGATGCTTTTCCGGATTGGAGGGCGCAAGTATGCAGATGTAGTCTGATTTCTCGCACAGCTCCTCTATGCTGTAGCATCTTTCCACACCGTAGCTCTTACACCACTCGTCCGTCGTAACCTGATCTACGGGAGATACATCAAGCTCCGCGTAAGCGTACGCTACCTTGAAATCCTCTCCGATCCGCTTTGACGCTTCGGTAAACCATTTTGGATAGTTATTGGCGTGCCATTCGCTGATATAATAATCTATAAAGCCTATTTTTTTCATATTATCCTCCACGTCACTCAAACGAGATTTCTTTTTTGATTTCCGCAGAATCATAGAGCGCCTGCAGCAGCTTAGCCGATTCCAGTACATACTCAATGTTGTTTGCATCCTTGACGCCGGTACCGATCGAATCAATAAACGCCTTATCTTCTCTCGCGTACATATCGGGAATATCGTATTCGTTTGCTACGCGGCTGAGATCGCTTCCGTTCCAAAATTCATAGAGCTTTCCGTATTCCAGTCTTGCTCCACCCTTGTCGCCGAGGAAGTCTATGAACATTTCATCTTTACCAACGTTCTGTGCCCACGCGCCGTTGAAGGAGATGCTCGCCTTGTCGGTACGGATATATCCGGTTATGAAATCGTCAACGTCGTTTACGCCGTTTTCAATGTCGGCTGTATCGCTCGCCCACATAAAATCTGCTTTATACGCTTTCATATCCTTTGCCATTTCGCAGTAGGCGTCGCAGGTGACGTTCTTTAGCTTAGCACCGCCGAGAATATAAAGGATAAGGTCAAAGAAATGTACTCCCCAGTCGATCAGAACTCCTCCGCCGGACTGCTTTTTGTCAGTGAACGGACCGCCAAGACCGGGAATGGATCTGAAGGAACGGAAAGAGCAGTATACGTGATACATGTTACCGAACTCACCGTTTTCAACGCTTTTCTTCAGTCGTATAACTGACTCGTGATGTCTGTTGCATACGCCGATATTCAGCATCAGTCCGCGCTTTTCAGCCTCCTCCGCCATTTCGCAGGAGAGAGGATAATTTACGGTAATAGGCTTCTCGCACATAACGTGCTTGCCTGCTCTGAGAGCATCCATCGTAATGGTATAATGAGCGAAATTGGGCGTAAGCACCCATACCGCCTCTACCTCAGGGTCATTCAGAGCTATCTTGTAGTCCGTGATAACGTTCTCGATCTTCGGATATTTTTTCTTCTGTTCGAGTGCCTTTTCCTCAATCAGATCACAGGCGTATTTGATCCTCACACCGTCAAGTGAGCTAAGCGCGGGAAAATGCGCGTTGTTTGCGATTCTTCCGCATCCGATAACTGCTATAGTCGTCATTTTTGTTCTCCTTTTATTATACTTGAAAATATCTTTTATTTTAAAGTATCACTGTAATTATTATAAATGATGTTTGGGTAGCATAGAATATCGTTAATATGTGAATTACATACTATTTTTTTGTTTTTTACAGTTTATACATTGATAGAATCAAAAAAATATTATATAATATGAATAAAAAACCTATCAGCGCGGCAAATGAAACTTCGTCACATCATTGGGGAGGTAACAATGTCCAAGGAAAAAGCGCGCACCGCAAAGTTAACCGGTGCTTATTTACAGAATTCTTGCTGTGGCTTGGATTTGAGCGACCGGGGCAAGACAAAATTTCATATAAACATTCACTTTATGGATGACCCCAAGCCCTATGGGGAGATCACTCTGTATCAGATCGGCAGGAGATACTGTGAATCGGGCGCTGTCATAGGCGAGCATTTTCACGGCAATTTCTACGAGATATCAATAGTGACTGCCGGAGAGGGATATATTATGACTGACGAGGGCGAGCTGCGAGTTCGCTCCGGAGATATACATCTTTCTTTACCTAGGGAGCATCACGATATCCGCACAGCCGATGGCGAGAAGCTGGAGTACGATTTCCTCGCGTTTTCCCTTAATTCCAAATACCTTTCGGAGCTTTCAGATATAGCCGTCGCTATCAGGCAGGGCAAATGCTCCAGGCTTTTCCGTGACGAGCGTATCAGCTATCTCGTAGCCCTGGCAATATCCGAGATATCATCAGCGGATATTCACAGCGCCGATATGATAAGCTCTATACTGATGCAGGTGATCATATACATCATCAGAAATATGACCGGCACCTCCCGTCTTACAGCCAACGTAAACGGAGCGGAAATGCTCTGCCAGAACGTGATGTCCTACATAGATTCTCACATTTATTCCATATCATCTCTAAAAGAGGTATCAGACAGATTCGGATACAATTACAGCTATCTTTCGGACCTGTTCAGCAAAACCACGGGGAATACCGTATCGGAATACTACCGCAGTCGCAGGCTTGACACGGCAAAGGCGCTTTTGGATGAGGGTAAAAAGCCGGTGAGCGAGATATCTGAGCTTCTTGGCTACTCTACGCCCTTCGCCTTCAGTGCCGCCTTCAAAAAGCACTTTGGTATCTCTCCAAAGGATTATTCCAGATCCTGCTCTTCAAAGTCATAAGGTACGAAAAAATATCAAGACCGAGGCGCTTTTCTGCTCCTCGGTCTATAATATTACGAATGGTAATCTGCGCTTTTCTTTCCTTTGATCACTATTGGTAGGCTGGATCTGAAATGCGCCGAGAAAACAGCTCCGTCCGCTACGCCCTTTTTCGAAAGGGAGTTGGGATTATAGTAAAGCGCATCGCCGTCAACATTATCGGCATCCAGGACGTTGATTTTTTTCATAGAAAGAGCGGGAACGCTAAATTTTATAGCGTGCACGTATCCGTCGTACTTTTTTCCGGAGTCGTTTTCAAAGTACAGATCGAGCGATACCTCAGCCGCGTCATACGTTGCGTTTACAAAGCAGAACGTAGCGTCATCCTTCGTAAGCTCAGTGAAAAACCAGCTTTCCGCGCCGAGTGCCTTTCGGTGCTTATCCAACTTGTCAAGATACCTTCTTCTGCCGTTTGCTCTCGGCGTGTAGGGCAGGGTTAAAACCACGTTTCCCGTACCGCCCGTGAAGAAATCCTGTACGTTAAGGTTATATAAGAGGTGCAGATTTTCGTCGCGGCAGGCTCTGTGGCAGGGAGAGAAGTTCCCAAAGCAATGATCCTCAAAGCCGGACGCCACACATACCGCAGGATCTATCAGATCGTAGGTTTCGTTATCGCCGCCGGTAAACATATGGTGAGCGGGCTGCAGTATATCCGACTTCAGATATCCGCCGTAACGCTTTGCAATACCTGCTACGCTTAACGTAGCGTCAGCGCACATCATTATCGTTTGACCAACAATAGTCATCTTAATAATTAACGAGAGATGATTCATATTGTTTACCGGTATTACGAGGGTATCGTCCGGAGATGCGAGCACCTCCAGTCTTGCTCCGGAAAATTCGTATACCTGTCCGGTATGAGCGCGGTATACCTTTGCGCCTGTAGCCTTGACACAGCGGTTGAATTTGCGAAGCTCCTCTTCTTCACCGCGGAGAGCTGGAATTACTTTATAGAACTCCTCAGAGAGATCCGCAATGTTGTATATGAATCTTTCTACTTTAAAAGCATCCGGATATTTTTCGTAAGCAGTGCTGAAGCATCTGTAATGATCGCAGTGTGGGTGAGTGATTATCCAGGCAGCCACGGTTGGCGCTTTACCCTCGGATTGATTCTTAAGGCACTTTACCAGCTTGTCCGCATCAGGCTCGAAGCCCCATCCGCCGTCGAATACGATAAATCTACCGTCCGGCAGTCTAAAGACCACGGACGTGCCGAAATCCTCCAGGTCTATCTGCGTCATCATTGCATTTACTCTTGACACGCTCGTGGGATCGGAGAATGAAAGATATTCGGATTCTGGCTCTGTGACTATTCTTGCCTCATTGACTCTCGGAAAATAGTTGCAAAGCAGCATATCATCTCCCTTTGCAAAGAGGGAAACTCGGCTGGAGCCGAGAGAGTATTCCTCGCGTTTTTCGTATCCGAAGTTTTCAAACGATAAAAGAAAATCGAAATATTCGCGCTCTCGTACGTCCGTATAGTACCTCGTGACAGCGCCTCCGCCTTCTTCCTCGCAGTATTTCAGCTTGCCGAAACTTATATTGTTAATATCCATATTGTTCACCTCGGAAATAATAGTATAGACGCTTAACCAACAGCTCATCGCTGCCGGCGACTAAAACAAGGATATCCTTGTCGCATTTTGATTATACCATACCGCACTCAGAATATCAAGACAAAAATATTTATAAAAAGTGCTGATGCCCGGTGTAAAGCAGGGCTAAAAAAGCCGGTATTTTTCTCTGAAAGAAGACTTTTTTTCATTTCCGAAAACTTTTTTAGTTTTTTTTGAAAAAGCTATTGACAAATCGAAATGGCTTTGATATAATATTTAAGCACGCAACGGAAGGTTAGCTCAGTTGGGAGAGCATCTGCCTTACAAGCAGAGGGTCACAGGTTCGAGCCCTGTACTTTCCACCAGGATACCCTGTATCCATTTATTTATCGGGATGGCTTGGTAGCTCAGTTGGTTAGAGCGCTAGCCTGTCACGCTAGAGGTCGTGGGTTCGAGCCCCATCCGAGTCGCCACCCGATATGCCTCTGTAGCTCAGTTGGTAGAGCAGAGGACTGAAAATCCTCGTGTCGTTGGTTCGATTCCGACCGGAGGCACCATATGCGGATTTAGCTCATTTGGTAGAGCGCGACCTTGCCAAGGTCGAGGTGGCGGGTTCGAGACCCGTAATCCGCTCCAGCCTAAAGGCTTGAGGGACAGAAGCTCTGTCCCTCAAACAATATGGCGACATAGCCAAGTGGTAAGGCAGAGGTCTGCAAAACCTTTATCCCCCGGTTCAAATCCGGGTGGCGCCTCCAAACAAAAGAGCACTGCGAGAGCAGTGCTCTTTTGTTTGGAAATGAAGCGCACCTGCGGTGCATGAAGAATGAAGCAGGGCTTCGCCCTATGAAGTAGAGCCGAAAATTCGCTTTGCGAATTTGGCTCACGGAGAAGTAACACCGCGCTTCGCTTCACGGCGCAACGCGCCGCTTCATAGAAGCCGTAAGGCTTCTGCTTCATATTCGCGGAGCGATGCTTCATTCAAAACTTCCCCCTCAAGTCTTGAAAAACACCGTAAACT
>JAZOTE010000043.1:0-11341 GCA_045657485.1 Eubacteriales bacterium
TATTATATTAATTAAGGAGATGTCTGAAATGCCTGAGATCAAGTATGAAGTAGTTGAAAAGATCGGCATCGTTAGCGAGGGCAA
Source organism: Eubacteriales bacterium (assembly GCA_045657485.1). Taxonomy (GTDB): domain Bacteria; phylum Bacillota; class Clostridia; order Oscillospirales; family CAG-272; genus UBA1740. The sequence continues at coordinate 85 of JAZOTE010000043.1, forward strand.
CAACGGTTGGAACAAAGAGCTCAACCTCATCAGCTGGAACGAGAGAGAGCCCGTTTACGATCTGCGTACATGGTCCCCCGACCACGAGAAGATGGGCAAGGGCGTAACTATTACCGCTCAAGAAGCAAAGATTCTTCGCGATATGCTCAGCACCCTTAACCTCGACTGATTTTTCAAAAACAGCGCCGTGCTTGCCGTTGTGGCTTGCTTGGCGCTGTTTTTTGTTTTTTAGCACTTTCCGCGCCGCTTTCGCTCGGTGGCTTTTTATCAGCGCGATGACTTGTTTTTTACTCCTTTATTTCGGGTAGCGCGTCTGCGGCGCAATATGCCACAATGCGAATTGTTCAGCTTTTTCAGCCCGGTTTCCCCCGAGCTTTATCCCGGCTATCAGGATTAAAAACGGCGTCTTCCACGAGTTTTAATCTTCGTTTAAGGTTTATTTAAAGTATTTATATTAGTATATAAAACAAAAGGACAGGCATTTCTTTCCACCCGATCTGCGATTTTCGGGGCGTATTTTATCTAATCAGCCTGCATTTTCATTATTATTAAGATACCCGGTATTATCCGTATTTTCGCTGCATATATGAGGAGTATATATGAACAATAAAGAAAAGAATGGCAAAAAGCATTGGCTCAAGAGAAGGCATAGCGTCGTAAAGAAAATACTCGTCTTCGTTCTTGGAATCTACAGCGCGCTGCGATATAAGATAAAGATTACTCCTCTCGGTGAGAAAAAGGAGAGGCAATATCTGATACTATTCAACCATCAGACCGCCTTTGATCAGTTCTTCGTCGGATTGATCTTCAAAAAACCCGTGTACTATCTCGCCTCCGAGGATCTTTTTTCCAACGGATTCATTTCAAGTCTGATTCGGTATCTGGTCAATCCTATCCCAATCCAAAAGCAAACGAACGATCCGCGCGCCGTCATTAACTGTATACGGGTAGCGAAGGAGGGCGGAACGATTGCATTAGCTCCCGAAGGCAACCGTACCTTCACGGGACAGACGGTAACCATCAAGCCGTCTATCGCTCAGCTGGCTAAGCATCTAAGACTGCCGATCGCCTTCGTTCGCATAGAGGGAGGATACGGCGTTCATCCCAGATGGAGCGACGTTATCCGCGGCGGCGGAATGCGCGCCGGAGTAAGCAAAATTCTGGAGCCTGACGAGTTTGCCTCCTCATCTGACGAGGAGCTGGCTGAGCTGATAACGAGAGAGCTGTGGGTAGACGAGGCAAGCTCCGAACGGAAATATCCTCACAAACGGCAGGCTGAATATCTGGAGAGAGCTATTTACTACTGTCCTGAGTGCAAGCTATCGCGCTTTGAGAGCCGAATGGATCTTATTCGTTGCAAAAAATGCGGTCTGACAGTCAGACATTTGCCGACGAAGGAGCTTGTGGGTATCGGTAATTCCTTCCCCTACCGCTTCGTAGCCGATTGGTACAGGGCGCAATGCGATTACGTAAACAGCCTTACGCCGTCAGAGCTGCCGGATATTGCGCTTGAGGAGGACGAGATCTCGCTTTCCCACGTCATACTATATAAAAAGAAAGAAAAAATATCATCTCGCGCCACAGCCCGTCTTTACCGCGACCGCATAACCGTATCGGTTAAAGATACGGAGATTGCTTCCTATCCCTTTGACAAGATATCCTACGGAGCTGTTCTGGGCAGAAATAAGCTGAATATCTATATAGACGGACAAGTGTATCAGATAAAGGGTGGCAAAAGGCTTTGCGCCATGAAATATCTGAATCTTTTATACAGATACAAGAACGTACAGAAAGGAAGCGAAAATGCGAAATTTTTGGGACTTTGACGCTTGGGGTACCGTAAATCTGATAGCGGTACTGCTACTGAGTCTGCTGATAGCTAACGTTCTCAAGAAAGACGTCAAGTTGCTTCAACGAGCTATGATACCTACGTCAGTGCTGGCAGGTCTGTTGCTTTTCGCCATATCGAACCTATGGTCGTTTTTTGGCGGTGTACAGCTCTTTGAAACCGAATTTTTTTCGAACAGCGGTCTTACGGGTACGAATATACTTGAGATAATCACTTTCCACGCATTAGCCCTCGGATTCATTGCACAGACACTTATTGAATCTCCCAGATCGTTTACCAAAAAGCGCGCTAAGGAAATCTTCAACACCGGTGTTACGACCGTATCCACCTATCTTCTGCAGGGCGTGCTCGGAATGGGAGTAACGATAATCGCGGCTCTCACCTTTATGCCCGATCTTCTGGAGGCTTCCGGTCTGCTTCTGCCGTTTGGATACGGTCAGGGCACGGGGCAAGCCCTGAATTACGGATCTATATACGAAGCAGAGCACGGCTTCACCGGCGGAAAAACATTCGGACTGACGATCGCGGCTCTCGGCTTCCTGTCAGCGAGCCTTGGCGGTGTTATCCACTTCAACATTTTGCGGCGCAAGGGTTACAAATTCCGCAAAGGCGCCGAGCCTCTCACTCCTAGCGAGGCTGTAGAAAACGAGAACGAGATCCCAATGAACGGCGCGATAGACAAGCTTACCGTACAAGTGACTCTTATTGCGCTTTCGTACATTCTGGCGTACACGCTGATGTACTGCTTCGGGTTGCTTCTGCCCGGTATGAAATCGGTAATTTACGGATTCAATTTCCTCTTTGGCGTGCTTATGGCTCTGGCTGTAAAGGCGGTGCTGAAGCTGCTTAAAAAGAGGGGAGTTATGAAAAAAAAGTACACGAACAATTTCCTTCTGACCCATCTTTCAAATCTTTTCTTTGACATTATGGTGGTCGCCGGTATAGCGGCAATCAGAATATCTATCATTAAGGAATACTGGTTAATTCTGCTTATCCTGGCAGTAATAGGAATAGTATTTACCTATCTATACAATTACGTTGTGGCAAAAAAGCTTTTCGGTGAATACTGCGAGGAGCAGTTTATGACGATGTACGGTATGCTGACCGGAACAGCAAGCACCGGAGTTATGTTGCTCCGCGAGCTTGATCCTAAGTACGAAACACCGGCGGCTGACAATCTGGTATACCAAAATCTTCCGGCAATCATATTCGGTTTTCCCCTTATGCTTCTTGCGACTCTCGCCCCCATAAAGCCACACCTCACCTGGTTTATACTTCTCGCTTTCTTCATACTGATGAACGTTATACTCTGGAGAGAAAAGATATTTGCTTTATTTACTCGCAAGGGTAAATCACATAAAAGCGACGGCAACAGAAGCGCTTAAAAATTTTAAAACACCGCAAATTTGCAAATAAATATTTGCAAATTTGCGGTGTTTTTCTTTCATATACGTTTTCATTAAATAAAATTATAATATATCTGTTTTGCTTCTCGTGCCACCATTTGCACTCTCGCTGAATATCCTCGATATGAGCGCTCGAATTATTTTTTCCGTCGAGGATATTTCAAAAAGACGCGCCTCCTCCCTTTCTATCAGCTCGTTTAAATTTGGAGCATCTGAGAAAAAGCCGTATACCGTGGGAGCAAACACGCTCTTCACTCGCTCCTCCACAAAGCTATCGCCCCACCTCCGTTTCAGCATTTCGGCAGCGAATGACGCGACTCCGCTCTTCTCAGGAATACGCGAGGTGATGGCGCGAACGACCTCCTCGTTAGGCATTTCACTGAAGCTGATTCTGGTTTCTCCGCTCTTTTGTGGAGAAAGCTGAATGCTCCTCGTATTCGGAAGCTCCGGAAAAATAAATTCCAGCTTGTATTCCATTTCCTCCGAGGCTCCAAGATACGCCTCGCCGGCGGCGTATACAATATATCGCTCTCCTCTGAAATTCAACACCGTTTCCCTATATCCGTACAGTCCTATCTCCAGGGTGTACAGCTCACTACCTTCATTAAATTTCATAATAAGACGCTCGCCCTCCCTCTCAAAAGCGATTTCGCAAATCCCTGCTGAGAGATTGTTCTGCATACCGCACACGATAAATGGAAGAAGACTGATATTGTTTTTTGGGAGAATGAGCTTTCCGAGAAGCTTATTCCATCTGCCGTCAAAGGCTTCCCTGCTTTTCAGCCCAAGAAAATAAGCTATTCCTCTTTTTTTCTCCAGGGGTCTGACCCACCTTCTGCTATTGAAAAAACGCGTTTCGAGCTCACGCTTCGCCCCGTCCTTGCTCGGAGATGGCTGATCTTTTATATCCGCTCCGAGATATTTGCGTATAATATCCAAAGAGGCGCTTACTTGGAATAATTCGTTGTTGCCAGACGTGATGACCGCTACTATACGGTTCTTGGGGCATATCCATACGTTCTGACCAAGCATACCGTTAAACAGTATCTCGTCATTGTCCCTGCCCACCCACATCTGATATGCGTAATTAAAATCTCCGTTTGCCATAGGCGAGAGCGCGTGAGGACGGGTCGATGCCCTGATCCATTCCTCTGACAGTATCCGCTTTCCCTCAAATACACCACCGGATAAAACCATTTGCCCAAGCTTCGCCCAGGACTCAGCGGAAAGATATAGCCCCCATCCGCCCTTTTCGATGCCCTCAGGTCCCTTTTCCCAGAAGAAGTTTGAAATGTGAAGCGGCGCAAACAAACGTCTTTCCACGAGAGAGATAAAGGACTCTCCACTGACTCTCTCGCATATTTCGGCAAGTATATATGAGTTCATACTGTTATATCGGAATTCAGCGCCCGGAGAAAACTTTAGAGAAGAAGAGAAAACCGCCTCCGTCCATTTCGTTTCAGTTACCGATCCGATCTCGGAGAAGGATATCCCACTCTGCATAGACAAAAGATGCTCAACAGTAATCTCCGAAAATTTGCGATCCTTATATGGTACGTCGGGCATCAGTTCCGCAAGCTTATCATCAAGAGAGATAGCGCCGTCGTCAACGAGAAGTCCAACTGCCATACCGGTGACAGTCTTGGACATAGAATGGGATAGGTGATAGATGCCGGTGCTGTACCCTGCCCTTGAGCATTCGGATATGACCTCGCCGTCCTTCAGCACCATAATGCTATGTATGTTCGCTCGGCTTTCCCGTTCAAGCTCGGAGAGCATATTATAAATTCTTATAGAAGAAACACCGTGTCTTTCGGGCGAAGAACGAACGAAATACCGCTGCTCCTCACCGGATATTTCAGTCTTTTGGGGATAGTATGGCACTACCGACGGATCTTCTCCGTCCTTTGCCGAAAGTGAGAAAAAAAGATCAACCGATCTTCTCTGCCATCTGTTCATAAGCTCCTCCGTTACCGTTATATCAAATATTCTATCACCAAAATATTAATAAATCAACAAAACCTATACGACATAATAATGGAAAAACCGACATATTAACAGGTAACATAACCTGAAATACGTCGGTTTTTGCTTAATATTGTAAACTTTTGTTAGAAAAATCCGTTTTTAACTCTAATTTGAATGGATTTACAAATATATGTAAATTGCGGAATCAGAGTTATATTATTACATTATATCCGTATAAAGAGATCTCCGAGCGGACCGAATACGCAGGCAAATACGACCAGTAGAAGTACGATTGTCACATTCTCCCTCATATGCTTATTGACCTTGAAGAGAACGAGGAGCCCCACGCCCGCCCCCGAAAAAAGACCGGACATCATAGTTCCTACTGAAATAATGCCCTCCGTACACAGCGTTGCCAAAATGACCGATGACGCGCAATTGGGAATAAGTCCGATCAACGACGCGAACAGATAACCCAAAAACGGAGAAAAGCCAAACAGTGAAGAAAGAGTATCCTCGCCGACGAAAAATACCGCGGCGTTAATAGCTACAGTTGCCACGAGAACGAACAGAGATATCGTAACCGTGTGATGAATTGCAGAATGAAGAATACCCTTTTCACAGTGGCATTCGTCGTTTTCACACAGCTCGTCTATATTTATCTCTCTGCCCTCTCTATGAATAAGCCTGAGTACAAGGTCAACGGCAAAACCGCAAAGCACACCCACCGCCATTTTATAAGCCACTATAGCCGCCACAGTTCCTACGGGTATGTTTCCGCTGATCAATATCGGTATCATCTCATCAGAGGTAGATAGAAATACCGCGATCAACGTTCCAAGCGTAACGATACCGCCGGTATACAGATTTGATGCTGAGGCGGAAAAGCCGCATTGGGGAGCTGCGCCGAGCGCGCCTCCGACCAAAGGACCGAATCCACCCGCCTTGTGCATAAAGCTCATTACCTTGCCGCTAGCCTTATGCTCGATAAATTCCATCAAAATATAAGTTAAAAACAAAAAGGGCAAAAGCCTCAGGGTGTCAATAAGCGCATGGAGAAGAACCTCATCCGCAAATTCCCATACAACTCCCTCTGCCCCGTGCGTATGTAAGAGAGCCATCACGTATTCCTTTATTTTTCAGTAATAAAATAATATAACTTTTTTCGCCCTATGTCAAGTGTTTTATCAAATTTTAGTCCTTTCGGAAAAAGTCGGAGCAAAACAGAGCGTTAATTCAATCAAAAAAACCAAAGCCAAAAACCAAAGGAATATATAATCGCAGCATAGGAAATACTAATCGGTAGATGCAGCGCAAGCCTTTATTTTATCATAAGGATGCCGCCGTAATAAAGCAACAGCTGTGTCATACCGACGCAAAAAATGGAGATAATTATGAATAACGATACTGTAAAACTGCTCCGCGAATGTAACGCGGGTATAAAAATGGGAACGAACGCTTTTAAGAAAGTGCTGCCTCGTGTCAAAAATAACGGTTTAAAAAGAGAGATAGAAAGCTGTAACAGTTTGCACTGCAAGTTGGGCGACCGCGCTCACGGAATGCTGACGGACCTTGGTGCCGACACAAAGCCACCTCACGCTATTGCCAGCGCTATGAGCGACGTAAAAATATCAGTTCAGCTTATGATGAACGAGAGCGACGCTCAGGTGGCGCGCCTTATGACAGACGGTTGTAATATGGGCGTCAAATCGCTGTCCCACTATCTCAACAAATACAAGATGGCGAGCACCGGCGCAAAAGAGCTGGCCGAGGAGCTGATAAGCTCGGAGGATGCACTGGCAGAGGAGCTCAGACGGTATCTATAAGGATTGTGTCCCTTGTATTATCCGTATATATTTCTACCGCATCTCCTACGATTGATATCGGTGGGGGCTTTACCGCAAGAAGAAGCTCCCACAGTCAGTCTGAAATTATCCAAATCAATACAGCGTAAAATTTGTAATTGCGCCTTATTCTAAGGTCATCACGGTATGCTTTCGCCGCACCGAGTCGCTCAAGACACTCATGCTGTGCTTCTGAAAATAAGCTCCGAGCCCCGTGAGTAATAATCTTCCATATTCTGACAAAGGTGAAAATAATCTTGACAAAAGAATCCAAATATAGTAATATATGTATAGACGAAATACTGGCATACAGGAGGAAATATGACAATACAAGAATTTATAAACTGGATGTTTTCAACTAAGAATGAGGCTGCATACATAGCAATGCTACTGACCGGTCTGCTGGTAATTGCGGCTCTTGGAGAGATGTTTAACGGCTTCAGAAGATGCGCTCCCCGTCAGATCTTGCACGCAGTTCTCTCAGTAGTAAGCGTGCTTATCGCTTTTATCGCAACGGAAGCCCTCATAAAAGAAATTCACGTTTTCTTTGAAAGCTCATCACTCAGCGAGCTGATGCTTTCTATAGAGGAATACATACCCACCTTATCCGCCGGCGAGGATATACACGCGTTGCTTGCAGGCATCGACCCAAGGCTTGAGGAGATGCTTCTGACTCTTCCCGCTGCCACCGTGCTTGCGCCGATTCTGTTCGCTATACTGTACGCCGTGATAAATCTGGTGCTTAAGGTCGTCTTCTGGATCGTATCAAAGTTCATACCCGCTATGCCATCCATTACCTCACGTACAGTTGGTATGATCGTTGGCTTTGCAGAGGGACTGCTCATAACGGCTATCCTTTATCTTCCCTTTGTAGCGGTAACAGAGGCTGTCGAGGATGCGGTAACGGTAATAGACGATTCGAGCGAAGCGGGAGCCGAGCTTCACGCCCTTTACAACGATAACTTCGGCCCTATTAACAGCTCCCCCGTATTCAACCTTACCCGCGCTATCGGCGGTCAGGCGATGATGAATGAGTTCTGCAATGTAGATATGGGTGACGGTGAAATAGATATGAGAGAGGAGCTTACCGCCACGGCGATGATTATAGGCGATATAATATCGCTGAAAGAAACCTCTTGGAATTCGCTGAACGATGCCGACAAGACAGCGATAAGCCATCTTATATCAGTTATTGAGGGATCAGATTATTACTCTGAGATATTCTCCGGAATCTTCAGATCTATGTCTTCACTGATAGACAATCCTGCCGCTGATGAGGGCGATCTGCTTGCGGCTCTGGTTGACGATATGATAAATATTCTCTCAGCTAGCGAAAAGAGCACCGTGGGAGAGGACCTCACCACCTTCAAGAACCTTTATTTCATACTCTCCGACGAGGGAGCGCTACAGGCGTTCGACAACGGTCAGGGCTCGCAGGATATGATTGATATTCTGACACGTGTTGACCCCGAAACAGAAACCACCGTTATATCAAAGCTTATAGACGTAGTTAAAAGCAATCCTCGTACCTCACCTCTTCTGACCACTCTTACAAAGCTATCCGTAACCATTATGGCGGAGAGCATGGGACTTGGAGAGGATGCGGAGCAGCTGTACGATGATATCAAGACGGGGGTAAACAGCATTCTGGAGATCGATCCTGATAGCTATACCGACCCCGAAGAATATACGGCTGCTGTCGGCGACTCCATTGAAACCGCTCTCGTGGAACAAGGTATAGAGCTTGACCGAGAAATAATTGACGAAATGGCTACAAAGGCTGCGGAAATCTGCCGTGAGAATGATATCGAAGAATTGACCGACGAGCAGATCAGCGACATACTTCTGAAGTATTACGACGGAGTTCTGGTTATTCCCACACCGTAAAATCAGCTATTTGCAAGCTTTTATTTACCTTTTATACAAAAAGCACCGTGCTTCTTAGCAGGAAGCACGGTGCTTTTTTATGGTTTTTTGTATGATTTTTAGAAGACTTTTACGCGCGGTAAGAGGCGGACTCAACTCGCTTAATATGATTTATTACAAGCGTCAGGCTCTTAGCTCATGCTTCGCTGCCAAAATCAGTCGATAGTCATATCCATCTTTCTGCGCAGAATCTTTCTGAGAGTGTTTTTCGGGAACTCCTCTTCTCTTACCTTAAGAATACCGATCTTCTTATATGGAACGGCGCTCTTGTTATAATCGTTTACGAAGCCCTGGAAGTAAGCCTTAAAGTCGGTAATACCCATAGACTCAAGGAGAGTTTTGTCGGGATATATCTCAGCAACTATAGCGTTGTACGCATCTCCGCGCCTCGATTTGCCCTCGTAGACGACAATATCAATGATACCGGCAGTAGCGGACAGAGCATCCTCTATTTCTTCGGGATATACGTTCTTACCGTTTGAGAGGATTATCAGATTCTTGAGTCGTCCTGTGATATAAAGAACTCTGGTACCGCCGTCGCGTATCTCAAGCTTGCCGTAATCTCCCGTCCTGAAGTATCCGTCCTCTGTAAAGGCGTCCGCGTTTGCCGCTTCGTCCTTATAGTAACCGAGCATAACGTTGGGGCCCTTGACCTGTATCTCGCCCTCGCCGTCCTGGTTGGGATTGTCTATACGCACATCCACTATAGGAAGCACGGGGCCGACGCTCTTGGGAATGATATAGTGGTTATGGTTAACCGCAAGTATGGGCGCGCACTCGGTTATTCCGTAGCCGTTCAGAACCTTGACTCCGATAGCATCGAAGAGGTCAGCCATATCCTGATTGAGAGGAGCGCCTCCGGAAATGATCATATTAAGCTCGCCGCCGAAATTCGAGAGGATCATCTTTCTGAATAGACTGTCAAAGGGCTTCAGGCCTATCTTATGGCAGGTTCTGTTGATGCTCATGAGCATCTTCACAAGTCCGGCGGTAAACTTACCCTTATCAGATATACCCTTAAGTATTCTGCGGTAGAAGGTTTCAACGTAGAGAGGAACGGCAACCAGGTGTCCGGGCTTATGCTCCTGCAGCTCCTTAAGAACGTACTTAACGCCTGAGGAAATGTAAATGTCGCAGCCTATACTGTTCTGACCGAAAATGGATACGCTGGAGCCGTACGTATGATGGGGAGGAAGCACGTTCAGGCATTTGACAGAGAAGTTAATAAACGGGATAACGTCAGCGAGGTCGGACATAAAGTTGCGCTGCGAAAGCATAACGCCCTTGCCCTTACCGGTAGTTCCCGACGTAAATACAAGAAGCGACATCTTGTTATCGTCTATAGTATTCTCAAAATAAACAGAGCTGTCAAGGTTAAATTTCTCGACACCGGATTTCACCCAGCTGTCAAGATTCTCGCCATCACCTCCGATAAGAAGCGGCGAGTCAATGCCAAGCGACGCGGTTATCTCATTTCCCTTTGCGCTGATCTCCGAGTCGCAGATAACGAAATCAACGTCGCCGGTTTTCACGGTTTCGATAAGCTCGTCAGCTCCCCAATCCTTATCGAGAGGAACGAGCACCGCATCCGCCGCGAGAGTCGCGTAGTAGGTAAGTATCCAGCCATAAGAATGCTTTCCGATAAGAGCAACGTGCCTTCCCTTAAGTCCCCGTGCGAGCATCTCGGTCGTAAGGCCGCGAATATGATCGCGTAAAAGCTCGTAGTTGATTATAACCATTTCCTTATCGTGAGGATTGTTGCGGTAACGGTAGGCGGGCTTGCCGCAATAGGCGTCGCCTATATATTCCACCATTTCTCTAATATTCAGAAATTCTTTTTTTTCACGAAGAGCTCTGTCATTCATAATAAACACCTCAAATAATGAACATTCTAACCGACAATGCACAGGAACAATTCCTATAATTGCATAGTTGTTGGTGACACAAACATTTTAATTTTACCATAAATTCCAAGCTTTGTCAATACCAAGCCGATTTTATGTACGTTTGTACACTAACGGATAGCAGTAGAAAAAAACAGTTTTTATTTAGAGCGTCACTCTAAAGGACAGTTTTACAAAAATACGGCATATCTCGAAAGAGGTATGCCGTATTTTGCTTTTGGGTGAATTATACTATCAAGTGCAACACTTTTAAGAAAAAAGAACACTCATATTGAATCCTGTGTTATAATGAAGTTACCACACAACAAATAACAAAAGGAGAATTCAATATGAGCTATACCCATTTTACCATAGAAGAAC
>JAZOTE010000044.1:0-141355 GCA_045657485.1 Eubacteriales bacterium
GAAACGCCGTCCTTACCGTCAGCGCCATCCTTACCGTTTTCACCTGTCTCGCCCTTATCACCGACAAGCTTACCAAGGTTAAATTCCTTGCCGTCGGTAAGAACTATAATCAGCTCTCCGATATTATTCAACTGAACGTCAAAGACACCTACGCCGTCCTTACCGTTGTTGATCTTAAATACGGACGTTTTTCCGTCGGAGTAGGTTATACGGTAATTATCCGTTTTACCGTTTTCGGAAACCTTTTCGATTTTCGTTATGCCTACGCCGTCCTTTGCGTGAGCGGGAACGCCTGTGTTGACGTTTCCTATCCACCAGTTGCCGTCTTCGCCTATGTAGGGAGTCAGACCGTCAGCACCGTTAGAGCCAGCCTGACCCTTAACGGATTCGAGCCACTCCTCGTAGGAGCTTGGCTTGTTGCCGTTCTTCTCCTCGTGGGCAACGTAAGTCGCATAGATCGCGCGGATCATCTCGTTATCTTCGATGGTGATTCCGCCTTCGCCTGATTCTCCGCCGGGCAATCCGCCACCCTGACATCCGGAGAGGATGAGCGTTGCCATACATAGAATCACACTTACCAAAATACTGACTGTTTTCTTCATAGTTATCTCCTTTGGTAAAATATTGTATTTTAATATATTTTTATTGATATAACACACATTATACTCTCGTAACTCCTCTTTGTCAACCGCTTTGAGCAAGAAGCGGAATAAAATACATAAAAAAACGGTTTACCGGAATAAAGTGCAGGTTACTAAAAAAACCGCGCCATAGCACAATACGTTTTCTGTATCGCTATAGCGCGGAGATTATTATTTTTTGATCGAGCTTGTAAGCCGGGTTCTGTACACTTGCGTGCAGCAATCATCTATCTTCACTGTATGCCACCAAACAAGTTGAAGCTGAACAAGCTATAAGTACACCTATGCTAAACAATCTCGCGGAATTTGCATTTTTACCAAATTCAAAAATTAGGTAAGACAAAGAAAGGTACAACTGTCCATATGCAGAGAGATACCTCGTTTGAAAGAATATCCAACTTGTTTGATACTTTAATTATAATACAATCGGAACTAAAATGCAATATATTATTATAGTTTTGTGTATTTCCTATTAAAACGCGTTGTCCTTTACCCACCACACTCGTGTCGGGCAGCCCGATAATTCAGGACGGCAAGCTTATCGGTGCTGTGACGCACGTGATGGTTGCAGATCCCACCGAGGGATATGGAATTTTTATTGAGAATATGCTATCAGCGGCTGAAAACATCGTTCCAAAGGCGGCGTAAAGCTAGTTGACAATTGAAAATGGAAAATGAAAATAAAAAGCTTGAGAGGGTCGCCGATGGGCTTCCCTCTCGTTTTGCTTATTCGCCGTAATATAATTCTGACCAGATTTCAAATTCTGCTTCAAACGGTGTTTTGTCGGGTATATGCTTGCTTATGTACGCACGAATATTTTTCTGAATTTCGATATACTCTCCGTAGGTCATATCACTCCAATTTCTTGCGCTGCATTTAGGATAACCGGGCAATCCGTTATACCATTTTAGCGTATAATTATCGATGGTAAAGTGGCAGAAGGTGAAATGACCGGGATTGCCGGGAACGATGTCGCAGAAAAGATAAAGATACTTGAAAGCGATATTGACTATCTTTTGCGCTTTGCCATATTTTGCAGTTCTTGTGTAACCGGAAGAAGATAGCAACGCATTATAATTTGTTAGGAATTTATCGCACACAGTTTTGTGCCAATCATCAAAAACAGCTTGTGTTTTAGGCGCTGGCTTGCTGAAGTAATCAACGAAATCATTAGCTAATGTCGAGAGCACAGAAGTCAATGCCGACGCATGAATTCTAGCACTGGGGAGTCTTCCTCTACCAAGTGTTCTCGGACTCATAGCCCCATATGCTTTTTTGACGGCACAAAGCACGTGTTTATGATTCGTCAGCGAAAGATGCACGTTGCCAAGTCCCAGCATAACGTTTTTGATAAAAATTTTTGTGTAGCGGTTAATGTTCATTTCTCTTTCCTCTCTTTTCTATTATTCCTTAACGTAATCAAAGTGAATTGTTATACGCGATGCAAAAGCGTCGTTTCCAACGATTATTTTCCATTCTTCTTTACTACCGCTGTAGTAAACATCAGTGAGGCTGTCGCAACAAGGGAACGCATCAGAGCTGATGCTTGTGACGCTATCGGGTATCACTACGCTCGTAAGGCTTGTGCAATTAAAGAACGCACAATAGCCGATGCTTGTGACGCTATCGGGGATAACTATGCTGTTAAGTCTTGCACACCCATTAAAAACTTCAGCAGCAATTATTTTCGTCTCTTCGTTTATATCATACGTAGTAAAGTTTTTATTAGTTAATTCTATCAGTACAGAATACGGATTTTCGCTATCACCAACGTATTTTCCGTAATTGTATTCGGTATAAAGCGCAGAGTTACAATGATAGAATGCCAGTCTGCCAACGCTTGTGAGGCTGTTACCGATAGTCACGCTAGTAAGTCTTCTGCAATAAGAAAACGCATGATAGCCGATGCTTGTGACGCTATCAGGGATTGTCACGCTCGTAAGGCTGGTGCAACCCGAGAACGCAGAATCGCCGATGTTTGTAACGCTGTTTCCGATTGTAACGCTCGTAAGGCTGGTGCATTCACAGAACGCAGAAGAGCCAATGTTTGTGACGCTGTCGGGGATAATAACGGAGACTATATTTTTTCCTTGAAATACTCCGTCGCATAGTTCTGTAACCGGTACTCCTTCATACATATCTGCGATCTTCACTCTCACGGCTGTTCCATCGTATCCTACGGCCGACGCATAAGTCCCGTCCGACGAAATTTCATAAATTATGCCTTCGGTTGCGCCTACCGGTTTGTCACACACTGTGCAATAACCACTTTCGTCAGTGGTGTGCTCGGCTTTTTCCTTTTCTGCATCACAGTAATTGCAATCGATCCAGTGGAACGAATTATCATAAGAAAAGTCGTTTTTCCATATATGGTCTGAAATGGGCGTTTTGTTAATTATTTCAATCTTTCCGCAAATACTACAGGTCTTTGTGTCGTATCCCATACTAACACAGGTTGGCGGCGTAGTCACGGTGCTAAAGGAGTGGTTATCATAAGTTCCGCTCTTCCATTCAAGAACGTTACACTCGGTGCAAATGCGATAGAATAGTCTTTCCTCGCAATAAACAGCATCGTTTCCTCTGTAATCTATCCATTCACCGTAGATATGCTCGTGCTTTGAGAGCAGTGCTTCTATCTGCGCCTCAAGCTTGGCAATTCTTTTTACGTTGTCTTCGCTCGTTTCGCTCAACGCTGTGACAAGAGTTTCTATAGTGGCGATTTTTTCGCTATATGTAGCCTCAAGCTCTGCAATCGCCGCCTTGTAATCTTCTTCAATCTTTGCTATTGCATCGGCGTTGGCTTGATCAAGCGATTCAAGTCTTTTTATTTCTGCCTTGTACGCTGTGTCAAGCGCGGCAAGAGCATCTGCATTTGCTTTATCGCTTTCCTCAAGCTCTGCAACCGCCGCCTTGTAATCTTCTTCAACCTTTGCTATTGCATTGGCGTTGGCTTGGTCAAGCGATTCAAGTCTTTTTATTTCTGCCTTGTACGCTGTGTCAAGCGCGGCAAGAGCATCTGCATTTGCTTTATCGCTTTCCTCAAGCTCTGCAACCGCCGCCTTGTAATCTTCTTCAACCTTTGCTATTGCATCGGCGTTGGCTTTATCCTCAGCGTCAAGCACAGCTTGCTTTGTTTCATACTCTGCGGTTAGTTCTTCCAAAGCCGCTTCATAGTCGCTCTTATTTTGCGCTATTTTATTTTCGAGTGTTGAAACAAGAGAGGAAATATCCTCTTTTGTGTAATAATCTTCTTTCTCCATACACGAAGCTAAGCTGAACGGTATGGCAAGTAGCAAAATAACAACTAAAATAAATGTCGGTGTTTTCTTGTTTTTCATGTTTTCTCCTTCCACGGACAAATGCCCGATTGTTGCTTTTTTATTATAACACTATACTTGTAAAAAAGTCAATACTAATAACTTGAATTTAAGTCTGTAGTATCTTCTTTTAAAGTGATTAGTATTGTATAATATGTGTAATGGCATAGCAAAACAGTATGGGAGGGCGAGAAAATGAACGTAGATTATAAGCTGATCGGTGAGCGGATCAAAAAGGCACGCAAACTTAACGGTATCACGCAGGATGTTCTTGCGGAAAAGCTTGGAGTATCTATCGGCTACGTCAGTCAGGTTGAACGCGGTATAACGAAAATCAGCCTTGATCTCCTTGGTGCTATTTCAAGCATACTTGAATGCGATATTGCGAGCTTTATAACCGAAAGTGCAACGAATTCAAGCGAATATATGGAATCCGAGCTTCTCTCCGAAATTCGCAAGCTCGACTCGAAGAAAAAGAAATATATACTCGAAATAATTAAACTAACAAACGATATAACTTAAAAAGGTAATGCTTTTTGAAAAAATTGGCATTACCTTTATTTTTATGAATTTTCCGTTAAAAAGTGTTGTCCTTTACCCACCACACTCGTGTCGGGCAGCCCCGTAAACGAGAGCATTCGCATTTAGATGCTTTGCCGGAGCAAATGACGCATATGGTTTCTCGAAATTCAAAGCATCTAAAGCATAGCACAAATCACAAACTTCACACAGCAAACTTACACCGTAATGAGCATAACCCAAAAGCAGAATTGCTTATTGAATTATATACGTTTGGCTATTCGGATCAAATAAAAAGCAAAAGGTAATGCTTCTCTAAAACAGATCGCATTACCTTAATTTTATGTAATATTGTAAATTATAGTAGGCATATGTTGCCAAAAACAGCTTGTAAGTGAGATATTTACTTTGCTTTATAATAAAATTTCAGCCTTTGACGCTTCATCTCTGCCAACACGGCTTTTACCGTCAGCTTCCCTCTCGGTTCAGATATTTGCGCAGATGCGATGCGTCGTAAAAGCCGCAGCGTTGGGCGGCTTCCGTCACGGAAAGGTTCTGCTCCGCCATTGCTTCCTCGGCTTTTTTGATACGGTAATTCAAAATATACTGATGGGGCGAGCAGCCGCATATTCTGGTGAAACGCCTAACGTACGTAGCTCTCGACATATTCTGTCTCTCTGCCAGGAGATCCACCGTGATCCTCTCCTCATAATTCATATGAATAAAGCTTAACGAATCCGCTATACTGAGCAGCTCGGCTTTCGTACCGTTGCGAACGGCGCCGATCCCCACCCGGACGGTAAGCTCCATACAAAGAAACGCGAGAATTTTCTTCGCAACGGCGTTTACGTACAGATTTTCATCGGGAGCTGACCTGTACGACTCGATCAACTCGATGTCCTTTAGAACTGAGTCAAGTCCCTCCTCGGATAAAACGAGGAACATATTCTCTCGGTACTGCGCGCGAAAATAAGGCTCCGTTTCAAAGAGCAGCGAGTACCCCACCGTTTTTAAAAATTCGGAGAAGCAGCGCGGAAAAAAATCCCGATGAATCAGCATATGGTATACGTTCAATCCGCCACGGTTCTTATATGAGTGCTTTACGTTAGGCGGAATTACGAACACGCATCCCCGCGACACCTCGCAGCTCATACGCTCTATCTTATGAACTCCCCGTCCGTCCAGCACTATATTCAATTCGTAAAAGCTATGCGTATGAAAATCTATCTCGTAGTTTTTGTGAACGAAGGATTTTACGTATTCTCCCTCTTCACCCCTAAAGCTGTCTGCGTGACTCCAATGGGATTTTTCCATAATTCCTCCCTAATTTGATACGAATTTACCCTTAATTAGAATTATTTATACTATAATTGTATCACAAGACGTGCTATAATGCAAGTAATACTTCGCTTAATCGGAGGAATATATGAGCATAAACGATACTGTTAGCGAGAGATTTAAAAAAATCGGCGAATTTTACGCCGCCGGCTTCTATGAAAATCCGGAGCAGCCGCTTTTTATGAGATTCGCGAGAGCGTTGCGCCGTTTCTATGAAAACTGTCAGTTGAAGCCATACGGCAAGGAACCCCTTTATCCAAGCGGAAGCAAGCCGGGCGGTTGTCTTGTAAGACCGTCCTTTTCCTATACCGTTGACGTGGATTGGAGCGGCTTGAATGCCGCAGATTCCGAGCTGGCGGAAATACTAAAAAAGGACCTCGGCGTTTACAGCTCTGCCGTTCCGACGGAGCATACAGTCGGCGGAAATATGTACACTCATTCCTATCCGAACTTTAGAAGAATAATGGCGGAGGGATTTGACAGCTATGAAGCGAGAGTCCGTCAAATTGCGGATGAAAGCATACGTACGGGACTTCTCGATCTGCTTTGCGGCATTCGAGGATATCACTCCCGCATACTTCGTCTTATTGAAAAGGAAGCTCCTGACTCAAAGCTTTACCGCGCTCTCTGCAAGGTTCCCTTCAAGCCGACTGAAACGCTTTACGAGGCGATAGTGTGCTGGAATTTCGTTTATTACCTTGACGGGTGCGACAATATCGGTCTTCCGGATGCGGATCTTATACGCTTTTACAGAGGCGAGGACGTGACGGAGCTGCTCCGCTGCTTCTTCAAAAACGTAGACGCAAATAACGGCTGGTCAGGCGCTTTGGGCTCTGAATATAACGAGATCACACTCCAATGTCTTAAGGCGATCAAGGGCTTGCGAAGACCGAGCATTGAGCTGAGAGTTGCTCCGGATATGCCTAATGAATTGTGGGAGGCGGCGATAGATTCCATTCGCGCGGGAGGCGGATCGCCAAGCTTATATAACGAGAACGGCTATACAGACGCCCTCGAACGCGCATTTCCAAACATACCAAAGGCTGATATATCGCGTTTCGCAGGCGGAGGATGTACCGAAACGATGCTTGCCGGAATGAGTAACGTAGGTTCTCTTGACGCCGGAATAAACGTTGCACTGATTTTCGAACGGTTTATGCGTTCGTATCTTACGAGCTCAGGCACGTTTGAGGAATTTTACTGCTCGTTTATCCAACAATACCGCAGCGAAGCGCTGAAGGTTTTTGAAGCCATAAGCAAATCTCAAGAACTTCGCGCGGCGTACCGTCCCCATCCTATGCGCACCCTGCTTATTGACGACTGTATCGAGAAGGGAAAGGATTACAACGGCGGCGGCGCCCGCTATTATTGGAGCGTTGTAAATCTCGCAGGAATGATAAACGTCATAGATTCTTTAACGGTGATCGACCGTCTGGTTTTCACGGACAAACTCTTCAGCGCAGAGGCCTTTCTCAAACGTCTGGACGAGGGGGAAGATTTTCTGTCGTATACGAACGCGCCACGTCACGGAGCGGATAATGATGAAGCAAACGAAATGGCGCGCCGCCTTTCTGCTGACCTCGTGTCGCCCTTTAGGGATGCGAAGCCATACCTCGGCGGAGCATTTTTGCCGTCCTCAATTCAGTTTATAACCTATGCGGACGCAGGAAAAGGAGTGGGTGCAACGCCCGACGGAAGAGCTGCAGGCTCACCTCTTTGCGATTCCATAGGCGCAATACACGGTAACGATAAATACGGAATAACGGCGCTCCTTAACAGCGCGGCATCAATCTGTCAAAAGGATATGTGCGGCACCCCCGTGCTTAACGTAATGCTTGACTCAACGCGTATGAGCAAGAGTCTGAGGGCGCTTGTTCTCGGATACTTTGAAAATGGAGGAATGCAGCTTCAGATAACCTGCGTAAACCGGGAGGAGCTTTTGCGAGCAAAAGAGCGTCCTGACCAATATCCTAATCTGATCGTCAGAATCGGCGGATATTCGGAATACTTCAACCGTCTTTCTCCCGAACTTCAGCAGACCGTTATCGAGCGAACCGAATATGAAGCATAACATGACGGTAACCGGAACGGTATTTGATATTTCACGATATTGCCTGAACGACGGACCGGGTATACGCACGACCGTATTTTTCAAGGGATGTCCGCTGAGATGCGCCTGGTGTCACAATCCGGAATCGCAGAGCGTACGCCCCGAAATTATGTTCTCGCAAAATATCTGCTCAAATTGCGGCGAATGTGCCGCAATCTGTCCGCACGGCTGTCACACGGTGGCGGACCGTCGTTTATTCGACCGCGAGAAGTGTATCGGTTGCGGAGCCTGCGCCTCCGTTTGCAAAACAGGCTCGCTTCGTACGGTAGGAAAAAGGGTCACCGCTGAGGAAATTATGTCGGAGGTTCTTAAGGATCGGGTATTTTATAAAAACTCCGGAGGTGGTCTGACCGTTTCAGGAGGAGAGCCCTTAGTCCAGATCGATTTCCTTGAGCATCTTCTCAGGCTCGCAAGGAGCGAGGGAATACATACGGCTGTAGAAACCTGTGGATACGCGCCGCGGAAATCCTTCGAGCAGATCGTGGAATACACGGACTTATTTCTGTTTGATTTCAAGGAAAGCGACTTCGATAAGCACTTGCTTTTCACCGGAAAGAGTCCGAAAATCATTCTCGAAAATCTCTCGTTTTTGAACGGAATAAACGCAAATATTATTTTAAGGCTTCCACTTATCCCCGGTTATAACGATATGGAGGAGCACGTAAAAGGTATACGCGAGCTGATAGGAAAATTCCACTCGATAAAAAAGGCGGAGGTTCTTCCGTATCATCCGTTGGGCGTTAGCAAGGAGGCTGACCTTGGATGGCAAAAGAAGAAGGCTATTGAGACTCCGACGAAGGAGGCTCTGGATAATTTCATCCTCCGGATCCGCGACGGACTTGATATTGACGCAGACGTATGTATATAGCAAAGCATCAAATGCTCATGCCTTATAATTCTCAATACGCAAAATACCCCTGCTCTGAAGCAACGACCTGAAAGCACGGGACGGAGGCGCAAAAAAAGACATAAATTAAGAAAAAATGGACTTGACTATTCTCCCTCGCCGTGATACGATATTTTATAGAGCTATGGAAAATCAGAAGTCAAAAGCTTCGGCTATTATACCTTTGAATACACCGACTTTTTACATACGGTCAAAGAAACACAGATTATCGGAGGATAGATTATGCAGAAATACGACGTTGCGGCATTCGTGTGGCCATCCTATACAGGCGACGAGCCACGCTCCAGAATATTCTGGAAGGAAGGATACGGTGAGTGGCAGACTGTGCATAACGCCCACGCAAATTCAGCGGAAAAACCCTACGGTTACGTATGGGACAGAAGACCTCTCTGGGGATACGTAAACGAGGCTAACCCTGACGTTATGGAAATGGAGATCAACGTTGCGCACAAATACGGAGTTAACGTATTCATATACGACTGGTATTGGTATGATGACAGACCTTTCCTCGAAAACTGCCTTAACGACGGTTACCTCAAGGCTCAAAATAACGATTTAGTCAAATTTTATCTGATGTGGGCAAACCACGACGCCAATCACGCCTGGCATATAGACCTCTCCGACGAACTTCTGAACGAGGTAGTATGGCGCGGCGACGTGAATTTCGATATATTCAAAAAGCTGGTGAAAAGATGGATAGAAAAGTACTTCACACATCCGTCCTACTACAAAATAGATGGCAAGCCGGTCTTTATGATCTATACGGTGAAGAAGCTTTTGCAGGGACTCGGCGGATCTGACAAGGCGCGAGAAGCGCTGGACTACTTCAGAGATGAGGTGAGGAAAGCAGGCTTCCCCGGACTGCATCTACAAGCGGCGTATCTGGAGCACGAGGGCTTTGAGTATGACGGTCGCTTCGGAGGCAAAGCGGGTAACGTGTATGAGCTTCTCGGCTTTGACAGTACTACCCACTACAACATGGGCAAGCGCGTGGACAGAAACAAGGATTATACCGAGATCATCAAAGACCATAAGGCAACCTACGACCGTATGGACAAAACTGATATGCTCTACTTCCCTCAGGTATCTGTCGGCTGGGATGGCAATCCCCGTTTCCGCAAATTCTGGCCGGAAATCATGACTAACGCCACTCCGGAGAATATAAAGATCGCATTCGAGCAGGCTAAGGAATACGTTGATACTCACCCTCTTCCCGCACCGCTCGTAGTAGTCAACTCCTGGAACGAATGGACTGAAACGAGCTATCTGCAGCCGGATAACATCTACGGCTACGGATATCTTGAGGCGTTGAAAAGTGTGTTCAAGGAAGAGGACTGAACCGCGAATCATATTGATTTTAAATTGAGAAAAAGCCTTCGCTTCAGCGCCGAACGGCAGTTTCGGCCGTAAGAGAAGCATAGCTTGAGTTAACGTCAACAGCAATATCACCGTCAGTTCAAATTAAATTATAAACTGATTTGCCGGTGAAGTAAACAAAACGTTTTCGCCAACAAAACAGGGCGATAATGCAAACAACTGTAGTCAAAAGCAGAATTAAGGCGATATCAAACCGACCTTGCGGAATGATATCGCCTTAATTTTTTTACAACCAAAAAGCATTAAGCGCTGATGCCGGTTTATATCCAGTTTATACGAAAACTCCGGCGCAATACCGAAATAGCGGCTGTCACTGCAGATCGGATGAGCGTCTTAAGCTTTTCCAAAGCGCGCTGTACGACCGATATCCTACCATTTCGGCTATCTCGGACGTAGTCAGGCTCGGATCACTGCGCAATAGCTGCTCTGCGGCTTCAAGCCTATATTTTGTCAGCGTATCCTTAAACGACGCATTCATACATTTTCGCACGAGTCTGGAGCATTGCTTTGGACAAACGTTGAGCTTGGCGGCGAGATCGATGAGCTTGACGTCCTGATTATATTTATTCTCAAAAAATTCAAGTATGATAAAATCCCTGTTTGTTACGGCAGTGAGTCTGCATTTAGCGTCGAACAGATCCTTGCAAATAAAGCTTAAACACGCTGCGATCGGATAAAAATTTTGCGTTTCATTATATGCCCGAACGTATTCTCCGAGCTCCTCGATTATCGCCGGTATGATCTTCTTCACAGTCACTTGTTCCAACGGATAATTCACATGGACAACGTGATGCACCGCTTTATCAGTGTCGATCTTCAGCATATGCTTAACTCCTGCGGGTATTGCTATAACCGTACCGACGGACGAATCGTATTCATCGCCGTCTATATACAGCGAGCATTTGCCCCGTTCCGTGATATGCACCTCCACGCTTCTGTGACTGTGCATCAGTGACGACGTTGGACACTTATTGAAAAAGCCGCCGTAGACGAACGCCTCTATCCGCAGATCCCCCTCGCTCAGAAAAAATTGCATAGCCCCCATAATTATATTTCCTATAAGGACATCTATTCAAAATGATGTCTTCCCATTCTATTGATTTTTGCAACATGCAATATTATAATAAGTATAACACATCCATATCTGCAAGTCAAGGAAAATCGGGCATATACGACGGTAAAAATTCTCACGTTCCAAGCTTTATGAGCAATGCAGCCTGACAGTTGTTTTGTTATATTTCTTATTACTCTGAAAAACCGTTGCTTAATTATGCGGCTTTTTTCATTTTTGATCTATGTCCTCACAGTAAATTGATTATTTGCTGATTTTAGTGGTGAAACGGTATGAAAAACGATACTCAAAAAAGTCAAGCATCCAAAAGTGTCAGAGTCAGAAATAACGTCTTATCCCTGATAGCGCAATCAACCCGCTCGGTAGCGTTGCTCTCCGCATCAGGACCTCTGATGCAGACCTTTCTCGCAACTCTCGGATTTGAGTCGGGTCTTATATTTTTGCATTCCACTCTGCTGCAGGCCTTCAACGTAATGACTGTTATTTTATTTTCCGGCTGGACTCGCGGCAGGAGTCCTATAAAACGGGCTGCATTTACCTTCGTTCCCAACAGCCTGCTGTTTCTTTGCTATTTGCCTATAACTATAAATAGCGGCGGAGGGATTGATTCGTTTATAATGCTTGCAGCGATCGGCATACTTCAGCAAATATCTACAGGCTTATTTACCGTGTGCGACTATCAGCTTCCCTACTACGTATATCGTATAGAGGATTACGGTATAATGACGGCAATATGCGGCATAGCTAACTCGGTACTCTCGCTTATCGTCGGGCTTATAATATCCTTTCTTTCGGCGCGAATGCCCTATACCCGTGTAATGATATTTGCTTTTTCCATATCCGCAATACTTATGGGAACGGCGTTCCTCAGCACCATTATGCAACGAAGTCTGAGGCAGGATGATACGGATGACGAATTGGATAAGAATAACGCTAAATCAACCGTTAAGGAGCTGCTATCCAATCCTTACTTCATAAGGCTTATTCCCGCCAATCTTATGCGTGGATTTGCCGCCGGAGTGATCGCGGTGCTCGCCACCGTAGCGCTTGATCTCGGACACAGCGAATCAGTCACCACTGCTATGGTATCGGCGCAATCCTGCGCATTGCTCATCGCTTGCGCTCTTTTCGGAGTAACATCCAGAAAAATACCAACGCATATCGTTACACTTATCGGCAGTATTACGATGATACTTTTCCCTCTCTTGCTCATAAGGAACGGTCCGCTGTTTCTGATACTGTTTACCATTATTTTCTTTGGGCGTACCTTGATAGATTACGCAATACCCACCCAGCTTATCAAGATCATACCCGTGGAATTATCCGGCCCGTACAACGCCTGGCGAATGGCTATGCACAACGGCGGAATGCTGATAGCAACGACTGTGGCTGCGTGGCTGCCAACGCCTATTCTTCTATCTCTTGCGGCATTATTCCAGATCATCTCCGGACTCTCTTATTTCCGAATAGGAAAAGACGCAAAGAAGCGCAATTCCGTATCTGAACAATAGACGGTTTCGGTGGATACGCAAGCATATCAAGTATATATTAATTTAACTTGTATAAAAAGGCAATACATTCCTCTGACGGACGGTATTGCCTTTTTTCATTCTGTATAAAGAACAAAGAGCGCAGCTAAGGCGACCTAAGATAAAAGGTTCTCCGAATTTGTTTGCAAAAATGGTCAAAAGACGTCGGATTCGCCCTGTGCCACAGCCGTAAGCCGTACAGCTTTTATTATTAAATTCAATCATTGGTTGAATTTTTCAACAATTTCAATTACAAGTTGTTTGACATTCTTATATAAATAGAGTTATAATGTAATCACAAAAAGCAGAATGGAGTTTTCTTCTATGTTGGATATCGGTTTAATAGGTAAGCGGATCAGATCGCTGAGAAAACAGAGAGAGCTGACACAAAATGAATTTGCCTCAGAGCTTCACGTAAGCTTCCAGGCAGTTTCCAATTGGGAGAGAGGAATTGCTCCCCCGGATTTAGAGAATTTAGTAAGTATAGCTTCTTACTTCGGTATATTCGTTGACGATCTTCTCAGAGGAGAAAACGAAGCGTTCTATTTAGGCGTAGACGGCGGAGGTACTAAAACAGAATTTGCCTTGGTAACGTCGGACGGACACGTGGTACACCGTTTCGTTAAGGATGGATGCAATCCAAACGATATAGGCTTCGGTAAAACCGTAGCGCTTCTGAGATCGGGTATCGACGAGATGCTTATCGAATTCCAATCCGTCAAGTCGGTGTTTCTCGGTATCGCGGGAATATCCTCAGCCGACTATTCAAGCAGACTGTACGCCGAGCTTACGAAGTATTACCCAAGATTAAAAATACAGCTTAAAAACGACTCCTTTAATCTTTTCGCAATAGATGAAAGCGCGGACATGGCGGTGATCAGCGGCACCGGATCAGTGGTCTTCGTGCGCGACGGAGAAAATTACAGGCGAGTTGGCGGCTGGGGGTATCTGCTCGACGATGCAGGCAGCGCCTACGGCATAGGTAAGGATGCGCTTTGCGCCGCGCTCCGCGAGGAAGAAGAGGGAGCAAGTCCTTCTCTTTTAAGACGGTTGCTGCTCAAACAAATGAAAACGGAAACCGTATGGGATAATTTCAGCACAATATACGGCGAGGGCAAGCCATACATCGCGGGACTTGCCACGGCGGTGTTCGAGGCTTACAAATTAAATGACGCGACCGCCATAGAAATCGTAGAAAAAAACACCGCGGCACTGGGTGAGCTTCTCAATGCCGGCGTCAGACGCTACGGGGTAAAGCCGACGGCAATAGCCAGCGGCGGTCTGTTCGAGCATTATACCGAAATCATGCTGGCAGGTATCGCCAAGAAAAGCGATGTGAGGCTGACCGTAAGTTTACTGCCGCCGATATATGGCGCTTGCAAAAGCGCCTGCGCCCTTGAAGACGTCGGAATGCACCCTGACTTTTACAAGAACTTTAAAAATTCATACGGAGGAAATAAATGATGAGCGTACCGAATACCGAGAAGAGAAATCGGGAAAGCACTCATATGGACAAAATGAGCACCGAAGAAATGGCGGCGCTGGTTATACGGGCAAATTACGATGCCGTGCGCGCGGCTGAGGATGCACTTGAGTCAATCAGCCAAGCGATAGACGTTATAGCGAAAGCCTTCGATGAGGGACATAGACTGATTTATATAGGAGCCGGAACCTCCGGCAGACTCGGTGTAATCGACGCAGCGGAATGTCCGCCTACGTTTGGCGTATCATACGATCAGGTACAGGGTGTAATAGCCGGCGGAAACGACAGGATGTTCCGTGCGTCGGAAAACGCGGAAGACAAATACGAGAACGGTCAGGCGGACGTAAAGGAGATAGGACTTGAGAGGGGCGACGTTCTGGTAGGTATCTCCGCCGCAGGAAACGCGTCGTACGTTCTCGGCGCAATAGAGTACGCGAAATCCATCGGTTGCTCTACCGTAGGTATATGCAACAATCGGGACACCTTAATTCTCAAAGCTGCGGAAATCCCTATTTTTCTCGACACGGGTGCCGAGGTACTGACAGGCTCGACAAGGCTAAAGGCAGGAACAGCGCAGAAGATAGTGTTAAACGTGCTCTCCACCTGTGCTATGGTGAAGACGGGAAAGGTGTATGAAAATATGATGATAAATCTCTCCCCGTCAAATGAAAAACTAAAGCAAAGAGTAATACGCATCGTATGTGAGATCCTCTCCTGCCAAGAGGATGAAGCCATAAAAAGACTTGATGAAAGCGGCTGGGTAATCAGACGCGCCGTAGAGTCCTCCGGAATCGAATAAAACCGCGCTCAAGTTTTCCTGGACGTTAGTTTTTTACTTTAGATTTCAAATAACGAATAAACACAAATCCATTGACTTTTCAAAAACTTTAGTTTATAATGTGATTATCGTGCGACGCAGAATGGTGCGATGCGAAAATATCGAAAAACGAGGAAGTTTGAATGAAGCTTTTATTTACGGGTGATATCAATTTCAGATCGATGGACGTACAGAGTGACGAGGAATATCTCGGCATACTTGACGAGGTGATGCCTTATGCTGAGGACGCGGATTACGTTATACCGAATCTTGAATGTCCGCTGGCAGAGGAAGCTAAATATTCTCCTATAAAGAAAAGCGGTCCCCCTCTTATCTGCGACCCCCGTCACGTGAGATTTCTGAAGGTTATGGGAGCTGACGCCGTTACCATAGCGAATAACCACATAGGCGACTATGGCGATGGCGCGTTAAGGGATACTCTGGAGCTGCTTAAGAAGGAGAATATACTTTACGCAGGCGCCGGAGAAAATCTCGACGAGGCGTACTCCGCCGTAAGATTTGAAAAGAACGGAATATCCGCCTCTATCATCTCGGTATGTGAAAACGAGTTTGGCATCGCCACGGATAAGACACCCGGATCGGCAGTATACAATCCTCGCCGTCTGATGAAAAAAATCAATGAGGAGCGCGAAAGATCTACGTACGTAATAGTGGTATTTCACGGCGGCTGCGAGTACAATCCCCTGCCCTCACCTGACACCGTGGACAGATATCGCTTTATCATAGACATGGGCGCTGATGCGGTGGTTGGCGGTCACACTCACTGTCCGCAGAGCTATGAGTACTACTGCGGCAAGCCTATAGTATACTCTATGGGTAATTTCCTCTTCAAGAGCATCTCCATACTTGGTTCTACTGATCAATGGTTCTACGGTTATATGACCTCCCTCGATCTGACTGATGGAGTAAAGCTTGATATTATTCCATATACATTCGATCATGATGCAACCAAAATATCCGTATTCCAAGGCGAAAAACTATCCCAAATGACAACTTATATTAACAAACTCTGCGAAATTATTCAAGATCCTGAGCTTCTTTATCTTTATTTCAAGGGTTGGACATGGGGAAACAAGCACTTCCCATCCTTCCCCGTAAATTATGATTCTACCGAAAAATGCGAGCCGAACTACAATCTCGTAAAATGCGAATCACATCATAGCAAAACGGTAGAGCTTGCGAAGATATTCTTTAACGAGGAGTTCGAGCTGGCAGCGGAATGGGCAGATCGCATCGCAAAGCTGCAGATAATTAAAATAGATCCTTAACGCTGTTATCTCATACGTTGTACGTAAAAAAGTTTTACTGCAAATATTGATATAAGCATTTAACAAAATATAAAGACGAGCATAATGATGAACGATCTGTTAGAATTAGGTTGCAAAACCAAAACTAACGGGTATCAATCAATATACTCGTCTTTTTTAAAAATTACAGCGATTGTAAGATACAGAAATTCGGATAAAAACAAGTGATTAGAATAAATCAAAAGCGAAAAGCGGTTACTTATAACCGTTTCACTTCTCAAATATCTGATTTTTAACCCTTTTTTCAAAAACGTTGAATAAAGATAACAATTTGTTTCAGCAAGGTTGCGACGCAAAAGAAATTATGCGGTATAATCTGTTTTTATTGCGCCTCGTACTTTGCCGTACCTTTTAAAACGATCCGTTTTTTCATCGTTGCAATTTTGAAAAGGGTAACGTTCCGCGATCAAAACTTAGTTTCATCAAGTCCTGCTACCGAAAGTATACGGTGATACGTCGTAACGGATGATAAAGTCTTGCCATCAAGAAGCTCGCTTTTGTGTCCAAGCTTCTTAACGGTATCCCACATAGCAGGACGCCGGTATCGAGTGTTAGTGTCCCAAAGGGATATGCGTTCAGCCCCCAGAGAATACAGTTCCTTAGCTCGTCTCTCGTATTCATCAGACGGCATCTCTCGCGGCATCAAATCGAAGAATATCTTAGTCCCGAACTCCCGCTCAATTTCCATAAACTCATCTATTCTCTCCTTTTGGGTTGCAGGACCGACGCTATTTCCGTAGCAATCAACGTAAGGCGGTAAAAAATCAAAGTCACAATCGAAGAATACCGGGTGCTCCACTGAATCTTCCAGATAAGCTGAATATTTTTCAATATCTATTCTGCCATTTTCCGAAAACACCTTATACGGAAGTCTTTCGTACAGTCTTTGTGGGAAGCTGATAATACAATCAACCAACCCTTCCTTTGCCCATTGACGAACGTCGAGTCCGAAATACGTGCTATCGTAAAGAGAAAAGAGGACTCTCGCATGTATTTCAACACGTCTCTCAGGGATTTCTGAATCCAATGCAGCTCTGAGTTCTCTCATAAACTCAGTCATTATCTCACAGTGCAGAGCGTTAAGACGCTCGTCTATAAGAGGCAGCTCATAGGGATATTCGCCATACCTTTCGTAAAAACGCTTCGCAACCGGCTCTTCAAAAAGCAAGAACGGTGCTCTTCTCGTAAATATAGGTTGCACGGCATCAAATCCAAGACACGCCCTATTGACAAGCTGATCAATAGCATATCGTCTTACCTCCGGATACGCGTATGAGAAAGATCTCATTTTTTTGCCATCTCTATCAACACAACGAAGCTCAGGATGTGCCTTTGCAAAGCTGTTATCAAAATAACATTGAATGGTTGGAAAACTCTGACTCCACGCGGCGAGGCGCTGTGACGTCACCATACGAAGTCCCATTTCGTGACCCATATTGACAACTTTAGTTATATTTTTATCCGTGCTAAGAGCCTTTGTATGAGTTTGTATTCTTTTATCACCCGATCGTGAAAATGACATTTCAGAAATATCCAACGGGCATTCTCCGTCATAGCGATCTACACTTTCTATAGAGGCGTATACAAAATCTGCATCCTTCAGAGGTTGTAATATGCTCTTAAAATCATCCTCATTATTTACGGCATTACTATAAATTGCACTATATTGATCATTTTTTTGTATTTTTTGTTTTTAATTAACATTTTCGTTAATTGCGAATTAGTTAATTGCGGAATTGCGACAAATGCTTAGCACAAATAACAAGCCGAGCATAATTATCAAAAATATTTTGAGAAGCTGCGACGCCAAAACCAACGGATATAAATCAACGTTTCGGTTTAAGATATACGCAATAAAAATCTCTTTTAAAAATTACAGCAAAAAAATGAAAACTTAAGAATTTATCTAATACTCGAATTAAAATCTGTTGCTTTCTGTTTTTTCAAAGCTTAAAAATTCATCTTTAAGCTTCATTAAGCATTTTTGAAAAAGTGCAAAAAGCACGGTATATCCCTTTCAAGATATACCGTGCTATCATAAGCCGTATTGCTGAAAACTATTTTAAAGCCGTACTAAAATAGGCGGAATTATCCGTTTTTCTCGACACGCCTACCCACATAGCTCTAACTTAGGGATTTTATTTTCCCTCTTTCAAGGCGGCGCGGCGCTGTGCCTGTATTCTCTTTCTCTGCGGAGTATCAAGCACTACCTTACGGAGTCTGATGCTCTTGGGAGTTACCTCTATAAGCTCGTCGTCGGTGATAAACTCAATAGCCTCCTCCAACGAAAGCTGTACGGGAGTGATAAGAGTAAGCTTCTCGTCAGCGCCTGAGGAACGGATAGCAGTCAGGTGCTTCTCCTTACAAACGTTTACCTCAATATCGTCGGGCTTGGGATTTTCTCCAACTATCATACCCTCGTAGACGGGAGTTGCCGGACCTATGAATAGTGGACCTCTGTCCTGCGCCTGATACAGACCGTATGTGGTGGAAACGCCCTTTTCAGATGCTACGAGCGATGACGTGAATCTCGTCTTGATCTCTCCTCTGAAGGGCTCGTAGCCTGCGAAGAGCGAGGAAATAAGTCCCTCTCCGCGAGTATCCGTAAGCAGCTCGCTGCGGTATCCGAAAAGACATCTCGTAGGTATCGTATAGAAGAGCTTCTGACGCTTGCCGTGAAGCTGCATATCGTTAAGCGTTCCCTTTCTCGCGCCGAGCTTCTCCATTACGGAGCCAACGCATTCCTCAGGTACGTCGATAATAACGTCTTCAATAGGCTCGCAGCGTAAACCGTCAATTTCCTTATACAGTACTCTGGGGTTCGAGCAGCAGAGCTCATAGCCCTCGCGGCGCATATTCTCAATAAGTATGGAGAGGTGCATTTCGCCTCTGCCCGCTACTCTGAAGGAGTCTGTGGTCTCGCCGTCGCTGACGCGGAGAGATACGTCCTTCAAAAGCTCCTTGTAAAGCCTTGCGCGCAGGTGACGGGAGGTTACGAACTTGCCCTCCTTGCCGGCAAACGGAGAATCGTTGACGGAGAAGGTCATCTCCATTGTCGGTTCACCGACCTTGACAAACTCAAGGGGCTCAACGCAGGAAGGAGCGCACACGGTATCACCGATCTCTATATCCTCGCAGCCGGAGAAGCACACAATATCTCCGACCTTGGCCGACTCCACCTGTACTCTCTTAAGTCCGTCGAACTGATATATGGACACGATCTTTGAGGAACGGGATTTGCCGCTTCCGTGATAATTGCAGATCGCAACGCTCTGTCCCTGCTTAATAGTTCCGCGCTCTATTCTGCCGATACCTATTCTGCCGACGAACTCGTTATAGTCAATGGATGACACCAGCAACTGCGTAGGCTCGTCCTCATCACCCTCCGGAGCGGGCATATATTCAAGTATAGTGTCAAGCAGTGGCTTCAGATCCGTGCCGGGAGTATGGGGATCGAAGGACGCAGTACCCGCTCTTCCCGAACAGAAGAGCATAGGTGAATCTAGCTGCTCATTAGTTGCGTTCAGCTCAAGGAGAAGCTCAAGCACCTCGTCGCCTATCTCGTCAAGGCGAGCATCGGGACGGTCGATTTTATTAACGACTACGATTACTCTGTGGTTGAGCGCAAGAGCGCGCTCCAGAACGAATCTCGTCTGAGGCATTGGTCCCTCCGCCGCATCAACCAGAAGGATAACACCGTTTACCATCTTCAGTATACGTTCTACCTCTCCGCCGAAATCCGCGTGGCCGGGCGTGTCAACGACGTTGATCTTTACGTCCTTATAATAAATTGCGGTATTCTTCGCAAGAATGGTTATGCCTCTCTCCCGCTCAAGATCACCGGAGTCCATAACTCTGTCGGTGGTTTCCTGATTATCGCGGTATATGCCTCCCTGACGGAGCATTTCGTCAACCAACGTAGTCTTGCCGTGGTCAACGTGAGCGATGATAGCTATATTTCTTAAATCGGTACGCTTCATTTCTGTAACCTTTCAAAGTCAAATAATCTAACTTTTTAATTATATCACAAAATATATAAAAAATCAAATTTATTTTTTTTACGAAATTTACGCCTCATTCGAATAATAATTGGTGTTTTTTGACAAAAAACGTCGTATTTTCTCTTTTGGCTCTGCTTTTTCTTCATACGCCGGAAAGCCCGTCGGTCCAGCCCTCGCCTCTGACGCTGTAAGCTCTGTAAACGGTAACGAAAGCGAATGGGTCGGATTCGGATACTATGCTGAGAAGCTCGCCGTACTGTCTGATCGTAAAGGAAACGGAAATCCTTGTTTTCTGCTTTCCCGTGTATCCGCCGGTAACGCCGGTAAGCGTGGCAGTCCTCTCAAGCTTATCAATAATCAAACGAAGCATATTGTCCGGCCGTTCAGTGACGATCTCTGCGACCAATCCCCTCTCACCTCCGAGCAGAACCTTATTCATAGCAAACGCGCTGACGGCAGCAGATGAAACGCCCAGCATTGACACCACCGCATCGCCGATAACGAGCATTCCGGCGATTACAGTCAGAGCATCCATTACGAAAATTACGGTAGAGCTTTTGACGGTGGGATAAAGCTTAGAGATCAGAATGGCAAGCACGTCAACTCCGCCCGATGATCCGCCGCCAAGGATAGCCAGAGCGCTGCCGACACCGATCAACGCTCCTCCGAGAAGAGCCGCGATGACGATGGCGATCTGTCCGTGCTGCGATCCTTGTAAATAGAAGAAGCCGGCAAGGATATTCTGTGAGGGTAGCATACGGGCAAGGGCGAAAAACAGGGGATATAAAAGAGTGGAAAGAAGAGTCTTAACGGCAAATCTTTTGCCAAGAGTTAAAGCTCCCAGCACGAAAAAGCCAAAGCTTAAAACGGTGACAAGCGCATCAATACTTATCTCTGCCGCGTCAAAAACATTAGCCGCCACTACAGCTATTCCTCCAAGACCTCCAGCCACAAGATCAAAGGGCAGAAGAAAAGCTGCAGTTCCTATGGCGATAAGAGCTGTCCCAAGCACGACAGCGCCTACGTTCTTCAGCATCGCACATCTCATCTTGTTTAAAACTATCCTCTTCATTTCTGCTCACCCCTTTTACAGATTATTATGCCAACAAAAAACGGGCGTGTATTCACAACAAGCCCGTTTTTATAAATTTATTCTATTTTTGCAAATCTTTATTTACATATTCGTCAATTAAGACTGCATTTTAGGATTATTCACCGAGAAGTCAAGCATAAAATCCACAAGCCGTGTTACGCCCTCATACGGCATAGAGTTGTAGATAGAGGCTCGAATACCTCCGATTGATTTATGTCCCTCAAGATTGATAAGTCCGAGCTTCTCCGCCTCCTTGATGAAGAGCTTGTCAAGCTCGCCGTCACCCGTGGTGAAAACTATATTGGTCATAGAGCGGCAGTTTTTATCCGCCGTGGACGTGTAGTAGGTCTGCTTGTCTATAAAGTCGTAGATGACGCTCGCTTTCTTTTCGTTGCGGCGCTTCATCTCGTCAAGTCCGCCAACGGACAGAAGCCACTCGAAAGTAAGCTTCGCAATATAAAGGGACCAGATCGGTGGAGTGTTGTACATCGAGTCATTCTCAAAAATCTTCTTATAGTTAAGAGTAGACGGAGTATCCGGTCTGGCGTGACCTATCAGATCTCCGCGTACTATCACAACGGTAAGACCTGCAGGCGCTATATTCTGCTGAGAGGATGCGTAAACAAGTCCAAACTTACGTATGTCAATAGGCTCAGACAGTATACAGGATGACATATCCGCAACGAGAGGTATGTTTCCCGTATCCGGAACGTAGTGGAACTTTGTGCCGTATACGGTATTATTGTAGCATATATGCACGTAGTCCGCATCGGGACGGAATGAGCTGCGATCGGTATTCGGTACTGTATAATAGAGCGGAATAGCGCCGGCGCTGGATGCGGCGATCACTATATCGCCGTATTTTTTCGCCTCGTCGTACGCCTGCTTCGCGTACTGACCGGTAATAACGTAATCTGCGCTCTGATGAGAGGAGAGAAGATTAAGGGGCACTGCAGAATACTGAGCCGTAGCTCCGCCCTGCATAAAGAGGACCTTGTAATTTGAAGGAATGTTCATAAGCTTGCGAAGAGCATCCTCTGCGCCGTGAACGATATTTGAATATTCCTCGTGCGTTCGGCTTATCTCCAAAATAGAAACTCCGCTCTCGCCGTAGGCCTTGAGTCCTGCCTCAGCCTGCTTCAGAACCTCCTCAGGCAAAGCTCCCGGACACGCCGAGAAATTGTATATCTTGCTCATTTAAGTCACACTGCGGCATAAGAGATGCCGCCCTTTCGGCTCAATTACTTCATCAGAAATATTATACAGTTTTATCACTGTTTTGTCAACATTCAGTTTATCGCTTGAAAAAGCTGCAAAAATAAGCTCGCCACATAAGATAAGCTTGCGTGAGATTATATTAAGCTTACTTCTTCTCGTGATGGAAAAGACTCGCCAGCGGGGTCCGGTGCACCTTCATCGCACTCTTTGGACAGAACTCCTGACAGCAGAAGCATCTTATGCAAGCCTTTCTGTCTATCACCGCCTTCTTCTTACGTATCACAATAGCCTTTGCCGGACATATATTAGCGCATATTCCACAGCCTACGCACAGGTCTTTTTTTAACACGGGTCGGGTTCTGAGTATCCTGGCGGCAATTTTTCCAAAGAGTCCCATAACACCCTTGGAATTGCCGGAAAACTCAAGCGGACGTCGCTCTACTACTCGCTCAAACTCTCCTACCTTAAACTCGTTCAGATTCCCGAACACGCGGAGCTCATCAGCAGATGCCGGTATCATTTGTCTATCGTAAGCCGCAGATAGAATAGGCAACTCGTCCTTGCTAAATCCGAGAATATCCGCTGCGGCGAGGTCAAGACAGTGGGGAGATCGGGAGGCGAGCAAGCAACCGATCTTAACGGGCGTTCCTGCCGTGGGGCCGTTACCCTCCATACCTACTACAGCATCGGCAATGGAGAGAACAGGATGGAAATATTCGTTCAGATCAACCATTACGTTAGCGAAATCCTCATACCTTGGGAATCTGTAATGATACTCAGGCTTGATAACTCCGGGTATAGTGCCGAACATATTTTTAACGGCACAGGACATACCCATCATACCGTGGCTCTTGACCTTGCAAAAGTTGATTATATAATCCGCATCGTCCAGATATCCGGTGTAAGTAAAGCTACGAAGCACCTTCGCTTCGGGAAATTCCGCCGTTTTCTGCGAAAAATCGCCGTTCAGTACAGCGCCGTGCTTTTCGGCTTCTCTGACGCCCGTAACGTTATAAACGACTCCGACGTAAGCCGCGTTGTAAAGTCCTCCCGGGCTGTCGCCTATAACCGCGCTGCAGCCTCGCTCGCGGAGCATATCGCATAACGCGCAGAGTAGCACCGGATGAGTTACCGCCGCCGTATCGGGCTTCATCGCGGATACGAGGTTCGCTTTTATCACCACTTTAGAGCCGGGCTTTATAAACTCAATGCCGCCAATATTTGACAAGCACTCCTCCAGCGCGCGGCGCGCCGTTTCGTAACTGTACTCCTCCAGCTTGACTATCGAAACAGGATCATTTACAGAATAATACTTTGAACTCATATCTCTCCTTTGGGCAAAAACGCAAAATTGCAAATAATTGTTTGAAAAACCGCACAAATTCGTTAAAATACTGTGTCGCCATCTCTGTAAAACATTTTTTATGTCAGTTATAATTATCCTTGAATTTTAATATTTCAAAGCTAAAAATGTTCAACGCAAAACAGGCTTTAACGCCAAGCCGATGTGTAGCACGGATAATTCCATTTAGTTTATTCAGCTCTCATCCTGTCCGGCAATCGGGAAAAGCTTCAGGCAAATCGGGCAAATACACAAGCCGCGATCCATACGGGAAGCGCCAAGCATCTGCGCCCCTTTAAAAAGCACGAGCAAATCGGGCGAAACTTAGTATATAACACGCTTATTGATTATACACCTATCGCGAGCGGTTGTCAAGTTTTACTGATTTTACCGATCTACCATAATTTTAGAAAAGCGAAAGCAAAATTCATCCCGGATAAAAAGCGCGAAAACGGCGTTTTATTCACAAAACGCTGCAGAATGGAAGATTGTGCATATTTAACGGAATATTTGTCATTGTAAAAACTGTCAATTTGCGTTATTATGTAAATAGCAAGAGTTATTACGAATCAATTTTAAACTAACAAAAAAGGATGGTTTACAGTTATGGCAAAGAAAGATTTAGTAATGAACGGCTCCGGCGTTGAAGAAATAGGCTTCCCCGGTTGGCCTCAGTTTGCTCCAGAAGTTCCCGACGAGGTTTCTAAGGTTCTCACATCCGGTAAGGTTAACTACTGGACCGGTAAGATTGGTATGGAGTTTGAGGACGCATTTGCAAAATGGGCAGGTGCTAAGGTAGCAGTATCCTGCACCAACGGTACCGCTGCTCTTCACATCGCTCTCGCAGCTCTCGGCGTAGGCCCCGGCGATGAGGTTATCGTACCCTCTTACACGTTTATCGCATCCTCTTTCTCCGTTGTTCAGGCAGGCGCTATTCCCGTATTCGGTGATGTTACCGAGGATCACACCCTGGACCCAAAATGCATTGAAGCTCTCATTACCGAGAGAACAAAGGCAATCGTTGTAGTACATCTCTACGGTGTAGTTGCGGATATGGGTCCCATTATGGAGATCGCAAAGAAGCACAATCTCTACGTCGTAGAGGACTGCGCTCAGTGTATCGGCGGTAAGTACAACGGTACTATGGTTGGTTTGGTTGGCGATGCAGGATGTTACTCGTTCTGCCAGTCCAAGCAGTTCACCACCGGCGGTGAGGGCGGTATGGTTATCACGAACAATGAAGATCTCGGTTGGGAGTGCCGCTCCTTCCGTGACCACGGCTACGATGTACGCACCCGTATGAATATGCTGGCTCTTGAGGAGAAGCTTCCTTACATTCACAGACGTGTCGGCTTCAACTACCGTATGACAGAGATGCAGTCCGTGATCGGTCTTTGCGAGCTTCGTCGCTATGATAATTGGAACCTGGCGCGCCGCTACGAGTACGCGGCAATGTACGACAAGGCGTTTACCGGTCTTAAGGGCATTAAGGCTATCCCCGTAAACACCGAGGAGCGTAAAAATTCTTATTGGTGGTATCCCATTCTCCTTGACCTCAACGTAGTAGATATTCCCGCAAAGGACTTCATTAAGGAGCTTATCGGTATGGGTATTCCCTGCAGCGGTATTCTCTGGCCCGAATCATATCTTGAGCAGGCATACCAGGACGGCGTAGGCTTCGGCGATGCTCACTTCCCCTTCAAGTCCAAGGAGTACACCGATCCCAAATCCGCAGACTACTCAAAGGTTGTTTGCCCCGTGGCGAGATCTCTCCGCGATCAGACAGTCAGCCTCTTCCTCCATCCCTCTTGGGAAAAGGAGCACATCGAGAAGGTTATCGATGCTGTTAAGGCTGTAATCGCAAAGCACTCCAAGTAATTTGGCGTTTATCCATATTTAGAATAATCAAAAGCGAGGCGATGCAAAATGAGCATCGCCTCGCATATTTATGTGAAGTTAGAAGCAATATTGATATAAAAAACAAATCCGAACCACTTATCTGTTACGAAGTAGTTCGGATTTGTTCTGTTTGTGAAAGGGCTATGAAAAGGATACAAAATCGAAAGCGGATGACTTTAGTCAAAAACGGATGATTTTTCACCTAAGCGGTTTCAATTTTAATGATAGGTGCATTTTAATATCCAACTTTTTCGATAGCATATGCGATCTGTGCATCGGTAAAACCTTCGAATTCTAATTGATCGATCAAACTTTGCCTCGAAAAAGATGAATACTGTAAGTATGATTTCGCTTTTTTATAACATTGCTCGTTCCAGTCCACGGTGACATTATCAACAGCAAAAATAATGTCATTTTCTTCGAACCCTTCAAACTCTAATTGATTGATTAATCCTTCTCGTGAAAATGCAGAGTATCTTAAATAATCTTCTGCTTTTTCAATGGCATTTTTTTGCCCAATAGTCATATCACTCTCGGGTTCTTGTTTACTATTGTTATCTTGTACTGTGCCATATCCAACCTTTTCGATAGCATATGCGATCTGTGCATCGGTAAAACCTTCGAATTCTAATTGATCGATCAAACCTTGCCTCGAAAAAGATGAATACTGTAAATATGATTTCGCCTTTTTATAACATTGCTCGTTCCAGTCCACGGCGACATTATCAACAGCAAAAATAATGTCATTTTCTTCGAACCCTTCAAACTCTAATTGATTGATTAATCCTTCTCGTGAAAATGCAGAGTATCTTAAATAATCTTCTGCTTTTCTCAAAGCGTTTCTTTGTCCAGTTGTCATATTATCATCATATGAACTACATGCAACCAGACAAGAAATAATAATACAAAACGTCAAAATTGCTACTAAAATTCTGGTTTTTTTCATTTCTTTTTCCTCCCAAAAATGTAAAATAAAAAAGTGCGGCTACCGAAGTAAACCGCACCAAAAACGCAAACTCCGATAGTCGCCAAACCAACTGATACAGCAAGAACTATATAATCTTCACCATACTCAGTCGGAATTTGCATTTTTAACAAATTCAAAATAAGTATGATGAAAGAAGGGTATAATTATCCCATAAAGACAAAAATAGCCCTTGCTAAAAAATATTCAGTTAGTTTGGCACTATCATTATACCACTATTTTCAATAAAATACAAGAGATTTTTAGATAAATCTAATTGCGTACAAAAAAAATTAATTATTGCCATAATTTTAATAAAACCCCCAAATTTAACGAAAGCCAAAAGAGCCCATCCACCGAAGGCGCAAACACCTCCGAAAGATAGGCTCTTTTTAGTTACTTTTGCTCTTTTAACGTTTTACAACATGAAATCAACATTCTTCGAATTCTGCCGCAAAGATTGCGATGCTTATTGTACGTATCTTCGTCAATACCATTTGTATTGCACAACAGTTGCAACCAACCTTCGGTTTCGTTACATTCCTTGAGCGCAATTTCAAATTTCGAAAGCATATCCGCCTTGCTTTGCCCGTAATTTGCCTCACGGATATTGGCATAAACACTGCTTGAACTTTTGCGGATTTGAAAAAGTGTGTTTGACGGTGCTTTAATGCTTTGACACATCAATTCAATATCGGTCGCAAGCTGTTCGGAATATATCAATAAATAGTTCTTTGACATAATATCACCTCTTTGGGTACATTATAGCACATTATAGCTCAAAATCAACGGCTTGCCGTTGTATATCATCAATTTCGTAGAAATTGCATATCATCAAAACGAAGTTTTGTATATCATCAAACCGCAGTAAAGAGTATACACGGCTATGCCGTGATGATATACAGCTCCAAAGGAGCTGATGAGATACACGCTAAAGCGTGATGATATGCCAAACCTGCGGTTTGGATAAAAAAATACTGCAGAAAATGTATCCTTTTCTGCAGTATTTTTTGGTGACTCGTACGTAAGCCGAAGTATACTCGCGTCCAAAGTGTTATTTCTTATGGCAATAGCGGCTAAAAGGCATAAAATACGGCGTTTTTGCTTGTCATATATGCCTGCTGTTTAGCGCGGATAAGCCTTTATTTTCGAACTCGCGTCCAGAATTTTATGCGCCTTTCCTTTCATTCGCAGATACAATATTGTGGGCATTTACTGGATTTTCACACGAATTGTCGCGAAGGTGAACGCCCGTTTCCCGTGATTTTCAAGGCGAGCCACGTTATCTCTTTTCTCCGATATTATGAGATTGACAGGAATATAGTCACCAACGAATGCTCGAA
Source organism: Eubacteriales bacterium (assembly GCA_045657485.1). Taxonomy (GTDB): domain Bacteria; phylum Bacillota; class Clostridia; order Oscillospirales; family CAG-272; genus UBA1740. The sequence continues at coordinate 28,300 of JAZOTE010000044.1, forward strand.
GATTAACACTTGTTTCTATGATGTCATTCGTAATGGTTATTTGCTTTATGCACTCCTTGTATGTTCTGTCAAGCTCTTTAATATCGTCAGTGCGAAAAAGCACGCTATACCGCTTGATGTTTTTCTTTATCTTGGTTGGACTAAACTCTGGAAATGCTGATACCTTTTCCCTAAGAATATTTTTCTCGTTCAGGAATCTATCAAGCCTTACCCTAAGCTCGTACAGCTCGTCTGATATAAAGGATTTTATAACTCGGTTTTCGTCATTTACAAGTGCCGCTTCGTGCAAGGTTATGTCATCCTCGGTCTCTGCTATAATGCGTTCACTCTCTGCAAGCTCATCACATACCTTGTCGTATGCCTTTATATAGCAAGCCTTAATAAGCTCTGTAAATTTTTCTATATTCTCGGCTTTCAACAGGCAGTCAATAAACAGTCTGTTTATGTACTCCTCAAGGTGTAGTGCATTCACTGTTCTGGATGGGCAAGTCATCCCACGTTTTCCGCATCTGTAAATTGCGTAAGCTATGCTATTTGATACGTATTTAGTTCCGTGAAATGCTCTGCCGCATTCACCGCACTGTATGAGTCCAGACAGTAAGTATTTTTTCTTTTTCACTCCTCTCAGTTTTGGATTTTTCTGTCTTTCGTCAAGTATGCGCTGAACCTTATAGAATGTTTCATCATCTATTATCCTTGGCATAGCTCCGGGAATGCGTATTATCTCACTTTCCTCTTTTTGAGAATGATTATTGTATTCAACCCCTCTTGCCCTGTATGCAGAACGATTATAAACGTATTCCCCTATGTACTTGCGATTGCGAAGTATATCACTGAAATGCGCCGTGAACAGTCTGCCATCCGCTCTCCTGTATCCGTTGGCATTCAAGTGATTTCTAATTGCAGTATACCCGTAACCTTGAGCCACCATATCGAATATAATTCTCACAGCTTCGGCTTCTTCTTCGTCAACAACATAGTACTTATTTTTCACCTTGTAACCAAGCAAAGGTGTACCCCCGTGTATCTTTCCTTGCCTTGCATTAGCTAATTTCCCCGCCTTAGCTTCACGCGAAAGCTTCTTCGAATACAGCTCTGCCATACCCATTGACATTAGCTCAAAAAACTCACCTTCTGGAGTTTCATCGAATTCCTCAATAGCACTTACCACCTTAATTCCATACTTTGCAAAATACTTTTTATAATATCTCGCATCGTCTACGTTTCTTGCCCACCTATCCATACGGTGCACTACGACAAGCTGAAACTGCTTATCGGGAGCGGCTTTCACCATTTCTTGAAAATCCTTACGGTTGGCATTCGTTCCCGTTTGTGCTTCATCAACGTATTCGTGTATTAGCTCTATCTTTTGAGCCTCGCAGAATTTTCGTATAGCGGCAAGCTGAACTGTAATGCTTGACTCTTGCTGTTTATCCGAAGAATACCTTGCGTAAGCCACAGCAGATATAACTGCCATTTTTTCACTTCCTTTCTGAAAATCTTAGGGTGCTTAGGCACGTTTCACCCTCAGTTTTATAATATATGTTTACATTCCTGAGCAAAAGTGAGGCTCATAGCCGCGAGAGCTATGAGCCTTTAATGCTTATGAATGGATAACTATACGGATGTCATCGTTCGCATCATCTATCTCAATACGTTCAACGAAAATGCGAATGAGCTCGCGCGTCACGTCGTAGAATGTGAAGATGTCCTCGGTGCGGAGAGTGACAGAGCCGAGTGTGTAATCAGTCATCTGTGTTATGCGCTTGTTTATGTCGCTAAGCTCCGCTTGCTTATTTTCTGCGAGCTCGAAGCATTCGCTCGCTTGCTCCTCGTATCTGCTGACGAGATCTGCCTTTGAGGTGTTGACCGCCTTATCAAGAAGCTTCGAAGCCTTAGACTTAAGGTCAAATATGTGCCGTGAAAGAGCGGCACGCTTCTGTTGAAGCTCCGAGATAGCAGGAGCGAAGAGAATGCTACTGCTCTGAGTCGGTAAGTAGCTGTTGATAAACTCGGCAATCATATCCTTGATTGCGTTTTCGAGGTAATCGGCGTTAATGTCCTTAGTTGTGCAGGTGCATCCGTTACGTGAAGTATGGTTAGGGCAACGGTAGAAGCGGCGGCGAGTCTTATTGCGCCCACCTACCTGCGAGCCGCCGCTCATAGATTTGCCGCAAGATTTACAGGTGATAAGTCCTGTGAGGACGAAATCGGGGCAGGTGTTCTGCTTGGGAAGGCAGAGCTTTCGACCTTCGAGCTTGGCGGCTACATCGTCGAACAATTCTTTAGATATAATGGGCGGTATAGCTTCGGGATTGCGTATCTCGTCAAATTTTTCGATAAGAACGCGATTCTTCTTGCGTTTGCCGCCTATGCGGTTATATACGTACGTGCCGTAATACTTGTCGTTGCGTAAGATAGTGTGCAGTGTTGAATAGCTGAAACGGTTGCCCGCTCTGGTCTTATAGCCGTGTGAGTCGAGCTTATCTATTATTTCCTTATAGCTGTTGCCGCGAGAATACATCTCGAACATCATCTTCACGGCAGGAGCTTCCTTCTCGTCAAGCTCGAAAAATTTGTCTACTGTTTTCAAGCCATAGGGAGCAATACCACCCGCAATCTTGCCTTGCTTGGCGTTGTTGCATTCGGCTGCCATAACGTCACTTGCCACGCGGCGAGCGTGGTATTGGTTCTGAGCGAGCAGTATGTTTCGCATAAATTCACCTGCAGGTGTTGCTGAATCCGAAACGTCGTCACCCGCTATCAGATAACAGCCGTAGATGTTGAGTAGCTTTATAGTGGTTGCGCTGTCGGACAGGTCTCTTGCGAGTCTGTCAAGCTTCATTACAACGATAACGTCTATCTCCTTCGCTTCGGCAAGAGCCATCATTGTTTGAAACTCGTGCCGTTCGTCCGTGAACATTCCGCTCACATTATCCTCTGAGAAGGTATGTGTCAGCTTCAAAAAATCGTGCTGTGAAATAAGCGCCTTGCACTGTGCTATCTGTGTTGGTATAGAGGTCTGCTTCTCGTCCTCTGCGCTCTTTCTGGCATATATCGCTGTGCGAAGCTTGCTTTCTCCGCACGCGTGTCGTGTCTTAAGCATTCCTTGTAAATTCTCAATCTCTTTTTTGTCAAGTAATCTCATTGTGTTCTCCTTCTTTGCCCGCTTTGTCTGTAAGTATCTCGGCAAGCAGTGCATTCAGCCGTTCCTTCTGTGTATCGTTCAGCTCTACGGGAGCAGAAAAGGACGGTGTTACCCGTCCTTTGTCCGCTATGAGCCGTGTTCTCTTCAACCTCACACTATTCATCATTCCGTGCCTCCGTCGTAGAAGGCTTGGAGTGCCCCATCATCATTCCAATCGGTAGTGTCGACGGGTGTCTCACGCTGTGAAGCTATGCGCCGTACCTCTGGCTGAGGTGCAGGAATGTCTGTGGTGTCACGGAACACGAAGTGCAGACATCTGACACCGCCGTGCTTGCAGTCGTACCTGCCTGCATCGCAAACAGTGATGCCCGATTCCTTCCAACGCTTCCGAACTGTGCATAGCTCGTTGATGCCTTCGCTCTTCAGGAGCTCCGCGACCTTCGATGAATGGATGTAGACGTCGAAAATCTTGTTCGGGCGTTCGAAGATCGAGCCGTAGCTGTCACCCGAAGCGTTGTTGTAAGTGGGCGCGTTGTTGTAGAGCACAGTCCGATGGAAGTGTGCCTGCTTCTGCGCTATGAATGTCTTCACGCATTCGAGAGCCTTCGTGGCTATGTTCCTCTCGGGAACGTCTGCCTGCTCTGGAGCGAGGAACAGCTTCATCAGCGTATCGCAGTCGAGCGAAAGCGAAAAGCATTCGTTCATCAACTCAATAGTGAGAGCTATGACAGTGTACTTGCTTTCGAGCCTGTCCGAAAGGTTGTCCCGAAATGACATCAGGCTATGTACCTTCGCCTGTGCTTCATCGAATCTGTCGCAAAGGTCATCAGTAGGTATAGCCGCAACAAAATCGGCAAAATCCTGTCCTGTGAATCCGAAGTGCTTGCCGACTGTGGATTTGATAAGCTCTGCGGTCTTCGCATCGGGAGTCCAGGTGATTCCCTGTGTCTGAAGAACACGAGCCTTTAATCCTTGGTTCTGAGTCGTACCTTCGAGAATCGAGGTCTCGCTCGAAATGACGATAACTCCGCTCCAACCGTCACCCGTGCTTTTCAGCGAGCCATCGGACTCACAGCGAGCCTTCTCCTCACCACTCGCGAGAGTGTAGATGAGGTTGTTGATCTGAATGTTCGGGTTGGTGGTGATGTCATCGAGGACAATGGGCATACCGTTGATACCGTCGATAGCCGAGTACAGTGCATTCGCGGTAGAATGGAAGGTACGAATCACCCCTTCCTTGTTGGAAATCGAGGGAGATGCGAAAGGACTGACCAAAAGCTGTGATACAGTCGTTTTGCCAGTGCTCGAAGCACCGCAAAGGTTGACGATGATAGTGCCGATATCGCGCTCATCCTTCAACCGAGAAGCGACAACAGCAGAGTAGCCGATAGCCATGGCAAGCGACAGAGTGTCATACTGGTACACTATACTACTAAGGAAGGATTCATAGTCGGTACGGTTGCCACTGCTGAACCTAAATCCTCTGCGCGAGCACACACTATAGGTGTTGTAGACAGGTGTGCGTTCCCCAAGGAACACGTGCTTGCCGTTCGAATCCTCGAACCATCCGAGTCGCTTGTGACGATACTCGATAGCTCCCATAGCACAGCACCGATTGTACTCCGTCAAGATGTAGTACTCGGCGTCGAACCTATATCCTTTGTGCATAACTATTCCGTGTTGGGATAGTGTGAGAAGGATAGAATCCTTTTGATACAGCTCGTTGATTGAAAATTCGAAGCTGTAGCTACGGTAATTGTGGTCGTTCACCTCGACAAGAAGTGAGTCTGCGATGTCCGTTCTCTCCAGAGAACGAATGACCTTGACACCCACGAAAGCGGAGCATACGTCGGATTCGGGGTATTCGGGGTGGCTGTAATCCATACAGCCGTTGGTGTGATTCACGAAGAACATACTAGTTCCTCCAATTCTGCAGGAACACCAGATTTTTACTTTTTTTACAAAAAAAGTAATGTGTCCTACAATGGTTTGGTCTGCAAATCAACATTTTTTTAGAAAATAGTATACTCTTGACGAATTTTTGCAAAAATCACCCTAACTGTTAGGAATTTTTCGCATTTTCTTTTAAGAAAAAAAGTAGCCAGGAAAGCTACTTTTCCTTTATGTTTATCCCTGTGCGTTAGCGGGTATAGCCCCGCCTACGAAGCGGCAGAGCTTATCGGGCATTTGCTTGTCCGAGATGTATCTCTTGAAGCCTACGCCGACCCGCACGAGCACGCGCGTTTTAGGTTCTAAGGTATATTTCTTCCCATCAAGAGGACACACCCAGTCCTTCTTGCCCTCGAAGCGTTTGCTCTCTATGGTGAGGTAGTTCTTCTTTATGACCTTGTAACCCATACGGGCATATTCCATAGTGAGCTTCTGTTCTTCCTCTATGATAGAAACCACGTCGGATAGCTTCATATCGTATTTCTGCGCTATGATTCGCGCAATGCTCAGTTGGTCTATAGTTCTGACCTTGGGCGCGACCTTATTCGCCTGTTCTTCCTTCTTCGCTTTTGTCTGTTCCTTTTTCATTATCTTTTACCCTCCTTTGTATTCTTTTGTGCCGAGCGTCGTGCCACACTCGAAAAATTTTGCCCGTTTCGCACATTTTCGGGTGGGGGCATCACGGCAATATCGGGAGTCCGCGAACGTGCGAGAGTGTGAGAATTTTTCAGCGAGGCGGCAGTGGGTAGAAGCAAACGATACCGTCACCTGCGTCATCGAGAATGTAGGTCTGCCGCCTCCAGATCGTACCACCTGCCGTGATGTCCTCGCTATCTTCGGGGAATGCGTCTGTCAGTCGATATTCTCGCAGTATCTCGCTGTGCTCCCTCTCTGAGTCCGAGAGGATGACGCAAGCTCGCGCTGACGGTATTTCCTCTCGCACCAACTCTACAAGTGACGCCGAGGACACAAGTGCCTCGCGTAACGTCGTAGACAAGTCCGACTCCAAAGCAAACCTTCGGGCTTCTTCCTTTGTTTTTAGCCTTACCATATTTCTGCATTTTCGCTCCTTTCCGAATAGCAAAAGGCTGACGGTTGCCCGCCAGCCTTTTTGATTTCTATTCAGTTTTATAATATATGATTATTTGTCTATATCGTCCAATAATAATTACTGTAATCAGAAACTAAATATCTTGCAAGAGTTGCAGGCGATACGTTCTCTATTATCAATTGCTTTCCGTTAGTAGTTAACGCTGGAAGTGATGTAGAAAGCCACACTTTACTACTTCTTTCATCCATTGTAACATAATTAAGATTGTTGCATTCATCAAAGGCATAGTTGCCTATAACGAGAGCTTTATTACCGCAAATTACTACTCTCTCAAGGTTTGTACACCCCTGAAAAGCTATGTCACCTATCGAAGTCACATTGCTCGGAATTGTTATGCTGGTAATATTTGTGCAACCACAAAACGCAGCAGAACCGATTTTGGTGACACCGTTTCCGATTGTCACGCTTTTAAGACTATCGCAATTATAGAAAGCATATTTATATATTTCGTATTTCTTTCCGTTATAGTTTTCGGGAAGCACGAGAACTTTATCGCTACCTACATAACCTAAAAGATAATTTGTGCCATCGAAAGTATAGAAGAGATAATCATTATATTTTACTATCTTGCTCCCTTCTGTATGTATCTCCTTTGCATAATAACCTACGTATCCATTATTAGAAGATTTTGATGTTATTTCAAGCGAGGAATGATTTATTACCTCAACAAGCTTGTAGCAATACTCAAACGCAGAAGAGCCGATACTTGTAATGCTAGTTGGAATCGCCACACTAGTCAAGTTTGTGCAAATCATAAATGCATAAGAACCAATGGTTGTGACACCATCGGGAATAACAACGGTTATTATGTCGTTACGTTCATAGAATGCATATTGATAAATTTCATAGTTTTCCCCATCACAATTTTCAGGAAGAACGAGCACTTTATCACTACCTATGTAACCAAGAAGATAATTTACTCCTTCAAATGTATAGAAGATATAGTCATCGTAATTTACTATTTTGCTCTCTCCTGTATGTATCTCCTTTGCATAATAACCTATATATCCGTTATTGGAAGAACCTGATATAATTTCAAGCGAGGAATGATTTATTATCTCGACTAGCTTGTAACATTCCTCGAACGCAGAAGATCCGATTTTTGTGACACTGTTAGGAATAGTCACGCTCGTTAAATTCGTGCAGGAATCGAAAGCGCGGCTCTCGATATTTGTTACGCTATTGGGGATCGTTACGTTCGTAATGCTTGTGCAACCACGAAACGCAGAAGAGCCGATTTTTGTGACACTGCTTCCGATTGTCACACTCGTCAAGTTCGTGCAATTCTCAAATGCGTAAGAACCGATATTTGTAACACTGTCGTGAATCGTCACGCTTGTCAAACTAGTACAATTCTCAAATGCGTAAGAATTGATACTTGTAATGCCGTTAGGAATTACAAGTTCTGTTACAAGTACGCCTTTCAAATAAATATTTTCTGCATAATAAAGCGGGTTTGCCAAATAACCAAAAAGCGAATCACCAAACGAAATATTACACCAACTTGCTATGTCTGCAATATAAACTGCTTCAATGCTCGTACATCCCCTGAACGCATAATTACCGATACGTTCACAAACACTTTCTTTTTCAAATTCAACGCTTGTAATTTTGGGTGAATACGAGTGAGATGAATAATACGGACAGAATAGATAAGCGGGAATTTTAGTAACATTCTTGCCTATTATAAGGCTAATGCCGTCTCCGTTCATACCTGCGTTGTAGAATACATAATTATTTTGACCTAAATCATTCATTGTTATCGCGTTGAAATATATTTCTTTAAGGTAGGTGCAATCACTAAATGCACCCTCGCCTATGCTTATGACGCTATCGGGGATTGTCACGCTCGTAAGACCTTCGCAACCATCGAATGCATAATCACCGATGCTTGTGACGCTGTCGGGTATCACAATACTCTTAAGGCTTGTGCAACCATCGAACGCAGAAGAGCCGATGCTTGTAACGCGATACCAAGAATCTCCGTCTTGGAACACTTCGGGAATAACAAGATTCTCTCCTGCCGCACCCGTGTAACCGATTTTAGAACGATTGTCCAATGTAACTGTAAAATCAATCGGTATTAACGTTTCGCTATAACTATCACCGCAAACGGAACAAACGCATACGGCTATACCGTTATTAGTAGATGTAGGCGGCGTAATAGATGCTGTGTAATTATGTCGCGCTGCAACGACCTCCTGAGCTACAAGCACAGCTGAGCAGACCGAACAATGCTTACCCTCTGTCAAACCTGTTTCGGTACAGATGGGAGCTTTCGCGTTATCAACGACCTCGGTATGTCCGAGCGCGTCAACGATTTCTTGCTCTACAAGCACAGTTGAGCAGACCGAACAATGCTTCCCCTCGGTTAAGCCCGTTTCAGTGCAAGTGGGAGCTTTCGCTTCGTCAGTTACCTCGGTGTGTCCGAGCGCGTCAACGATTTCTTGCTTTACAAGTACAGTCGAGCAAACCGAGCAATGCTTACCCTCTGTCAAACCTGTTTCGGTACAGGTAGGCTCTACCGCTTTATCAACGACCTCGGTATGACCCAGTGCAGAGACGGTCACGGTCGTTCTACTAAGCTCTATGTTGCAAACAGTACAGTACATCACGCTTTCATAGTGACCGCCATTCAAGCAATCTGGCAAAACATTGTTTTCAACTACATTTTCGCTATGAGTATGACCGTTTGCAGGTACGACCTCTTGCGCTACAAATACTTTTTCGCAGACGCTACAATGAGCACCCTCTGTAAGTCCTATGTTTGTACAATCGGGGGCAACCGCTTTGTCCACGACAGGAGTGTGACCGAGCGGCTCAACATAAGAATCTTTATATGTGTCACCGCAATGACAGGTGTGCGTGGTATAACCCTCTTCTGTGCAGGTAGGAGCGGTTACAACTGATTTATAGCTATGTCCGACAGCATCTACTATCTCTTGCTTAACAAGAATCTCATTGCAAATTCCGCAATGTGCGCCTTTCGTAAGACCTGTTTCTGTACAAGTAGGTTCGACTGGTTCATCCGCCACTTCGGTGTGTCCAAGTGCGGAGGTATAATCACCAACATACTCGTAACTACAATAACACGTGTATGTTGTGTAACCTTGCTCCGTACAATTCGGCGCGGTAACGACCGTTTTATAAGAGTGACCAAGCGCATCAATCACCGACTGTGGTATTATAATCGCTTCGCAAACAGAGCAATGCGAGCCTTTTGTAAGTCCCGATGCAGTGCAAGTCGGATTTACTTGCGCATCAACAATCTCGGTGTGACCGAGGGCGTCAATTATTTTCTGTGCTACAAGAACAGTAGAGCAAACCGAACAATGTTTACCTTCGGTTAAGCCCGTTTCGGTACACGTCGGAGCTTTCGCCGCATCAATAACCTCGGTGTGACCGAGCGCGTCAACGGTTTCTTGCTTTACAAGAACAGTAGAGCAAACCGAACAATGTTTGCCTTCGGTTAAGCCTGTTTCGGTACAAGTAGGAGCTTTCGCGTTATCAACAACCTCAGTATGTCCGAGAGCGTCAACGATTTCTTGCTTTACAAGTACAGTCGAGCAAACCGAACAATGTTTACCTTCGGTTAAGCCTGTTTCGGTACAAGTAGGAGCTTTCGCGTTATCAACAACCTCAGTATGTCCGAGAGCGTCAACGGTTTCTTGTGCTACAAGAATATCTCCGCAAATAGAACACTTTTTGCCCGCTGTCAAGCCTGTTTCCGTACAAGTTGCAGGAACTGCGGGGATTATCTCTTCCTCGTGTTCGATGCAAAGGTCAGCCGTGCATATGTCACAAGTGTAATCGGAGTTTTCGTCAGTATGTCCATTTGCTCTTACCGTTTCTTGAGATGTAATCACTTCGTTACAAACAGAGCAATGCTTACCCTCAGTCAAACCTGTTTCGGTGCAGGTGGGAGCTTTAGCTTTGTCGACAACCTCGGTGTGTGGAAGTTTTCCTATTTCCTTCTCGTCTCTCGAAAGCTCAATACCACATACGGAGCATTTTACGACCTCGTCATACGAGCCGAGCTTTGAGCAAGACGAGTCAACCTCGTTTTCTCTGATAGCTTCGGCGGGTGTATGCGTAGTGAGCTTATCTGTCTTACCCGTTTCAAGCTCGGTATGGCAAACGGTGCATTCCTTATGCTTAGTACCCTCTACCTTGCACGAAGCTTCGGTATCTGTAATCCATTCGCTCGAAGAGTGGTTTTTCTTGGAGATTTCCTTCTCGACTCTCGAAAGCTCAATACCGCATATGGAGCATTTTACGACCTCGTCATAAGAGCCAAACTCAGAACAAGTAGAGTCAACCTCGTTTTCTCTGATGGCTTCGGCGGGAGTATGAGTTGTAAGTTTATCTATTGTTCCGTTTTCTAACACGGTATGGCACTCAGTGCATTCCTTATGCTTAGCACCCTCTGCTTTGCAGGTCGCTTCGGTGTCTGTAATCCATTCGCTTGGAGTATGCGAAAGCTTCTCTATTGTCTTAGTAGTTCTGCTTATTTCCTCGCTACAATCAGCGCAATATACGACCTCGTCATAGCTACCAGCCGCTTCACACGTCGCGGCTATCTCATTTTCTCTAACTGCGCTGTTTGGCGTATGTATATGCTCATTATCATCATCTCCGCACGAGGTCAGCGAGAATGCCAAACCTACGCACAGGAGCATAAAAACAAACATCAAAGCAAGTCGTGTTTTCTTCATTAGATTTATCTCCTTTTAGTTAGATAAAAAACAAAAAGTGCGCCCCGCAATGCAGGACGCACCCAAATTATGTACTCTCCACATTGCCGCGACGCAACTCTCCGATTTAACCATAGGGAAAGAAGGGAGGTACAAATTTGCATAGTACCACCCTATGATTAAATCGGCTATTCAGTTACGTCGCAAGATTATTATAGCACATCTTCCATTATTTTTCAATATATTTATGAAATTCGCCCCTTGAATGTTTCTTTTCCTTCTCGTGAATATCTCTGACAAGGGAACATAGCCTTTTCTCCGAAAAGTAGTATAGTATCTTCTCGTCACTGTCAACGATATGTCGAATTGCTTTCAGCGCATTATCATCGGGCTTTCCATACGTTACTGCGTATCTGTGTCCGAAGGCAAACTCACGGAGCTTAAAGAGCTTGCCAAGAGCAAACTCCCACCCCAAGAGAGCCTTTCCCGACGTGTGAATAATGAATATAGACCGTGTTCTGTATGGTGAGTATTTTCTCTCATAGAGCACGGCATTTTTTATTGCTTTCAGCCCTTCTGCGAGGTTGGGATTTCCGTGTGTGATTATCCTGCCGTTAGTGCCGATTAGTCTTGCTTCATCGTTATATCCCCAGATATGAAGCTTTGTTTTCTGGGGAATAAAGGCGAGGGCTCTTTCTGTTCTCGCAAGAATGCTTCGCACCTTCTCTACATTTGCTTTCATATACAGCGATGTGTCTATAAGCATATATATGTTAGTTATTCTCTGCATTTTCTGTCCTTTCTATAAAACTCGGGCGGGGTATCCCTCCCCACCCCCTAAGTATTTTTCGAATAGAAACCGTCTGATAAGCCCCTTGCGGGGCGGTAGCTCTACCTTGCCCGAAGCAACGGGGATTTTGGGGATTTCGGGGAATTTACGTACGTTCCCCATTCTCCCCACTTTCCCCGAATTTTGCAAGGTAAAGCATAAGCGAGATAGGGCAAGTGGCATTTTTTGCGAAAATATGCGAAATAGGTTCACCCCTTGATGTCAAGGGTTCGAGCATTTATCCCCAAATTCCCCGAAAACTCCGTAACTCTCTGAAATATAGGGCAACTCTTATGGTTTAACTACGTGTCTATTCTTGGTGACTCTATGTGACGGCGAAGATGTGACGCGTAAAAACCGAGATAACTCCTTGCTCCCCTATGCCTTAGCCGTGATTTTGGGGAAACGAAAAAACGCCCCACGACAGAATTTACTGCCGTAGAGCGTTAGGAATTTTGGTAGAAAATATAAAAAACACGCGTCCAAATCCCTAAATCGTCAGAGTTTGGACGCGTGTATGGTTGGTGACTCGTACGGGAATCGAACCCATGTTTCAGCCTTGAGAGGGCCGTGTCTTAGCCGCTTGACCAACGAGCCATAACTATGTTGCTCGACTATTATACACTTTTTTTACGGTTTTGTCAAGTGGTTTTGCAAAAGTTTTTTTATTTTTGGTCAAAAAATATTTGTACTGAGTTTTTATCCCTATATCATATGGCTGCTGATGCCAAAAACTATTGTTTTCTTGTATTTTTTGAGGCTTTTATATTGATTTTTCCGCTGAATAATGGTAATATTTAAATACGAAATATTATCGCCGCGCCCAGCAAGTCGAATTGTAAATATTTGCCAAACGGAGCTTGAATTATGAAATATCTCAACTTAAATCCATATATAAGATCGGTAAATCTGTACGAACGTATAAACCGAACTGATGAATGCGTAGCATATGACTGCCGTATTATCTATATGATTTCAGGCGATCTGACCGCTGTCGTCGATGGCGAAAAATTCAACCATATGGGACCGGGACAGCTTCTGTACATACCGGCAGGCGTACCGTACCGGCTTAAAAGCAAGTATCTGCGCGCCGTAGTGGTCACTTTCGATATGAGCTCCGAGGAGCACGAACCGCAGGATAGGTTACCCTCCGTTCCCAAAGACAGTTATGACCCTACGAACGCACATTTGAAAGGAATAATCTCGCCTTTTGACAAAAAAATCAAGCTTGAGGATATGGAGGCGGATAGGGATACCTTCATAAGAATGAGCAATATATTCACCTCGGCGGAGGGTGAATACCGTTCCGAGATCTCCGCAATGCTTAAGCTGATACTATTGAAAATCGGAGAAATTGTTGAGGAGGACGCTCTTCCCGCCAGAATGGTTGAGGCGCTGGATAATTATATAAGAGAAAATTGCTCTGACGAAATATCGAATACGGAGCTCGGTGCAATATTCGGATATCACCCATTCTATATCAGCCGCATTCTGAAAGAGAGAAAAGGCATCACACTGCGACAGTACATTATTTCATACCGACTGAAAGCCGCGAAAAAAATGCTGGAGTTAACGGACAAATCTGCAGCGGAGATCGCCGAGGAAACCGGATTTACCGATGCGTCATATTTTGCAAAGTCGTTCAAATCAGCATTCGGTATAACGCCAAAGGAATACCGAAACAAGTTCAAAGAAGACTTTATATAAGTGTTTTGCTAATTTAACTTTACATATAGAGGTATAAAGTGAAATTAAATAAGAATGATATAATTACACTGAATATAGACAGTGTGACAAATCTGGGATTTGGAGTCGGCAGATATTTCGGACAGGTGGTTTTCGTTTCCGATGCCATAACCGGCGACTCCGTTCGCGTTAAGGTGATCAAGTGCGCCTCTTCATACTGCGTCGGTAAGGTGGAAGAATACCTTATCCTGTCACGGCTGCGTGACGTCGGAAGATGTAAAAATTCAAAGTGCAAAAGCTGCGCGTACAAATCTCTGCTATATTCGGAGGAGAGCAAAATCAAGCGCGACTCTGTAGTAGCGGCATTCAGAAAATGCGGACTTGAGTGCGTGGAGATTGGAGATCTTATTTCATCTCCCGCTATGCGTGAATACCGGAACAAAGCACAGTATCCCATTTCAAAAAGGCGCGACGGAGAATATGAAATAGGCTTTTTTTCCCCTAAGAGTCACAGAGTTACAGAGGCTGCAGATTGTCCTCTATCTCCCTCTGTTTTTACCGAAATTCTTAACACGCTCCGCGCGTTTTTTAAGAAATACAGTATTTCCGTATATGATGAGATCAGCCATGATGGCCTGCTGCGCCACGTTTATTTAAGACGTGGAGAGATCTCGCAGGAGATTCTGCTCACCATTGTCATAAACGGCGCTTCTCTTCCCCATTCTGACGAGCTGGTGACTCTCATTCGCTCAAGCTTCCCTGACGTTGTAGGCATTCTGCTAAACGAAAACCGCGCTGACACCAACGTAGTGCTTGGAGAAAAGTTTATCACGCTCTTTGGCAAGGACTATATTACCGATACCCTCGCAGGAGTTAAGCTTAAAATAACCGCCCCCTCATTTTATCAGGTCAATCACGATTGCGCTGAGCTACTCTACGCTAAGGCACGTGAGCTGGCAGAATTAAAGCACACCGACATAGTACTCGATCTGTACTGCGGAGCGGGATCTATCGGTTTATCTATAGCAAAGGACTGCCTGGAGGTTATTGGTATAGAAATAGTCGAGAGCGCTGTAGAATGTGCAAAGCATAACGCGCTGGAAAACGGCATCGAAAACGCCGCGTTTTACGCCGGTGACGCATCCGACGCGGAAAGACTGCTCGACAACGCAGAGCGCACCCGTGGCGAGAAAATCAAGCCCGACGTGGTAATTCTAGACCCACCGAGAGCCGGCACCAGCGACAAGCTGATAGGCTTTATAGCAAGGCTTCAGCCACAGCGAGTGGTGTATGTTTCCTGTAATCCGCAAACTCTGGCAAGAGACGTATCGGAATTTATAAAGCACGGCTATCATCCCGGCACAGTTACTCCTGTGGATATGTTTCCGATGACCGGACACGTGGAAAGTTTAGTTTGTCTGACAAAGCAGACAAACTAAAACGATATAAATCCTCACGGGTTTGACATATTTGCCTTTGGCAAGCAATATGCCTGCGACGAGTGAAGTTGCAAGCAGTGAAGTTTCAGCTATCACCGAAGTGAGGTTTGCGCCACGAGTGGCGCAAGTTACGATTAGTTTGGGGCGAGCTTAACTTCACTTTGCGACGCAGGAGCAAAACTCAACTATGAGCGCAAGCGAATAACTTCACATTATTAAGCTTTTCCATAATACAAAAGAAGAAAAATATGAAAGATTCAGAACTCCTCACAAGAGCAAAGGCTCTCGCATTACATATAATCGCGGTTCGTGATGGACACAAGAAAATGTCGCGGCGTAGGACTACGTAAAAAAGAAATGGAGAATCTATGATACCGGTTTTATTGATATATAAAATCCTACAGCTTTTCGCTGTTATGCTGATAGGCTTTTTTGCCGTAAAAATCAAGCTGCTGAAAAGCGAGGACGCCCTGGCGCTATCGCGAATTGCGCTTTATCTTCTGATGCCGGCGGCAATTATAAACTCGCTGCAGGTCAGTCTGACGGGTGAGGTTCTCGTCGGATTTCTGCTATCCTGCGGCGCTGCGGTAGTATTGCACGGTGTTTTGCTAGTAATCGACCTGGCGATACTAAAGCCGGCGGGCTGCACGGAAACAGAGCGCGCTTCCGTTTTTTATTCAAACGCCGCTAATCTGATCATCCCGATAGTATCGTTCGTGTTAGGTGACGAATGGGTAATATACAGCCTGGGATTTATGATAGTCCAGCTTCTGTTTATATGGTCCCACGGAGTAAATCTTTTTGAGGGCGGCTCAGGAATCAACGTAAAGAAAATCATCACCAATCCTACGGTTATAGCAATCGTTTTGGGTCTTGCGCTGGCGCTTTTGGACGTGAGGCTACCTGAATTTGTGACGGATATTACCTCATCGCTTTCCGGCGTACTTGGTTACGTAGGAATGCTGATAGCCGGAATAACGGCGGCGAAGCTGGACTTCAAGCAAGCTGTCAAAAACAAAAGACTGTATATTACCTCGGTCCTGCGCGTCATTGCTTTTCCGACTATCGCGCTGCTGCTGATTTGGCTCGCGCTACTGTTTATTAACGTAGAAAACGCAGATAAGATTCTGCTCATCTCATTCCTCGCAACCGCGACGCCTACCGCCGCAACGATAATGCAGTTTGCGCAAATATATGACGTTGAGAAGGATTACTCGGTTGCGATAAACATCGTAACTACGGTGCTCTCTTGCTTAACTATTCCGATTTTCGTTATTCTGTATCAAGCCATAACGTAACAAAAACAAAAATAAAATATTAAAAATGGCGCGAAAGAAAGCGGAACGATCTCCATCGCAAATCGCTTTAAACTTGACACGCCCCCACACGTATTAACAAAAAAACTTTAAGGAGAAATAAAAATGAAAAAGATCGTATTGATAGGTGACTCGATAAGAATGGGTTACGACAAATACGTAAAGGAAGCTCTGGCAGGTGTCGCCGAGGTCTATTATCCTGAGGAAAACTGCAGATTTGCGGAATACGTTCTCAGATACGCTCACGAATGGAAATCAAACGGAAAATGGGGCGATGACGTAGACCTTGTGCACTGGAACGCGGGACTTTGGGATGCGCTGGAGCTGTTCGGTGACGAGCCACTTTCGACCGTAGATTATTACGAAAACGCCATAGGTCGAATTGACAAAAGACTCAGAATGCTGTTTCCAAATGCAAAGATAGTATTCGCCACCTCTACCTCCGTAAAGGAAGAATGGGCAACTCCCGAATTCAGAAGACACAATGCCACGATAGAGAAATACAACGCCGCGGCTGTGCGCGCTCTGTCCGGTACGGATACCGTAATTAACGATCTCTATCACTACTCGGCATCCATACCCGATTCCTACCGCTCCGACTGGGTTCATTACTATACGTCTGAGGGTACGGAGCTTATGGGCGGACGTGTGCTGTCGGTAATATGTGAGCTTATCGGCATAGAGGCGAGTCAGATAAATATCGAAAACTTTGAGCCGGAGCGCTACTCCAAGGACAATATCGGTTACTGATAAATAGGTGTAATAAGCGACTTCAAGAGTTGTGAGTTGCGGAAATTGCGACTTCAAGGAATAGGCGTTAAGCCTTTTCAGAAAAGAGGAAAGATTAGTATGAGGAAAATTGTATTACTAGGTGACTCGATAAGAATGGGTTACGACAAATACGTAAAGGAAGCTCTGACAGGTGTTGCTGAGGTCTATTATCCTGAGGAAAACTGCAGATTTGCGGAGTACGTTCTCAGATACGCTCACGAATGGAAATCAAACGGAAAATGGGGCGATGACGTAGACCTGGTTCACTGGAACGCGGGACTTTGGGACGTGCTTGAGATGTTCGGTGACGAGCCGCTGACGACTATCGACTATTATGAAAACGCCATAGGTCGAATCGACAAAAGGCTCAGAATGCTCTTCCCTAAGGCAAGAATGGTTTTCGCCACCTCAACCAGCGTAAGAGAGGAATGGGCGAAGCCGGAATCCAAAAGACATAACTCCACTATAGAAAAATACAACGCCGCGGCTATCCGCGCTCTGTCCGGTACGGATACCGTAATTAACGATCTCTATCCCTACTCGGCATCCATACCCGATCCCTACCGCTCCGACTGGGTCCATTACTATACTCCAAACGGAATTGAGCTTATGGGCGGACGGGTGATTTCGGTGATATGCGAGCTTATGGGCATCGAGGCGAGTCAAATAAACATCGAAAACTTTGAGCCGGAGCGCTACTCTAGGGACAATATCGGTTATTAAGGAATAAAAAATGAACGAAAGAACTCTTTTGTATCAGATCACGGAAACAAGCAAATTTATGATGTCGTTCGTCCTGGTAACCCGAAACGATAACGTTATCGTAGTTGACGGCGGACGGGCGGAGGATATGCCCTTACTTAAGGAATACGTAAGCGGAAGACATATCTCCGCCTGGATACTTACCCATCCTCATCACGACCACGTCAGCGGATTTATATTCGAATGCAAGCGGAACGGGCTTGCGGATTTCGACGTTGAGCGAGTTTATTACCGTTTTCCATCCTATAGCGAGCTCAAAGGACGGGAGGACGTGCCGGACGCAGGATATTTCAACAGAGAGTTAGAGGAGATACTTCCGTCGTTTACGGAGATAGAGCCGTCTATCGCGCCTATCAGTCATATCGTAGAGCAAGGAGAAAGTGTGGAAATAGACGAATGCCGCATAGATTTCATCTTCGCCTATCACGACGGATTATTCTCAAATATTATGAACGATTCGTCACTTGTATTCAAGATAACAGCGACGAATAAGAGCGTGCTGTTTCTCGGCGATCTCGGTCCGGAGGGCGGCGACGTTTTGTTCGAGGAATCAAGGCATCTTTTAAAATCCGATATAGTTCAGATGGCGCATCACGGTCATATGAACGTAGGTATGGAGGTTTACGCCGCGATAGCTCCCGAAGCTTGTCTGTGGTGTTGCCCCGACTGGCTCTATAACGAGCCCGAAATTCCTCCCTATCTTGAAAATCGCGAAAGACTGCGCTCTATGGGTCGCCAGCGTATGTACGGCACCGCGCTGACAAGGCGTTGGATGGATATTTTGGGAGTCAAGACTCACTACGTTACAGCTGACGGAACCAACGTCATAGAAATATAAGATCATTCGCCACAGTATAGACGTTCGGAGAAATAAGCGCCACCCGTGTCAAACAAAGCGCAGTTATCCGATGGTAAACGACAAGCTGTGAAATTTAAAAAGCACAATTATTCGAGGACAAATAATAACCGGCAAAATTCACAAAGCACAATTATTCGAGGACAAAACAATGAACGGCAAAATCCAAAAAAAGCGCCTGTCGCGCTCTACCTTACTTATAATTCTCTGCTGGCTGGCATACGCCTGCTCCTACGTAGGCAA
This sequence comes from Eubacteriales bacterium, assembly GCA_045657485.1. Taxonomy (GTDB): domain Bacteria; phylum Bacillota; class Clostridia; order Oscillospirales; family CAG-272; genus UBA1740. The sequence goes on from JAZOTE010000044.1 coordinate 47,105, forward strand.
GCTCAGCTACAACGCAAATATAAATCCGATACGCGAGCTTTACGGAATAAGCTATGCGGACGCAGGCACTGTATCTACCTTCTTCTTCTTTGTGTACGGAATAGGTCAGGTAGTCAACGGCATAATGTGCAAAAGGTACAACGTAAAGCTCGTCATATTCTCCAGCCTCATCGTAGCCAGCGTTATGAATTTCCTGATGGTCACGGTCGGAGATTTCTCGGTTATGAAATATCTCTGGCTCGTAAACGGCGCGGCAATGTCGTTCCTTTGGACTTCGCTTATCAGACTACTCTCCGAAACCCTGCCGAAAAAGGATATAAGCAAGTCCGTAGTCGCTATGGGTACGACGGTCGCGACCGGAACGTTTATCGTATACGGACTCAGCGCGATCTTTACGGCTACCGTCGGCTTTAAGCTCACCTTCTATATCGCGGCAGCTATTATGACGGCAGTAGCGTTTGTATGGATATTCTCATTCGACGGTTTGGTAAAGCCCTTACGCGCCGAACGGGAAGAAGAGCTTATACTGCCTGCAGAGGCAGAGGCTGAAGAAAAGAAGAGAGGCGGCATTGGTGCACTCGGTATGCTGTTTTACGTGCTGGCATTCTTCTCGGTCGCGGATAATCTCGCTAAGGACGGATTGACCTCCTGGACTCCCTCTATACTTAAATCGCTCTACGCTACTCCAGACTGGCTCTCCATACTGCTCACCCTGCTCCTGCCCGTTATGGCGGCTATGGGAGCAATGGTTGCCGTCAGGCTGCAAAAGCTGACCGGCAATTTCGTCACCACCTGCACCCTGCTCTTCGGAGCGTCGGCGGCATTGATAGGAGTTGTTATACTATTCCTTTCCACCTCACAGATAGTTCTGACTATAGGCTGCTTTGCGCTGGTATCCTGTCTGATGAGCGCGGTTAACAACGTGGTTACGAGTATGGTGCCACTCAATATGAAGGACAAAGTGAACTCAGGACTGTTGGCGGGATTGCTGAACGGCTTCTGCTATCTCGGCAGTACGATAAGCTCGTATGGCCTCGGAAGCGTAGCCGACAACTTCAGTTGGATCGCCGTTTTCTACGTTTTGCTCGGTGTTGTAGGACTTTGCTCTCTTATCGGAGTTTCCTACAACGCCATACGTCATATAAAAAAGTAGTGGGGATAGAACAAAATGAAACGCACTCTGATAAACGTCGATCCCTCTCTGTTTCCTGCCGAGTTCGGAGAACTGCTGAGGGGCGCCGATATATATGACAGCTCCTGTTCACCCGAAGCAAGAGTGTACTACGTACATAAGGACAGAGGGTATTTTCTAAAGGTCGGCAAAAAAGGAGCTCTCGCTCGCGAGGCTTTAATGGATAAATACTTCAACAGCAAGGGTATAGGGGCACCCGTGTTAAATTATTGCACGTATGACCGTGACTATCTTATCACGGAGAGGGTTGACGGAGAGGATCTTACCCATCCGAATTACCTGGAGGACGGCAGGTGGCTCGCGGAAACCATGGGCACTATGCTTCGCGAGCTCCACAGCACAGAGCCACAGGACTGTCCGGTAAAAGATAGGGTGAGCGAGTATCTCGCGTTAGCCAGGAATAATTATATAAACGGTACGTATGACAAGACGGCTTTCACACCTGACAGCTTTGGATACAGAAGCGCGGACGAAGCGCGACTTATGCTTGATGAAAATGCGGTAATACTGAAAAGCGATACTCTGATACACGGCGATTTCTGTCTACCGAATATCATAATGAAGGACAAGACCTTAAGCGGTTTTATAGATCTTGGAAACGCGGGAATAGGCGACAGACACATCGACCTTTTTTGGGGCGCGTGGACGCTCTGTTTCAATTTAAAAACGGATAAATATACCGATAGATTTTTCGATTCGTACGGCAGAAATATGATAGATCCGATAGCTATACGCACGGTAGCGGCGGCAGAGGTTTTCGGCTGATATTCAATCCGTCAAGCCTATCATTGCGCAACCGTTATCGCATGTTATAACGCTAAGCTCCTGTTTTAGAGTTTCCTTAATACTCAATTAAAAAATGAAAGGAAAAGGAATGATGAAAAAAACAGTTTTTGTATATCATCTCTTCATCACAATCAGTTCGTTAGCGTTCAGTATATGGTCGTTTATAGAGGCGTCTGTGCTGGCAAACGGAGAGTACGAGGGTTGGGACGGTCTTGGAGCCGGCATCGGCGCCGCAGTTTTGATAATAATCGGTGCTCTGCTGGCTGTTTTTGCAATATTCTCAGTAATACCTACCTCCGTAAGCTTCAAGGCTATAAGGAATAATAAAAAAAGGTACGTTATCACATCTATAGTATTTGAGGGAATTTTTCTCATTTTCTTCCTCGCTTTTGCCATTTCTATGATTACAGAAATTGCGGCTTTGATATTTGTACCCTTCATTTTATTTGACACGGGTGCCATCATACTTAATGCTCTGATACTTCGCGACGACGTATGATGGATCAAAGACTTCTGCTGATTGACGGTCACAATCTTCTCTTCCAAATGTTCTGCGGTATGCCGTCCAGAATAATCGGAAAGGGCGGTACTGACGTTCGCGGAGCGGTAGGATTCGTCGGCGCGGTGGGACGGCTCACCAGAATGTGCTCACCAACTCACGTAGCCGTTATTTTTGATAGCGAAACCCACAATCCTCGCTCCGATATACTCGAAGAATATAAAGCAAACAGACCAAACTATTCCGACCTACCCGACCGCGAAAACCCATTTACTATCCTGCCCTCGATTTACGCGGCGCTTGACGTAATGGAAATACGCCACGCCGAGATAGTGTCCGCTGAATGCGATGACGTAATAGCGTCGTACGCTCTCCGTTTCAGAGATTCATATGAAATCGTCATTTCATCCCACGACAGCGATTTTCTTCAGCTTATATCGGATAGGGTCAGAGTAGTCAGATATCGGGGCGATAACACCGTTATCTGCGATAGAGAATATGTTCAGAACAAATTCGGCGTACCGCCGGAGCTTTACATAGACGCGAAGGCTCTTTTCGGCGACTCCGCCGATAATATCAGCGGTATACAGGGCATAGGTCCCAAAACCGCCGCTAAGCTGATTTTGGCGGCCGGCGGCGCAGATAATCTGATAAAAGACACCTCCGTTATAGCGAATCCGCGCCACCGTAAAATGATTGAGGACTCACGGGATATTATATTGAGAAACCTCTCCTTGATGCGTCTGTCCGACGTGGCGCCACTGCCCTTTGATATGGACGAGCTAAAATGGGAAAAGAAGAGCTACAAAACTCTGGATATTCTGAGAGATGCCGAGGTAATATAAAAAGGCGGCATACAGCTGTCAAAAGATTGTTCATAGCGCTATGCTTCAGCGGAGATTTTTTCATTTATAGCAGGGCGTAAGCATTGCAAGCGAGCGACGGAACGCAAACAGGCTAAGTCTAACCGCAATTTACACCTAAAAAGCTCATTCTTCGCATAAGAAAAACCCCTGTACGCGAACCCACAAAGCTCATTATTCACATCGGAAAGCTCTATGTTAAAAGAGATAACGAATCGGTTATTTGGTATGATTCCATTACAGCGGTCTTGAAGCTTTTTATTTTTCAAGCATCTACCATAACGGAACTATGCCAATTTTCCGAAACGTTATCTCTTTTCCTGTTAGTTTATTGAAATCGCGGTTGCGACACAGTTAAATCCTTGCATTACACAAATTAAACTCAAGCTCAAGCCTTGGCAAAGCTCTTCGATTCGAGCATCCCGCTATGCTTGTCCGTCTTGATTGCTTTTATCGGAGTATCCTACGGCTGTAAGCAAAACAGAGATTTAACCCGACTGATTTTTCTTTTTTTCCTTTTTCCAAGAGCCGGAAAGATAAAATACGATGCCTATAAAGAACGGGGTAAGTCCTGCCAAGGCATCGCCCAGCCAGAAGCCGACCGCGCCCATCTCAAGCACCAGACCGAATATAACGGAATATCCGATACGGAGAACAAGACCGTCGAGTATAGCGGTAGCAAAATTCATTGCCGTATTTCCGGTACCGTTAATAAGCGCGTTTGCTATAGCGCGAAGCGCCGAGCCGAAGAATATCAGCACCGCAACGGGCAGGTAGGTGTATCCAACATCTATAACGGCCGTATCGTTCGTAAATATTCCGTATACGAACTCAGGCCACATTAGCGTCACGGAGGTAAACAGCGTGGCAATAGAACAGGTGACGGCGCCAACGGTGAAAAGTATACGGGGAACTCGGTCATATTTTTTCGATCCGATATTCTGACCGACCATTGATGAGCCTGCCGCGTTAAAGGAATTTGACACGAGGTTCGATATACTGTTGATCTTGTTTGCAACGCCGGAGAAAGCAGAAACCGTAACACCGTAGGAATTGACGTATGAGTTGACGAAAAGTCTGGATACCTGTATAGAAGCGTTTTTGATCGCCATAGGTATGCCGAGCTTCATAAGCGACGAGATATGCTCACCTCTGGGTACGAAATCCGAAACGGTGAAATTCAAATCATACCTTTCTCGGTTGCGGTAAACGAAAGCCGCGCAACTTATAAAGCTGACGCCCTGACTTATGACTGTGGCGTATGCCGCGCCAACAGCTCCCATACCCATCACCAAAACGAAAATGATATCCAGCATAACGTTGATTGCCGACGCTATAGCTATAAAGATGAACGGATGCTTTGAATCTCCCATTCCGCGAAGAACAGCGCTTGCCGCATTATATCCGTATATAAATACCATACCGAGAATACATACCGTAGAGTAATTGAGCGCCTCGCTGTACGCCTCGGCAGGTGTGTTCATTATTTTAAGCATTCCGTCGCGAAAAATAAATCCGATTGCACTGAGAAAAACGGCAGAAATGCAAAGAAAAGTGAACATTGTACCAATAAAACCGGAAATCTTTTCTTTTTTTCCTGCGCCGAGATGCTGAGAAATTATGACCTGAGTTGCATTGGCAAAGCCCATCGCTATAAATGTCAGAAGATTACTTACGTCGCCTCCTACCGAAACAGCGCTGAGGCCGACCTCGCCCATAACCTGACCTACGATGATCATATCTGCCATATTATACAAGACCTGAAGCAAACTTGCTAAAAAAAGCGGAGTAGCAAATTTAATCAAAGCAGGCGCTACCCTACCCTCCGTAAAATCTGTTGTGAATTTTTTCATAAATTATCCTCACCTCGCGGATATATTTTAGCACGCACCGGCAAATAATTCAATATCTTATAAACAAAATGTGTATTTTGTAGGCATTTACAATTGCCGCTCGTCGGATATTTAAGAAATTTTCAACCGGCAGTCATATAGCAATACGTACTTTCTGACTGTTAAGACGGACAAAATCCTCCAAAGGACTTTACAAAATTTGCCTTTTGTGATATACTACTTTTTGCCGTTGAGCTTCAAAATATATATACAGTACGGCATCAGCCGTGCTTTTAGGAGATATGATGACAGACGCGATTCTTGAGTTTTTCAAATGGCTGCCTGACGAGATCTACGTTTTTGTGATCTCAATGCTACCCATAATCGAATTAAGGGGCGCTATCCCGGTCGCCGCCGTTATGGGAATTAAGTTCTACCCGGCATATCCGCTATCAGTGGTGGGAAATTTACTACCCGTCCCGTTTATACTGCTGTTTATATCCGGAATGATGGATTATCTGTACAAATTCAAGATTTTCCGACCGGTAATAGACTTTCTGAGAAAAAAAGCGAACAAGCATTCAAAAAGGGTGCTCGTCGATACCCCCTCTGACACAAACAACCTGAGCGCATCCGATTTTAAAGCAGAAAACCCCCTCGCTTACCAAAGCTCTTGCGCTGACGAGGAGTGCCTTGCGTTGCCCGCCGACAAGCTCGACGGGATCAAAAACGCCGAGGGCGCGAGTGGTTTTGCCGAAGCAGACGCCTCTAGAAAGGATGAAGGCATCGAAGGGCTCGGTTATACGTCATCAAGCACGGAGATATTGGCAAATGCCGAGGATAATACTTATTCTCCGTCCGAGAAGGATTGCCCGGATATTCTCTCCGGCGGATACGCCGAAGAAGCGTATGAGTCCGATCTCGCACAAAAGTCAAAGCCTGCGCAAAGGACGGGCAAAATGTCACGGGGAGTATTCGTCGCCCTTATGCTATTCGTAGCCGTTCCATTGCCCGGTACAGGAGCTTGGACCGGCGCTCTCGTTTCCTCCCTTTTCGGTCTGCCGAAAAAAGCATCCTTTCTGTCGATCGCATTTGGCGTTTTGATCAGCGGTATTATAATGTCGCTGGCGTCATACGGTGTATTAGAGTTTCTGTCATTTTTAAAATAGCATTAAAACGAGCCGAATTTGCAAAGTAATATTTACAAATTCGGCTCATTTTATATATTTAAACAACTTTTATTTCAGCTTTGTCTTATCAACCAAAGTAAGCGGTTCTACAAATCCCTCAGGATCTGCAGATGAAATATCACAGGCTACTACCCTGCCTCGCCATATAAAGAGATTAGCAAAGACCTCTCCCTCGTCGGTGTGGTTTTCCACTTTGTAGGTGTACCTTACCACCTTTTTCTTCGTGTATTTCGACAGATCAAGTCCCTGCCTCTTCTGCAGCTCGTTGTATCCTAAAATCACACGGTCAAAATTTTCCGGCATTGAAAAGCTTTTCTCCTCTATAGGCTCATCGCATACCTTGATTCCAAAGCTCTCGATAAAGCTCACTCTGTCTTCATTCGTTTTTATTCCGCTGTAGTCAACCCCACCGGCGGAGGCAGACGCGATTGAGGTTTCTCCACCGCCCAAAAGCGCCACCCCGATGACCGCGCAAGCAGTCAGAACGAAAAGCAAAATCATCTTTACAGTTCTTGCACGAACCGTATATATAAACATACCCTTCCCCTTTCACTATAATAGCTTTCAGTTAATTATATTTTCGCCATCTCAAAAATATGCAAAACATCTCATCGTCGTTTAACGGATTTTTTCAGCTATCGGTCAATTGGAATATTCCATGCTATCCTACAGAAAATATCGGGCGTATTTTTCTTCTATCGCAATTTTTACAGTAAAAAAGCTCAAGCCGAAGCTTGAGCTTTTTCCATTCGGCACCGCGTGCCTATTGCTTATTGTAAAAACGTCGTGACAACCTGTCAGCTGTGGCAGCAGCAGCAGAACACAATAACGATAGCAAGGATAATAATCCAGGTGCAGTTGTCGTCAAAGATGTGGCATAAGCAATTGTTGTTCATTATGTTCCCTCCGGATTGACTTTCTGAGCGTAGTGGATCGCTCGTTATCATCTTATGCCAAAGGGTTATTTGTGTTACTTTTGATTTGATAGGTTGTGGGGAGTTTTTTAAAATCTCTGCCTGAAGCCTATTTGATATAGCGCCCGATGAATTTTCGGTAACGGCGTAAACCGCTCATCCCTTATCGATCGAAGGAAAATACCGCGTTGCCGTCCTTGATTATCAGCTTTCCGTCAAATCGTTTACCGTTTTTAGATATAAATCCTTCCATTTTCTCCGTCGAACCGGTGGCTAGCATTCTGCGGATCTCTGCAATAGGTATATATCTATGGCAAATATTGATGCCAACCTTGAAGCTGCATCCCTTATCAAAGCCCATACAACCGTAGCTGTATTTACCCCTGACAACCTTGTTAGAGCATACCGGGCATACGCCTACCACCTCGCCGTACTTGCCGGTATCAACGTCGCGAATAGGCTTCCCGCCTCTCTCAAACACCGCTGATATCTCTTTTCTCGCAAGACTTACGCTGTCGTCTACAGTCATCTCGCCGTGATATACCTTCTTGAGTGCTTTACCGAGCTCGCTGGTCTTGTACTTATCCATGCTGATATTCAGCCTGCCTAACGATTCTATAAAATGCTCTCCGCCCGGAAGTATTCTGTAAACGTCCTTTTTTAACTCGATATAACCGCTTTTTTTTGCGTTTTCTATTATACCTGAGCGGGTAGCCTCAGTGCCAAGCTCCAAGCCCTCGAAGATCGCCTTGTAGTCCTCCGCATCGTCTACCTCTCCGGATTCCTCCATCTCCTTGGCGCGAGCCTTGTCGTCCTTGAACGGATTTTTTAAATAGTTGTTTAAGGTTGTGATCGTATAATGCTTTGGAGGAGTAGTTTCCTTTTCCTCAGGAGCAAAGAGAATATTTACGCTGTCACCCACGGCGAGCTTCGGCAGCATCTTATCCTTTTTACCGTAATCATCGTATTTCGTCCAGCCTCGCTCCAGAATGACCGTGCCCTTGAGAGTGAATTCCTCAAGCTCGCCAATTTTTATCTTGATCTCGCTCTTCTCCGCGACGCAGGGCTCGGCGCAGAATACGGCAACGAAACGGCGAAATACCGTCGAATAGACCTTAGACTCCTCGTCCGACAGCTTTTCCTTTGGAGGAATCTTGTAGGTTGGAGTCAGAGCCGAATGCGCCTCTATCTTCGAGTCGTCGAATATGGATTTGGAATCCTTGAACTTGACGGGATACCCCAGCTTAGATACGTTTGAGATGATCGATTTCATCTTGTCACGCTCTGCTGTGGCAAGATATTCGGAGTTGGTTCTCGGATAGGTGAGATATCCGTCCTCATACAGCTTCTGTATGATCCTGAGGCTATCGGTCATAGACATCTTGAACTTCTCGCCGAGCACGTTCTGAAGCGTGGATAGAGAGTACAGCTTGCCTGGGAAGATATTGTCCTTTTTGCTCTCAACAGCCGTCACAACAGCGCCGGTATTATTGTAGAGTTCCGCAGCCTCGTTTGCCTCTGAAATCTTATCTTTTGCAAATTTTTGTTTACTTATAAGCTCTATTTTCTCACCGTTTGTCTTTTCGGTGCTTTTGATTACATAGTATTTTTCAGGCTTGAAATTTCGAATTTCAAGATCCCTGTCGTATATAGCGCGTACTATCGGTGAAATAACTCTTCCAACCCGTAGCAGCTTACCTGTCATAATGGTTGCGTAACGGGTGAGATTCACCCCGTATAGCCAATCGATATACGTTCGGGCAAGACCCTCTGACGCAAGATTATCATACTCCCTCTCGTCCTTCATCTCGCAAAGAGCGCGGGATACGGTTTCGGGAGTCTGGTCAGGGAGCCAGAGTCGCAAAAGCTTCTTCGGACTTTTCAGGGCGTTCTCTACACAAAGACGGACGATTATCTCACCCTCTCTGTCCGCGTCGCCTGCGTTTACTATAGTATCGACGTCATTGCGGTTGCAAAGCTTCTCTAAGATATCGAATTGCTTCTTGACACCCGCATCAACGTTCTTCTTACCGTCTGAGCGGCGCAGTTCGAACTCAAATCTATCGGGAAAGCATGGCAAATTATCCAGCGTCCACTTAGTGCTTTCGCGGGGACTGTAGTGTTCTATATCAACAAGAGAAAACAGATGGCCGAACGCCCACGAAACGATGTAATTTCCGGCCTCTATATAGCCGGTATGATTTTGCGACTTGCCGCCTATACCCGCGACGATATTTCTCGCAAGGCTTGGCTTCTCAGCAATAATCAGTATCATAGCGCTCTCCTTTCCGATTTTCTCCCGTTTTTTTCGGTGTATTATATATTCTATCACAAAAGCAGAGAAATTTCCACCGTTTTTTAAATTTTCCGGCGGAGTTTTTATTTAGCGGTGGCGTTTTTTTACTTAACCGCTAAAAAAACGGACAAGCGTCCCTCACCGAAAAGCAAAACCGCTTTACTAATCAAAAAAACAATCGCTTCTATGAGAAACTATATTTTTAAAAACCCTTTATTTTTTTAGTATTTTATGTTAAAATATAGTTAAACGCTTAATCGGCGGCATTAATGAACGAAGGACTCTGTCCCCGGAGGATATATGGCAAAGCTATACTTTAAATACGGCGCAATGGGTTCATCCAAGACCGCGCAGGCACTTATTACAAAGTTTAATTATGAGGAGCGCGGTATGCGCGTATGGCTGATCAAGCCGGCGACGGACACCCGCGACGGCGACGACGTCATAAAATCCCGTATAGGTCTGTCCGAAAAATGCGACGCGATTTCCAAGGAAGACGACCTCTACGCAATATTCTGCGAGCGGCACAGCGATGCCGACGTTATTATAGCCGACGAGTGCCAGTTCTTCTCTCCTGAGCAGATAGACGTGTTTCGCAAGATAGTTGACGTGGACTCCGTGCCGGTGCTTTGCTTCGGACTTCGAACCGATTTTCTCACCCACACTTTTCCGGGCAGCGCCAGACTTTTTGAGGTTGCGGACTCCATCGCGGAGATCAAGACTATATGCGACTGCGGCTCAAAGGCTATCGTAAACGCCCGAATAGATGAGAGAGGCAGGATAGTGACGAAGGGACAGCAATTATGCCTTGGCGGCAATGACAGATACGTGGCAATGTGCCATAGGTGCTGGCGCGAAAGAATCAAGAGAGAGTCGGAAAGCTGATTACCCGTCATTTAAGGCTTGCGAAACAAGCGGACTCGTCATTTAAGGCTTGCGGAGCTGACGAACCTGTCATTTAAGACTTGCGGAGCTGACGGACTCCGTGAAGCCGCAGCAGAACGGTATCGAAAAAATTATAAAATCATCACATATTAAGGAGAACTAAAATGGAACTTCAAAAAATTATTTCAGCATGCGACCACACGTTGCTCGGTCAGGCAGCTACCTGGGATGAAATCAAGGCTATATGCGACGACGGCATCAAGTATTCTACGGCATCGGTGTGCATTCCGCCGTCATTCGTTCTGCGTGCTAAGCAATATGTCGGCGACAAGCTCGCTATATGCACGGTCATAGGATTTCCAAACGGATATCAGACCACCGGTGTCAAGGCGTACGAGGCTGCTGACGCCGTAGCTCGCGGAGCTGACGAAATCGATATGGTTATCAATATCGGAATGCTGAAGGAGAAAAGATACGACGATATCCTCACTGAGATAAACGCAGTAAAATCCGCGTGCAACGGTAAAATCCTTAAGGTTATAATTGAAACCTGCCTGCTTACCGACGAGGAAAAAATCAAAATGTGCGAGATCGTTTCCGCATCAAACGCAGATTTTATTAAAACCTCAACCGGCTTTTCCACCGGCGGAGCAACCCTTCACGATATTGAGCTTTTCGCGGCTCACGTAAGCGGCAACACGAAAATCAAGGCGGCAGGCGGTATATCCTCTCTTGAGGATGCTGAGAAATTCCTGGAGCTCGGCGCTGAAAGACTCGGAACGAGCAGGATCGTAAAAATAGTAAAAGCCGAAAAGAACATTCAGGGATATTGATTTGAGAATAACCCAAGCAGCTAAGCGGTGCCAACTGAACTGCACGCATAAACGCCCTGTCGCTTGGCAATCAAACTGAAGTTTATCAGAGAAAAGAGGACGAAAAATGGATAAATCTAAATTTTACACACCGCATATAAAGGCAACTCCTGACGATTTCGCGAAGACCGTGCTTATGCCGGGTGATCCCCTGAGAGCGAAATTCATAGCCGAAACCTTTCTCGAAAGCGCGGTGCTCGTGAACAACGTGCGCGGTATTCACGGATATACCGGCAAATACAAGGGAGAGCGCGTTTCCGTAATGGCAAGCGGTATGGGAATGCCATCGATAGGCATATACTCGTATGAGCTCTACAACTTCTTCGGCGTAGAAAACATTATGCGCATCGGCTCTGCCGGAGCGATGAGCGAAAGCGTAAAGGTCCGCGATATTATCTTTGGTATGGGCGCATGCACCACGAGCAATTACGCGGTGCAGTACGGTCTGGAGGGCACGTACGCTCCTATAGCAAGCTACGATATGATGAAGATCGCCATAGAAGAGGCGGAGAAGAACGGCTCAAGATACGTAGTTGGAAATTTGCTTTCCTCGGATATATTCTACAACGCAAACCCAGACGCGTCTAAAAAGTGGCAGTCCCTCGGCGTTTTGGGAGTTGAGATGGAGGCCGCGGCACTCTATATGAACGCTGCGTACGCAAAGAAGCGCGCCCTCGCAATATGCACCGTATCCGACCATCTTCTAACCGGAGAGAGTCTGGATTCAGACGCTCGCCAAAGCTCATTTACCGATATGATGGAGATTGCGCTTAATACGGCAATCAGACTTTAAATCCATATATTTGTAAATAATTGTTTATAAAATTCGACGAAAAGGATCAAATAATCAGAATGAATAAAAAAGCAAAAAGAGTATTTCTGATAGTGCTTGATTCCTTCGGCATAGGCTACGAGCCGGATGCTGCCGACTTTGGCGACGTGGGCGCAAATACCCTCTCGCGCATAAGCCTATCAGACAAATTCAGTATACCTACATTAAGGAAGCTCGGCATATCATCTATTGACGGAGTTAAGCTTTTTGAAAAAACGGAGCCTTCTGCGGCGATAGCAAGAATGAGAGAGATCAGTCGCGGCAAGGATACTACCATCGGTCACTGGGAGCTAATGGGCGTAGTGTCCGAAAAACCGCTCCCGACCTACCCGATCGGATTTCCTAAGGAAATAATAAGCGAGTTCTCAAGGAGAACAGGAAGAGATGTCCTGTGCAATCTCCCCTACTCCGGAACTGAGGTAATAGCAAAGTACGGCGACGAGCATATGAAGAGCGGAGCTTTGATAGTTTACACCTCTGCCGACAGCGTATTTCAGATCGCAGCTCACGAGGATATAGTCCCCCCTGACGAGCTGTACGGATACTGCCGAATCGCCAGAGAGATACTCGTGGGTGAGCACGCGGTAGGCAGAGTTATCGCCCGTCCCTTTGTTGGTAAAAGCGGCGCCTATACCCGTACCGCAAACCGCCGTGATTTTTCCGTTCTTCCACCGAAGAAAACCGCTCTCGACGCTATAAAGGAGTCGGGACTTGACGTCATTTCGGTTGGAAAGATCAACGATATTTTCGTAGGCTGCGGCATAACGGAAAGCCATCCCACTCATTCCAACAGAGAGGGGATGAGCGTTGCAGACGAGCTTATCAAGAGAGATTTTGAGGGCCTTTGCTTTATAAATCTCGTTGACTTTGATATGCTGTACGGTCACAGACAGGATATAGACGGATACGCATCCGCGATCTCGGAGTTTGACTCCTGGCTTGACAAATTTATTGATAAGCTCTCAGACGGTGACGTACTTATAATCACGGCAGACCACGGCTGTGATCCGGGCGACGACAGTACCGATCACACCAGAGAATACGTGCCGCTCATTATAGTGGGAAATTCGATCAAACCGACAAATCTCGGAACCCTGACAGGCTTCTGCCACGCAGGTATACTCGCCGCGGATCTTCTCGGTGTTCAGTACCTAGGGGATGCGGGAATCAGTCTATCCGAAAGGATCGTTAAAAATTATGAATGATACGTACCGTAAGCTTGCTGACTCCGCTGTAGCAGCGAGAGATTCCGCTTATTCGCCGTATTCCAAGGTAACGGTAGGCGCGGCGCTGCTCTGCCGCGACGGCAAGGTCTACCTTGGCGCTAATATTGAAAACGCTTCCTACTCTCTGACAGTATGCGCGGAGAGAGTGGCTATATTCAAGGCTATCTCGGATGGCGAGCGCAATTTTACCGCTATTGCGATTGCCGGAGGTCCTGCGGGCGAGAAGGTCAGCTCTTCGTTCCCTCCCTGCGGCGCGTGCCGACAGGTCATGGCTGAGTTCGGCAATCAGGATATGAAGGTCATAACGGTTGATGGTGACGGATACCGTGTATACGAGCTTAAAGAGCTTTTACCTCTTCAGTTCGACGGCGGATTTCTGCCGTAACCGAAAAACCTAACGCGAGGTATTTAATATGAGAATGTACGATCTCATTACCAAAAAAAAGCACGGCGAGGAGCTTACCGACGATGAAATATTCTCCTTCGTCCGCGAATACACAGACGGAGCAGTACCTGATTATCAGGCTTCCGCGCTCTTTATGGCAATATACTTCAATGGAATGACAACCAGAGAAACCTCTACGCTTACCATGGCAATGGCTCAGTCGGGAGATATGCTGGATCTGTCAGCACTCGGAGAGCTTACCGTCGATAAGCATTCCACGGGAGGAGTGGGCGACAAAACTACTCTGATAGTTGCTCCCATCGCGGCGAGCCTTGGCTGCAAGGTTGCTAAGATGAGTGGACGCGGCTTGGGTCATACCGGCGGAACGGTGGATAAGCTGGAGTCGTTTCCGGGCTACAGCACCTCTCTGTCGCCGGAAGCGTTTATTTCTCAGGTGATGGACGTTGGAATCGCCGTGATAGGTCAAAGCGGTGACCTGGCTCCCGCAGACAAGAAATTCTATGCGCTCCGCGACGTAACTGCCACGGTTGACTCCATACCTCTTATAACTTCGTCAATAATGAGTAAAAAGCTTGCCGCAGGATCAAAGACGATAGTGCTTGACGTAAAATGCGGGTCGGGATCGTTTATGAAAACTCCGCAGGATGCTGAGAAGCTTGCTTTGGGAATGGTAGATATCGGCAAAGCCTGCGGCAGAAAAATCGCGGCTCTTATAACCAATATGGATACTCCTCTCGGATGCGCTATCGGCAATTCCCTGGAGATCATCGAGGCAATAGAGGTTCTGCGCGGCGAAGGTCCTGAGGATCTCAGGCAGGTGGCGATAGAGCTGGCTGTGGCAATGGTCAGAACATCTCTTTCGAAGAGCGAGGATGAAGCGCGCGCGCTCGTTACAGACTCCCTCTACAGCGGCAAGGCGCTTGATACTATGCGACGCTGGATCAGCGCTCAGGGAGGAGATTCGAGCTATATTGACGACGTAACAAAGTTCGGCGTATCGAAATTCAGCCGTCAGGTCAAGGCGACGGACGACGGTTATATCGCCCATATAAACGCAGAGGCTGTAGGAATTGCCTCAGTAATGCTTGGTGCGGGAAGAGCCGCAAAGTCGGATCCGATAGATCACAGGGCAGGAATAATCATAAGGAAGAAGCCCGGCGATAAGGTAAAAAAGGGCGAAACCATCGCAGTCCTCTACACTGACAGAGAGGATGCGCTGTCAAAGTCGGAGGAATGCGTGCTGAACGCTGTCGCACTGTCCGATACCGCACCCAAATCTCTTCCTTTGATATATAAGGTGATCGGATAACTTACTCTCTCTTCAAAAAAATTTGCATAATGCGCGGTCGGAATTGATCTTTTACCGCTAATTTCACTAAAAAAGTAAATAATTGATTACATAACACCCGATTTTCTATGAAAAATCGGGTGTTATTTTTTTATCCAGACCGCAGAAGTTAACCCTATTTCATCTACAGATATGCTTCCACCGCTTAAAATTATGCAAGCTGCACAAAAGGAAGAGCTTATACTCCGATATTTTCGGCACCCCTCATACTTACAAGGTTTTGCCTTTGATGTAGAATATAATTGCGGCGGACGAAAGTACAGCGTCACCGCAATAAAGCTCTGTGCTGTACTGCAGAGCTGAAGGTGAGGGCGACAATGCAAAAGAAACAGAAAAAACGCGCAAGCTATGACAGCGAATATCCATCTATACTCTACCGTTTTTTCGTCAATTACGACGGAGCAGGAGCTCCGAGCTTTGATAAATTTGCCAGGAGCATAGGAGCGACCAGAGAGGATATTGAGCTTTTCAGATCGCACAAAAGATTCGACAGAGCATATCGGGAATGCAGCGAAATCCGCAGAGATTATCTTATAGACAACGCGCTGACGCGCCGATTTGATCCGTCCTTTGTAAAGTTCCTGTTAAGCGAAAAAAACGATCAATCGGACACGGAAGATATTGCCGTCACCGTAGAGGTCGTAGATTAGGTGAAGATAAACCTAACCGTCACCGCGAAACAGCGGGCGTTTATTACCGCCGAAGAGAACGAGGTTCTGTTCGGCGGAGCTGCCGGAGGCGGAAAGTCCTACGGTCAGATGGTGGACGCATTGATTTTCGCGCTTAAGTATCCGGGGTCAAAGCAGCTGGTTTTGCGCAGAACCTACCCGGAGCTTGAAAAATCTCTCATCCGAACCTCTCTCGCACTGTTTCCGAGAGAGCTGTATACCTTTAACTCCACAAGCCATACCGGCAAATTCAAAAATGGCTCTACCGTAGATTTTGGATATTGCGGCACGGAAAACGACGTGTATCAATATCAGAGCGCCGAATACGATATCGTACGCTTTGATGAGCTGACCCACTTTACCGAAAATCAGTATCTGTATCTTATATCCCGTGTCCGCGGTGTAAACGGGTATCCAAAACAGATAAAATCATCCACTAATCCCGGAGGTGTTGGACACGTCTGGGTTAGAAAAAGATTTATCGATCCATCAGAAGCAGGTCAGCGCTTTTGCGGCGAAAACGGTATGTCCCGTATTTTTATTCCATCTCTGCTATCAGACAACGGATTTCTCTGCAAATCCGATCCGGAGTACAAAACTAGGCTGCTCTCTCTTCCCGAACGGGAAAGAAAGGCTCTTCTGTACGGCGATTGGAACATTTTCGAGGGTCAGTATTTCGATGAGTTCAATGAGCAAATTCACGTAACCCAGCCCTTTGAAATTCCTGACTGCTGGCGAAAATACCGAACCATAGACTACGGACTGGATAGGCTTGCTTGTCTGTGGATAGCGGTTGCTCCGGACGGAACGTCCTTCGTATATCGGGAATTTTGTCAGTCCAATCTGCCCATCAGCAAATCAGCCGAGGCGATCCTCGAACGAACGCCGAAAAAGGAAGAAATCTACGCAACTCTCGCTCCCCCCGATCTGTGGGGCAGAAGTCAGGAATCCGGAAAAAGCAAGGCTACGCTTTTCTCCGAATACGGTATAAGCTTCACAAAAACGTCAAATGACAGAGAGTGCGGATGGCTAGCCGTAAAGGAGCTGCTGCAACACATGGGGCGAGAGCCAAAGCTAAAGATCTTCTCTACCTGCAGAGAGCTGATCAGATGCTTGCCGGCGCTTACGGTAGATAAGCTGCGACCCACCGATTGCGCCACCGAACCCCACGAAATTACACACGCCCCGGATGCTTTGCGCGGATTCGCTATTTTTCACACCCGTCCCTCAGAGGAGAGGAAAGCAAGAAAAAGGATATGGAGCGATGATATGTGGGAGGACTACAGATCTGCAGACAGCATAGGAAAAAAATATCTTAAAGATAAATATGGAGAACCAAATTGAACTACAAAAAAGAAAGACAGGCGATATATGACAGTATCATCGATAAATACCGCTTCTCCTCTGAATCTCACAGGGATACCTGCGAAGCACTTGAAAGTCATATGCGTCAGTACCTCGGCTCTTATGAGATAGACAACTCGAACGAGAGAGCGGTAACTGTCAGAAATATCACCTATGAGATTATCGAAAGCGAAATTCTTCCGGATATTCCCTATCCGAAGGCAGATCCGGAATCCTATACAGAGAAGCGAGCTGAAAACTCAAGCATCATAGAAAAGCTATGCAGAGCGCTGAGAGAGAAGCTGCCCTTTGAGGAGCTGAACGATCTGGACGAGAGGTATACTTATATCTACGGAGGAAGCGTGTGGTACGTGGAATGGGATTCGGATAAAGGAGCGGACGGCGCCTCCGGAGAGGTTTTGGTACATTGTCTGTCACCAATAGACTTTATACCTGAGCCCGGCGTAAGCGAGGTTAACGAAATGCAGTATTGCTTCCTGAAATTTACCACCTCAAGAGAAGAGCTTATCAGAAAATACGGAATAAAAAATGAGCTGGCGGCTCTCGCGGAATGCGAATACGGTTATTCAAGCA
Source organism: Eubacteriales bacterium (assembly GCA_045657485.1). Classification (GTDB taxonomy): domain Bacteria; phylum Bacillota; class Clostridia; order Oscillospirales; family CAG-272; genus UBA1740. The sequence goes on from JAZOTE010000044.1 coordinate 64,852, forward strand.
CCGCGACGGACTGCGATACCGTAACAGTGATCAATGCTCTCTACCGCGACGGCGAGGGAAATATATGCAAGCTGGTATTCTCCGGCGAGCTGATCCTGGACGACGTACCGAACCTCTACGCAAGAAAATTGAAAGCGGAGGACAAGGACGGCCGGACAATTTACATTGACACCTACAAGGAAATATTACCGGATAAAATTGCGGCGGATATAGGATGCTCTGATTGTGTTAACTACTACGTTCCGCGAGAGATGCCTATCGTTATCCGCAGAAACACAAGATGCTCGCCATCACTCTTCGGTCTGTCCGACTGCGAGAGAATAAGACCGCAGCAGCAGGCCATCAATAAGGTAGAATCCAGAATACTGAAAAAGCTCCTCAGATCCGCGGTGACACCGGTAATGCCGGAGGACGCCACCGTGACTCTCGGCAATTCCGTGTTCGGCGAAATTATTCGTATGCGTCCTGGAGAAAGCCCCGATAATTACGGAAAAATTGACACGACCCCCGACATATCCCAGGATATTGCGGAGGCTGACCGCCTTTACGATCAGGCGAAAAGAGTACTCGGAATATCCGACGCCCTACAGGGAACGGATACGACCTTGGCTGAATCAGGCTATGCAAGAAACCTGAAAATCAGACGCGCGGAAAGCCGTTTGGAAACAAAGAAGCGTATGAAATATCACGCCTACTCAAATCTGTATAGGCTGCTATTTCTTCACTACCTGGCTTTCTCCGATGAGCCGAGAAATCTCTCGTATAAGGACTCTGCCGGAGCTTCCCATACAATATCCTTTAACCGATTTTCATTCCTTGAGGCGAGAGATAGCGAACCGTACTATTCGGACGCATATCTCTTCTCCGTTGATCTGAATACGGAAAACGACTATACGAGAGATGCTCTGTGGGAACGCAATCTCAGAAATCTGGAGTCGGGAACGCTGGGTGACAAAGCCTCAAACGAAACGCTACTACGGTATTGGCAGGCGCAGGAAAAGGCACATTATCCCTTTGCCCGCGAAAACGTGGAATATTTCAGAGCTCTGATAGACGCATCAAGCAACAGAGATAATACAACTACAAATGAATAAAGAAAGAGAGAAACAAATGAAAAGCAAAGAAAAAAAGAACCCTTACGCCACATTTTCGATTCTGCCCATTAAAGGTACGAACGTAAAAAACAGTGGTATCAAGTCCTCTAAGATTACCTCTACCACCGATATGCGTACGAAGGCAGGAAAGTAATATGGAGAATATGATAAAGGACGCAGAAGTCTACCTTGTCGACTCTCAGGCGGCTGAGTCAGACGCGCAGAGCGCGGAAAATATAGAAGCTCCTCTTTGCTCCGAGCCTCAGAACGATGCGGAGAGCGATGACTTAACAACTGCGGGCGTTAAGCCCACTGATCCGCAGGAAGCGGAGCTATCCTATGGGGCGTGTGAAAAAAACTACTCTGATGACCTTATGACGCTTTGCCGGCAGTTTCCCGAAATCATGGGAAGCGACGCGGCAGGCGCCGTCGGATCTGAAAGATACCGTCAGCTTCGCGCTCTGGGACTGACACCGGCTGAAGCATATCTCGCTACAGGCGCAAAAAGGCAGAGAACCGACAATCGCTCACATCTGGTGACCTCCGTCCCAAACGGCTCTTACGCTCCGGCTGTCGGAATGACTCAGCGAGAAATGAACGAAGCGAGAGAGCTGTTCGGAGATCTCTCGGACAGCGAAATCAAACAATTATATAACAAGGTTACAAAATAAGAAAGGAACAAAAAATGATAATTTATTCTAAGACAAGCGAGCTTACACCTGCAGCTATCGGTAGGCTTGACACTCCGCTCAAGATGATAATTGAGCACGAAAGCGACATTCAGAAGAAGAAGGGTGGCGTTGCGGATCTGCTTTTCAATATTGAAAAGAGCAACAGATTTGGCGAAACACTCGTCATCGGCAGAGAATTTGACGTATTCCAGCACTCTAACGAGGGCGAGGCTGCCGTACAGGATACCATCACCGAAGCAAGAACCAAGTTCATAGAGCACGTTCAGTTTATGAAGGAGTTCGTCATTTCCGCAGAAATGATGGAGGATGCGAACTACGGCGTTGCCGCTGATGCAAAGCGCAGGGCGGAGGCGTTTATACGCGCGTATTACAAGACTATGAATAAGCTTTGCGAAACAGCGCTCATCAACGGTATGAACGAAAGTGTAACGTTTGCAGGCTCTACGATCGATCTCACCACCCCCGACGGCCTTCCACTCTTCCATTACGGCCATAAATTCTATAAGGCAGGTATTCAGCCCAATTACTTCTACGGTGATATATTCAGCGTGGAAGAGGAGGGCGGTAACAGAGTATGCTCTCTTCCTCTTATTGAGGAATCTCTCTATAGACTCTCGGTGAAGATGAGAAATATGAGGGACGAGAACGGAGAACCTCTCGGCTATACCGCAGACACCATTATTCTCCCCGGCAACAGACCCTTCTTTGAGGCGGCTATCAAGAAGGTATGCGGCTCTGAGAATACAATGGCTAACAATAACAGTATAAATCTGAACTGCGGCAATTGGAACGTCATAGTTCTTCCCGGCTGGTCGAGTAGCGATGATATGCTTATTATGATGTCTAGCGAAGCAAACAAGAATCTCGGCGGTAATATGCTCTTCAACCGCGTACCTCTCACCGTTACTAACTGGGTGGATCATCACACCGGCAACTACGTCTGGAACGGCAGATGCCGCTTCGGTGTGGGCTTCGGTACATACAAGCACGTAATACTCGCTCACGATACTCGTACAGAAGTCGAAAACGGTATAGATTTCAACTAAAGAACAGAAAAAGGAGTGATTGCAAAGTGACATTAAGGGATTTATCAAGTGAAGTCAGCGCGCTGGGATTTGACGGCGCGATAGCAATGGACGGACTGTTTTTAACCTCCCTCAACAGAGCTCTCAGACAGATATTTGGAGAGTATTCCGTCACGGGTCGGATCACTCTGTCCGCCGTAAGAAGCAAACCGTCAACTCGTATACCGCGCCTGTGGCACGGAATGGGGGAGAGCTTATCTCTCCCCTTGAAAGGAAGAGCGTACAGCTTCTTCACGAGCGGCACGGGAGCATTTACGCTGCGCGACGGCAGTAATACCGTTCACAAGAGCTTCACCGGCACCCGTGTAAGATTTTCCGGCTTTTTAAGTGAAGGCGGAGCTATCACGTTTACGGGCGAGCTCGGATATCTGGTGACGGATATAGTAACCTTTGACGAGATTTTCTCGCAAAACGTGTCGGACATTCCGGACGGAAGAGGACAGACCTGTATACAGATACGGGATAAGGTGGGAGATTTCCTGTCCTTTATTTCTCCTCCCACCGATTCAAACGGCAAGGAGCTATCAAACGTCAGAATGGAAGACGGAGCAATTCATATAAAGAATGGCTATGAGGGCGAGCTCGACCTCGTATATCGCAGATTGCCCCGTCCTATACTGACGGAGAATCCCGATCAGACGATAGATATTCCACCCGAATACGAGGTTCTGCTGGGTCCTCTGGTTGCATCATACGTATATCTGGATTCGGATCCCGAAAAGGCAGAACTGTACGGAAAGCTTTACCGCTCAATAACCGAACGGGAAGCTTCTCTTCATAAGGAGCTAAGGACGTCGCGATATGTGACTAACGGGTGGGCGTAATGAAGCATACAAACATTATCAAATCAAACTCGGAGGCCACAAGGCTATACGAAAGATTCAGAGGAATTTGCACTGACGGAGGAATAATTGACCCTGAGAAAAAGCTTGGTTACTCTGAAAACATGTACGTTGATCCGGAGAGCTCGGACGGAGCTTTGGAAAGTATTCCCGGCTTCAGAACGATATACCGTTTCTCCGCTCCGATAAGAGCACTTCACAAGCAAAAGCTCAGCTCAGGCGCGGAATTCGTTCTGCTGCACGTAGGCGAAAAGCTGTACAGATTTGCCCTTGATAGTTATCACAGTCTAAGCCGTCTGGATCCGATTGCCGATCTGGCTGACAGAAAAAGCTACTCCTTCTCGTTCGGCAGAAGTGTGTATATTCTGGACGGAGAAAAGATAGTGACGATCGACGAAAGCGGCACAGTTTCGGAGGTATCCGAGTACGACTGCAACGGCTATATTCCACTTACGTACAGGGACGGAAAGCCGGTGGAGGACAGAAATCTTCTCTCCGACAAATTCAGAGAAACGGTTATGGTAAGGAACGTGGACGATCACATTTACGGTACCTACGGTCTTATCTACTCCGTAACCGATCCGATAACGAAAAGCTGCAGGGTGAGCGGCGTCACTTCAGACGTCAAGGGCGAAATATATATCCCCTCGTACACCGTCATTGAAGGGGTTAGGTACAACGTAACCGCTATTAGCTCAGGCGCATTCTGGAATAACGATAAAATCACTGCGGTATACGTGGGACAAGGCGTTAAGACAATAGGCAGCTGGGCGTTCTGGGGTATGGAAAAATTAACACGGGTGGCGCTTTCTCCCGGTGTAGAAAGCATAGGAGATAGGGCATTTTATATGAACGTATCTCTGCGCGAGGTGTATCTCGGAATAGGCTTAGTAAGCATTGGCGTTGCTTCATTCGCCGGATGTGACTCCCTTGAGAATATAAATTATTCGGGAGGCGCGGATACTTTCAGCGAGATAATAGGAACTGACGCTTTGGGCGCCAGAACCATAAATTACGGTGTCAGCCGAAGTACAGTATCCGTTGCTATCCCCGTATTTTCCTGTGCGGAGGAAATACTGAGCGTTGAGATAAACGGTACAGCAGCGGAGTTTCAATTTGACACAAACAGCTCTGAAATCATTTTGCATTTCAGCTCACGCACGGAAATAGACGGCAAGAGAGTCAATATTCTCGGCAGATACGCGCCACACGACCGTACAGGCTTTCTCGCCTCCGGCTTCGGCTCTCGACTTTCTCCTATTAAAGCAGTCATAGGCTCCAGGGTGTGTCAGACCTTTGACGGCAGGATATTCCTCAGCGGCAATCCCGCACTCGCAGGTACAGTGCTCTACTCTCAGGCAACCGAGGACGGCACGATAAGACCCGATTATTTCGGCAACTCCTGCTACTTTACAGACGGCGAAGGAGATTACACGGTTACCGCTCTTCACTCGTCTGAGGGAGAGCTCGCTGTGTTCAAAAGCGGTGACGACGGATCGGGCAGTATATTTTACCACGCGCCGAAGGACGAGAACGGTGTCAGAACCTATCCCGTTACCTATGCCCAAACCGGCATTACCGCAAAAAGCTCTCCTTTCCAATTTTTAAACGACAGCGTATTTCTTACGGATATGGGACTGATAAAGCTTACACGGCGCTCCACAGGATCACGAGAAGCAGAGCTGCTCTCCGCAGATATAAATCCGCTGCTTCTCAGATCATCCGGAAGCATATCCATTACGAAATGGTACGGCTATCTCGTGCTGGCTATCGGCTCCGACGTCTATCTCGGCGACCCGAATCATCGCTATACAACGGGCAAGGACGGGTACAGCTGGTATCCGATAAGGAAGGTAGGAACACACAAAAACGCTACACGGGTATACCGATACGCCGATTCTGCACCGGAAGGATTTCTCGTTTCTAACAGGGTCGGAGAGGTGGCGGAGGGAGAGGTAATGAGCGTAAGCTTGGACGGAAATACGGTGTACTATCTAAAACTTGCTTCTCTGAAAATTGCTCTGACCCAGACCGACGAATATTTAGGCGGCGACTTCCACGCGCAAAGCGCTATGCTCGGCGACGGTAAGCTTCTCTTCTTCGGAACAGAGTGCGGAGATCTGTGCGTATTCAACAACGATATGCGCGGCAATCCTCCAGACAGACTCAGCACAGCCGAAGGCTTCAGCCCGGAGGAGTATCAGAGCACAATGGGAGATAAAATCCACCCGGACTTCTATACCTTTGCAGGATTCACTCCAAGATACGCAGTGCTTACAGCTGAGGACGACTGCGGTGTTCCCTATCTTGAAAAGACCACAGTTCCTTCATCCCTCGTTATTAAAACAAAAAATATGGGCGGCAGCTTTAAATGCAGAGTAAAAACCGAACAGGGTGTCAGAGAGCTTGGTAAGGTGTCGGTTCAAAAAGCCAGCTTTGACGAGGTGGATATGTCCGGACTTACCAGCATTACCGAGAACTCCTCTACCGTTCCATTGCCGGACAGAAGTAACGGCTGGATACGAAAGCAGATCTGTCTTATCAGCGAGGAATTTCGTTCTCCGTTCGGCGTATATTCTATTTCGTACCGATACAGAATAAAGGGACCCGTGAAAAGAAAAACAAGCTAAAAGAAAGGATAAAAATGAAAGCTAAAAAAATACTTAGCGGAGAGATCTCCAATATGAAAATATCCTCCCTGCCCACTCGCCCTACCGCGCCGACATCATTGGGAGGAGCCGGCTACACCTCCGCGCAAATGCGGGAGGCGTTTGATAAGCTATCCCTCTTTATCATCCAGCATTACAACGATCTTATAGAAGACATAGAAAACGGAGAGATCGCGTATACCATCCCCAGCGGAATAGACGCGGATCACACCGTCGGCGATCTTGTTAATGACGTGAAAAGCGGCAATTTCGCAGCCTACCTCAACGTAGGCGGAGCATCTCTTATGACGACGCTCGCGGAGCTTGACGAAAGAATCCAAGCGCTGGAGGCAATGAAATGAACAAACTGTATATAGAGCTATACGGCACAGAGGCGGAGCTTATTTCCTTTGAAAAGGGCCAATCGCATATGCTGGAATTTTCCTTTGCGGATGCTTACGACGGCTTCATAACCGCGGGAGGAATAACCGCCAGAGTGTGCGAGGGCAGATGCGTTATGGATATCAGGCTTATGGACGACGGAGAAACGACTCCCGTTCTGATATGCAAAAACAGCCGTATCCCGCTTCCGAAAATTACTAAGCTTGGCTCTGCGGTAACGCCTGCCGGTGTAAGCTCAGATTATATCCGCGCAATTTCACTGAGGGAGCGAAAGCTCAGAGAAAGAGTCAAACGGCTGGAGGAGGAAATTGAAAAAATATCGAGAAGCGTATACGGCGTCACGGTTATCTGACGCCAGAAAGGAAAGTGAAATGAAAAAAACAATATCAAAAAAAATCAAAGTGATCTATGCCACATTGTTGACGGCAACGCTGCTCTATGGCGGAATATGCGCGTCGGCGGAGGAGTACTTCGTGCCGGAGAACAGCGATGACGGTCAGGCGTATGAATACGCGTCCACTGAAAACACGGCAGAGTGGCAGGAGGCAAGCAACGGAGAAAGCGACGCCGAAACGGTCAACGGCACCGCAGCCTTTACAGGTACAGAAACTGACGCATCCGCCGAAACGCCGGACGGTCGCGAATCGGAGAGCATTACCGGCGAGGCTAACAACGGGTCAGAACAGACAGCAAAGTCGGAAGACGAGCAGATGGTCGGCAACGGAAACTTCTTTGCCGAAATATATAACGGCTTTATTTCCAATGCCGGCGTAATCTTCTCAACCCTATCGTTTATCGCGAGTCTGATTCTCTCATTCGTTTACAACAAGTGTCTTATGCCTATGATAAAAGGCTCAACGGGCTCCTTAAAAACGGCTATCAAATCAATAAATGATACGATATCCGGACAGGGCAATCTCTCTATGGATAAGATATCGGAGCAGAGTGAAATAATCTCAGATATGAAGCTTGAAATATCAGAGCTTAAGAGTTCTGTGAGCGCCGCCTGCGAAAAGCTCGGAGAGAGAAATGACGAGAGCATTGAAAAAGAAAAAATGCGCATCGTAATGCAGAATCAGATAGATATGCTCTATGACATATTTATGACCTCAGCACTACCTCAGTACAAAAAGGATGACGTGGGATCACGCATTGCAGCTATGAAGGAGCAACTGAAAATAAATGGATAAAAGACTGAATTTTGTTAAGTTCGCTTTACATATTTCAGGACTTCTATTCTGCATATTGCCCCCCGCCCTTGCTACACTCTACTATTTTCCGCTCTGGAAAGCGAGCAGCGCGGGGCATACCCTGGCAGGCGGATGCACCCTGCTTTTAATACTGTGCGCAGGTCCTCTTTACAAATACGTAAGGCGTCTGACAGCTTCACCGTCATCCTACGTTATGTGGCTTATTATCTTTCTCGTTTTCTTCGTTACGGAGAAAATAGCGTACGAGATGACGGTCATCTCTTTCGTAGGACTTTTGGGTAATCTTTTGGGCGCGATTTGCTTCCGACTCGCAGGAAGGAGAAGCAGAGATGGAACGGGAATTTGACGCCGCTCTCGGATACGAGAGGCTGAGTGAGAGAGGATACGCCACTGTCATCGGAAACTCCGGCAAGATAATTGCCGCGATTACCGCAATAATCGCCGTTCTGGTCACCTTCACCGATATTACCTTCTCCTCCTTTACGAGTGTCGAATTTACTTCCACGCTTGCAATTACCCTGATCGCATCCTATCTTATGTACTTTTCTTTAGAGGATGCGGGAGAACGTCAAGGAGAGAGCACCTCCGAATACACGGCGGCTGAGCAAAGATACAGCTCCGTCAGAGCCGGAATATTGCCGGCGCACATTCCCGCTCTTCGTGATTATTGCGTTAAATACTCAAGAGAAGAGCTTGAATTTCGCCGTCGCGCGTTTCTCTGCTCCAGAGGATACGCGGCAGAGGATTATAACAGATATCTGATGGGTGAAAAATTCCCCAAATCCGCGACGCGCGTATTTGTCAGGGCAAGCAAAATGCGTCCGGTCATACTGACTCCCGCGACTCTGCTGACCTCGGAAAAATGCGGAACGGCATCAGAAATAGAAAGTCCTGAACGCAAAAAATACATAGATGCGTTAGCGAGGCTTCTGCCGTCTACCGTATGTATGCTTTTTACCGCGTCGGTCATTCTCACCGCAAAGCCGGATATGTCGGCAGCCGTAATAATAGAGGGAATACTGAAGCTCTCTGCGCTGCCGGTCGTAGGATTCAGGGGATACGTTGCGGGCTACAGATACGCGAAAAACTCCAAAAGCGGTTGGCTTGAAGCTAAGTCAAGAATACTTGAGGGATTTCTCTCTGAATAAAGCGATGAGGCTACCGGTCGGCAAGGTCAATATTGACTTTGCCGACTTTCTGTGCTAAAATATTTTTTACTGAAACAAGATGGGAGGCGTGGTATGCGTTACGATGATAAAACCGGAAAAATCAAAATATCGCTCAGCGAGCTGGTAACTATAGCGCGCCGCGGAATATCCCCTACCCTTCCCTGTGACGAGGACGAGCCTAAAACCGATTCTCTGAAATCGCAAAAATTGCGCCGACTCATACCCGACCTTGAAAGCTCCGACCTCCATTACGGCTTTGACTGTGACGGATTTTCGTTTGAAATGTCCGCGACCGCGGACGGAGTGGGCGGAAACGCCGTTACGGTTGCCAGAGAGATAACCTCCTCGCCGAAAAAACCGAGGCGAGAGGAGGAAAGGCAGGTAAGAGGCGAAGCTTACGTCATCTCTCACGTCTTATCAGAGCTTTGCGGATACAGCGAAATACTTCTCAATATCCTCTACCTAAACTCCTTCACCGGCGAGTATAATACCGTAACCGAAAGGGTTAGCAAAGCAAAGCTGTCCGTCTTCTTCGAAAAGTGCAAAAGGGCGGTCGGTAAATACGCCGCTCCCGAAATACACAGAGTGACCAAGCGCTTGCCGTCAATGAAAAATATGAGTTTCCCTTACGATACCGTACGCGAGGGTCAGAACGAGTTTATAAAAAGCGCTTACAGGGCCCTGGCGAGAGGAACGTCGCTGTTCGCATCGGCGCCAACCGGCACGGGTAAAACCGTATCAGTTATTTATCCCGCCTTGAAGGCTCTCGCAAACGGAAAGTGCGATAAGGTGTTTTATCTCACCCCGAAATCTACTACCGCAGAGGCAGTGCGTGATTGTCTGGAGCTGATAGCGTCCGCCGGAACTGAGGTTCGCGCGCTAATACTCACGGCAAAGGAAAAGGCCTGTGAAGCAGCTCTCATCTGCAAGCGTGAGCCAAACGGCTGTCCTATGGCAAAATGCAACGCTCTGCAGGATGGCGCACTTGAGCTTTTCAATATGGGAAAAACGGTAATAACCGCGAAGGAAGCCCAGGACGTGTCACGAAAGCTGCAGATTTGCCCCTATGAGCTGTTGCTTACTTACGCAGAGCTTTGTGACGTCGTAGTATGCGATTTCAATCACGCCCTCGACCCACGAGCGTACATTAGAAGATTCTTTGACGATGGGGGCAGGTACGCTCTGCTGATAGACGAGAGCCACAATCTCGTTGATCGATCGAGAGAAATGTTCTCTGCTGAAATCAGCGACGCCGATATTGGCTCGCCGGCTCTCTCGGACGCGCTTCCCGAATTTTCCGCGATCCGCACGATCTCAGGTGAGGCGAGGGACGTATTCCTCAATCTCACCTATCCTCTGATCAAGGACGAGCTGAGAAAGGATCGGGATGAGCATACCGTCGGAGCTATTTGTCTGTCCACCGTACCCGAACGGCTTTATTCGCTTGCCGAGGAGCTGACGGGAGCTGCAGAAAATGAAATGTACAGGCTGCTCGCAGCCCGCGACGGCGTGTCCGAAGCCGCAAAATCGGCAATAAAAAAATACTACTACGATCTGAAGCGATTCAACGATACTCTCGCCAGATTTGACGATTGCTACAGGATGCTTTTGTTCTATACGGATGGAAGCATAACTCTGAAGCTTTTCTGTCTTAACAGCGCACCCGAAATCAAAAAAACTCTCGACAAATGTCACGGCGCCGTATTTTTCTCCGCCACACTATCGCCTCTTGAATATTACAGAGCGGTATTGGGCGGCGACCGATCTGACGAAACGCTTGAGGTACAGTCGCCCTTCGACAGCTCTCAGCTGTCTGTCAGCATAGTTAACAGCGTCAGCACCCGATTTTCAGAGCGTGACGATACTTTGGGCGCTATTTGCCGCTACATTGCCGCTACGCTATCGGCAAAAAGAGGTCATTATATGATCTTCTCTCCATCCTTCCGCTACTCCGAGGTCATCTCCCGATATTTCCAAGCGAAGTATCCAAAGATAAAGGTGATCGTCCAAAAGCAGAATATGACTCAGGGAGAAAGAGAGAAATTTATAGAAAACTTTAAGCGAGAGGAAAGCTCTTACCTTGCCGCCTTCTGTGTTATGGGAGGTATATATTCAGAGGGACTTGACTTGGCAGGCGACAGTCTGATAGGCGCTATCATAGTCGGCATAGGTATGCCCTCGCTATCCTTTGAGCGCGAAGCTATCGCAGAATACTATGAAGAAAAATACGAGATGGGAAAAAGCTACGCATATCTCTATCCGGGCATGAACAGGGTATTCCAGGCGGCAGGCAGAGTTATAAGACGCGAGGGAGATCGGGGAGTGATAGTAATGATAGATGACCGATTCTCCGATCCTATCTACAAAAAGTCTATGCCAAAGCTCTGGAAGAACTTTAAATTTATACAAGACCCTAAATCGCTACGCTTAAAGCTGGACGATTTTTGGGCGGAAAACGATAAGTAATATAAATAATTATTTACATTTAAGCCTTTTTATTCAAAAAAATAGCAGACAAACGCAACAGGGCAATTCAACCTTTCGCGTATGTCTGCTATACTTTTATTTACCCGGAGTTCCCGTTTGGGCTTCTCGGTACTTTGTAGCCGTTATGCCGGTTATCCTCTTAAAGACTCTGGAAAAATAGTTATAATCGGAGAAGCCTACGGACTGAGCTATTTCTGCAAGCTTGAGATCTCCCACGGTAATCAGTCTTTTCGCCTGCTCTACTCTCTGCTGCAGAAGGAACTCTACTATTCCCACTCCCTCGCATCGCGAAAACAGAGCGCAGCAATATTGCGGAGCGAGATGAACCGCCTTGGCAATTTCGTTTAGCGTTATTCTCTTCTCAAGGTTTTCTGCGATATACTCCTTGATCCTCTTTACGTGGGGGTTCTCGTTTTCTCTCGCGGTTTCCAGCAATTGATAATACAGATAGTAAAAGAGAGCCGACGTCATCTTACCCCTCTCCTCACCGAGAGATAGATGCGCTCTTCTCATCGAAGTAAGAATTTGCACCGTGTCGGACCTTATGCTTTTGCGAAGCAGGCCATGAACTTTCGGAACAAATGATCCGTCGAATTTTGCGTTTATGCTCGCATAAACGGTTGGAGCGTTGCCCTCAAGTCTTTCTCTTACGGTTCCGGCAGGGAAAACGACTGCGTCGCCGCTATGAAGTACTATATCTTCGCCGTTATACCGATATTTCATCTCGCCGTCTATACAGTAGGTGACGTCAGTATACGGTATCGTAGATTCCGCCAAAGCGCTGACTCCCCCGACGCACTGAAGAGCAAAGTAAAAAAAGGTTATATCCGCAAAATCACTCATAATATCCTCCATATCACGCGTCAAGGCAAAAGCCCCCGCTCTGAATAGATTTTAACAAAAAAGCTTCCGCGTGTCAATCGGTATATGAAATAAATGGGAGAAAATATTAATATCGTGCTATTTTTTCACTTATAAACCTAAAATTATTTATAGAAATCCGGCTGTCTTTATGCTACAATTATACTAGGGAGAACGGGTGTCGCGATCAAGCTCAATCTGTCCCGTCCGACCCGTAATACGATTCTTGAGTTTAAAATATTATTTATAAAGGAGCGACAGTATATGATTAAGCCTATCAAGCTTGGTATGATCGGAATCGGCAGAGCCGGATACGGTATGCATCTCAAGGAAATGCGCGATCTCGGTCTGTACGAAATAACGGCTGTATGTGACGTGGAGGACGACCGACTCGAAAAAATGAAGAATGAGTTCGGCGCAAAGACGTACAAAAGAGTGGAGGATATAGTTCTCGACCCGGATATTGAGGTTATCGATATCGCAACCAGGTCCTGCGACCACTACAAGCACGCTATGACCGCGCTTCAGGCAGGCAAAACCGTTCTGCTCGAAAAGCCGATAACCATGAACTACGATGAGGCAAAGCGTCTGTTCGAATACGCAGAAACCGTAGGCGAGAACAAGCTGTACATCAGACATAACCGCAGATTTGAAGCTAAATTCACAGAGGTAAACGAGATCATAGCATCGGGCATTCTCGGAAACGTCTACTACATAAAGCGCTCGGTAACTCAGTTTGACAGAAGACGGGATTGGCAAACCATCTCGCAGTACGGCGGCGGGCAGCTGCTCAACTGGGGCCCTCATCTGATAGACCAGGCGCTGAGATTTTGCGGAGGCGACTACAAGAGAATGAACTCGTACATAAGACAGGTTGCAGCGGCAGGTGATTGCGAGGACGTAGTGTTCGCTTCCTTCGAGGGCGTAAACGGAATGATCGTCGATATAGAGATAAGCGGCGGCGCTGCCATCAAGGCTCCGGAATATCTTATATACGGCGACAGGGGCGCGCTCGTTGACAAGGGCGACTCATACGAGATCAAATACATCTCCACCGATTACAGCTTCACTCCCGTCAAGGCAAATCCTCATACGCCGGCATCCACAGGCTTTTCTCCTGCGGAGGACCTGCCCTTTATAACCGAAGAGAGAGTGTGGAAAACCTGCGATCTCAACCACATCTGGAAGTATCTCTACGAGTCCGTAAGAGAGGGCAAGCCATATCCTATCAAATCAGAAGAAGCGCTAAAGGTAATGGAAGTCATTACGGCTATCAAGCGTCAAAACGGCTCTTTCTGACAACTTTGATTTGCTTTATATACAAAAAAGGAACAAGAAATCCGTCTTGTTCCTTTTTATTTTTATTTACTATTATGATTTTTGATAACGTTTTCCGCGTCTTCATTTCGGCGCATACTTTCGACCTTTTCCGCATTGTCGCCGTGGCTGCAGCTTCCGCCGCACGTTTTAGAATACGGACAGCCAACGCACCGCTCTCCCCGCCTTTTCGCGCGTATGAGATAGAGCACCGCGCCACCGACGACAACCATAATGGCAAAAATCGCTATAATATCCGTATGACCCATAATTACTCCTTCAATGAGCGCTCTTTTTTAAGCCTTCTGTTGCTTCTGAGTATTATAGCCGTAAATACCGCCGCGATACCGATAACTATCATCCAGCCCAGAATCGGCATCCAAGCCTCTCCAAGCGATCCGCCCGTAAACAGCGTACCAAAGAAAAATACGAGGAAGCCTACAGTGTATCCGACCGCGAGCTGAAGTCCTATTCCCGCGGCAAGCCATTTTTTACTGCCCAACTCAGCATTCATCGCTCCTATCGCCGCAAAGCAAGGGGGCGAAAACAGATTGAACGTAAGAAAAGCAAGACCGGCAACCGCAGTAATACCGCCCATTTCGGCAGAACCGATAGATCCCACCGCCTCAAGCTCCTCATTGATAAGCCCCTCAAACATAAACACGGTAGCCAACGTAGACACCACGCACTCCTTGGCAATAAAGCCGGTAACCGCCGCGGCGGCAAGCTGCCACAGAGCGACGCCGACTATTGGGGCGATAAGATATCCGACGGGAGTTGCGATACCGGCAAGAATAGATTCCGCGGGATCGGTAACCGTCTTCAAATCCCAGCTGTATGTTTGCATCATATAAACCACGAAATTACAAACGAGAATAACCGTTCCTGCCTTTACTATGTAGGACCAGCCTCGCTGACACATAGAGCCAAAGGCAAGCTTAAAGGATGGCACCTTGTACTCAGGAAGCTCGATAATAAAATATGTACTTTTGCCCCTGTGACCCGTAATCAAATTTATAAGCATTGCGGAAAGCAGAATAATTAGGATACCGGCAAAATACATCAAGGTTCCAATCCATTCCGAGCCGTTAAAAAATGCGCCGGCAAATAGAGCGATAACGGGCAGCTTTGCTCCGCAGGGCATAAACGGGGCGATCATTGCGGTAGCTCGGCGCTCTCGCTCGTTGCGTATAGTACGGCAAGCCATAACTCCGGGTATAGCGCATCCCGTACCTATGATGAACGGAATGACCGATTTTCCGGACAAGCCTACCCTCTTGAAGATAGGATCGAGCACCACTGTAGCGCGCGCCATATATCCGCAATCCTCAAGAAGTGAAATAAGGAAATACATAACCATTACCAGAGGCAAAAATCCGACTACGGCAGCAACGCCCTCTATAATACCCTCTAAGATGATCGCTCTGATCAGATCGTGAGCGCCGCCGAGCCAGCCTGCAACGACCTCCTTAAACCAACCGATACAGTCAACGAGTCCCCAGAGATGCGTTCCAAAAGCGTCAATACCATCGGCGAGCCACGCTCCCGGACCGGCTTGTGATATCCAGAACACCGTCCACATAACGAGGGCAAAGATGGGAATACCCAGCCACTTATTCGTAAATATCTCGTCTATCCTGTCACCGACGGTCACGTCTCTCGTAAGCATCTTGCGGCTTTCAACCTGCTTCACGATACTATTCACGAAAGCAAAACGCTCGCGGTCCGCGGCTTCAACCGCAGATCTGCAATCCCGGTCAACGTCCCCCTGTACGTAAGGGGCGGTCTGCGTTCTTCCCACGCTCATAACGGCTGCTTCAACAACCGCTTTCACGCCCTCCGCGGAGATCGAAACGGTATTGATAACAGGGCATCCAAGCTTATCTGACAGCGCACCCGTGTCAATTTTAGTTCCCTTTTTCTCGTTAAGATCGGTTTTGTTGAGAGCTACGACCACCGGTATACCAAGCTCCAGAAGCTGAGTCGTGAAAAACAAGCTTCTGCTAAGGTTATCCGCGTCAACGATGTTTATGATAACGTCAGGGCTTTCGCTCTTAACGTATACGCTGGTTATGCTCTCCTCGCTTGTAAATGGAGACATAGAATAGGCGCCCGGAAGATCGACGGCTATCAGCTCCTCGTCGCCCGCGTACGTTTTCCTTATAGAATGCTCCTTCTTATCTACGGTAACTCCCGCCCAGTTTCCAACCTTTTCGCTACGTCCCGTTAGGGCGTTAAACATAGTTGTTTTGCCGGAATTGGGATTTCCCGCAAGCGCAATTCTCATAAATTTTCTCCTTAATCATATTCTTACGGAATATATCGGCAATTCAAGTTAGCCATTGCTAACCGAACTTCAAAAAAAGACCCGCGCGGCTTGTGAAAAAATCTAAACCAAGGTTTACAATGCCGTGGGGAGAATCAGTCGGCACAGCCGACGTAGGTAACGCGACGGGCAACGTATCCGCCTACTCACGAGGGACGGCGCATCGGTTCTATATAATTATAGCCTGCGCCAGATGCTTATCTATGCTATACCTTGCATCCTTGATTACTACGACGCATCCGCTTTTCCTGCGGCGCACCACGGTGATCGGCTCTCCGCTATAGCATCCCAGAGAGAAAAGAAACGCGTCAAGCTCCTCGTCATCAGTCTTAATCGCGCTGATGGTATACTCCTGCCCTTCTGCAGCATCATTAAGCGTCATATCAGGTTCTCCTATCCGAGATTTCAAACACAGTTAGCCTCTGCTAACCATATATATTATACTACCTGAAAAATCCTTTGTCAATGTGTTTTTTCTTTTTTTTACAATTTTGTACAATAATACAATTGTATTTGGATAGGACAATTACGCAAATTAACATTCTGCACAAAAGGGAACGCACGGTCGCGGTACCGAAAAACGACCTTGACTTTTTGAGCGGTCGGTAGTATAATATCATACGGTCGGACAATCGACCAAAAGCAAAAAAACTCCTTGGAGAAAAAATGAAAATTCAGCTTTCCGACCATTTCACCTATAGGAAGCTCTTTCGATTCACCTTTCCATCGATAGCTATGATGATCTTCACGTCTATCTACGGTGTGGTAGACGGCTTCTTCGTATCAAATTACGTAGGCGAAACATCATTCGCCGCTATCAACTTCATAATGCCGTTTATTATGATACTCGGCGCTTTCGGATTTATGTTCGGAACGGGCGGCAGCGCCCTATGCTCAAAGACGATGGGCGAGGGTGACTTAGATAGAGCGAACAGACTTTTTTCTATGCTTGTATGCGTTTCTTTCGCCGTGGGTATAGTCATAGCGATACTGGGCATTATTTTCGTAAAGCCGTTAGCCTTTGCTCTCGGCGCAGAGGGAACGATGCTTTCGGACTGTGCTCTGTACGGCAAGATAATACTTGCCGCGATCCCGGCATTTATGCTGCAGATGGAATTCCAAAGCTTCTTCGTATTAGCGGAGAAGCCGCAGATGGGACTTATCACAACCGTCGCCGCGGGAGTTACGAACATGTTGTTCGACTGGCTGTTCATCGCGGTGTTTGAATGGGGAGTGGCAGGCGCCGCACTCGCAACCGCGGCAAGCCAGGTGGTCGGCAGCATTTTACCGATCGTATATTTTCTTCTACCAAACACCAGCCTACTCAGATTAACCAAGCCCATATTTGACATCCGAGCGTTGATCAAAACGTGTACCAACGGCTCGTCGGAACTGATGAGCAACGCGGCTATGTCGCTCGTGGGATTGCTCTACAACGTACAGCTGATGAAATACGCAGGCGAGGCGGGAGTTGCCGCTTACGGCGTGATGATGTACGTATGTATGATTTTCATCGGTATATTTATCGGTTATTCTATCGGCACGGCGCCCGTCGTAGGCTATCACTACGGAGCGGAAAACCGAAACGAGCTCAAGAGCATCCTAAGAAAGAGCCTGATAATAACGGGCATCTCGTCGGTGGCTATGCTCATTCTCGGCGTTACGCTTGCCAGACCTCTCTCTATGATATTTATGAGCGGAAACAGCGAGATCCTTGAGCTGACCGTACACGGATTCAAGATCTTCTCCTTCCAATTCCTGTTTTGCGGCATTGCTATATTCGGCTCCGGATTTTTCACCGCGCTCAACAACGGACTCATATCCGCGCTGATATCATTTTTGCGTACCCTGCTCTTCCAGCTCGCATCCATACTGCTTTTGCCGCTTATCTGGCAGCCGGCGGTAGACGGCATATGGGCATCTGTAGTAATAGCGGAGATCTCAGCGGCGTCGCTGACCGTCGTTTTTCTACTCGCAAACAAGAAAAAATACGGTTATTAAATAATAAATCATCGGCACTTCAATTCATAAAATCATCGGCACTTTAATTCATAAAATCATCAGCACTTCAATTTCATAAAAACAGTATAATTCGAGGTGAATTATGGAACATTTCTCTGATTCAAAATGGATTTGGACAAGTGATAGCGCAGAGAACGACGAATACGCGGAATTTATCGACCTGGTAGCACATAGCGGCGGTAAAGCGGAGCTGTACATTTCCTCCGACAGCAATTACGCGGTGTACTTAAACGGCAATTTCGTCGCGTTCGGTCAGTATGCGGATTATCCGTATATGAAGGTTTACGACAAAATAGATCTTTCATCCTATATGCGAGTAGGCAAAAACCTGCTTGCAATTTCGGTCTGGCATTACGGCGTTCAAAATACGATAACCTACTGTCCCGGACAGGCAGGACTGATCTTCTCGTTGATATCCGAGTCCGGGGTCATCGCATCGTCCACGGCAAAAACGCTGTCGCGCAGATCGCCGGCATACGCCTGCGGCAAATGTAAATATATAACTCGTCAGATGGGTCTTTCATTTGAGTACGACGCCCGCCTCGACGATAATTGGATAAACGGATACTGCTTTGAAAACTATCCGTTTACGCAAAGCAAGGAGCTGGACATATCCCCGAATATGCGTCCGAGATCCTGCAAAATGCCAAGACTTCTCGAAGAAGTAGTCGGGGAGCGTGTCGAGAAAAACGGCGTTTCGCCCGTATCCGAGCACGGAATGATATTTGATCTCGGTCGAGAGGAGGTCGGTCTTCTAAGTCTGAAATTCACGGCAAAAGAGGACTGTGCGATGACTGTCGCATTCGGCGAACACCTTGACGACGGCCACGTAAGGCAAATTATCGGCGATAGGGATTTCAGCTTCATCTACCACGCGAAAGCGGGAGATAACGCATATATGAATCCCTACAGACGCTTCGGAGCAAGATACGTGGAGATTATAAGCGATACTCCTCTTGAAAATGCGCAGATCTCCCTGCGACCCGTGGAGTATCCGCTTCCCGCCCCCTACGTGCCGGACGGATTAAACGGTATCCAAAGAGAAATATACGACGTATGCGTTCACACCCTCAAATGCTGCATGCACGAGCATTACGAGGACTGCCCCTGGCGCGAGCAGGCTCTGTACGCTATGGATAGCCGAAATCAAATGCTCGCCGGATATTTCGCATTCGGCGAAACCGAATTTCCGCGGTCAAATCTAGAGCTTATAGCCGAGGACGATCGGGAGGACGGACTGCTTTCGATGAGCTTCCCGATGTCTAATGATTTGACTATCCCCTCGTTCTCGCTTCACTATATTACCGAATGCGAGGAATATCTCCGTTACTCAGGGGACGAGGAATTTATATCAAAGATACTGCCAAAGTTAGAAAGGGTGCTCGGCGTATTCCTCGCGAGAATAGACCGTTTGGGACTTATCCGTCCGTTTGAGGGTGAAGGTATGTGGAATTTCTACGAGTGGACAGATGCCCTTATCGGTGTGATTCCGTACGAGAGAGATGAAAGGACACCGGAAACCTATGAATACGATCTTGCTCTGAACGTAATGCTTTCCGAAGCAATATCACGTATGATCATGATCAAGGACAGACTTGGAGAGGATACCGCGGAGCTATTCAAGACGAAGGACGCCCTTAACAACGCGATTCATTTGTATTTCTTCGACAAGGAACGCGGTCTTTACGAAACGAGAGTGGGCACATCTCACTATTCAAGACTGCTTAACGCCCTGTGTATTCTGGCAGGAGTAACGGACGATGACCTTGCAGAGCAAATTGCAGAAAAGCTTTGCGAGTCTGACGTTCTCAGCGATTGCTCTCTCAGTATGAGATGCTTTGTATACGATGCTCTGATCTGTGTGGATGCGGATAAATACTCAGGCTTTATCCTTGACGAAATAGAGCGCACCTATCTTCCAATGCTGAAGACGGGTAACGGCACGGTATGGGAAACTGTGCTGGGAGCAGATGATTTTGACAATGCAGGCTCTATGTGCCACGGCTGGAGCGCAATACCGATTTACTACTATAATCTTCTTATTTGACAATAGTTATTTACAAAACGCCGTATTTATCTTCCAAAAGTCCGGTTGATTATCATACATCGGCTGCAATTCAAAAACACAAATAACCTTTAAAGAAAAAGAGGCTTTGATCAAATCAAAGCCTCTTTTGTAATTTGCGTTACACCCTACCGCGCGTTAAGACAGCTACTCCGTTTCCGATCCCGTGGGGTTAAGGATACTGTATCCTACGTTGACGAGATGGTCTGCAACTCTCTCAAGACCTGATATCACCGAGGAATAGTACGGACTTACGTCAAAGCTGCAGTTACCCTCGGAAAGACGGGAAAAATGACTTGCTATAAGCGACTTTTTCATACCGTCCACCTGCTCCTCAAGCTCTCCGAGATACGTTAGCCTTTCCGTATTCATATTTTCAAAGGCGTCCTTTGCCGTGACGAACATTCTCATAACGCTCTCGCGCATTGAGTTTATTTCTCCGCGAGCCTTATCGGAAAACTCCAGATGCTTCTCTATCATTTCAGCGCCTATCTCGTGGAAATTTTCCGCGTGGTCGCCGATACGCTCAAGGTCGTTCAGTACGTGGAAATACGAGCCTACCACCCTCTCGTCGATAGCATCCAGCTTAGGTGAAAGCTCGATGAGAAATTTGGTGAGTGCTTTATTCGTAAAGTCTATGATCTCCTCGTTTTTTGCAATGCGTAAGCCGTGCTCCGCAGAGCCATTATCCATCGCCACGAACGAAAACGCGGTGTTCTCCTCAACAAGACCCAGCATATAATCCATTTCCTTTTTCACCTGCATCAGCGCTACGGATGGCATAGATATAAGTCTTGCATCCACGTATTTCAAGGACGGCTCCTCCGTATTCTTGGCTTTATCCCTGATAACGACGGTAGAGTATTTCACCAAGTGCTTGACGAAGGGCAGCAGCACTGCGGTCGTGGTAACGTTGAAGATAACGTGGAATGCCGAAACTCGCATCTGTAGCGACATAGGATCGTCGCCGGGGAAAAGCGAGGTCAGAAGAATGACCGCAGGCTCTCTGAACATCCATATCAGAGCGGTAAAAATCACCGTTCCTATTACGTTGAAGGTGAAGTGAATAAGCGCGACTCTCTTGGAATTTGAGTTAGCGCCGACCGATGCCAGAAGCGCTGTCACGCAGGTACCTATATTGGCTCCGAGAATTATAAAGAGCGCAAGATCAAGTGGCAAAACGCCCGTACCGACCATAGTGATAACCACACCCGTTGACGCGGATGAGGACTGTATCAGAGCGGTAAAGATAACGCCGATCAGTATAAGAAGCAGTGGAAACTCTACAGTCCGGAAAATACCGGTAAACATCTCCTCGACGAGAGGATTGCCAAACGCCTCCTCACTGCTCATTATGTTCAGACCCACGAATATAAGACCCAGACCTGAGAACAAGCTGCCTAATATCTTAATTTTCTCACTCTTAAAAAATCCCATCATTACTCCCGCGAATGCGAGAAGATACATCAGCATATCGAAGTAATCGTTCTTTAAAGCGACGAGAACTCCGGTTACCGTAGTACCGATATTTGCTCCCATAATTATCGGAGTTGCCTGCATAAGTGTCATAACTCCCGCGTTTACAAGACCGATAACCATAACCGAAGTCGCCGATGATGACTGAATAATAGCGGTGACACCCGCGCCGATCCCTACACCTGAGAAGCGGTTATTGCTTATTCTTCCGAGCAACCTTTTCATTCCGCCGCCCGCGCTTTTTTCGAGCGAATCGCTGAGGAAATTCATTCCTACGATGAAAATTCCAACACCCGCGAGCAGCCATATAAGGCTACCTAAAAGCTGCATTATTTCTTCTGTACCCAATATAAAAGCTCCTTTTATTATTTTTTGAACATTAAAATACTATCATATTTTTAGTTAAGACGGAGCAAAGATTCACAAGCCACCGAACGACTGAAGAGTATAAAACCGACATCGAAAAACGCCGGATACGCGATATGCCGGCATGAAAATAAAACGCCGAAAAAAGCCCGGCGGATTCGTCCGCCTGGCCTGAAATAACTATAAATCTTCTAAAAAAGCGAAAAAACGCTACACGGGTATGGACTAATCAACTTACTCGTTCATTCTGTATCCAACGCCAAGCTCGTTAACTATGTAATTAAATTCACCGGGTCTTGCGCCGAACTTACGCCTGATGTTAGCCATATTGACCTGCAATTTTTTTATACTTCCATCGACGGGATACTCGCGCCAAACAGCCTTTATAATAGCGGAGTAGGTCATAACCTTACCGCAATGCTCGGAAAGAAACGCGACTATATTGTATTCCGTTTGAGTTAGCTTGATCTCCCCGCCGCCTATAAAAATCCGCCTTGCGTCGTAGTCTATCGTCATATCTCGCAGAGTGAATTTTCCGCCAGGAAGCTTCCCCTCGTCAGAGCTGTATCTGTTGCTGCGCAAAGCGCTTCTCACTCTCGCGAGCAGCTCAGCTGAGCCAAAGGGCTTGGTGACGTAGTCGTTCGCCCCAAGATCAAGCGCGCGGACCTTTTCGCTCTCGTCACTTCTGGCGGAGAGCACTATCACCGGAGTCAGTTCCTTTTTTCTTATTTGGGTGAGAAATGATGTTCCGTCGCCGTCCGGTAAACCGAGATCCAGGATTACGAGATCCGGAATATACGAAAGATACATAGTGAGCGCTTCTCCGCATCCGCGGGCGGATATGACCTGATAATCGTTCGCCTCCAGAAGCGCTGTGACGAAGGTCTGGATATTAGCCTCATCCTCAACGAAAAGTATTTTATATTTATTATTGTTCATCACTTATAACCTCCGTCGCCAGATCAAATCTGAATACTGCTCCGCCGCACTTTCGGTTTTCCGCGGACACCGAGCCTCCGTGCGCCTTAATAATGCTTGAGCATACCGAAAGACCTATTCCCGCATTTCGTTTCTGCCCGTCAGAGCTGATCGAGCCTGAAGCATAGCCTTCGAAAAGGTGATCCAGCTTATCCCGTTCTATACCCTGCCCGTCGTCCGATATCTCGAATATCGCTCTCTCCCCGATAACGAACACGTGAAGCTCAAGATGGGTATGCTCGCCCGAATGGCGTACGGAATTTTCCATCATATTTAAAATAACCTGCTCTATCAGCATCGGGTCCATCGGAATTACCACCAGCTCGTCCGGTATATCAATTTCCACGGCTTCCATCGGATATCTTTTTCTGAATTTCAGAAGAACGGAATCAACCAGCTCGTCAAGCACGGTTGGGCTTTTTATCAGCTTTACGTTTCCGCTGTCTATTCGTGTGACAGACAAAAGATTTTCTACTATGCGTACGAGCCACTCCGAATCCTCCTTGATACCGCTTATCATTTTGGTCTTCTGCTCATCGCTGAGCTTGGAATAATTATCAAGTATAGATGAGCTGGCGCCGTATATGGTAGTGAGAGGCGTCCGCAGATCGTGAGATACTGCACGGAGAAGATTGGCACGCAGTCTTTCGTTGTCGCCCTCCGCCTTCAGAGCCTGCCACCTCTTCAGCTGTGTGGTCAGCGCGCTCGTGAGCAGGGAGATCACTATCATAACGGCGGCGGCAAATACGTTTTCCGGTACGGAAAAATCCAAGTTGTTATAGGGATCGAGAAACGCGTAATTAACGACAAACACTCCGATAAACGTGGCTGCTATTCCGTAAAAATATCCATCAGTTGCCAGAGAAATGATAAACACCGCGAAAACAAACTCGGTAGTAATATGCTCTCCCGTACCGAAGCTTGTGAGCACCAGAAGTCCGGTGAAGTAGGATATCGCCATAACCGCCAGCGTGATTATTGAGTTTTTCAGTATTTTCCTAAATTTGCTGTTCATAGAAGACTCCGTTAGGTGTGTTAATTATATAATACCATAGTATCGATTAAGATTCGGTAAACGAAATCATCCGAGATAGAATGCGCCTCAAGGCAATGCAGTCATCATTTGAGATGTTCAGAGTAGATGCCACAGCACCGGGAATATCCGCCGCCTTATCCTTCAGCTCCATTCCCATATCGGTTATAGAGATTTCCAGATTTCTCTCATCTCTCGGCAAACGTCTGCGCTCGATCAGTCCCTTTGCCTCCAGCTTTTTGAGCAACGGGGTAAGCGTTCCGGAGTCCAGTCGCAGCATATCTCCCATCTCCTTAGAGGTAAGGACACCCCTATCCCACAGTAAAGACATAGAGAGATACTGAGTATAGGTCAGCCCTATACCGTCCAGAAGAGCCGAATATCTTCTGATCAGCTCACGGGACGCGGCATAAAGAGGAAAGCTTATCAGCTCCTCCGGCTTCTGAAAACCGAAGCTATCACTTTTCATAATTACTCCTTTTGTACTTAGTAGTGGGATTCAATCCAGTGCAAGTCCGAAATATTTAGGCTCCACATCATCCTTAGAATGCAGGCTGCAAATCATCGAAAAAGGGATTACACCCCCAGGCGTGTTAAATATTCCGCTCTCACAGTTCAAAAAATCAAGTATTCCGGGTATATTAGACGAGTCACCTAAAAGCTCTATACCATAGAGAGATGACCCTCTCTTACGACAAGCCAGCAGCACTCCTTCACCCCGGTAAAGCTCAGCTCCCTCGGCGAGAACGGCAAGGCATGCGCCCTCCTCTATAACGCTGTCGCGAGGCAGCATTTCTCTGCGCAGCTTCGCGTATTCCTCGGTGTCTATCCTTCGTATATCAAATGGGGTGTTTCCTCGCTCCCCCTCAATGCTGTTTATATAAGTGCACACCTTGTAGCCGCGGAAAGAATAGAAATCGAAGAGCTTATCAGACGCCGGGACCAGCATTGATGCAATATAGCCCAAGGACGCCAAATGTGCGTGCGTATCCGACAGAAGTGCCGAGCAAAAGCCTCTGCCACGATGCTTCGCCGAGGTTGCGATAGCATACAAATACGCGACACGCCCCCCACCGTATTCGCAATCAAACCAATACAACGCCGCCGCAGGCTCTCCGCGAAAATAAAGACATCTCGTCCTATCGGGAGAAAAGGCATTCGCCCAAAAATAATCAAGAAAAGCGTCGCTATCCAAAAAAGCCTCCTGCCACAGAGCACGAAGAGCCGCATAGTCGCAAGGCCTTGGCGCTTTAATATTCATAGCCTTCCTCCTTGAGATGCGCCCAGTATTTTTCTACCATATGATGAGGATGATAGCTTCTCTTGGCTCGACGGAGTCCCTCAAGTCCCATATCCTCCTCACGATCAAGATATTTGACAGAGGGATACTTCTCTCTTACGTATCTTGCCAGAGCCCGATTGATAGCTGGATAAGTTCCCTGGACGTCAGCTCTAGCCTTTTCAAAATGAACGTCAAAGGTATCATCGTTCATTCTGCTGGCTAGGGTAAACGCGAGTGTTTTATCCTGATTTACCAAAGCTAAACCAACCATATCAAGCTCTGAGAAGTGCCGTAGCGCTTTGTCTATAGCTATTCTCTCCATCTGAAAATCCGAGTTTGGATTTTCCTTTATACGACTCTCAAACCATTCCTCCGCCATATCCTTAGCAAGATACGCGTTTTTCTCGGTTATCTCTACCGTCTTACAGTCAGGATACGTTTCCTCGAATCTGTAGATATGATTTCGCTTGCCGTGATATTTTTCCCCCTCCAAATCCGCAAGATCGTCTATCAAATATACGTAATCAAACGAACCCTCGTCGCAGTGATATATAAATTTGTCAGGGAAAAGCTGTTGAAGAAGTAGGGCAGACTCACTGCTCATTCCGGTAATACGGCAAGGTATGCCGCGAGCCACGGAATCCGCGATTATCATCTCCAAGGCTCTGCGCTTATCTCCCTTTCCAATGGGGAACGGATAAACGCTTTGGCGATCAAACTGTGAGAAAAGCAAAAGGTTGCCGTCAAGCTCCGCGAAGCTTTGCCTGCCCCACAGATAAAGGTTGGCAAATGAAAATTCGCATCCCCTTTCATACCCGTCGTTCAAATAATCAAAAAACATATCTCTGTCTGTCGGACTTATCCTCTTAAATTCTATCTTTTTTATTTCTTCCATCTTATTCATATTTTCTCCTGA
This sequence comes from Eubacteriales bacterium, assembly GCA_045657485.1. Taxonomy (GTDB): domain Bacteria; phylum Bacillota; class Clostridia; order Oscillospirales; family CAG-272; genus UBA1740. The sequence continues at coordinate 91,124 of JAZOTE010000044.1, forward strand.
GTCATAGCCTTATTCATATTTTCTCATGAGCCACAGCGCCCGTTACGAGCGCCTTGACCTTTATTTATCCAATTTTACAACTTTTAATTTTACACAATTGATTATATCTTATTTATATTTATCTGTCAATATCATTTCAATTTTGTCCTCTTTTATTCGTTAACGCGTATTTCGTGAGCTGCGCTGCAGAGACGAAAAAGTTATATAATTCGCAGTAAAACGAGTTATGATTGTTTGTTTTTTACATTTTTAAGGGTTTTTGCAGTGTATTTTTCCGTGATATCATGGAGCAAATATACTATTTTATATAAAAGAAAACAGCCGCTCGTAAGCGAGCGGCTGTGGCACCGAAGTGATATTACCTATATTTCTATACACTTGACTGGCGCGATAGCGATCTCTCTTCTGCCCCTGCAGGTGGTATCGAAGGAGATATATTTTCCGCCATATACGTATCTGACGTGTAGATCGCATCTAACGTCAGTGCAGGTCGGAGCAGGACTGTTAGCCCTTAAAACTATCTCGCTATTGCCGCTCTCGCGATTTATAACCAGTAGCGGACGGCAGCCGTCAGATTGGGTATAACCGTCCCCTATTACGTATTTTCCGTCAGGAGAAAGGATGCAATGTATATCCGTATCGATCTTCAGGCTGAAGAAGAAGCTATCAAACTCCTCCATATCTCCGTTATCGGCATCGACTCTGTATAAGCTTCTCTTCACTCTGTCGGGACTCGTATATACAATTATCTTGTCACTACCCTCCCAATAATAGTGTGACACGACGGTACAGGGCAATATAGTTTTCAGTCTACCCTCAATATCTCCTACCATCAGACTGGTTGACCATCTCTTGCATTTTTCGCCCATGTTTCTCACAAGCATCAGATATTTTTTGGAGTCGGGAGCAAAGGTAATGTGATTGACAAGTATTTTCTCATCGTCAGAGAAGCCGGATTCCTTCTGTATGTCCTCGTAAGACACGAGAAGTCTTGATTTCCCGCTATTCATATCCACGAGGAACACGCCGTCCTCCGAGGGCGCGTTTACGTTTTTCCACTTATCCTCAAGTCCGCTGTATCCGTATCCGGGTCTGAAATCAAATATTCTGCCGAAATTGATAGACAGACCGTATTTTCCGTCCTGAGAAACGTTTGCGCAGGGGCGGTCCGTGTAGCTTTTCTCTCCCGTGTCAATATTTTGAGTTACCGTGGTAAATTTCCCATCGCAGAATGCGTTGTAGTGTACCAGGCTCTCCTCTCCTTTATAATATTCGAGCAAAGCTCCCTGCTGGAAGTTCCACGCGGTTGTCGTAGCGAAAGGAATAAATTTTCCGTCCTCAAGATACCCAAGCTCACACACGTCATCAGGCATAGGAATCCGATCCATAAACTTAACTCTGTGGCAAAGGTGCCTTGAGCAGCTGCCAACGGTAGCGGTAGCATTCATATCGTAATATCCGAAGAAATAATGATATTCATCATCCGGCGTTATGATCTTTATTTCGTCGCTGAAATCAGCGTAAATTTTTTCCATTTTTATTTTCTCCTTTGTCATAAAACAAGTCAATCAGTTAGTGAGATCTGATTGTTCAAGCAAGTATTCAGAACGCAAAACCATGGGTTTTCTCAACACGCCCCCATACTAACGCTCTGTTTTCCATCTCCGATCAGAATAGCGCGGTGATAACCGATGCTAAGCATACCGTTGCAAATCCCAAAATGTTTTTACGCGTCGGACGCTCTCTGAAAAAGATGAACGACAGCACTGCGCTAAGCACCAGAATTCCGGAATTGTTTACAACGTGGAGCATAGTTATATCGTTAAGAATAGGAATGATTATAACCAGTATGTGAATAGCCAATCCCACGGAAAGAGATGAAAGAATTAGGAAAAGCAGCGACAGTTTAGTCTGTCTGAACGGAGCTAACGATCCGCGGCTGCGAATAAGCACGGTGGCAAGAGATAGCAGAAACGCAACCGAATACGTAATACAAACCATTTCCTCACGCTCGTCAGCGCCCGTAATTCTCTGCTGTGCGTCTGTCAGAGCGGCGTAAACGCCGTTGCACAGTGCAAGCCCTATGCACAAGGGAATAAAGACCTTATAATTGACACGGGTCCGGGCTTCGCCGTCCTTTTGCTGCTTGCTTCCGGATAGATATACACCGAGCACCAGCAGTAAAACTCCGACCCATTTCATCAAAGAAATGTCCTGATCGAATACTATTCGGGATGACAAAGTTGGGACGATCGCATTTCCCGCTATAGCGACCACCAGCATTGCCGTATACGGACCGTTTGCCGCCACTGCAACAAGATAATAATTGTAGCCGTAAAGTGAAAAGGCGTTCAGCACTCCGAGTATTACCGTTATATACGAGGCGTGAAAATCAAACCCCATAAAGCAAAGGGATATAAACGCGGTTATCGCTCCGCTGATCACAGTAAAAACCAGAGAGGACGTAGCCGCATTACCCGGATACCTATCCGAATAGCTTTTGCATAAGAACGACTGCATAGTATACAGCACTATCATCACGGTAATAAGAAGAACGTTAATCATTTTATCTCCATTCATAATCTCGCGGCAATTCTACCGGTCGGTACTTGTTTAATGCGGATTATCCACGTAGCGCATCAATTAAATCCAAACAATTAAATTATAGCATCTTTTTGTCCGTTGTCAAGAGATTTTAAGATTCCAATCAGCACAGCCCTGTAAAATCTCGCAGATTTTCGCCAGTGCATACCGACGGAATAAATATAAAATCGGGACTTTCGCGAATCCCGATTCTATATTCTGTACTATTAGACTCAGCTATGATATTACACTTGTGACGGCAGATACCGTCTGCATTATTTCTCGAATTTTCTCACGAACATATCGGCTCTTTATACAACACACCGGTATAAAGCGGTTTATTAAGATACTCCGATATGCGTTTGCATTTACAAATGAACAGATAGTATGCCGGAATATCTCCGCCCGACATCGTTTCAAAATTACCCATACCCTTTGCAAGCACAACGTCTGACTTACGTATCGTTTGTTTGAACGACTCGGAGCAAAATCTCACGTCTGTACCGGGAATGCAGCTTCCGCTGTCCACGACCGTGGCATACCGATCCATACCGACAAAATCAGCATCCTCGCGTGTCGCGTCGTTTTGTGAAATTCCACCGCGTACACTGTAGGTTATTTCAAGACTCGGATACAGCTCTTTAAGCGTCTTTATCAAAACAATATCAAAAACTATTTCTCCCGCGTTATCCCCGATGATAAGAAGAGTTTTTGCTCTCTCAAGCTCCGCTCTGAACGGCTCAAGCTCCTCCTGCTTTATTGCGTAGTTTTGCGGTGCGGCAAGTGCCTCGTCAAGCTTGCGTTCCGCCGCGTCGGCAGCAATGATCGCAAAATCCAGATAGTTCCCCAGCCTGGATATAGCAAGTGCGCAGGAGAGCTTATCCTCCGAATCGGCTACCGCAGCCTCCAGCTTCGGAAGAAGAAGCAGCGCCTTTTCGTTAGCCTCGCGTCTTACGGATACGTAAAGATCGGGAATTGAGAAGTAACGGTTAAATACTTCGGCAAAAACAGGAACAAGCCACGGTGAAGCTACGTCCTTTGGCATAGTAGCGAGAATTTCGTCAATTTCCGAAAGAAAGCCTGCTCGCAAATCGGGATCTGCATCGGCAGGTACAATGTTGTGCTGCATTTGCCTCATACAAGCAATACAGGTTTCGTTCATATACATAGGGGGCCTCCAAAGCAATTAAAATCAAGCAAAAGAAGCGGAAAAACTCTCGATTTTCTCAAAGGCGTTCCGCCATTCTAATTATTAACCAAGGACTGTTTTGATCAGAATTAAACGAGATCCCGGACTTTAGTGGAGTTTTCGGAAACGATGCGCTTATAGAAATAGTATTCGTGCATAAACGCAGACGCGTTCTTTCCGAACTCTTCAGTGAGAATTCTGCCCGTTTCCGCGATGACGCCGGTAGGATCTCCGCAGGCACCGTATTTCGGCTCCTGAATACCGAACGTTGACCACACAGCCTTTTGCGAGCCCGGCGTCGCATCACCTGAAATAAATTCAGAATGATGCTGAAGAAGATTCTAGTTGTTGAAAAGCTCCGAATGGACGAGCTCCGAATTTATGTGCATTATAAATGATGCCTCATATTCGCACGCGTGACTTGCCAAAGTCTATCGCAAGAACATGCGACGTATTATTCACCCATAACCTGAACGATTACGGTGCGAGTACGTGAACGAACCTGATCCCAGTCCGCAAAATATACAAGGCCGAATTCTCCCAGCTGTATCTCGCCGTCTATAATAGGAATTGTAACGCTGCGTCCCATAATAACGGAGCGGATATGGCCATCCGTATTAAGACACCATTCGGGCTTTTCTCCACGCTCCTCCATCGCGCCCTTCACGTGAGCAAGATTGGGGTGAAGATACATATTCTCGTTAGTGCAGGTAGGAGCTATCTTGGAGAGGCAATTGATGAGATCCTGCATAATAAGCTCCGTTCCCCAAAGAGTTTGACCGTCCGAAAACTCCTGGATCTGAACCGAACAGGAGGTATGACCTGTATAAACCAGAATGTTACCGTTCTTAACCTTTGAGTTTGCTACTATCTCGCGCACCTGCTTCGTAACGTCAAGCACGGTTACGTGCGCGTGACCTGTTTCAACCTGAAATTTTTCGTTATGTATGATCATTTTTTATCTCCTTAATCTTTAATTTTAATCTATTGATACGTTTTAATTTGTTTAATCTATTGATACGTTTATTTTACTGATACAGTGTTTATTTACCGTCAGACTCCGTTTGCGGTGTCGGCTTATTTGTTATCCTTCTCCTTCAGGAGAAGCTCGCCGACCTTTCCGCCAGGATGAGTGAGTAAAAGGTCGTCCTTGGAATAATCGGTGTAACGCATGATCGTAAAGGCTATCGCGTCCCATACCGCGCAGTAGGCAGTACAGCTTGCCGAAGCGCACATATTGAACTTATCTGACTCGCGGTCTATCTTTACCTTGAAGTAGATATCCGCATTCTTCGCGAGAATAGAATCGTCATTCTGGCAAACACCTATGATCGTTGCGCCCTTCGCCTTGCATATAGGTATGTAATTTATTACTTCCAGAGTATTACCGCCCTTGGAAAAGAGAATAACAACGTCTCCCTTCTGAATAGCTCCTGCTCCGCCGTGCACAGACATCGAGGGGTCGAGGAAGAAGGACGGAACCTCACAAACGTTAAGAGAGTGAGCCACGCGTATAGCGGTCGCTCCTGAGGTACCTGCGCCTGCGGTAATTACCTTCTTTCCGTTTGGCTTCAAGGAGATCAGAAGATCGATGATCTTGTCCATCACCTCGCGATCAAGAGTGTCGATAAGCTCCTTTATTACTTGATATTCGATATTTAAGATATCCGTTATTGATTGATCGTATTTAAGCATCGTTTTATCCTTTTTATCCTTTTTTCTTTTTTTGCGTTCGCTTTGTATTTGCGCTTTATAAAAAGCCCGTATAAGCCGCTGTGCATATGGGCTTGCAGATATGAACAGAATCAAGATAATACTGAATCGCCGCTTTCTTTATCTCAGGATCCTTCGACATTTGAAGTCCGAATTTATCACCAAGGAAAGAAAACTCGCAAATTCTGATTCCTGTTTTTTCGGAAAGAGATAATATTTCATCGGTTATTTTTTCTCCGCGAATCGAATCCTCAACCTGCATCGAAAAACCATCGTACCCCCACCGAACGAGCTTTTTCCGCTTTTTCTGTCAGCGTTGCTCCGGGAACCATTCTGTCGGTACAAGCAATTTAAATCACAAGATGCCCTCCTTTATCCTTTCGCACCGTACTCCGATCTCAAACGATTATATAAAAGTACTCTTGTCATACATTATATATTAAGCGCACTTATATGTCAATACCAACAGGTCGATTTCATCATAAACGTCTTATCACATTTGTGATTTTCTGCAAAACCGACATTCAGGTACTGCTTGTTCCGCAAGTGATAATCTGATACTTTTAATACGGAGGAGTTGATTTTTTTCGCGTATTTTCTTCCGCTTATTGATTTTTGCTCAAATCTTTGCTACAATAAATACAAAACCGAGGCGGGAGGCTCAAATGTTGAAAATTATTAAGATAGAGGATTTTTCTTCTCCCGAACTTGACGTATTCGTCAGACTGACCGGCGCGCAGCTGCGTAACCGTCTGGAACCCGAAAAGGGTATTTTCATAGCCGAAAGTCCTACGGTTATAGGGGTGGCACTCGATAACGGCGTAATACCCATCGCGATGCTGACCGACGAGCGTCTTATGGGCGGCGAGGTAGGCAAGATCGCGGAGAGGATCAGCGCGTCACGGGAGCAGGACGATCCCTTTCCCGTATACGTTGCGGAGAGAAGCGTTCTGACCTCGCTGACAGGCTTCGAGCTTACTCGCGGAGCTCTTTGCGCTATGTATAGACCCACTGAGCTGTCGGCAGATAGGCTGTGCCGCACGGCGCGTACAGTCGCGGTGTTAGAGGAAATAACCGATTCAACGAATATAGGCGCGCTGTTTCGCTCTGCGGCAGCGCTTGGTATAGACGCAGTGCTGATCACTCCCACCTGCTGCGATCCGCTGTGCCGACGGGCAGTCAGAGTGAGTATGGGTACGGTGTTCTCAGTACCCTGGTGCAAAATTCCGATGAGCGCGGAAGAGTGGGAGAAAAGCGGTGTTGCATATCTCAAGTCGCTGGGATTCAAGTGCGCGGCAATGGCGCTTCGCGACGATACCGTAAGCATAGAGGACGAAGCGCTTCTCGAAGAGGAGCGGCTCGCTATAATTCTGGGTACCGAGGGCACAGGGCTCAAGGACTCGACTATAGAGGCGTCTGATTACCGCGTTAAGATACCTATGTCAAACGGCGTGGATTCTCTGAATGTCGGAGCGGCAGGCGCTATAGCGTTTTGGCAACTTACCCGTAGAAAACGCGCAAAATACTTATAATAGTTTACATTTTCATTATACTTATCTTCAATTTAAGGAAACGATATAAAAATGAATGAGGTAATAATAATCGGAATAGCCGGAGGCTCCGGAAGTGGAAAAACAACGTTGGCGAGAAATATAGCAAGTCATTTCGGTGACAGAATAAGCGTATTGCGGCACGACGACTACTACAAAGATCAGAGCGATATACCAATGTCGGAAAGGCAAAAGACTAATTACGACCATCCCGATGCCTTTGACACGGAGCTTCTCGTAAAGCATCTTGACGCGCTTCGTTCGGGCAAGAGCATCGAGTGCCCCATATACGATTACAGCCGACATAACAGATCCCGCGAAACACGGCTGATCGAGACGCGTCCCGTTATACTCGTGGAGGGAATTTTGATTCTCTCCTGCCCTGACGTAGTTGATAGGCTTGACATGAAAATATACGTTGATACCGATGCAGACGTAAGAATCATTCGGAGAATACGCCGTGATACGAAGAAGAGGGGCAGATCTCTCGACTCCGTAATTTCACAGTATCTCGAAACCGTAAAGCCTATGCACGAGGCATTCGTAGAGCCGTCCAAGCGGCACGCCGATATAATAATTCCTGAGGGAGGCAAAAATCCCGTCGCCTACGGAATGATAATAAACAGGATAGAGGGACATTTAATGAAGGAAGATAAGCTATGAGCATTCTATCAAATAAAACCGTTTCTCCGATAACCGAAGAAATCGACCGACTTACAGAGGGCTCAGCGATCGAGCTCCACGAAAATTACGTAAAGGACAGAAAGCATCTCGTCTTTTCGGCTGATATCGACTCGCTGTCCGACGGATTTAAAATTTACGTCGGTCATGGCTACGATACTACAACGGGAGGCTGGCTAGAAATTGACAGCGCCTGCGTAAAGGTATATAACTATTATCATTTCAGAGATGACCCCTATTATCAAGTAATAGAGCCCATAGCTCACGGTCTTGAGCTTCGGGGATTTATCAACGTGATGATAGAAAAGAACGCGGCGTCAGGGGACGTAGCGGTAATTACTACGGCAAGCGGTCGTGCAAAAATTTCAGTAAAAGGAATCGACGGCTGCCGCGGCACGCCATTTGCTTTCGTTAAGGGCTGTACTCTGACCAACTGTCGACTCTCTGTCATATGCAATTCTCTTGCCGACCCGATATGGCTGATTGGGGATTCCTATCTTTCTCACGTCGACAGCGCGCGATGGCCGTACTACCTATACCGCGACGGCATTAACCGACTTACCCTGCTCGGATATTCCGGAATGAGAGCAGAGGCCGGAATCGAGGGCTTCAAATACGCGCTGAGCTACGCGAAGCCGGAATTTGCGGTATGGTGTCTTGGTATGAACAACGGTGACGGCGCAGACGGTAAGCTCGATGAAAAATGGCTTAGCGCTACCGAGGCTTTTCTCGAAATATGCGACCGTGAGAAAATAGTGCCGATACTCTCTACAGTGCCGTCCACGCCTAAGGTAAACAACGTGCCAAAGAACGAATGGGTCAAAGCCTCAGGCAGAAGATTTATAGATTTTAATCGCGCCGTAGGAGCAGACGAGCTTATCGGCTGGTACGACGGAATGCTGTCGGAGGATCTGGTGCATCCAAATCCTCTCGGTGCGACGGCTCTGTACGCTCGCGTGCTGAAGGATTTTCCCGAAATCACGAACGCGACGAACATCTGACCTTGCAATTTTTCAATATGTGCTTTGACTTATCATCAAACATTGTAATTTCACCATACGTAAGCAAGCATAGCGAATAAAGTGTTAAATAAAAACCGTCAAAATGACAACAAATAATTGCATTTTGACGGTTTTTATTACGCATATTACTCTTTAAACAGTTTTTAAATCTTATATCAACGTGCAAAAAACGATCACGCTTTCGCCTCTTCCGTAGGTGCTTCCGTCGCTTCCGCCGCTTTTGGAGTGTCCGCTCCGATGCCACGCATTTTGCACATAAGGTACGCAAACAGCACGGCGGCGATAGCTGAAATAAATTTGCCCACTATCACGGCAAAGACCACAGCAGCCGCCTTATCTCCCGCAAGCTCCGGAGCCTTTGAAAGCGTCCACGCGAGATGATCCATAAACATAAAGGAGGCGGAAACCGCAAACGCGGAGTTAAAAATCAAACCGCGTCTGTCCATTTTAGGCTCCATCTCAAAGGTCGTAATAGCGGTGCCAAGAGTTGCGAACAGACCGAATGCGGAGCTATCGTTGATCCCAAGAACCCGACCTATAGCTGCGAGCGGCTTTTTCAGCAGCTTACCAAGTATAGAAAAGAGTGGGAACGCGCCCACCATAACGCAAACGATCGATGCTACGGTGGTCATAACGCTAACCAGAGAATCAGCCTCAGAAATAAGCTTATTACCCGTTACGAACTCGAAAATTCCGATTGCCAGACCTACGGTAATAATGCCCTTGATTATCCAACCGAGAATAACGAATATTTTTACGGTTATACGCTGAAACTTAACTATTCCAACGGCGAGAATCACCGCGAAAAGAATCAAAGGCAGGAGTAAGAAGATAAGAGATACAAGCTCCACACCTATAATTATGCCCGATATCGCGCATCCGACGGGTATGGTTATAACACCGCAGAGCAGACCGAAAATAACGTCGTTGCGTCTTTCTTTAGTCGCAACCTGTGAAACGTAAGGAATGAGGAAGGATACCGTACATCCCATCATAGACGACACCACAAAGCCGTTCAACAATCCGACCTCCGGAGATGCCGCAAGCTCCATAGCTATCTGCGACACTCCCATATCGTTAGCGATAATAGCGGCAGGTATGATCGAGAAATCGAAAAATTTCGTTGACACACCCGATATTCCCGAAAGCCATCCGGATATTACCGGTGTCAGCACCAGCATACCGCCAATTGCGAGAATAAGCGGTCCCGCCATATATATTCCCTTCTTGAAATCATTTCCAAGCTCCAGCTTTGAACCGAAAATTCTGTCTATCGCCGCAACCGCCGCAAAGGCGAGCAACACGTAATTTACTATTTCCATATTAAATCCTGAGAGTCGGTTTCGGCGACTGTATTATAAATTCGCTAGAATCCACTGATGGGAAGATCCTCATTGTCCTCGCCCTTAGTGATACGAAGCACCGTGACGTAATAGGATACCGTATCGCTGACCTTAACAAGCGCTCTGTCCCCAACCTTGCGTCCGAGCAGAGCCCGACCCAGCGGCGACTCCTTGCTGACAAATCCGAGCAAGGCGTTCTGCCTCAGAGTAGTGACAAGCTGTATCTCCTTCTCCTGATTCAGCTTCTCGTTACGGATAAGCACCCTGTCGAAGAGTCCGACCTCATCCTCTGCCTTCTCGATATCTATCACGTTCGCCGTACGTATCATATTTTCAAGATATCTTATACGGCTTTCATTTTTACGCTTCGCTCTCTTGGCTTCCTTGTATTCTGCGTTTTCGGAAAGATCACCGAACTCGCGCGTACGCTTCAGCTCTGCGCCAAGCTCCACCGCAAGCTTCGTTTTACGGTAGGTGATCTCCTCTTCCATTTTCTTGATATCGACCTTTGTTAATTCGTCATACATACTACTACTCCGGAAATTCGGAGAATCCGGTCCGAAACGAGTCAAAGCCGGACCGCACTCCGTAAATCGAGGCTGTCTCAAATGCCATTTTCACATTCGGGACAGCCTCGTTTTCTATCGGCTGGCGAGCCGACAGCAGATAATTTTCAACAATTACTTTTTGAGATTTTCAACGATCTCAAGAGTATCTCTAGCTATAACAAGCTCCTCATTTGTGGGTATAACGTAAACTTTAATTGTCGAATCAGGGGTAGAAATCTCAACTTCCTCTCCTCTGATCTTATTCTTCTCAGCATCAATTTTTACACCCATATACGCAAGCTTCTCGCAAACCTTAGCGCGATAAGAGCCGGCGTTCTCACCGATACCGCCGGTGAATACTATAGCGTCCGCTCCGCCCATACATGCAATATAAGAGCCTACGAACTTTGTTATCTGATGAGCATACATCTTCTCGATAAGTATAGCTCTCTCATCTCCTGCCTCTGCAAGCTTGCCGATCTCCTGGTTGTCGCTGGTCTTCTGAGATACGCCAAGCATACCGGACTTCTTGTTCATCATCTTATCAATATCGTCCGCGGTGGTTATCTCACCCTTGCGCATAAGATAAGGAATGATGGCAGGGTCGATAGATCCGCATCTTGTACCCATCATAATACCCTCAAGAGGCGTAACACCCATAGAGGTATCAAAGCACTTGCCGCCCTTAACAGCCGCGAAGGACGCGCCGTTTCCGAGATGGCAGGTCACAACGTTGCACTGATCCGCGGGCTTGCCAAGCATAGCAATAGCTCTCTCGCTGACGTAGCGGTGAGAGGTTCCGTGGAAACCGTAGCGACGAATCTTGTACTTCTCATAATATTCATAGGGAAGCGCATACATATAGGTATAGTCGGGCATTGTCTGATGGAAGCTGGTATCGAATACCGCAACCTGAGGAACGCTCATGATCTTCTCGCACTCTACGATACCCTTAAGGTTGGCGGGATTGTGAAGAGGACCGAGATCGCAGCACTCCTCGATAATAGCCTTAACCTCTTCGGTCACGAGAACGCTACCGGAGAGCTTATCTCCACCGTGAAGAACTCTGTGGCCTACCGCGCCGATCTCATCGACGGACTTGATAACTCCAAGCTTCTCGTCAACGAGAGTTTCGAGAACGAGCTTAAGAGCCTCTGCGTGTGTGGGCATAGCCACGGACGCCTTGTAATCCTCCCTGCCGGGAACCTTGAACTTGAAACCGGACTTACCGCCGATCTCCTCGCAAATACCCTTGGCAATAACCTGCTCGTTGTCCATATCGATAAGCTGGAACTTGAGCGACGAGCTGCCTGCGTTGATAACTAATACTTTCATTTTCTACCTCGCTAATATATATTTTTTTATTAAATCGTGACACGTGTGAGCATTAATCCGTTATATAAGATTGAATATTCCCTTGAATATAAGAAGATAAAGAAGCACTACTATTATACCCACCAAAGCTCCGCACACCACCTGCAGAGGAGTATGTCCTACCAGCACCTTAAGCTTATCCGTCTTTATCTCCTCGTCCTTCTCGCCGAAATAAGAATTAAGCAGCTCCGCCATCTCTATAATTGAAACGGCCTGCTTACCTGTCTCACGTCTGACCCCAAGAGCGTCGTGCATAACCACGAAGGCAAACATAGCGGCAAGAGCAAACACAGTGCTTCCGAAGCCCTCGGATATTCCGCACATCAGAGCGAGAGAAACCACCGTTGCGGAATGAGCGCTGGGCATACCCCCGTCACCCCACAGTCTTTCCGCGGTGAACGTCTTGTTTATTATACCATTAATAATAGTTTTTAGCAGCTGAGCAATCACCGAGGCAAAAATCGGCACCCAAAGAACATCATTCAATAAAAAATTAAGAATTTCTCTCAAAAAAACAATGCCTTCCTTTCGATTTTCGTTCTGTATTATTTTACCACTTTATTTCATCTTTTTCAAGTACTAAAACAAAATATATATATTTTTTAATAAAGCGGGTTATTTTACCGTCAGAAAGGCAAAGATTATATATAACTGCGCGAAAATGGAGGATCTACCGTGATAGCTGAAATACCCGAAAGAAAATACGCGGTGCTTGGGATGGGAGAAATACTGCTCAGGCTCTCGCCTGTTGGCAAGGAGAGAATATCAAGCTCCGAGATCTTTGAGAAGAACGTTGGCGGCGCGGAGCTGAACGTGGTGTCCGGCATATCTATGCTCGGATTGCCGACCGCAATTCTCAGCCGCATACCGAAAAGCGAAATAGGCAAATACGCAAGAAGCAAGGTGTTATCACAGGGAGTAAGCGACGAATATCTGCTTTACGATACGTCAAAAAACGCAAGGCTCGGAATATACTATTACGAAAGCGGCGCGTATCCCCGTCAGCCGATGGCAGCATACGATAGGCACGACTCATCCTTTTCGAAATTTCTCTCGGATATGGTGTCATCGGATATTTACTCCTCGTCTGCCGTTTTCCATATCAGCGGTATAGCCCTCGCTCTGCGTCCTGAGCTGTGCAGGACGGTGATAAAAATGTTGGAGGATTTTAGAAGTCACGGCACGCTGATATCCTTTGACGTTAACTACCGATCGGCGCTCTGGAGCGAGAGCGAGGCGAGAGAAGCGGTTTTGCGTATTCTGCCCTTGACGAGCGTTCTGTTCGTTTCGGAGGAAACGTCTCGACGTATGCTCGGTATGAATGGCAATCTGAAAAGCATACATCGTTCTATAAGCCGCGAATACCCGAATATCGAGCTTATAGCAAGCACCAGACGCGAGGCACTATCTCCGAGCAAGCATAATTTTTCATCTCTTCTGTACGACTGCAGAGCTGACGTTCACTTCGAGGAGAGCGAGTACAAAGATATCGAGGTTGTAGACAGAATAGGCTCAGGCGACGCGTACGTTGCCGGGGCACTATACTCGCTGATAAAGCATGGAGATGCCGAAAAAATGGTAAGCTACGGCAACGCGATGGCTGCAATGAAAAGCACTATCTCCGGCGATATTACCGGTTGCGATCTCACCGATGTCGAGAGAGTGATAAAGAATCACAGCTCAAATGCGCAAAGCGAAATAATAAGATAATATCGGATACAAATATCTTTGTATCCTGCTTGCATTTTCGCTTTTCTTATGTTACAATAATTATAAAACTTTATAAAGGAGATAAAATCATGGCAAAGAACAACTCTCTTACCGCAAGCTACGACGAGCTTCCCCTCATCCTCAGAATTATTCTTCAGGTTATCGGCGGAGCAGTAGTAGGCGGCATTTACCGTATCGTTCGTTATTTTGAGACCAAGAACATCGTTACTCTCGTTATAGGTCTGCTCGCAACCTTTACCGGTGTCGGCAACCTTATCGCTTGGATCATCGACCTTGTTACTCTCATAATCAACGGCAAGTACACCGTGTTCGTAGACTGATAGATCTACATAAAACGATCCGTGACCCTGAGGGAAGCGGATCGTTTTTGTTTTCACGCGCCTCGGAATTTATAATAAAAAATTACACTTGCTTTTTTTCTCACCGTATGCTATCATATAATAAAGAAAAAAGCAAAGGAGGATTACCGTGAAGCTGCTTGAATCGGGACAGATGTATCTCGAAACGATACTGATACTGTCCAAGGAAAAGGCAAACGTGCGCTCTATAGACGTGTGCGAATATATGGGCTTCTCTAAGCCGAGTGTCAGCAGAGCTATATCACTGCTCCGTTCCGGCGGATACGTAAATATGGACTCTGACGGTTATCTTACCCTTACGGAAAGCGGCGCAGAGGTAGCCAACAAAATGTACGACCGTCACAAGCTGATTACAGACTTCCTCGTTTCTCTCGGAGTGGATGGTTGCACTGCCTCTGAGGATGCGTGTAAAATAGAGCACTGCATCAGTGACACTTCCTTCGATGCTATAAAAAAGTATGTAAACGACAAATAAATTGGCTATTTTGTAGACATTTGTTTACAATTTAGCCGATTTTTATTATATTCCGCATTCAATAAAACTTCTTTTTCAATCAAATAACACAGAGATTTTTTATGCAGGATATGAGAAGCGAGGCGTTAATTATTCTTTTTTTCCGTGAGTTCTTTTCCTTATTTTAAATTTCCGTTTCAACTTCTCTTTCAATTCGTTTTTTAATATTTTTTTAATTTTTAAGTTTTTTTCAAAATTGCTTTACAAACGCGTATTTTTTTGCTATAATATATTGGTTGATTTTTCAAGACAGTCCAAAATCTAAAGGAGTGATTTATTTATGAGCCGTATGGTCGGCACAGTTTCAAGAGGACTTCGCGCCCCTATAATCCGCTCTGGAGATAACCTGGCGGAGATAGTCACCTCCACGGTGATAAAGGCATCCGAGGAAGAGGGCTATGCGCTTCGTGACAAAGATATCGTCGCTATGACGGAGGCGATCGTAGCCAGAGCGCAGGGCAACTACGCAACTACAGATGACATCGCAGCTGACGTCCGCGCAAAATACCCTGACGGCACCGTTGGCGTTATATTCCCTATTCTGAGCAGAAACCGTTTTTCAGTATGCCTTCGCGGTATTGCAAAGGGCGCTAAAAAAGTTATCATTATGCTCTCCTACCCGTCCGACGAGGTTGGAAACCACCTTATCAGTCTGGACGCGCTTGACGAGAAGGGGGTCGATCCCTTCCGCGACGTTCTGGATTTGGAGAAGTACCGTCAGCTTTTCGGCTACGGTAAGCACCGCTTCACCGGAGTTGACTACGTAGAGTACTATTCAAGCCTCGTAACCGAGGCAGGCGCTGAATGCGAGATAATATTCGCAAACGATCCGAGAGCTATTCTGGCATACACAGGAAACGTACTTACCTGCGATATTCACACTCGCAAGCGTACAAAGCGTTTGCTTCGCGCGGCAGGCGCTACCACCGTGTACGGCATAGACGAAATACTGAACGCTCCCGTTAATAACAGCGGATACAACGAGCAGTACGGTCTGCTTGGCTCAAACAAGGCAACCGACGATCAGGTAAAGCTCTTCCCGCGTGACTGTCAGAGTCTGGTGCTCGATATCCAGTCAAGACTCTACGAGGCAACCGGTAAGAAAATCGAGGTTATGGTTTACGGCGACGGCGCTTTCAAGGACCCTGTAGGCAAGATCTGGGAGCTTGCGGATCCGGTAGTTTCGCCGGCGTACACACCCGGACTTGAAGGCACGCCCAACGAGCTTAAGCTTAAGTATCTCGCGGACAATGATTTCGCTGACCTTTCAGGCGATGAGCTGAAGGATGCCATCAAGGCGAAGATTCACGAGAAGGATGCAGACCTGGTCGGTCAGATGGCTTCTGAGGGTACTACCCCGCGTCAGCTTACGGACCTTATCGGCTCTCTCTGCGATCTTACCTCCGGCTCAGGAGATAAAGGTACTCCCATCGTATACATTCAGGGTTACTTCGATAACTACACAACGGAATATTGACGACCGGTCTGAGCATTTCCGACCGTGCCAGCCGGGGACGCAACACATCGTTGTGTCCCCGATTTCGTTTTTTCTGAGCTTCAGAGGAATTGAAAACACTACTCACTGACGCAAAGACTGTCCAATATCTCTTCTTTACCTTTCCGTAATTTATCAAAGGGCTCACTCACTTGACAAATTTAAATACTTGGTTATAATTATATATAAGATATTTTCGTACTTCGATAATTATCTGTAAGATATTTTAGATATTTTTGTACTTCGGTACGAAAGGTGGATACGCGAATGAAAATAATAATTGTTGGTTGCGGCAAGGTCGGCGAGGCTCTGGCAGAGGAGCTGAACGACGAGGGCAACGATATAACCGTTGTCGATCAAAATCCCGCAAAGGTTAAGCATATAGCCACAAAGCACGATATACTCGGTGTCATCGGTAACGGTGCTACCAGAGATATACAAAAGGAGGCGGGCGTAGATACCGCCGACCTTCTAATAGCCGTTACAGGCTCTGACGAGCTCAATCTGCTCTGCTGTCTGATGGCGAAAAAAGCGGGCAACTGTCACACTATCGCCAGAATCAAAAGTCCCGAATACGCAAACGATGCCCCATATCTCAGGGACGAGTTAGGTCTTGCTATGGTAATAAATCCTGAGTATGCAGCGGCGCAGGAAATCACTCGAATACTCAAATTTCCCACCGCGGTCAAAATAGAAACCTTCGCCAAGGGTCGTGTGGAGCTGCTGAAAATCAGACTGCCTGAGAATTCACCTCTGGTCGGAATGTCTTTGCGCGATGCTATGATCAAATTCAAGAGCAACGTTCTCGTATGTACCGTTGAGCGCGGCGACGAGGTGCATATTCCAAAGGGCGATTTCGTATTTGCCGAGCGTGACCTTATATCCATCATTGCGTCTGTTAAAACAGCAGGAGAATTTCTCTCGAAGATCAACTACAAGACCCAGGCGGTAAAGGACGTGGTTATAATCGGCGGCGGAGATATGTCCCATTATCTTTGCGAAATGCTCGACCGTACCGGCATATCCGTAAAAGTGATAGAGCGAAGCACGGAGAGATGTAACGAGCTGGCTAACGAGTTTCCGCGAGTTACCGTAATCAATGGCAATCCCTCGGACGAGGACGTATTAAAAGAGGAGCGAGTCGGCTCATCGGATGCCTTCGTCGCATTGACGGGTATTGACGAGGAGAACATAATCCTTTCCCTCTTCGCGAAAAATCAAGGCAACCGCAAGGTAATAACCAGAATCAACCGAATTGAGTATAACGACGTTATATCCAAGCTCGACCTTGATTCGATAATTTACCCGAAGAATCTTACAGCGGATATGATAGTCAGCTACGTAAGATCGAAGCAAAACACCCTTGGCAGCAGTATGGAAACACTCTATAATTTGATCAAAGGTGAGGTGGAGGTCGCCGAGTTTACCGTAGGACAAAACTCCGAAATTATAGGCACTCCTCTCTCCGAGCTTCATTTCAAAGAGAATGCACTGATAGCGGCCATTTTGCGTGGCAAGCAGCTCATAATTCCGCGAGGTGCTGCCGTTATTGAACCCGGAGATTCCGTGGTTACAGTTACAAAGCGCTTAGCGCTTCACGATATATCCGACGTGTTGCAAAAGTAATATTTGCAAATAATTATTTACATTTAACCCGATTATAACACCTAAGATATAAAGACAAGGAAAATCAAGAATGAATTTTTCGATGATCAGATACACATTTGGATGGTTGCTTATGTTCGAGTCGCTTTTCTTATGTGTTCCGCTTATTACGGCAGCTGCATATTGGGAGATGGAGTTTTTCGCCTTTCTCGGCACCTTCGCGATAACGCTCCTGCTAGGCATCCTTTTGTCCAGAAAAAAGCCTATGCGCACCGAGCTATATGCCAGGGACGGATTTTTCATCGTTTCTCTATCCTGGATAATTATCAGCTTCTTCGGCGCCCTGCCCTTCATATTTACCGGATCAACAACCGACTTTATAGACGCACTCTTTGAGAGCGTATCCGGTTTTACAACAACCGGCGCCAGCATTTTCTCAGACGTTGAGTCGCTGTCAAAATCCATTCTCATGTGGCGCAGTTTTACCCATTGGATTGGCGGTATGGGAGTCCTCGTATTTATTATGGCGTTTCTCCCCTTAAGCGGCGGACAGAATATGCACATTATGCGCGCGGAATCTCCGGGACCGGAGGTTTCAAAGCTCGTACCCCGTGTTAAAAATACTGCGATCATTTTATATATCATATATTTTTGCTTGACGGTCATAATGCTGATTTCGATGCTGATCAGCGGTATGAGCGTGTTTGACGCCGTCAACACCTCGTTTGCTACCGCCGGCACGGGAGGCTTCGGTTTCCGCAATGACAGCTTTGCATCATTTACTCCGGTACAGCAGATATTGACTACCGTTTTTATGCTTATCTTCTCTATCAACTTCAACTCCTATTATCTTATTCTTAAACTGAAGTTCAAGGATGCCTTTAACTCCGAGATCAGAGCGTTCCTGCTCATCGTAGCTGCGGCGATAACCGTAATCACCATCAATATAGCTCCCGGTTTTGCATCTGTCGGCGAAGCGGTACGCCACTCTGCATTTACGGTCGCTTCTCTCATATCCACTACCGGTTTTTCCACGGTAAACTTTGATATATGGCCGGAGCTTTCACGCACGGTCCTCGTGATAATAATGTTCATCGGCGCGTGTGCGGGCAGCACAGGCGGCGGTATTAAAGTATCGAGGATCCTAATTTTGTTCAAAGGCATTGCCAGGGAGTTAAGCACTGTAGTTCATCCCCGTCAGGTCAAGAAAATCACTCTTGACGGCAGAACCGTGAACCGAGAGGTCACCCGATCGGTCAACGCATATATTGCTACCTTTATCGTCATTTTCACAGTATCACTTATAGCAATTTCCTTTGAGGACAGAGATCTGATAACCAACTTCACCGCTGTGACCGCAACGCTCAATAACGTCGGTCCCGGACTTGGTGGTGTAGGTCCGGCGTCCAATTTTGCTTCGTTCTCACCATTTTCCAAAATAGTCCTGATCTTTAATATGCTGGCAGGCAGACTTGAGCTGTTCCCTATGCTCGTGCTGTTCTCTCCGTCAACCTACAGAAAGCACTGATCAGAACGAAAGAAAGCGTATAAAACACAGACCTATGAAAAAATATTTGTCATCAATAATGTTCCTCGTCGCAGCGGCGCTGTGGGGATTTGCGTTTTCTGCGCAAAAATCCGCCGCTTCTCTTCCCGCATTTACAGTCGGGAGCGTCAGGTCGATTATAGCAGCGCTTTTCCTTATTCCCGTCATAGCGGCGTTTGATAAGCTAAACCGCACGGGCAGAAGGATAATCACGAAAAGAGGCTTAGACTTTACAAGACAGGAAATAATCGGCGGTATAATTTGCGGTGTGATCCTCACCTCAGCTTCGGCGTTTCAGCAGACGGGTATAGGCGATGGAACCGATGCCGGCAAGGCAGCGTTCATAACCGCTCTATACGTCGTTATGGTACCTATAATATCCTTGGTAATGCGCAAGCGCTCCCCATTAAATGCATGGGTCGGCGTAGCGCTCGCAGTAGTTGGCTTCTACTTCCTGTGCATAAAGGAGGACTTCACACTTGTCCCCTCCGATGCTCTCGTATTGATCTGCGCGGTAATATTCGCTTTGCATATTATAGCGATCGACGCATACTCACCAAAATGTGACGGAGTCAGAATGTCTTGCGTGCAGTTCATCACCGCTTTCCTGCTGAACACAGTTCTCGCTCTGGTGTTTGAACGCGGGACAAGCTTACCGTTAGTTTTGTCAGCGATGCCCGCTCTATTGTATCTTGGCGTTTGCTCCAGCGGAATAGCGTATACTCTTCAGATAGTGGGACAGAAGGACGCCAATCCTGCGGTTGCCTCTATTATACTTTCACTGGAGTCGGTTTTTGGAGTAATAGGCGGTGCTCTCTTTATGAACGAAGTACTTACAGATCGGGAATATCTCGGCTGTGCTATTGTTTTTATTGCAGTAATTATATCTCAAATCAATATTACAAGTTTGTTCAAAAGAACCGAAAACCACTAATTTTGCAAAGTTTTATTTGCAAACCATATTTAAAACATAAGTTGGTGACGATATGAATCTTATAGAGAAACAGCTTGAAAGAGAAGAAATATATTCCGGATCCGTTCTGAACGTTGTTCGTGATGCAGTAGAGCTTCCGAACGGCAAGACCTCTCACAGAGAGATATGCTTACACATAGGAGCAGTAGCCGTGATACCAATTCTGTCGGACGGCAGAGTTATTATGGAACGGCAGTTCAGATATGCTCACGGCAGAGTCTTTCTTGAGATTCCTGCAGGAAAGCTTGACACTCCGGACGAGCCGCCCCTTGAGGCAGCCAAGAGAGAGCTGAGAGAGGAAACAGGAGCTGCCGCTGCGAAATACACCTTCCTTGGCGAGATCGATACGACCCCGGCGCTTATGAACGAGAAAATATACTTATATATGGCAGAAGATATCACCTTTGGAGATAGGCATCTCGATTATGATGAATTTCTTGACGTTGAACTAATACATATTACGAAGCTTTCCGAAATGGTTATGTCCGGAGAAATCAAGGATGCCAAGACGCAAATCGCCATTCTGAAGGCTTGCAAGCTTTTGGCGGACAGAGGTTTGCTTTAACGGTAAAACCAATCCCGCTTTCACATCCGCGAAAGCCTCACAGACGGCAAAAGAGAGGACGTTTCGGCTCGTATAAAACCGATTTGTCCTCTCTTTCAGTTTATTTAGGAGTACCCAAAACGCACGAAATATGTTTCGGGGGCACACATAGGAGTTCCCAAAACGCGCGAAATAAGCTACGGTGGCGCGCATAGGAGTTCCCAAAGCGCGCGAAACAAGCTACGGTGGCGCGCATAGGAGTTCCCAAAACGCGCGAAATAAGCTACGGTGGCGCGCATAGGAGTTCCCAAAACGCGCGAAATAAGCTACGGTGGCGCGCATAGGAGTTCCCGAAGCGCGCGAAATAAGCTACGGTGGCGCGCATAGGAGTTCCCGAAGCGCGCGAAATAAGCTACGGTGGCGCGCATAGGAGTTCCCAAAACGCGCGCAATATGTTTCTGGAGCACGTATAGTAATTCTCTTAAGCGAAGTGCGTGCTTTTGGGTTGGCACGCGGTGGGTTAAGCTTAGTTGAGGTGCGTTCAAACGGTTAATTGTGCCGCTTGCACTTTTTTAAAAGTAAAATCTTCCGCTACTGACCTCGTCAAATTGTGCGACGGTTTTATATAAAAATCGAGCAGTAAAACGCTGTGATACCAAGTGTTGCGTTCTACTGCTCGATTTTTGTTATTCTCTCACCAAGAGCGGGAAGAATCCGGTTTGGTCCATCCGTTGTCATCATCATCGCCCGGTCCGCTGGTTGAAATTATATCATTTGCCTCGAATGAGATAACTTCAATTTCCGCGAATTCATAAGCATCACGGTTCTTCTTCATACTACCTCCATAAATACAAGTTACAATTACTCATGTCATTTTTCTTAAGTTTTGACAACAATTATTGTCATTTCCCCACATTCAATAAGGTTTCACACAAACAAAAAAGATAACGCGGGAATAGATACGTATCCTGCTAATTTAAAAAATATCACGCAACTAATTCTATGTTTTGCGATGAAATTTAGCAAACATGACAGTCAAACTTTAAGGATCACATATAACAATCGATTCATTATACCATATATTTACAAAAAAATCAATAGCAATCATACATCTTGTCAAAGCACCTTATCTCACCGACGTGACAACCGAAGTGTCTGACCTACCGGTTATCTTGTTCTCGCGGATTGTTAAATAACTAATCCCGCAACTTTTTTTAGCAATCAAGGTATAAATTTGAAGGTTGCATTAAAAATTTCATAGAATATTCGGGGCGTTTATGTCGTTGTCGGGGATTGCTTTGCTCAGACAAAATCAATTGTTTTTTATTACTTTTTAAGTCTGTTCGCGATTACAGCACCGCAGTTTTCCTTTACCCCTAAAACCGTTGTACTTGAGTTTCTGCTTTTTCGCTCAGCACCTGTTGAACTACAATTTTGCGTTTTTGCGCTCTTGCAGATTGCCGCGCCGCATTGTTTTTCAACTCACGATGCTTGATGCTACTGTTTTTTGTTTTCGTTCAGCGCCTGTTGAACTACCATTTTGTGTTTTTGCGCTCTTGCAGATTGCCGCGCCGCATTGTTTTTTAACTCACGATGCTTGATGATACTGTTTTTGTTTTTTAGATTGTAAAAATTACCACATCGTAAAAAACCGTAAAAATCACATCAAAATACAAAAAACCACTTGACTTTTGTTTTCTATAGTGATATAATATATTAGGTTTTGCGAAGTATGTATTGTTTCGCGCACCGAAACAGGCAACTTTCGCACAATCCACACGCAAGCATCTGGGTGTGGCGCAGTTGGTAGCGCGCTACCTTGGGGTGGTAGAGGCCGCAAGTTCAAGTCTTGTCACTCAGACCAAAAATCCGTAAGAGTTGTACAAATTCTTACGGATTTTTTCTTTTACTTTTGTGCAAGTCTAATATAATTTCAACCCTTTGTGCACTTTGCTATTTTGTTGGTACATACAAGGTACATACATTCGAGGTATGTACACGGTATGTATCAAATGATTTTTAAAATCTTGAAAATCCTTATAGAGCAAGGTTTTTCAGCTATTCCCTCTACCTTTGCGTGGTAGAGGTCTTTTTATTTTCTACAAATATTTTAGATTCGCAGACAAAAAGCCGCTATCCCTGCGTATAAATCACGCTCTGATAGCGGCTGAATGATATTATTTAATTGTTGGCAGCTTCTAAAATTAAATTACTTAATCTTGATCTATCTGCTCCACTTGATGAAAAATCTTCTGACGTCAATCGCAATCCACGTTGATCGAGCAAGTCCCTAAATCTTAAAAGAATGCTTTCGAAAAATGCATAATTCAAAGTTCCTTTTTCTTCTCCAAGCGGAATGAGTTTGTTCAATGCTTCCATCAATGCCGAAAATCCAATTGTCTTTGATAAAATATACTCCTGATGATTATTCCATTCGTTATGAAAAACTGTATTCACAGCGTTAAAATAGTTCAGAAGTATTTTCAAAATAACTGCATCTTGCTGTTCTTTGAAATAATAACTAAACGCCAAATTATCGTTAGCTTGAAAGTCTTTTCCTTTCTTCAGATCGATTGCGGCTTCATTGGGGTTCAATGTTATCATTTTACAAAGGCTTTTAACAAATGTATTTTGCGATATGGTTTCAGATTTATACTCACGTTTTTCCAGCATTTTTAGTCTTCTGAAAAAAGGCGATTTCGTGTCAGAATTGAGGGCTCTCGCAATTTCATGGCATGTTTTCAATGGACTTCTGTTTTTGCTAAGCTTAAATAGTTCATAAATAACCGAAGGATTGACACGCTCTTGAGTTCCATTAATTGTTGAAAATATGTATGCCTTTTGTTCTTCTGTCAAATCAAACATAACAACGACGGGCAGTTCTACATCCCTTAAATTGGATTTTTCAATTCCTTCCACTCTGTGCTGACCATCCAAAATCTCTGCAATTGGCTTAGGGGAGTCATAAGAAAATAAGGAAACACCAAATTCATTCATCGACATTAATTGCATATCTGCACTATTAACAGAAAGTATAATAGGAGTTGGGAAAGTGGCGTCCGGGTCTTCACAAAACAGCGAAACTGCTTTTACTCTGTCGGGTTTTAGTAATCTCTGTACACCCTCTCCTTCGTGTACTCGCTTTACCATCTTTATATCAATCAAATCCTGTGCAAACATTTTTCCAAAATAAAAACTGCCAATTGGCTGCTTTATTTCCATAAGAGCTATAGTGTTACTCATATATCAAGTGGCCTTCCTTTCACCGTAGCATTAGTAACAGATGATGCTTCTGCTATTAGTCCATTTACATCATCTTTTTCATTTTCGGCATATGTTCCATCCATAAATTCTCTTAAGAATGCCGGATGATTGTCCATTTTGAAAACAAGATATATGTACAATGTCATCAATACAGACAATCCAATGTATATGCCTTGGAATACAGGTATTTTAGCAATTGGTTTGTCAATAATCAAACCGGAAACAAAGATGTGGAAAAAGGCAAGAACTACACTTGCAATTTTATAATATATGAATTTTTGCTTAACGTTGCTTTTCTTCTTCACTTTCAGCTCTACAAAAAATTCAAGTACATACGGACACATTATCGTTATAAAAGTGCAGTAAAAAGTTCCATCAGTAAATGGTTTTGAAAATTCTGAATTCAAAAATGAAATCCATACGCCTAAAAACGAGAAAAACATCATTAGAACCCATAACCAATATATATGCTCATATTTTAACAATGTGATAGGGGCAAGCAAATAGGATCTCCTCTTTTTGCCATTACGTTGAATTGGGGCTTCTATCTTTTCATCTTCTTCCAGAGTTTCTTCGACACTCGGCGTTTCCTTTAAATTTGTCATATCATTCTCCTTTGGTGAATTCATCAATTATTGCATCCATTAATGCATCAGCAGATTCATTTAACTCATTAGAAATAACATTAAATACCTTTTCTAATATTTTCTTTTCAGTTTTTCCTAATGATTTTGCCAAATTAAGCGCTCTATATGTTGTTGCTCCTTGTATTTGACCAATGAGCAAATCAAGATCTTCAAAGGCAATTTCCTTACAGATATCATCACTTTCTCCATTAGAGCGAGATTGAGTTATGGATTGCTGGATGCCCGAAAGAGATTGCTTTAATGCATCTTTCTGTGTTCCCGCAACACCATCGTTCAAAGCTGAAGCAGTATCACGCTGAATCTTTTCGTACTGAGCCAACGCATTTGATAGGTCGGCATTACGATTAAGAGATGCAGACCTAATATCCTTTGTAATTGCGCTTGCAATCGTCGTAAGCTGCTCTACCAATAGGAAATAAGAAGGATTTTTTTCAAAGTTATCTCTGCGAGCATTGGGGATTAACTTTGAATCAACCGCAAAAATCTCACCAATCGACCACCCGTTGAATCTCGCATCTTTGAATACAACATTTAATGTTTGATGATCTCCTATGAGAATATTTCCTTTTCTCAATCGAATTCCCTTAACGCTACGATCATAAATGCTACCGAGATAACTTGTTTTTGCAAGCCATCCAATCGCAATTAGATTATCCGATGAATCAGCGAGCTTAACAATGTTGATGTCTAAAATCTTATCAACAATATTTTTGGTTTTATCAACCAAGAACTCGTCTTGATAAGGTTTATATACGGGTATGGTTTTATCCCCGTATGTCAAAAAGACATTGTATTTCGGTTCGTAATATCCTTCTGCTTTTAAGCGCTTAACAATTTCTTTTCCCCAAGTAAACTTAGGATCATAAGGAACGGGAACATTTTGGGCGAGGTATGACAAAACTTCCTCATAATCAGTCAATTTAGAGGAATCATCTACACCCTCCATAATAACCTTGAAATAATGTGCCTCTACGGGTGCAGAAGCAAATTCTGTAGTATAAACTTTATCTAACACCTCAATTACGGAGATGTCCACGTCGGTATTGAAAGCAAGTAATTCAGCAAGCTTTGCTGCATCAATAACAACTTTCGACACTGTATTCTCTCCGGCAAAACTTGTTTCAAAAGTCAATTTGGAACAATAACTTAACGCGGACAGACGACCAATGCCTCTAAACCCTCTTGAATTATCGGATGTCTTTTGAGAATTTCCTATGCTGACAAGTGTCTTTTCTGCTTTGTCAGACGGTATTCCAAGCCCATTATCTTCAATAACAATTAGTCTTTCAAGGGGAGATACGGATATATTGATTCTATCATTTCCTTTGGCTAAAACATTAGCTTTGTAGGCGTCGTCGATAGAATCTGCTGCGTTTTGTATGTACTCTCGGAAAACCACATATGGATCCGAATACATTCCCGAGGTCAAAGATTCCAATGTGTGTTTTCCGATGACAATATTGTTATTCATTAGTTCTCCTCCAGGAGATCGCTCAACTTAACTTGAATATTTTTCAGAATAGACTTGCTTGTCATTTTCAAAAAAGCTTGTCCTTTTTCTTCGCTCAAATCATTGAAAATGTTTTGTTGGAACACCTCAAAACTATGATTTAATATTTCTGCCAAGTCGGACATATTCATTTGCAAAATCGCGTTTTTAGCGAGTTCGTGCTCTTGTTCTGACAATGCACCAACTACAACATATCTTCTGTAAACGCGAATCAATTCAAAATCTATGTATGCGACTCCATTTTTCTTACAAACATCGTGCCACTTTTTCAACTGCTTATCTGCATCGAAATCAATGGCGTATAATTTGTCAAGCAAATCTGTAACACCTTTTTTCCCAAAGAAATCAACAAAGTTTCTAAAGATATAGAGGGGCTGTGATTCACTTTCCATCAAAGCATCAATTATATCACAATACATATCTTTAAAATCGTTTGTAACATAATTGTAGACAACACTATACGTGGGCGAATTGTGATTTATCATTCCCAAAAGCGAGATCAATCTTGGAATCGTAAGGTAATGTAAATACAATTTTTTCTGCAAATCAGAAGCAATACCGAGAACTTTTTCGGGAAGATATTCATTATCACCGATCAACGAAACAAAGCTTTCAACATCTTCCCCACCCATTGAATCGTATAATTTATTCCACTCTTTTAACTTGCGTTGGTTTTTCTCCCAAAGTGCTTTTCTCAATTTAAGAGCTTCTTCGGTTTCATTGTGCTTTCTTCTGACTTTTTCGCTAAACTTGCCTCGTGCTGCGATTAACTTGTCCGGCATAGCTAAGAATTTTACAAATTCATCCGCGTTCTTGCCAAAATCAGCCTCAAAGAAAGACTTACTTCCTACACCTTTACCCTGCGTAGGTATCAGCATACACTGAACAGCTCTGAGGAATTTTGCGTTCCATTGAGATCCGACATATCCCCTTTCGTGCGCGGAAAGAGGAATATATCTCATCGGGAACGAAAAAGCCGCCACTTTTTTATCTGCGGGAAGTGTTTCATTGATTTCATCTTTCAAATCCAACGTAAAGCGCATTCTGTTGTAGAGGTCTTGTGGCGTGTCGGCGTGATATTTTTTGCCCTTGCCACCAAAATCCTCACTGTTGTAAAGAACATAGTTCGAGAGTTCTGTAATTCCGTATTTTGCACAAAGTCGCATTGCTTTCTCATAAGTGTCCTTATCCTCGATATGGTCAAAAGCAACACGTGCAGGTCGCAGCGCAATCTCACCAAGTCTCTTAGCTTTTGCCTCGTTCAAAAACATTGCATCAAGTCCTTGGTTAAAGTCAACATAGCGCTGAACTTTCTTTCCTGTTTTAGGGTTGATATAGTACGCGCCTTTTCCAAATCCTGCCGCAATAATATCGTCGATGATTTGGTTGAAATGAGATGAACGAAGAACATTATTATCCATCAAAAGAAGGTCTTTTTTAGGACCAAATTCTGCGTCAATAGCTGCAATCTTCTCTTTGATATCAATGTATGGAATAAATTTGGGTTCAAGGGTTTGTACCGCACAGAAGCCGCATTTGTTTCCACATCCTTTTGTTGCGCTCAAGAAGTAGGCATCGTGGAAAGGATACACATAGTCAATATCATCGAGAATTGAGTAATCGGGTACAATCTGATCTATGCATTCGTCTCCGGGCAAACCGAGTTTTCCGGGTTCATTCAAAAGACCACATACGGGATGAATCCCTGTATCTCTGTACATATCATCGGGAAGCATAGTCGCGGCTATACCTCCGACGGTTATTTGATCGATAGAGTCAACAAGTGTTTTAGCATACTCTACAGCTTCTATTGTTCTTGCCCACTCAAAGGTAAACAACGATGTTACATAAACGTGATCCCATTTTGTATGAGCAAAAGCTTCGGGCAATCTACCTTTGGTGAAACGAACATTATCGTGCAGTATTTTCTTATGAAAAGCTGCAATTTTCATAAGCCCAAGTGGTGGGTATTTATTTTTATAATCCGGTTCTATAAGTAATATGTTTCTCATTTTGGGTAATTCCTTAAATTCAGTTTAACTTCTGAAGAAGATCATTTACTGCTTTTTGTATCTTTTTAAGCTCAAATTTAATATCTTTATTCGTGGTAGCTTCAAGAAGCAACGAACTTTGGAAATCTTCATCGGTAATAGACTCGTGGAACTTGCTGATCTGCTTATATGTATTCGTCGTTTTTCCCGTAGCCTTCAAACGCTCGTGTCCGTCGTAAATGTCCACCTTTTCCTCAATAATGTCCTGCATTATCTTGGTCGCGGTTTTACCCTTTGCTTTAGCAACCTCGCCAAATACGGTACGAACATCCATTGCCTGCTTAATTTGTCCCGTCTTTACCTGCTTTACAAAGGTGGTATCAATTTGAGCATTGGTTTCTCTATACTTGCGAATCGCTCTGCTCTTGAGATATTCCTCATAATAGCTCCAACGATCGGGGCGAAGGTCATCATTCTCGACCATAAAAGTATAGGTCTGTATTAACGAGTTCACCTTACTCTCCGTCAAGCCGACATTCTTGGCTAAAATATCATTTTCCAATCCAGAAGATTGCTTTTGGCGATAGAGATAAGCTGCCTGCTCAAAAATATTCCAATCCTTACGTCCTACCAAGTGATATTGACCAAGAAGTGTGAATATTTCGTTTTCGGATATTTCTTCGGGCAGGATATTTGCGCGTACCTTTTGCCACTTAACGGGATCCTTCTCTGCCAAAAGGCGATATGCTGCCAAACGGCTATTACCTTCAAGAACTACATAGTCACCGTTACGCTTTACAACGATAAGGGGATCTATCAGTCCACCGTTCTGTTCAATGGACAGACGCAATTGCTTTACGTGCTCCATCGATTTCATCTTTGCTTCGATCTCTTTTTGCGTAGGTATAGTTCCATTGGATCTCAAAATCGAATACACACGGGGATTCTCTTCATAAAAGAGCAACTCGCATTGGTTAAGCAATTCTTCCTCAACGTTATATTCCTTCTTGCCGATAGTAATCTTACTCATCGTCGTTTTCCTCCTGATTAGCAAATAATATTGCTTTGATAATGTCGCCGAAACTGTAATCAGCTATTTTTTGATAATCGGACAATGTCATATCGCCCTGCGCCAAAAATGCAGCATTTTGTTTTGATTTTAACAGTACATCTACCCACTCATCAATACTACCATTCATAATGATATTGTGGATATAACAAGTTTTTTTCTGTGAAATACGATGTATTCTATCTTGGGCTTGCAAATAGTCATCCAAACTGAAACCGCGATCATAAAATATTACGTGATTTGCCATTGTCAGGGTAAGCCCTTCTTTGGCAGAGGCGGGCGTAGCGAACATAATCTTATAATCATCTGTTCGGAATCGCTCTACTGACTGATTACGATCATAAATTTTCATTCCGCCGTGGATTTTCACACAGCCGAACTCGGAATATGCTTTGGCAAATGATTCTACGTTTTCAATAAAATTCGTCCAAACAATACACTTTTCGCCCGCAGAAAGGATTTTCTGTATTAAGCCGTCAAGGACTATTTCTTTTGCGGATTTGCCTCTATACGATTCATCAACCAACCGTGGGTTAGAGGCGACTTGAACCAAGCGTAGCAAGCGTTTTACAACTGCACTTGAATCGTCTTCAATAACTTCACCGTCTTTCCAAACCTCAACCCTAAGTTCTTGACAGATTTGATCGTAAAGCATTTCTTGCTCTTTGGTAAAGTATGCATCTTCCCGTACATAAACTTTATCCGGCAATTCAATAATTCCACTATTTTTGGTTTCTCTCACAGAGAATGGAGCGATCTTTTTATAAATAGCGGAAACAGAATGTTCGAAAGCATCTTGTAAATCCGTGTCCGAAACCAATTTGTTTGACAAATCCGTTTGACGCTTAAATTCATTGAAATTTGTCCCCAAACTCTTTCCTTGATCCAAAAAATAGATCTGTGACCAAATATCGTAAGGTCGATTGGCAACGGGAGTACCGGTCATAATTATCCGTCTTTTGAATAACGGCGCAAGTTCAAAAAATGTTTGAGTAAGATTGGCTGCGGGATTCTTTAATTTCGCAGATTCATCAATAATAATTCCCACGTTTCTCGTTTTCAAGTATAACTTAAAGCGTTCTTTCTCGGAAACAAGTAACTCAAAATTCGTTACAACAACTCTTGCGGGACCCGCAAAGACATAGTAATTTGACTGTTTATCCGTATCAAGTACTGCGGGTTTGATCGAAGTGTGAGTTTTAAACTCTCGCACCCAATTCTGTACCAATTGCTTCTTTGTTACAATCAATGCTGTATCAATATCAGTATTTTGTAACCAATAGAGTAATACATCAATCGCAATTTTGGTCTTGCCTAACCCTTGCTCGTGGAAAATAGCCGCATATTCCAAGTCCTTTACCGCATCAAAAGCTTCTTGCTGATATGGGAAAGCATTATATTTTGCCATTAAGTTGGGTTCTTTCAATAAATGTATTTTTTTCATATTGACCCCCCAATCCCATCAAGAATTTTTATTTTGTAATTACCGGGATAGCGTTTAGCTATCTTTTTTACAATATTATTAACCGTCGCGTGATCCATCCAAGGCACAGCAATAAATAAAATAGCTTCTCCTTGAAACAAAGCACACTTCTTTATGTATGATTCATATTGCTCTCGACTATGCAAACGTTCAATGTCTGAACTTGTTTTGGCTTCACCGATTATAAGCATATTTTGATAGCAATAGTGAACATCGGGGCGAAAGCCCTCGCTCGTGAGAGGGGGTAAAGCATATCCGTCAACAGCATCCGTGGCAATCAATACAGTATTATCTTTTCCAACGATTGACATTGTTGTATCAAGAATCAGTTTTACCAATTGCTGATGCTGTAACGATTCGCTCATCCCAAATCCACTCCTATTTCTTCAAGAATAAATTTTACATCGCCATATACTTGAACCAAGGCATTTCGCTTCGCATCATATTCCGAGTCATCGCGCAAATGCGAAATTTCTCTCATCTTCATATCAAGCATACGGTTTGAAAGTTCTTTTGCAAGGAGTTCATAAGGAACATCCTTCAATTTATCAACAGTGATTTCCTCAACTGCAAGAATCTTTTTGGCATCGCGAGTGTTCGTCTTCAAGAACACCTCTGTTGCCTTTTTACTTTTTAGGATATCGGGCAATCTTCGTACATCTTGCAGGGTGCTAAATCGGTCGTCAACCATCCATTGCGAAAAATCTGTCTTATCATATCCTTTCGCAGTAAGCGCATCCATAATATTTCTATTTTGCAACTCGACAAAACCGTGAAATTTCTTAATATCAAATTGCGAATCGTCATCGCACAACGGGCGGTAGTATTTTTCCATATCGTTGTATGCGGCAATCATATTCCTAATTTCGGATGCCTTGGAAGATCCACCGCAAAAAGATATAAGTGTATTCATCGGCATATGTTCAACATTTGCCAAATGGTT
Organism: Eubacteriales bacterium; assembly: GCA_045657485.1. Classification (GTDB taxonomy): domain Bacteria; phylum Bacillota; class Clostridia; order Oscillospirales; family CAG-272; genus UBA1740. Next base: position 122,801 of record JAZOTE010000044.1, read on the forward strand.
GAGATACATTGCCTTGGAATACGGATCCCACTCGCGAGGGCCGATCAAATGCGCCTGCAATCGGATGGAGTGCATTTCATCATCGCTCAAAGTATCGTAAACGATAGCACGAATTTTGGTCCAATCTCCGGGTTCACCGCTTGCAATAAAATCCTTATAGATTTGAAGGCGAGTATTTCCCTCGATTACGACATAAGTTCCATCAATACGTTTATTTACTACGATAGGGTGGATTATTCCTTTGTTCTCTCTGATTGATTCACGAAGGCTCGCACAAGCCTCAGATGTCGACCCCAACAAAAGCGCCATTATTTCACTTGTAATTGGATCATAATATGCAACTCCACGAGCAATTCTTGGGTTGCTTATATCAAGTTCTATTTCCTCGACGGGAAGTTCTACGTAGTTTGACATATATTAACCTCCAACTTATCAATTGCTGTCCAAAATTCTAAAGTAGTCATCATATCTATTACTGACATACTCTGCAACGAGGTTTATCATCGGTTCAGGATCGTTGTCACGGTAGAATGAATCAAATGCATTATAGTAACGCTTGCGATCAGCAAACTTAACATTTATCGCAGGATAACCGTGTCTAATAAGCTCAAGGTTCATTATCAAGCGCCCTGTTCTACCGTTACCATCTACAAACGGGTGGATTCCCTCAAATTCAAGATGGAACAACGCGATACGCTCAATAACGCTCATCATTTCCTTACGCTCCTCGTTCTTAACGAGAAGGTCGGTCATTTTAGGTTCTATCAGATAGGGCTGTACCGGCTCTGTAAAAGCTCCCATAATACGAACAGGAATACGGCGATATACGCCTTTATCATCGGGTTGATTCATCAATACGAGCGAATGAATAGCCTTTATCGTTGACTCGTTCAGTGGCACATCCTTTGTTGCAATATCTCTAACGTAAAGAAATGCATCACGATGCCCAACCGCTTCAAGATGATCCTTCAGCGGCTTTTGGTCAACTGTCATTCCCTCAAGAACCATCGCCGTTTCCTGCAATGTCAGCGTGTTACCCTCAATTGCATTTGAGTTATAAGTAAACTCAACCATAAACTCTTGACGAAGGCGGTTTAATTCTCCGTATGTCAAGGGACGCATTGCGTTCAGTCTTTCCTTCTTATGCTCTATTTCTGCAATTATATTCGTTTTTGACAATCTACCGTCCATCGGCTTAACCGCCGTTTCTGGAATCATATAGAGTTTTCCTTTACGGACTACTCCTTCTATCTTTCCTTCCGCACACAAAACACGTACACGGCGAGGTGTAATACCCCACTTTTCAGCAGCTTGTGAAACCTTAATATATTCCATAACAATTATCTCCTAATTATAATTCATCATTGATTATCAAAAAGGGATGCATCAACAGGCTTGATTTCATATGTTGGACTAAAATATTGCGGAACCATTTGATAACAAGGAATTTTTTTATCTTTTGCAATGTCGGCAATAGTTTTCTTGTCTTCGATACTCATCTTGACACCTCTATATACGGCAGTAGGCTTAATTTTCGCTATACATTGATGAAGACTATCTAATAATGGAAGCGGGCGATACATTCTCCATTCCGCCTCATATTCCCATTCATCAGATTTTGTCAAAAGAGCCTTTATGGGAAGAAGCATATCTGCATAGTAATAACCTACTTGCTTATTTGTTGCGGACTCCAACACTATATTGATCAACATTGAAGTAAAACTACTTGATGCATCAAATCTCCCCTTTGAATAGATAACCGGAGCGATAGCAACACTCATCATTAAAGCTACGCACTGACGAATATCTTCGCAATTTCTCGCACAATCTGATATTAACGAGGTTAAATCATATTCCAAACAAAATCCTTTATGAGAGTCAGCGTAATGTCCCCACATAAGTGAAGAAGTATTTGTTTCGGAAAAACACGCCACCATATATTGACTTTCGGCTGCGCTTATTCCAGTGAAGAAATATTTCTCATATTCAGAAAGATTGTTTGAGATATATGTTACCAACGTGTTTTTTAGTCTTTGCAACTGTTTTTCCAATTCTTTTTGAGAAATGTCTTGTTTCGCATTGTTTTGCAGATTATTTATGAATTCACTTGAACAAAGCTCTTTAATTCCTGACGGCAAATAGCCTTCTTTTAATTGAGAGATATTACGTTCAATAATCTCTGTATCAAATTCTTTATTGAAAATATCATTTACTTTATTCAAATCGTAGCAAGGTATACATTCAAGCGAATCATTGAATGTCAAATAAGAACTGCCCCAAATTTCATCTTTACTAAATGCACTTATCGAATTTTCGTTGCATCTTCTATATCTATACAATTTGGTTGGCATATTATCTTTTATCCATTTTCGAAGTAACGATAACCGTTCCTCTACGTATTTACTATCTGCAATATTCGCATATTCGGTTTCATACAACAACGTTTCAAATGCTTTTCTTTTATCCAAATTATACCTCCGAGGATAACAGATATCTACTCAATGTATATTATAGCACATTTGAGGAACAATATCAAGCGCTTTTTGCAATTTTAGCAAAATAAATATTCCTCAAATCAAATTCAAGGGAATGATGAAGCGGTGAGGACTAACCTCACCGCAGTGTGTTATTCTGTTATACTTCATTAGTAATCCGCTATTAAGTTTGGAAGCATAATCAAAAATAGATGTTCCGATATTTTTCCTGCATTTTGGGGCATAGAACTTTTTCACCAATCACTTTTCTTTTTTGGTGCGCGTTTGCGTACCGGCAATGCCAAATCCTGAAGCTTTCTTCCCAATTCATCATCTTTAGCGATGAGTAATAGATCACTGTCCATGTTATTCAATGCATGTAAAACCGCTGCATACACTCCAATTGAAACGGACGGACTTCCCTTTTCTACATTCCATAAAGTTGCCCTGCTAATTCCCGCACGTTCTGAAACAAGGTCGACAGAAAGATTTCTCCTAAGTCGAGCAAGTTTAATCTGTTCTCCCATCGTCGATAAGATCTTTCGAGTTTGTGGTAATACTGTTGCTGCTTTTCTACTCATACTAATACCTCCATTACGTTTATAATTATAAACAAAATAATCTGTTTTGTCAATATATATAAACATTATAATTCTATGATAAAATTTATTTAGCCTTCCGGCAAATAAATTTTAAGGAGAAAAGTATGGCAAATGTTACGACAAAACCAAATGGAACGTATCTTGTACGAATTTCTTGCGGACGAGATATTATGACAGGAAAACAGATCTTGAGAGGACGTATTTTCAAACCTTCAAAACCCAATCTCTCTCAAAAGAGATTTGAGAAAGAACTTAACGAATTTATCGAAGAGTTTACATATGAACTTCAAAGTGAGCGAAATCGAAAAAAGCCGGAGAACAAAATTGTTTCCGACTTTTCAAAGGAATATCTTTCTATTCAAAAGACTTCCCTCTCACCAACGACTTATGTTTTGTACGAAAGAATTATTGAACAACATATTCTTCCTGGGTTTGGAAGAATGCGATTGCGTGACATAAAAACATATCATGTTCAAGATTTTATTATGAATTTGAATTCTATGCCTCGAAACGACGGCAAAGCGGGACACATCTCCCCCGCAACCGTTAAAAGATACACAAGCGTCTTGCGTTCTATGTTAACGATGGCATATAAAATGTATTATATGGACGATGACGTAGGCATATCACGCCGCCTGACCTTTCCTAAAGAGAGATATCAAGAGGTCGATGTATTTACCATAGAAGAAACAAGAGCTATCTTTGATGCTGTCAAAACAGAGCCAATTAATATCCGAGTATTAATTGAACTTGCACTCTTCACCGGCATGCGACGAGGTGAAATAGTAGGTCTTAAATGGTCTGATATCGATCTTAAAAATCAGCAACTTTCTGTAAAACGAAGTATATATAAACCCAAGGGCGAAAAGCCTTTGGAAAAAGAACCAAAATCTCATTCAAGTATTCGTACTATCGCTATTCCAGATTGCCTTTGCAGCACATTACAAAAATATAAAGAATTTCAAAGCACCTATGCCCTCTCGCTTGGCTCGACTTGGCAAAATCTTGATTATGTATTCACCGATGAGTTTGGAAACGTAATGAACCCTAACACGCCCACGAAGCAGTTCTCTCATTTTCTCGCACGGCACAATATACGTCACCTCAAGTTTCACTGCCTGCGCCATACTTCTGCCACTATACTGCTCGCCAACGGTTGCGACATCAAAACTGTGTCGGCACGTCTTGGACATTCAAGCATTGAAACAACAAATATTTACGTACACATGTTAGAGAGTGTTGATAAGGAAGCCGCTATTAAATTTGATGATTTATGTAATTATAATTGATAAGCATTTTATTTCGTCTAATTTTCAATTAAACTTTAGACTTGACAATTTATCAAAACCGAGGTATAATATTGGTAGTCGAAGACCTCAAAAAGCGTGAAATGCATAATTTTTTGATACATAGTTTTGGTGCATACCACTTAAAACTATGCACCGGATGTACATTTTTGGAGTACAACAATATCTCTTGAAAGTCAACGAAAAACCCGAATAGCCAACGATAAAGTGAGATAATCCACGATATCACCGAATATACCCTTCGCCCGGGGGCGTTGGGGTGGTAGAGGCCGCAAGTTCAAGTCTTGTCACTCAGACCAAAATAGTGTAGAAATCGCAAGGTTTTTACACTATTTTTTTGTTTTTATGACGCTTTTGTACATAGTGTTACACAGCTAAAATAAGGGTGTTACACAATTTGCTACGCAGATTGGTGTAATGTCCCTTGTTTTTACTGTTTCTAATCAACCTATTAAATCTTTTCATTGAAATATACGTCGATTTATGGTATAATAAATAAAAAAAAGGGGGCAACATGAAAGCCATTATCAATAAATCAATTCCTGTACTAGGGGATTACGAATTAAAATACCCTCTTGACTGCGATAGCGATATTATGGGGAAACAATTTGAAATTCATCTAGAGAATGTTATCGGTAAAATTTTATTTCCAAAATTATCTCCTGAATTTATTAACGCCCAGGCCTCCGGAAAACTTGAGAATGATAATCATGTGATCCCCGGTCCTGTATGCCCATTGGATGGTATAAAATGGGGCAATCAACAAGATTGTTTTGGATGTACTGACTGGGGACAAACTATGTCTTTCCCAAAAGGAAATTCATTAGTCAAGAGAGTTCTAGTAACATTCACTCCGCTGGATAAGAATTTAGAAATAGATATGCAGACTGTTTATAATTGTATTGACGCTTGGTTTGAGCGTTTCTACGAAATATACGAAGTAATATCAATGGCACCAGCAAAGAAAACAGAGATCAAAACTCCTCCACTAATTCAAGGGTATGGCTTTAGAAATGCCGGTATAATTCTCCATGCTATCGATCCTAGTACAAACAAATTAATTCCAATTCATAACAGCAACGACAATGGTGCACACATTAAAGTAGAACTTTTGAACGGACGATTAAAGTACGAAGAGCTAGTGAAAATAATCAATTTTACAAACCAGCAAAAAGATATGAATTTCGGATATAAATATTACCTAGAGGGCTTTAGAGCCTTTCATGAAGGTGATTATAAAAAAACAATAACTGTTTGCTCTCCCGCCTTGGAAGCTGCACTATTAAATGGTATCAAAAATTTTGCCGTCAATAAAAACATATACTTTTTAGATAAGCTTATGAAAAAATATAGAATGTTGGGAGGATATTTTGCTCTTGCTATAGATATTGATATGGAACTACCCACTCATGATTATAAGACCGCTTTATTGGATTTACGCAACGATGTAGTGCATAACGGATACTCCCCTTCAAAAGAAGAGACTGATAAGTATTTAAAAGATGTCAGGCTGTATTTAGATACCTTTTTAAGTGGTATATTAGCAATATAGCACCATGTGGAGATTATTTTTAATCCAATACACTATTCTTTTCTAGTCGAAATTGTATATAGTGTTACGTAACTAAAAAGAAGGTGTTACGCAATTTGCTACGCAGATTGTGTAACACCCTTCTTTTTGTTGAATTTATGAAATACCACAGAGATAGGGTATACTGTCAATTGGTGTATGTCTTACCATTCCATAATAATTCGCTTTTCGATGATTGTAATATATCCGCGTTTTTTGCTTTCAATTTATCCACTATAGAAAAATCACCGTTGATTGAATACACACACCTACTACTATTCATAACGCAGTAAGAATTATAATATTCTACCATATCAATTTTATCCACCTCTACGATGCGATAATTCTGATACTCATAATTAGTATGATATGTCTTTTCCAACATAATAAGTAGCAAATCAGGAGATAACGGAAAATACACCTCAACGCCTTTGGATGCTATGCCTGACATAGAGAGAATTGAATCGTTAATATGAGCTATAGTTCCTATAGGATTGTCAGACGTTAAAAACTTTTGATCTGTTTTGTTCTTAAGCAGAATCCAAATGTGACTATCAAAGATTTGAGCAAAATCAAGTATTTCTTCAGTATTCATAAGCATTTTTCCATGAATATATTTCATCTGATTCTTCGATATTTTACAGTATTCATCGATAACTGTTTGCGAAGCACCCATATCATTTAAGGCCCGCTCTAACAATTTTGAGGAATCTTTTATGGAATCACGAATTTTTTTTACTCTCAAATACTGTATAGCAATTATAATTGAAAATAAATGTGCATCTTCAGACTTTATAAACAAGCAGTTTTTAATTTCCCATGCATTCATACCACGCACACGAGAAATAATTTGTTCTAGAATGTTTTCGAACGCAATTTCAATGGTATCAGCAAATAGATTCTCTATATACTGTTTATCATCAACCTTGGATAAATCAACACCTTGAAGACCAAAATGTTCTATTTCTTGAGGAGATAAAACCCCTTCTAAGTTAATATCATAAAAATAATTTTCAGAAGCAACATCCTCTATATGATTGTTTCGAAATTTGTTCTGGATTTTATCATAAACATTAGTATGATTCGTCCCTTCTATACACCATTTTTCTAAATATAGTCGGGGTACATAATGTTGTTTTTTCTTTTTAGACATATATTCCTTTCCGTTTAGCGCACTGCTCATTTATACTGATTATTTATTATCTTCCTTTTTCAAAAACACCGCCTCTAACTAATAGGGACGGTGTTTTGTTATCTAAATGCCCTAATTCTTCTGTAAAACGTTGACCTTGAATTTATCCCCAATCTTTGCATTGCTTCTTGTTCTGAAATACGATTATTTAAAAAAGCGATAGCCACTTGTTTTAGAAGTTGATCGTCTAATTCAATGGGCTTTCTACCTGCATATCTGCCGTTTCGCTTTGCTTCTTCAATTCCCTCTTCTCTGCGAAGTCTGTTGTTGCGATCAATGCACTCAAGCATATTTCGAAGCAAGTACAGCATTGTTCTTCGTTCATCATATCCTAAATATCTATCTTCGCTTATGATATAGATTTGAACTCCGCTTTGAAGCAATCTAAACATGTCCTCAACTATCCTTGCGTTGCTGCTTTGCATATCTGCAAGACTATATATTTCAACAACGTCACTAGGATGAAAATGTCTATTTCTAATATTCTCCCAGCCTCTAATTCTTTGAATATCCCGGGGCTTTCTTACAACAAGCAAGTTATCATCTCCGCATCGCATCTCGCTTCGGAGAAGCCATTCAAATCTATCATAATAGTCAAGACCTACCGATGCCATAAGCTCTCTAACGTTTTCTCTTGATTCGCTAGGAGTTCTCATGCTTATAAATGTGGGGGTCATATTTACTCTATAGTATGCTTCTCTTCGAATCTCCATATTGATTCCGGGTATTCCTTGGAACAAACCGGTTGGAATTTGATCAATATAGTTCCAATATGGCTTGAAGACGTACTGAAAATTCTGTTCATCAAATCTCTCAAATATAACTTCGCCTACGTAATAGTCGCGGTTGCTTCTATCATATACCTTTATGATACCTGCATTACTGTAGTATGGTCTACCGACAAGCGGTCTTGTATATTCACTTGTCAACATATTATCATCTCCTAATTAACTAATCTATCGTACGCCGGCTTTAATATCTTTTCGTACCTTTCTCTATACATGCGCTTGTAAAACTCTTTGCGCAAATCGTTGATACATTCTATTGAATCAATTAATTTATCAATTTCTTCGAATCTAATTCTTGGGAAGATTCTTAACAGAGCATTATTGCATTCTTCAAACTGTAAGCTATTGATGACCTCATAATAAGAGCTCTTACGTCCATCCATCTTTACGTGGGAAGTTGGAAACGTATATACTCGTTTGTCAATTTCTTCTTCCGAGCCTAAAACGTCGTTAATTCTTTCATCGGTATTAAGCTTTGGATACATGCTAGAACCATTATCATATACCGGCGCTATTCGGTACTTATTATCTTTCTTTATGAATCCCCAGTTGCCACCGTGTCTATCAAAATTACCGTTGAAGGCATCAACAATAAACATATCCCAAAATCTATCGACGGTTTCCTGAACGTTGGTGGATTTCTTGTTTTCAATCAACATTCTTTGAATATCTTCATACGAGTATTGATACATTTCTTTATCTTCTTCAAGAGAGCTCTCACCAACGTCATTAAAGTGAACCAAAATCTCTCCATCTGCGCAAAAATGCTTTAGAAGAACTATATTTCTGCCATTATAAGTTCCAAGATACGTATCTTGAACGGGTATGCCAAGCAACTCAAATATGTGGCTTCCCAAATACTCCGAAACGTGGCTAAATGTCATACCAACCTCAGAGTTGCGTTGATATTTCATTATATATCTCAGGCCGTTTATGGTTATTTGTGCTTTATCTTCTGCTCCTGAAAAGAACACATTAGCATCAACCTGATAAATAGAATAATCCTTCATATCTAATCACTCCTTTTTTGCTGCTTTTATTATACCACATTATATTATATGTGTCAATAGGTTGTATGATACATTTTGATACACAAATTGCAACATTTCTGCTAACATTGTCATTTACGCATTCGCGAACACGAGAAAACGCGTTATAATTATCGTACCATTAATCAGGGGGATAATTATATGAAATCGGTTTTAGAAGAGCTTTTCTATGGCAACTTATGTCCTAACACAGACTGCCGTAGCAAAGAAAAAGAAGTCAAGGAGCTTATGGGTTATATCGCAGATCATCATGATACTCTTATAGCACAACTCAACGAGAAACAGAAAGAGATATTTGAAAAATTTGATGATTGTTGGGACGAGCTTACGGATATTAACGAAAGAGAGATTTTCGTGTATGCTTTTAAGCTTGGTATGAGAATTGCCATTGAGGTTCTGTCTTCGAACACAGACTGAGTGAGGTGGTGTTATGACAGGATGTGTTGCACAACGAAAGGATATTTATTATATCCGACTTACTTATTACGACACAAACCACAATAGAAAAGATAAATGGGTGAGTACCGGACTTTCAGGTCGCGGTGCAAAACAAAAGGCAACGGCTTTGATTCCATCATATATTGAGAAATATAGTTATCTTGAAAAGAGCGATCATCCTGCCAAGATGGCTGACTATCTTAAAATGTGGAAAGAACTTCAGGCAAGCGAAGTTGCTGAAACTACATATGACGGATATCATACATACATCGACAGACACCTTATTCCCTATTTCAAAGATTTAAATTTGAATATCCAAGACATCACTGCCGGGCACATATTTGATTATGTTAACTACCTCTCTAATGATGGTGGTCGTAAAGATAATAAGATAGGCGGTCAATCGAACACCTCGATAAGAAAGATAATTAGTATTTTAAGAAAGGTATTCGATTACGCCGTGCTCTATGGTGATATAAAAATCAATCCGGCAGCACAGGTTCCTATGCCTAAACGAGGTAATAAGAAAGACGAAAGACAAGTATTTCTAACGGCTGAAGATGCTCAGAAAATGCTCGACGCGTTTAAGAGCGAAGAGATTGGTCCTATCGTTTATGTAACTCTATATTACGGTCTTAGAAAGTCAGAAGCACTCGGACTCAGGTGGCAAGCCGTTGATTTTGACGCTAACACGATCACTATCAATCATACTGTGGTTGGTGGCACTCGGATCATCGCTAAAGATGACACTAAAAGCTATTGTAGTAAGAGAACTTATGAACTGCTCCCTGAGATAAAAACTCTGCTCTTGCAGCTTCGTGAACAACAAAAGGACTACAAGAAACGGCTTGGTTCTGGCTATCATATCAATGATTATATCTTCAAGAACCCTAACGGTATGCCCTACCGTCCCGACAGTCTTACACGAAGTTTTAAGCGTGCCCTAGCTCGTTATGGATTCCCACAAATGCGCTATCATGATTTACGTCATTCAACCGCTAGCATATTGGTTGATAAGGGGTGGGATATCAATGATATTAAGGAATGGTTAGGCCATTCTGATATTTCAACGACGGCTAACATCTATGCTCATATCAGTCATAGACGTAAAGTTTCATTGGCAAAAAGCCTCGAAGGTTCACTCACCTTCGAACAAAGCGCAGAAACTACGGCTTGAAAAATTACAGGTTTGTGATATAATAGTTATGAGGTGATAGTATGGATTTTAATTCTTTAAATCGTTTCGTTCAAGCGCAGACACTTATGTACCCGTCAGTCTTAAAACAAATACAAAATGGCAAGAAGACCTCGCATTGGATGTGGTTTATGTTCCCTCAGCTCCGTGGACTTGGTACGAGCACTATGGCTCACCTGTATGGCATTTCAGGACTCGGCGAAGCTAAAGCATACCTTGCGCACCCAGTGCTGTCTGGGAGGCTCTACGAGCTTTGTGGCGAGCTATTGAAACACAAAGACAAGACTGCTTTAGAAATCTTCGGTGATAAAGATGAAATGAAACTCAAATCATCTATGACGCTATTCGCTCTCACAAGTGAGGACTACACAATATTTGATGAGGTACTAGAACATTTCTTCGGTGGCGAGATGGACGAGGTCACAGTAAAACTTATAAACGAATAATACTTCCCACACTTTTCAGCATGGGAAGTATTATCGCTAAATAGTATTGATCATGCTTACGAACTTTGCTCAATAATATAGTCCAGAACTTTCTTAAAATTACTCTTTGTTTCGTCTGAAAAATCTTTATCTTTGCTATAGTTCTTTATATTCGATGAGAGAATGGAAGACTTAACATACTTGCCATTCTCTTTCTGTATCCCTAATTTGATTCTATCGCTTTCGACAAACAATGCCTCAATCTCCTTAAATTCGGGATCTATTTCAGATAATGATATAACAAGCAGATCTTTATTTTCCCCATTTAATTTTTTTATCGCTTCGCCAGCTTTATCTCCGTCAACAAGAAGTATAGGATTGCGTTTTCTGCCAATTTCTAATATTTTCCTTAAAACTTCTCTCTGTTGCTCCTTATCCTTTCCTATGCCGTTCACGGGAATAAAAGAAATATTTTGATATTCTTCACCCAAAAGCCTTACGGCCTTAGTAAGAGTATTATAGTCGGTGATACCTTCAACAAAAACCATCTGCTTGTCCGGGTCACTCAATATATGAGTTTTAACAGTTAATGCTTTTATTACTGATGAAAGAGTATCGGAATCGTTCGCATCGATAGCAGAAAAATCATTCTGAATACTCGTTCGACCGTGGATATTTTTTACAATTCTCAACTCATCAAGGTTGTCCATATCAACAAGAAACGGTGAATGTGTAGCCAGCACAATGGTTACTCCAGTTTTAATGGTAAAATCTTTAAGAAATTTTTTGAGCTCTTGCTGACCTTGTACATGTAGATGTGTAGCAGGCTCATCCATAACTATGATATCACCTGGCTGCATTGTATTCCTTGAAAGCAAGTTGAAATATAGGTTGAAAAACCAATGAAATCCCGTCGACTGAAATGCAAGAGTTACGGGCTCTTCATTCTTAGATATAATTAGGGATAGTTGCTCACGTTCGACTCTAAAAGCGAACTCATAACATCCATCGTCGAGTTTGTATATTGAATTGAATTTTTTAGATAGGATTGCCACCTTTTTGTTTAATTGGCTTTCTAGTTTTTTCAATATCCCTATATTTTTTTGATTTCTGTAGATATTATATGCACTTACTATATTCTCTTTCTTAAAAACTATATCTTCTAATACAATGTTCAAGAACGAATTGATAGAATCAGGAGCACAACTCAAGTCGCTGTCGCTAATGTTTTTTTCTTCGTAAACAACAATATTGGGAATAACATCTATGCCAAAGCATTTGATATATTGCGCGTTAAACAAATCAAAGTCATTAGAGTTTAAGACTTTCACAAGGTCGGGGTAATTTTGATTCAACCAAGAGGATATATTCGAATAAGAATTATCATAATAATGGGAACGACCGTTCTTTAGATCATTGCGCAAATGTTGTAAAAAGCTTTTTATCGCATCTTCGATTTCCTGCTTTATTGATTTTGCATTTTCAAGTGTTTCTTTCAATTCGCTAGGATACGTTTTGTACTGCGACAAAGAATCGTAAATGTTAAGCGCATCCTTAACCGGAAGTATTTTAGAATATTCCCCAGTGTTGGAATGTGTGGTATAAGAGGAATTGCCATATTCCAGCGAACAACAAAACTCCTTGTTTCCATCTTGTGTTACCATTGTCAATACGGGTTTGCGATATTTCTCATCAAACTCAAGATTAGTTATATCACGTTCTTGTATGCTTTTGCTCTTAAAACGCATCAATGCATCAAGCACATTCGACTTTCCTGAATTATTCTCTCCTACAAGAATAATTAGGTTGCCTTGTTCGCCTTTTTTTAGCGAACTGTTAATCATAAGCTTTTCTTCTTTGTCAATACCTATATTACGGAATTTTTCGATCCTCAAGTATCTGTTCATTACTTCAAATCTTCCTTTCTACTGTAATATTAATAATTTTTAATTGTAATTTGTTTTAATTTTTTCTACGAACTCTCGATATGAATCTAAAAGTCTCTGTTCATCATCTGACCTTTTTCTTTTTTTTGATATTTCCGCTATATCTGGTAGATAATTAATCAATTCATCAAAAAATGTTGTAGTAACACACATTTCTAAAAATTTGCTTTTTTTAGACTCTGGATTTTCAACTATATTCTTTCTTAATTTATTGATAACAGCAACATCGTTTTTTTCTCCTATCGGTTTTAACTCTACAAGATTATTTAGTATATAAGAAATAACAGTTTTTTTGCCAATAAATTCATTTTCGGAAATGTAATTAAAGAGTTTCAGCACTTTTCTATTTATTAAATCAAAATTCTGTTCATCGTAATACTCTATGAATTTATACATAGTAGGACGTGAGATTTGAAGATAGTCTGAAAGTTCAGTTACTTTAAGATCCATTTGTTTGATACGCTCTCTTAGCATTGTACTCCTCCTTTCACGTTGAGCGAAATGTTTTTCTGTTATTATTATACTCGGATTTTCGTTATTTGTCAATAGGATTTTACGTTTTTTGTAAAATATTTTTCAACTTTGTTTCGATTACATTAATTTGATAGATGAGAAATATTTTTTAATGCATCTCCCTTTTCTCAATAAGAAACATAAGCTTATCTAAAAGTTTTTTATCTGCTAAATTATATAGATGACAATATTTTGCGCTCTGTTGTTACTCAATATAATTTATAGAAAGTGAAATTTAGATATGGAAAATACAGAAAATAATATAAACAAGGCGACCGAAACCTTGACCAAAGAATTAGAGAGTATGAGCAACGAGGGGCTTCGAGATTTCTTTAAGTTCTTCTACAAGCTCAACCACCAATACTATAATACGATCTCCCCCAATCAATTTGAAGAGTTTCTTGAAGCCTTCGACAGCAATCCTTTTAAAGTCAATGAAGACAAGATGTTTAGAAAGCAGCTCATAGATAATATCAGTAAGTACTCATGCGATCATATGAGTCTAATTACCGCCGCAGTTCTAATCAAGAAGAAGTTTACTATAGAAGAAATTACCCAAAACTATTACTCAAACGTTAACGTTTTTGATAATGGATGGTTTTAATTAATTTGCCGCAATAGACAGCGCAAAATGTCTATAATGCAAATAAGAGAAGAAAGCTGATGTTCTACTAGAGACCGTCAGCTTTTCCATTATTCCCCGCCTCAACTCTGACGTATCAGTTGTTCAATTTTTGAACGACTGTTTTATTTTTGTTTTATTTACTCAAGATTACAACTGTTATTAACTAAATGATTTGCTAAAAAGCTTTAGCTTTATAGCATAAATATTATTAATTTAATATTATTATTTATTATTATTTATGTTCAGTATTTGCCCCAAATGAGTCCAAAATTCGAACCACTACAATTCGATTTTCAGACTATAGTCATTCAATAATCGAACTATGAAAATATAGCCCGCGCCGCAGAGCGCGGGCATATCATCAGAACGAAAAGCCCGAAAAGTTTCTACTAGGTCTATCAAGTATTTCAGGCACTGCCGTTTCTTCTTCGTTACCACTAGAATGAAGTTCGAGGTCATCATACAGCTTGTTGAACACCGCCGAATTAAACTTAAAATATCTTTTCTTAGGCATACCGTGGTATTTCACTTTGATGATACCATAGTTTTCAAGTACTTTACAAGCGACAAGTTGCTGATGTTTGCTAAGGCCTGTATTATAACATATATTTTCAATAGTACTATAGAACCACCCGCCGTTCTGAAGTCCATCTCGGTCTTTCCAGTATGTATATTCAGAGTATATTTCCGAAAGCATCACAGCCGTATTAAGATTGAACTTTCTGATAAACGGTCTCGGCACTCTTACAAAGTCGCTCTTAAACATAAGTTCAAGTTTGTTATTCAATTTATTACACATCCTTTCTTAAATATAAAATATAAAGTTCCATTTTAGATAATTGCTAAATTAAATGAATGATAAATTTAGATGTCCGAATAGGCCTTAAACTGACCAAAATGAAAGGAATTCTCTATTATGAATCAATGTAATACTTCCTCTTCTAATGCGATATGTGAACTATTAAGCAAACTCTCGTCCAAGCAATTCAAAGTCTTTTATGGAATACTTGTTCATTGCCGCGCTCACGATAAAAGCTTTATTAGTAAACATAGTTTCTTCAATCTCTGGTGCGAGTTAAATTACTATTGCCATGAGTTAGACGAGAGTTTTCCGGATCCTTACGATGACTACGAGTTGCTCAAAGATTTCTGCCACGCCCATCCTTATTACTTCATAGACCGCCTATCAATTGATTTAATAGCAAATCTCTTTTCATATTATTGTGATGAGCGACTCGACGTATTAGAAACTCTTGTTCAAATACTATATATCCAAGGATCACGAGCCGCCCATCAATACGTCTTAGATGAATTTAAGTTTGATCACACTGTGGAAGAGCTTGAAGAGGATTTAGCGGAACATATCAAATGTTTTTCATAATATACTAGAATTCAAAACCGCCGAACTTGCTTGTTGCCTTTTTAGCTATTTTCTCATTGTGCAATCTCCTAGCTTCTTCTTTGATTTTTCTTTTTCTCTCGCTTTCTTTATTTGCACGAATCTGGTACTCATCATTATTCATATCCGGCAACGGTACAGAAAGAAATTTATCCACTTCGTCATCAGCGATTATATGAAAATTCACGTCATACCGATCGCACCATTTTTCCACATCACTACTTTCTGCACTCCCCACAACCAGCCAGCTACCCGCTTTATAAATTTGCAATTCGTCGTGCGATCCAAATATATATTCCTTCAATGTTGTAACAGACTTGTCTATATAAACATGTCTTACCCTGTTGTCAAAGAACGCTGTTGCTTCAATTGTAGTTACATTAGGACCGATCTTAACACTTTTAAGATTACCTACACCAATAAAAGCCGATCCACCGATAGTCTCAACATGATTAGGAATTTCGTAGAAGCTCTCAGGCTTTCCCGGTGCGTATATGACAAGTTTTTTCATATCATGTGAAAAAACCACATTATTACACGATTTAAAATGATTATTCGAGTCGCTGATAGTTATTTCTGACAACCTGAAGTTACCATAAAAGGTACACGGCGAAACGAACTCGACATCCGCCCCCAAGTAAACGCTTTCAATGTTCTGAAATTTTTCAAAGAAGCACTTAGACATATCTTTAATACCGTCTCCTACGATCACTTTCTTAACTATATCCCTATATTCCTCAGAAATAATATCATCAAAGTTATCCAATACTACTTCTTTACTGCGCACATGGTCAGGCACGTAAATTTCCAGTGTCCCCTCTGCAAATTTAGCTATGTATCCAGCGCGTTCGCTTTCATCCATAACGAAACTATCATCATATTTAATTCTTTTTCCGCCAAACAGCTGTTCCATAAACTCTCTGGACGGATAAAAGTAACCATCAAAACTAAATATATTTTCATCTTCGATGATGTCCTCAAAGTATTTAATAATCTGCTCTTCACTAATCATTTTGTTTCTCCTTATGGTTTATTTCTTTTTTACTTGTTACTTGGGGCCATAATAGCAATATTATAGCCCCATATGTTGTTCATATTAGAACGTGAATCCGTTAAAGTTCATCGCTGGTCTACTAGGTACAGATAAAACAGGCTCGTTAGGCATAGTCGGAATATTAATCGGCTGCTCATATGTAGATTTTTCAAATGTTCTTGCTATCGCAGCCTGTCCCCAAGCAGGAAGCTTCGCCTGATAAGCACGAGTAATACAGAAGAGAACCTTTGCTGTCATAGAACCGTTATAGATATCGTGCTTCACTCTCACGGCTCCGTCTTTACCAACCCAAGACTCATAATCGTTAAGGTCATATTCGGTAATACCGAAGGACTCAAAGAATTTACCGAGGTGATGATTTGTCTTTTCGGGATTGGCAGGATCCATAATAATGCGATGCCAAAGCTTGCCGGGATAGCCAGATACGTCAAGCATAATCTCAAAGCCTTCGTTGCCGGAGCTATAGGTCTTAATCGTTACTCTGCTAACTATCACTCTGTGATCTCCCTCAGGAATGAGGGTGTTCGTGTTCTCGTTAATTTTAAAATCGTTTTCGTTAAATTTCCATGTAATCATTGTTTTTATAAGCCTTTCTTTTATATCAATTTTTATAGTTATTAACCGTTTGGCGTCGGTCGCACGCATAATTAATTTGAGACAAATAGTATTCATTGCTATCCGAACTTGTCTCTCCGATTCTTTTTATTGATATTTTTCACTTTTGATTATCATCTCCTTTGCTTTGAAATTTAACATTGCTTTGTGTGTATTAACTTGTCAAAGAGCGTGCGGGGACCTCAAAAAAATCAACCCCACCGCCATACTATACGGTAAAAACATTCAGAATTTTGAATTTTTTTAAAAAATAATTATTTTTACAGATATTTAATTATCAAAGAACATAACAAGGACACAAAAATATACACCTCACCCCACATTTTTTAAAAAATTTAAATACATAAAATAAAACCTTCACAATACCATACGGTAAAATATTTCAAATTTTAATCAATTTCAAGAAAATGTTTTATATTTTGACAAAAAAATTCCTCGCAGCTTTAAAACTGCGAGGTTTTCTTCCTTATTATTTATTATATTAAAAGTAAGCTTTGCAAACATTGTACTAATTTTCGTCAATATGGGCTCCCTTTTGGCTCAAAACACGTCATAATATTAGTAGCAAAACAAACTTTAGTTTGTTTTAATACTAAATAAGGAAGGTTATATTATGATTTACGCTTATTGCCGCGTCAGCACCCAACATCAGAAGATTGCTCGTCAGATCACTAACATCACCGCAATCTATCCCAACGCCACTATCATTAGAGAGTTCTTCACTGGTACTACTCAAAACCGTCCGCAATGGGAGAAGTTTATCCCACAAGTAAAAAAGGATGATACCATCGTTTTCGATAGTGTCTCTCGTATGAGCCGTAATGCCGAAGAAGGTTTTAAAGATTACAAGATGCTCTATGAGCGTGGTGTCCACCTCATCTTCCTCAACGAACCTCTGATCAATACTTCAGTCTTCGACTCCACTAGAAACAACTTACTTAATATTGATATTACCACTGGTAATGCTGCAGTCGATACGTTCTTCAAGGGCAACATAGAACTTATCAACAATTTCATGATGGCGCTCGCTGAAGAACAAATCAAAGCCGCCTTCGACCAATCAGAAAAAGAAGTTACCGATCTGCACTCTAGAATTTCTCAAGGCATCCGAGAATCCAAGAAGAACGGAACTCAGATAGGTATCATCAAAGGCACTTCTCTCACAACCAAGAAATCTCTTGATTGCATCGCCATCATTAGTAAACATTCGAAAGATTTTGGTGGCACTCTAGAAGATCCTGATGTAATGAAACTCTGCGGTTGCTCTAGAAACTCTTATTATAAATATAAAAAGGAAGCAAAGTCAAATTAAGGAGGACTGACATATGGATAACGTTAAAATCGGCGACACTATCAAAATCAT